>NZ_CP084090.1:2013002-2684003 GCF_020217425.1 Halomicrobium urmianum
CGGGACCGTCGCGGTGGACGGCCGCGACGTGACCGAGCACCCGGTCGCCGCCCGGACGAGCGTCGGGATGGTGTTCCAGCATCCCCGCGACCAGTTCGTCGCCGCGACGGTCGGCGCCGACGTCGCCTTCGGCCCGGAGAACCTGGGGCTGGACCGCGACGAGATAGACCGCCGGGTCGAGGACGCCCTCGCGGCGGTGAACATGGCGGGCCGGGCCGACGACCGGATCGACGCGCTCTCCGGGGGCGAGCAGGCCCGCGTCGCCGTCGCGGGCGCGCTCGCGATAGACCCGGACCACCTCGTGCTCGACGAGCCGCTGGCGGGGCTCGACCGGCCCGCCCGCGAGTCGCTGCTGGAGCGGCTGGCGAGCCTCCACGCGGACGGAACCGGGATCGTCGTGGTCACCCACGACGTCGGCGGGCTGCTGGACCTGGCCGACCGCGTCGTCGGGCTCAGCGACGGGCGGGTCGCCGTCGACCGGCCGCCCGGCGCGGCCCGCGAGGAACTGGACCGCATCGGCGTGGGATGCTGAGCTACGAGCCGGGCGACGCGCTCGCCCACCGGCTGGACCCGCGGGCGAAGCTGTTCTTCCAGGCCGGCGCGGCGGTCGCCGCCTTCGCCAGAACCGACCCCGCGTGGCTGGCCGGGACGGCGCTGCTCGGCCTCTCGGCGTGCTGGCCGGCGCGGCTGTCGCCGCTGCGCGTTCTCCGGTCCTACCGCGTCGTGCTGATCGCCCTGGGGTTCGCACCGCTGCTCGCAGGGATCGCTCTCGGTCCGCCGTGGTTCCGGGTCGGCCCGGCGCTGGACTCGCTCCGGGCCGTCGCGCGCGTCGTGCCCGTCCTCTTCGTCAGCGCCGCGTACGTGACTACCACGCCCGTACGGGAGACGCGGGCCGCGATTCAGTGGCTCGTGCCCGGCCGGGTCGGCCAGGCGCTCGGCGTCGGCGTCTCGCTGACCGTCCGCTTCTTCCCGCTCGTCCTGCGAGACGTGCGGGCCACGCGGACCGCGATCTTCGCGCGGCTGGGCGACGAGCGGGCGCTCACCGACCGGGCGCGCCGGCTCTCGGTCCGGAGTCTCCACCGGGCGCTGGACCGCTCGGACCGCCTGGCGCTGGCGCTGCGCGCCCGGTGTTTCGCCTGGAACCCGACGCTGCCGCCCCTCTCCTTCGAGCCGCGGGACTACCCCGTCCTCGCTCTCGGACTCGTCCTGCTCGCGACGCCGCTGCTGGCCCTCGTCTAATCGGCCGTCAGAACCGTCACGACCGCGCAGTTGCCGAACCCGCCGACGTTGCAGGCCAGCGCGGTCGACGCTGGCACCTGCCGGTCACCGAGGGACTCCCTCCGGTCGCCCCTCGAGCCCACACTCGCTTCACTCGCGTGGACGCCCGCCCGGTCCGTCAGCTGGTCGTACAGATCGACGAGCTGGGCCACGCCGGAGGCGGCGATGGGGTGGCCCTTCGCCTTCAGCCCGCCGGAGGTGTTGACGGGCAGCCGGCCGTCCCGCGCCGTCGCGCTCTCGACGGCCAGCCGCCAGCCCGCGCCCCGCTCGGCGAACCCCAGCGCCTCAAGCTGGAGCGGCTCCAGTATCGTGAACATGTCGTGGACCTCCAGCAGATCGACCTCGTCGCGGTCGATGCCGGCCCGTCCCAGCGCCTCCCGGGGCGCGTCGTAGCGGTCGAGGTAGCGCCGGGCAGTCAGGCCCGCGAAGGCGGGGACTGTCACCCCGTGACGGTAGGCCGCGGGGTGAGCTACCGCGGAGATGCGGTCCGTCGCGGCCGCGGTCGAGGCGTGGGTCAACTTCTCGCCGCCGACCACGAGCGCGCAGTCGACCTCTCCGGCCCGGATCGCCCGCACGGCCGAGTACACCGCCGCAGCGCCCGCGGCGGAGGTCTGCTCGACGCACGTCGCGTGGGCCGGCGCCAGTCCCAGTTCGCCGGCGACGGCGGCCGCCAGTCCCTGCCTGCTGTCGTAGGAACCGCCCGACTCGGCGACGTAGAGGTGGTCGACGTCGCCGGGTTCGACGGCCGCGTCTGCGAGGCAGTCCCCCGCTGCGTCCGTCAGGAGGCCGACGAGGGGCTCCCCGAGCTCGCCGAACCGGGTCATCGCTGCCCCGGCCAGGGCGACCGTCCGGATCACGGGGTACACCCCCCTGCGGGCTGCCCGACTGCCCCGAACGTAAACCTCGACTTCAGCATGCGTTGACGACGTTCCGCGAGGGCCGTAAAGAAGTCGATGTGGAGGGTCCCGGCGGGAATTCGGTCAGTCGGCGGCCTGGTCGGTGCCGTTCGCGGTAGCGTAGGCCTGCGTGACGTCGACGAGCGCCTTCCGGTACTCGCTCTCGTCGGGATCCCGGGAGAGCGACCGGAAGTGCCGCTTGAACGAGTCCAGGCTCACGTGCGGGGCGTCGGCGGCCGCGGCGTGGGCGAGGTCGTAGATCGGGTGCCCCTCGTCGGCGAGGTCGTGGCGCTCGACCAGCCCCAGCGCGAAGGCGGCGTTGACCGCCGTGATGTCCGGGTCCGCGCCGGCGGTCAGCCGGTCCCACGCACCCCGCTCCCGGGGCGCGTCCAGCACCGCCGCGGCGAGGCTCGACTCCAGGAAGTCTACCAGTTTGTCAGCCGGCGCCACGTCGAGCCAGACGTCGTCGGCGTAGATGTCCTTCATGTGGTTGGCGATCTGGTAGCAGTGGGTCAGCGTCCGCCGCTCGACGCTCTCCCCCGCCAGCGCCAGGTAGATGGCCTCCCGCGTGGACTGGGTGTGGGAGGGGTGCTCGCGCTCGTAGTGGTGCATGTGGGCGAACTCGTGGAGGGCGAGTTCGCGGACCATGGCGCTCGTGGCCGCCTGCTGGGAGATGATCAGCAGGTGGCTCTCCTCGTCGTGGCTCACCCGGGTCCGCTCGTCGGGGTCCTCGCGGATCCGGATCGTCACGGGCCGGTCGAGGTCGTGCTCGGTCTCGAAGAGGTCCCGGGCGCCGAGAAACGGCTCCGCCGGCCCACCCTGCACGTGGACGTCCATACGTTACACAGGAAGGGATTCCGCCGTATTACTCTTGCGGGGGCGTGACACGGGCCGCACGACGGCGGCGGTATCGGCGTCGTTCCCGTGGGTCCTCGGGAATCGTTCTCCGCTGCGACCGTCCGCCCCTCCAACGAGCGTTCATTTGCGTGCTTCCAGTTGTCGCACGCACGCGGAAACACCGATAGACGGCTCCCTGCCGGTCGCCGTCTATCGAGCGTCCATTTGCGTGCTTCCAGTTGTCGCACGCAAATGGAAACGCCGGGAGACTCGTCGCTGCCCTCCTCGTCTCCCGAGCTTCCGCTCATGGGTAAGCGATTGTTGGTGGCGTCATAGCGCGGTTTCGAGGATCGTTTTGAGTGCTTCCTCACCGGGTTTCCGGCGGACGCGTTGGCGAAGCTGAAACGCTCTGAAGTAGGGCGTGAGCCTGTCTTTGGAGACGCCTCGATGTGGCGAGAGCCACCGTCGCGCCAGCGACGCGTGGCTCTCGCAGGTGTTCACGTGAACATCTCCATCAGCGTATTCCCCGTCGCCATGGACGACGTATTCGCGGTTGAACTCCTCGTCGTCCTCTAGCGGGTCGTAGGCCCGAAATCCATCCGTATAGACCGTCAGCGACTCCTCTTCATGACCGGAGAGCAGAAGTCGAACGGTCGATTCCTCGGCGGATTTCGCTGGCAGCACGTAGCAGTCGTTCGTTGCCCGATCAACCAGAACGAACACAGGCGGCTTGTCCTCGGCATATTTTCTACGTCCGCGTGTGGACAGCCCACGCGAGCGCGACGGTCGGTCGCGCTCGCGGCCTTTCAGGCCAGCTTTGACGTACAGTTCGTCGAGTTCGACCGGCCCGTCCAACTGTGGCCGAGGCGCGTCCAGCGCTCGCAGGAAGCGCTGGACGCGCCGATACACCGTCTTGTAGGAGACATCGATCTCCACGTCCAGCTGCCGAAGACTGGTGTTGAACCGGATGTAGGCGTAGACAGCGAGAAACCACTTCCTGAGTGCGATCGAAGAATGCTCGAAGACGGTTCCTGTCTTGTCGTTGAACGTGCGGTCGCAATTCTTACAGCGATACCGTTGAAACACCCGATAGCTGCCGTACCGAATCACGGATTCGGCACGGCAGCGCGGGCAATAGACGCCGTCACGCCAGCGAATCTGTGTCAGCAGATTCGCGGCACGACGCTCCGAGACGAACGTCTTGAGTGGAATCATGCTTCGTCGGGTGGCGCGTTCGCGCCACCCTTGCCCGCTGTGACTTCCAGCTACTGCTGCGAACTGACCAACAATCCTCTACCCAAGAGCGCGAGCTTCGGTGTTCGTGCTCCACTCTGTCGCACTCACACCGAAACACTACCCTTTTGATGCTGCTGCTGATAGTCAGCCGTATAATGGGCCGACGTAAAAAGATCGTTCAGGAATGTGAGACACTGATGGACTCACCGGAGCAGATCCGGAACATCGCCATCGCTGCTCACGTGGACCACGGGAAGACGACGCTCACGGACAACCTCCTCGCGGGCGCGGGTATGATCTCCGACGAGACTGCCGGCGAGCAGCTCGCGATGGACACCGAAGAGGACGAACAGGAACGCGGGATCACCATCGACGCGGCGAACGTCTCGATGACCCACGAGTACGAGGGCGAGAACCACCTCATCAACCTCATCGACACGCCGGGCCACGTCGACTTCGGTGGGGACGTCACGCGTGCGATGCGCGCCGTCGACGGTGCGCTGGTGGTCGTCGACGCCGTCGAGGGCGCGATGCCCCAGACCGAGACCGTCCTGCGACAGGCGCTGCGCGAGGGCGTCAAGCCGACCCTGTTCATCAACAAGGTCGACCGCCTGATCTCCGAGCTCCAGGAGGGGCCCGAGGAGATGCAGCGCCGGCTCCTGAGCGTCATCGACGACGTCAACGAACTCATCCGCGGGATGACCGAGGAGATGGACGACATCGATGACTGGACGGTCTCCGTCGAGGAGGGCACCGTCGGCTTCGGCTCCGCACTGTACAAGTGGGGCGTCTCCATGCCGTCGATGCAGCGCACCGGGATGGACTTCGGCGACATCATGGAGCTCGAGCGCGCCGACAAGCGCCAGGAGCTCCACGAGCGCACGCCGCTGTCCGACGTCGTGCTCGACATGGTCTGTGAGCACTTCCCGAACCCCATCGACGCCCAGCCCCGTCGTATCCCGCGCATCTGGCGCGGCGACGCGGACTCGGAGCTGGCCGACACCATGCGTCTGGTCGACGAGGAGGGCGAGGTCGTCCTGATGGTCACCGACATCGGCGTCGACCCCCACGCCGGCGAGATCGCCGCGGGCCGCGTCTTCTCCGGCACCCTGGAGAAGGGCCAGGACCTGTACGTCTCCGGGACCGCCGGGACGAACCGCGTCCAGAGTGTCGGCATCTACATGGGCGGCGAGCGCGAGGAAGTGGATCGCGTCCCCGCCGGCAACATCGCGGCCGTCACCGGCCTGAAGGACGCCATCGCGGGTTCGACCGTCTCCAGCGTCGAGATGACGCCGTTCGAGTCCATCGAGCACATCTCGGAGCCGGTCATCACGAAGTCCGTCGAGGCCCAGAACATGGACGACCTGCCGAAGCTAATCGAGACACTCCAGCAGGTCGCCAAGGAGGACCCGACGATCCAGATCGAGATCAACGAGGACACCGGCGAGCACCTCATCTCCGGACAGGGCGAACTCCACCTCGAAGTGATCGGCCAGCGCATCGAGCGCAACCAGGGCATCCCGATCAACACCGGCGAACCGATCGTCGTCTACCGCGAGGCGCCCCAGACCGAGTCCCGCGAGGTCGAGGGTATCTCGCCGAACCGCCACAACCGGTTCTACATCTCCATCGAGCCCCTCGACGAGGACATCGTCGAGACGATCAAGATGGGCGAGGCCTCCATGGACATGCCCGAACTGGAGCGCCGTGAGGCCCTCCAGGAGGCCGGCATGGACAAGGACACCTCCCAGAACATCGAACACATCCACGGGACGAACGTCCTCATCGACGACACGAAGGGTATCCAGCACCTCAACGAGACGATGGAGCTCCTGATCGAGGGGCTCGAGGACGCGCTCAACGACGGCCCGCTGGCCGCCGAACCGGTCCAGGGGACGCTCCTGCGCCTGCACGACGCGCGTCTCCACGAGGACGCCATCCACCGCGGTCCGGCACAGGTCATCCCGGCGATGCGCGAGGCCGTCCACAACGCACTCATCGACGCCGAGATCCGCCTGCTCGAGCCGATTCAGGACGTCCGCATCGACGTCCCCAACGAGCACATGGGCGCCGCCTCCGGCGAGATCCAGGGTCGCCGTGGCCGCGTCGACGACATGTATCAGGAGGGCGACCTCATGGTCGTCGAGGGCGTCGCTCCGGTCGACGAGATGATCGGCTTCTCCAGCGACATCCGGAGCGCCACGGAGGGCCGCGCCTCCTGGAACACGGAGAACGCCGGCTTCCAAGTCATGGCCGACAACCTCCAGCCCGACAAGATCACGGAGATCCGCGAGCGCAAGGGCATGAAGACAGAACTGCCCGAAGCGATCGACTACCTCTAAGCTACCACCTTTTTATTGCGGGGGGTCGCCTCCGGCGACCCCCGTCTGCTCACGGGCGCGTAGCGCCCGTTCGCACGGCCAGCGGGACCTTCGGTCCCGCTCGGCTTGCAAACACGTGGGCGAAAAACTCCCGGACGCTCGCTTCGCTCGCGTCCTCACGAGCGTCAGCGAGTGAGGGGTCGTCAGAGCTTCACTCTGACGGTGAACCGCGCTTCACTTCGCCCCGTGAGCGAAGCGAACGGGGGCTCGGAAGAGCTTGCTCTTCCGGTGGTCGGTGCGGATACTTGCCGCCTTCTCTTTCCGCTCTGTTGCCCCCAGCCTTAGGTCGGTCCGCCGCCAATCCGCGGGCATGGGCGACCGTATCCACCAGGTCGTGGACATCCTCGTGGCGGCCCTGATCGGCGGCTCCACCACGTGGCTATGGGCCTTCGCCCTGCCGCCGGGGCTCGCACTGACGCTGGGGAGCATCTTCGCGGCGATGTGGTACTTCTCGCGTAACCCGTGGGGGAGCGCCCGCGGCGAGGAGTACAACGCGTGGATCGACGACCTCTACGACCGGTACCTGCCGTGATCGATGGGCTCGCCGTCGGTGATACGCCACCGGCGGGGGACCGGCATTCAGCGACGGCCGTGGCTCTGGCTGCGCTGGTCTCCGGGCCGGCGATCAGGTCGCGAGTCAGTCGGCACCCTGGCCGGGCACGTACCCACAGGAGTCACAGGAGCCGGAGAAGTCACTACTGTCGAACTGTGCGTTGCATCGCGGGCAGGCGTTCGCCGGTGCCGTGGTACGGCTGCGGGTTCGTGCTGCCATCGTACGGACGAACTCGTCGCGGAAACTTGAAACTAGCCAAAGCATGAAAATTAATGACGAGCGGGCCGACGCGATAGTGTTATTATAAAAATATATTGGTCGGTCGACGTGACTCCGCTCATCGTCACAAACGAGCCGTGTAGAGCACGGGATCTCCGACGGCGTCAGCGGCGTCGCTGACGGGCGTAGAAAAGGAAAGAAATGAACCACGACAGCCAGGGAACCGGCTCCGGAACCTGCTGGGCACAGAGTCGGCGGCGCTACGGGCTAGTCGGCGCCCTGTCCGGGGATGTAGCCGCAGTGGCTACAGAAGCCGGGGAAGTCGGTGCTGTCGAACGATTCGCTGCAGTGCGGACAGGCGTTCGCCGGTGCCGCGTGGATGCGTGCTGTCATCACCCCAGCGGAACCGGTCGAGAGATATAAGCTTGCCTATAATATAGAAATGGTTATATAAGGTTGGTAATACGCATCAATATAGGCAACTGCTGGGTCCACTCGCGCGTTCGGGAACGACGCCACCCGTGATCGCCGGCGGGAACGGACGGATTCTTATAGCTCCCGCTCCCTGCTGTGGGATAATGAGCGGACGGACGCACGACGACTCGCGGGAGGTGATCGGGCGATGAGCGACTCGACCGACGAGGTGCGGGCCTACACAGTCCGGCTCGAACTCGTCGACGAGCCGGGCGAGCTGCTGCGCGCGCTCGAACCCATCGCCGAAAACGGCGGCAACCTCCTCTCTATCTTCCACGAGCGGGGCAACCTCACGCCCCGCGGCCACATCCCCGTCGAGGTCGACCTGGAGACGACGCCCGATCGCTTCGACGTCATCGTCGAGGCCCTCCAGGCGGCCGACTTCGACGTCATCCAGGCCGGCGCGGAGCGCTACGGCGAGGCGCTGACCGTCATCCTTTCGGGCCACATCGTCAACACGGACCTGTCGGATACCCTCTCGCGGATCCGCACCTCCAGCGACGCCACAGTGACGGACCTCTCGCTGTCCGCGCCCGAGGGCGAGGAGGACGTCTCCAGCGCCCGCCTGCGCCTGGCCACCGAACCGGGCAAGGTCGAGAACACGCTCACCGCAGTCCGGGAGATCGCCGACGAGAAGGACCTCACCGTGGTCGAGCCGCTCGCCGCGGGTGATGCGGCGTGAGACTCGCCGTCGTGGGCGCCGGCGCCGTCGGTAGCTCCGTTGCGGAACTGGCCGGCGAGTACGGCCACACCGTGACCGCGCTGGCCGACTCGAAGGGAGCCGTCGTCGATCCCGACGGGATCGACGTGGAGTCGGCGCTGGCGGCCAAGCGCACGGACGGCGTCGTCGGAAGCGCCGCCCCCGAGGACGCGCTGGACGGCGAGTACGACGTCCTCGTCGAGGCCACGCCGACGACGCTGGGCGACGCCCAGCCCGGGTTCGGCCACGTCCGGGCCGCGCTGGAGCGGGGCCGCCACGTCGTGCTGGCCAACAAGGGCCCAGTCGCCGAGCGCTACGGCGAGGTCGTGGAACTGGAGCGGGACAGCGACGGCGAGGTGCTGTTCGAGGCCACCGTCGGCGGCGCGATGCCGGTGCTCTCGACCATCGACGACTTCGGACCCGAGCACATCACCGCGGCCCGGGGCGTGCTCAACGGCACGGCCAACTTCATCCTCTCGCGGATGGCCGCCGAGGGGCTGGACTACGAGCACGTCCTCGCCGAGGCCCAGGACCTCGGCGTCGCCGAGGCCGACCCGACCTTCGACGTTGAGGGGACCGACGCCGCGCTGAAGTGCGTCATCGTCGCGAACGTCCTCGCGCAGGGCGACCGGGAGTACAGCCTCGAGGACGCCGAGGTCGAAGGGATCAGCACCATCCCGGGCAGCGCGCTGGAGCTGGCCCAGGAGGACGGCCGCACGATCCGGCTGATCGGCGAGGTCGTCGACGGCGAGGTCCGCGTCGGCCCGCGGCTCGTCCCCGAGAACGCGGCACTCGCCGTGTCGGGCACGCGCAACATCGTCCAGTTCGAGACCGAACACGCCGGCCGGCTGAACGTCTCCGGCCGCGGCGCGGGCGGACCCGAGACGGCGACCGCGGTGCTGGCCGACGTCGGTCGCCTGTCCGAGTAACCGCGCCCCGCCGCTGACCCGCCACCGATTCCCGGGCTCCGCCTCGACGACGGGCCCGCTCGGCCGTCCCGCGTCCCCGGCCCAGCGTGTGACTGCGTGGCAAATCGCAGGAGGGCTCCGTGATGGCCTGTACGGGACTTCGAAATGGTTTTATGAACAACCGCGCAAAGATTCCGATATAGCGCCTCTGCGCGTGAGATACACCAATGAGCAACGATCGCCACCAGAACCTGGCCATCATCGGCCACGTGGACCACGGGAAGAGTACGCTCGTCGGGCGACTCCTGTACGAGACGGGATCCGTCCCCGAGCACGTCATCGAACAGCACAAGGAAGAAGCCGAGGAGAAGGGCAAGGGCGGCTTCGAGTTCGCTTACGTCATGGACAACCTCGCCGAGGAGCGCGAGCGCGGGGTCACCATCGACATCGCCCACCAGGAGTTCAGCACGGACACGTACGACTTCACCATCGTCGACTGTCCGGGTCACCGCGACTTCGTGAAGAACATGATCACGGGCGCGTCCCAGGCCGACAACGCCGTCCTCGTCGTCGCCGCTGACGACGGCGTCGCGCCCCAGACCCAGGAGCACGTGTTCCTGGCCCGCACGCTCGGCATCGGCGAACTCATCATCGGCGTCAACAAGATGGACCTCGTCGACTACGGCGAGTCCGACTACAACCAGGTCGTCGAAGAGGTCAAGGACCTCCTCAACCAGGTCCGCTTCGACACCGAGAACGCGAAGTTCATCCCGATCTCCGCGTTCGAGGGCGACAACGTCGCCGAGCAGTCCGACAACATGGGCTGGTACGACGGCCCGACCCTGCTCGAGTCGCTCAACGACCTGCCCGAGCCGGAGCCGCCGACGGACGCCCCGCTGCGCCTGCCGATCCAGGACGTCTACACGATCGACGGCATCGGTACCGTGCCGGTCGGCCGCGTCGAGACGGGCATCCTGAACGACGGCGACAACGTCAGCTTCCAGCCCTCGGACGTCGGTGGCGAGGTCAAGACCATCGAGATGCACCACGAAGAGGTGCCCAAGGCCGAGCCCGGTGACAACGTCGGGTTCAACGTCCGCGGCATCGGCAAGGACGACATCCGCCGGGGCGACGTCTGTGGCCCGGCCGACGACCCGCCGACGGTCGCCGAGACCTTCCAGGCCCAGGTCGTCGTCATGCAGCACCCGAGCGTGATCACGGCCGGTTACACGCCGGTCTTCCACGCCCACACGGCTCAGGTCGCCTGTACGATCGAGTCCATCGATCAGAAGATCGACCCCTCCTCCGGCGAGGTCGCCGAGGAGAACCCGGACTTCATCCAGAACGGCGACGCCGCCGTCGTCACGGTCCGGCCCCAGAAGCCGCTCAGCATCGAGCCGTCGAGCGAGATCCCCGAGCTCGGGAGCTTCGCCATCCGCGACATGGGCCAGACCATCGCCGCCGGCAAGGTCCTGAGCGTCGACGAGCGATAACGCATGCAGCAGGCACGCGTCCGGTTGGCGGGCACCAGCCCCGAGGACCTCGACGACATCACCGAGGACGTCCGGGACATCGCCAACAAGACCGGGGTCGAACTCTCCGGTCCGGTCCCGCTCCCGACGAAGACGCTGGAAGTTCCCACTCGCAAGTCCCCCGACGGTGAAGGGACTGCGACGTGGGAGCACTGGGAGATGCGCGTCCACAAGCGCCTCATCGACATCGACGCCGACGAACGGGCGCTGCGCCAGCTGATGCGCATTCAGGTCCCGAACGACGTCTCGATCGAGATCGTCCTCGAGGACTGAGCAAACCCGAACAGGTTTGCGAAGGTCGGAAGACGGCGGAGCCGTCTTCCGGTACTGAGTGGAATCCCTGATTCCATGAGGGTCGAAAGACGCCTTCGGCGTCTTTCGGGACTGAGCTGAACTGACCGCGGTTTGCGGTACCCGAGGTGCGCGACGCGCCTCGGTCTGAGCCCGCGCGGTGCGGGTTCGACCTCCGCTGTATGCTCGCTCGCAGAGGTGTTCGACCTTCGATCGCCTCTCTTTGCCTCTCCGAGCGGCGACACGACGACGTACTATTTGCGAGGCTCCAGTCGCCCAGTGGCGTCTCCGACGCTTTCTGACGACCACTCGAACGGTTGCGGCGGCTGCAGCGGCGCGGGTCATTGTCCGACACGGTGGCTCAAACCCGCGACAGAACGGAAGCCTCAAGTACGACTCGCCCGGTACGATTGGATGCGGGCTCGTAGATCAGTGGCAGATCGCTTCCTTCGCAAGGAAGAGGCCCCGGGTTCAAATCCCGGCGAGTCCATTCCTTCCTTCCGCTCACTTCGTTCGCTCCAGTCAGTCATTCCCTCGCCGACCCTCGCGAAGCCTTCGGCTTCGCTCGGTCCCGGCGAGTCCTCTGTTTGATCCAGTCGTAGCGTTTCTACTCCAGTCAGAGTAACTAACCGTCGCGATAGTAGTCGGTTACTTTGATAACAGTGGATGGGGCATCGTTCATACAGTTATGGACGAAAAAGCGGTGAGGGATTACGTGGCCGAGACACAGTCCGTCATCGACGCCTCACCGCAGATGGACGAAGCGAACACCAAGGCAGCAGTTCTCCGGGACTTTCTCGAACTTCTCGGGTGGGAGGTCCCCGCGAACACGCAACTCGAATACTCGGTGGAAGCGTTCGGGAGGACCTACCGAGTCGATTATGCCCTGGTGCTGGAAGGCACGCCTGTCGCGTTCATCGAGGCCAAGGGTGTCGACACGGCCCTCTCCGAGAAGCACCGCGACCAGTTAGCCGCGTATCTGAAGAACGAGGACGTGAACTGGGGAATTCTGACGAACGGGGAGGAGTACGAGTTCTACCGTCGTCGAGTCGTCGACTCGAAGGTAACTGTGAACGCGCTCTCCGATGCGACACTTCAGAGCCTGCCCGACCAGATCAATATCCTGCGAGCGTTCACGGAGCACGCGATCCAGACGGGCGATGCGGAGAAAATCGCCACCCGGGTCAACGAACTGAAGCGCGCCCGAAAGACGCTCGAAACCGAGAAAGACCGGCTGGCTCTCGAGGTCACTGAACTGTTGACCGATTCCGTCTCCGACGTCGTCGCTTCTCCCGCCGAATCGCAGGCCAAGGAGATGATCGACGGACTCGTCCAGGAGATCGAGCGCGAGATAGACCCAGACAGGGCGTCCCCGTCCGCGGCGGATTCGGATGCGAGCGAGGACGGGATGGACGGCCTGATCCGAAACGGCGGCAGGAAGCGGCGGCCGTTCGACACCTCGGGCAGATACGTGATCAGGATCTACGACGGGGACGACGCCGTAGCCGCAGTGAGCGACCGTACGCAGGCGAAAGCGATGGTCGGAGTCGCTAACTATCTCGTCAGGTTTCACGGGCTGACGGATCGAATAGACGTCCCGTGGGTGCCCTCCCGGAACAAGGCGATAATCAACGACGAACCGGAGTGGGCCGAAGCCGATCCGGTGTACAAGGAACTGGTCGACGGGCATCACATCGATACGAAACTGAGCAAACGCGGGAAGAAGCGAGAAGTAGAACGGATGGCCGCTGAATGCGGGGTCACTGTCGAGTTCGACGGTGACTGGTGAGTGGACTGGTTTTCGAGACACGGAGTTCCCTCAATCCGCTGTGGGTTCTCTTCCTGCGGCAGGGATTTCGTAGCACCCTGAGACCGGACTGCGGTTCTTCTGTGGTGGGACGAAGAACGGGCGTCGAACTCCCGCATCACGACGAATCCCGAACACGTCGCTCACAGCGGCCGCCACTACATCTTTCCTTCGTCACCCGTAATACCATACTGAATGACACTACCAGTCACCGTCGCAGACGTCCACCAGATGACGCCCGACGTGAAGCAGTTCCGCCTCGTGGCAGAGGACCACACTTTCGAGTACGAACCCGGCCAGCACACCCACATTCACTTCGAGCAGGACGGCGAGGAGGTCGAGCGCCCGTACACGGCCGCGTGCCTGCCGGGGACGGGCCAGATCGTGATGGCGATCAAGCGCTACGACGACGGGACGGCGTCGGTCTGGATGCACGAACGGACGCCGGGCGACGAGATCGAGATCAACGAGGTCGACGGCGATCTCTACGTGCGGGACCTCGACCGGGACGCCGTGTTCGTCGCGACGGGGACGGGCATCACGCCGATCTACCCGATGCTGAAGCAGTACGCCCGCGAGGGCGAGGGCAACGCCCACCTCGTGTTCGGCGAGCGCGACGAGGACCACCTCATCTTCCGGGAGAGCCTCGACCAGCTCAACGCCGAACACGACCACGTCGACGTCGACTACGTGCTCTCCAAGGCCGACGACGACTGGCCGGGTCGGGAGGGCCACGTGCAGGACCACCTCCCCGACGCGCTGGAGCGCGTCGCCATCGACGAGGCGGCCGTCTACGTCTGCGGCGTCCCCGAGATGGTCGTCGAGACGGAGGAGCTGTTCGTCGACGCAGGCGTCGACGAGGAGCGGGTCTACACCGAGGGCTGGGAGGCGGACGCGGCCGGGGAGTAGGGAACCGGAAGCCAATCGATGGGAAGCCGCATCTACGTGCGGACCACCTCGAATGAGCGCTTACACCCGCTGCGCTCCAATCACCGACGCAATGGAACTCATCGACGAACTCGGCGAGGTCGGCCAGAAACAGCCGATAGAGATCACGGCGGACGACGGGACGACGGTCGAGGGGCACGTCAGCCAGTCGATCTACGAACCGGGCAACAAGCTCCGGCTGGAGATTTCGGCCGGCGAGGACGACGGGTACCAGCGCTTTCAGGTCCGGGCGGACGCCGAAGACGGCGACTGGCCGACGCCCCACGTCAGGGGCCGAGAGACGGGGAACGACGACTGGACGGACCTGGGGACGGTCGCCGACGTCGAGGTAGAGACGGGCCACCGGACGAACACCGAGGACATGGACGTCCAGGGCGAGGCCGACCCGGACGCGGAGGAGTAGCGGCAGCCCGCATCGGCCCGGCAGTCCCGACGACCGCGGACTACCGCTCGTCGAGGGCGGCGTTGGCCAGGTCGTCGGCGGCGCCGTTGTCCGACCGGCCGACGTGGCGGATCTCGAAGTCGTCGAACTCGTCGGCGAGCTCCCGGACCTCCTCGTAGAGGTCGATCAGGTTCGATGCACGAACGTCGTACTGGCCGCGGACCTGCCGGACGACGAGCTCGGAGTCGCCCTCCGCGATGACGTCGGTGTGGCCGGCCTCCAGTGCGCGTTCGAGGCCGCGCCGGAGCGCCCGGTACTCGGCCTCGTTGTTGGTGGCCTCGCCGACGAACTCGTGGCCCTCGACGCCGTCGCCGTCCGCCAGGACTCGGTACCCGATAGCGGCCGGACCGGGGTTGCCGCGCGACGCGCCGTCGAACTCGACGAAGGTTGGCATGGGGGTACGCGAACGTCGTCCCACAAGAACCCACTGGATTCGGTGCCGGTTCTGAAAACCGGCCGTCGCTCGCTGTGCGGCCCGTACCGCGGAGTCGACACCGGCGTCAGGAACTCCTGATCTCCAGGATCCCGTCGTTGGTCGTGATCTCGGTCGCCTCGGGCGGGACCTCGAACTCGAACTGTCGGTCGCCGGCGACGACGATGGCCGTGTCACCGACGATGTCGAGGCCGGCGTCGACGCCCTGGCCGAAGTCCACCACGAGGACGGTCTCGTCGTCGTAGTTCCGCTGTGTGATCGTCACGTCCTCTCCCTGATCCGCGGCAGAACGGAGTGGGGCTGGCGCCTCCATACTCGTCGTTGGGTCGGCGCAGGGTTAAGTCCACTACCTGTGTCCATACGTCCGATTCGCCGATCGCGAACGCCTGCCGTGCGGCTCCGCAGCGGGACCGCCGTCACGCGGTTTCGCGGCGCAGCGCCGCGGCGCCGTCAGCCGCCCGATACCCGCGACCGCTGACGCCTGTGGGCGCGTCAGCCGCCGTCGTCCTCGGCGTCTGCTTCTTCGTCCTCCTGCTCCTGTGGTTCCTCCTCCTCACCTTTCTCCCACTCCTCCTGCTGTTGCTCGGTCGGCATCGTCTGGGTCTCCTCGCTGGAGGTGTGGCCGGTCCCGTCTTCGCTGTCCTCCTCGTTGCCGTTGCCGTCGGACATAGCAGCAGAACGTAGGGGCGGCACGCCGTTGTCGCTTGTTGCCAGCTACCGCTCTCTGCGGACCGATCGGCTGCCAGCTGTCGATCGGTCGCCGCGCCTACCCCGCTCCGACGGGGGCTACTCCACGCCGCCGACGCCGCTCTCGGCGTCGGGCAGGTCGCGGGGTTCGGCCTCCAGTCCCAGTTCCTCGAGGGCGGCCTCCATGTGCTCCTCCTTGGCGTAGTCGGCGCCGTCCTCCTCGCGGATGCGCTGAGTGGTCGCCAGCACCTCGGCGCGGCGGTCGTCGGGCACGTCGAACTTGTCGGTCGTGATCTCCACGACGAGGCCGTTGTTGTCCCGGGTGTACACGGAGTGGAAGATGCCCCGGTCGAAGACGTTGTACCCCTTCCCGGCGTCCTCCAGCGCCTGCATCATCTCCTCGAAGCGGTCCGGCGCGACGCGGAGCGCGATGTGGTGGACCCCGCCGATGGCGCTGCGCTGGGGCCGGGGGTCGGACTGGCGGTCGTCGCTGACGAAGAAGGTGAGGATGCGGCCGTCGCCGGTGTCGAAGAAGAGGTGGGTCTGGGAGGGGTCGTCGAGGTTCGGCTGGCGCAGCACCAGCGGCATCCCCAGGAGGTCCCGGTAGAACGCGATGGTGTCCTCGGCGTTCGAGCCCCAGATGGTGATGTGGTCGGTCCCCGTCGTGTGGATCGGGCTGTCCGGCAGGTCGTCGCTGACTGGTCGGCCGTCGCTCATACCTCCCGATAGCGGCCGGAACGGAATATAGCTATCCTCGTCCGCGACCAACTGCGACCGCCCTGCGCCCCGCTGTCGCCGCGCTGTCGCGGTCACTCGGTCGCCTCGAAGTCGGGGTCCCAGGCGAGCATGCTCCCGACGAACAGGACGACCCCGCCCAGCAGCAGGAGGAGGCTCGAGCCGAACACCGGGGCCAGGAACGGCGCCGCCCCGACGATCGCGCCGGCCACGCCAGCGATCGACAGCAGCCCGGCGACGAGCCCGACGGCCGCGAGCGCCAGGCCGAGCACGGCCACGGCGAGCCACTGGAGCGGCGGGTCCTCGGCGGCGCTCTCGACGTCGGCGTCGGTGTCCATCGCTCGCCACTCGCGGGGCCACCCACGTACCGCTTACGCCTCGACGCCGTAGAGCCACTTGGTGCCGTAGAAGACGAACCACGCCATCCAGATGCAGAAGACCGCCAGCCACACCGCGTACTGGACGGCCGGGCGCGGGACGAGAACGTAGCCGACGGCGAGCAGCAGCGCGACGCCGGCGACCGCCGCCGCGTCCCAGCGGTCCGGTTCGGGCGGGTCCATGCCGTCCTCGTTGGCGTTGAGGTGGTTGAACGCTACTGGCTGATGCCGTACACGTCGCCCGTCCAGTCCCGAGCGGGGTGGTCGTAGACGGGGTGGTTCCGGTCGGCGTCGTCCAGGCGCTCCAGGTCCTCCTCGGCGATGTCCCAGTCGAACAGTTCGAGGTTCTGGCGGACGTGATCGGGCGTGGTGGACTTGGGGAGGGTGACGATTCCGCGCTCGAGCTCCCACTTCAGGATCACCTGCGCCACCGACCTGTCGTACTCCTCGGCCAGGTCCTGGACGACCTCGTCCTCGAAGACCTCGGTCCGGCCCAGCGGCGCGGCGGCCTCGATCACGGTGTCGGTCTCGCGGCAGTACTCGACGAGGTCGGGCCGCTGGAGCCAGGGGTGGAACTCGATTTGGTTGACGGCGATGGGCACGTCCGAGACGTGCCGCGCGCAGGAGAGCTGGTAGGCGCTGAAGTTCGAGACGCCCACGTTGCGGACGAGTCCGCGGTCGTGCAGCGTCGCCATCGCGTTCATCGTCTCCCGCAGCGAGATGGCCGGGTTCGGCCAGTGGATCAGGTACAGGTCGAGGTAGTCCGTCCCGAGACGCTCCAGCGAGGCCTCGCAGGACCGGATCACCGACTCGTAGTCGAGGTTCTTCGGCAGCACCTTCGAGGTGAGCCAGACGTCGTCGCGGTCGTAGTCGGCCAGCACCTCGCCGATCTCGTCCTCGTTCATGTAGCCCTCGGCCGTGTCGACGTGGCCGTAGCCGGCGTCGAGACCGGCGCGGACGGACTCGCGGACCGTGTCGCCGTCGATGTCCCACGTGCCCACGCCGACCTGTGGCAGTTCGTCACCGCTCGGTAGCGTCACTGTCGGTACCTGCGTCATCACGCACGACTGCGACCGCCCGGGGATTAACGGTTTGGGCGACCTGTCGATTCGAGTACGAAACACGCCCGACACTTTCACGTCCGCCACGCGGACGCGCCTCGCCTGCCTCGCCGCTGGGCTGGGACCGGAGCCGGAGCGGTCTCTGGCGGACGGGCGGGCCCTGCGGCCGTCAGCCTGCTCGCGAGCGGAGTGAGCGAAGCGAACGAGGGCTCGAACGGGGACCAGCGGGAGCCTCTCGGCGTTCGGACGACTACTCGTCGTAGGGCCAGTTCGGATCGCGCTCGGCGTCGCCCGGCGGACCGGCCTCCTCGACGGCGTCGGGGACGCAGGCGCCGTGTTCGCGGAAGTTCGCGCGTGCCTGCACGAGGCTGACGTGGTTGGTGTCGCTGACGTACTCCGGATCACCGAACTGGACGGGGTCGTCAAGCCACTGGCAGACGGGGCAGACGGCGTAGGAACCTGGGGGACACCGGGGCAGGGTCCGGTAACCACAGCAGGGACAGAATCCGAGTTCGCGCGATGCCGGATTACCGGGCGCGTCGGCAGCCATAACTGGCTCTCTGTACGACCTCGGAGCGCTTAGAACTGTGGGGGGTAAGCCGTCCGTAACGGGGGAACCGGCCGACGCCGGCCGGGGCGCGGCGCTACTCCTCGGCCGCCTCGACGCGACCGGCGTACTTCTCCAGTTCCGCGGCGAGTTCGCGGGCCTGCTCCGCGGAGAGCGCGACCTTGTCCGCGTGGGGCTCGACCTCGTCGAGCTGGGTGTTGTCCATCTCCAGCTGTAGCTCCACGTGGTCCGGGTCGTCGCGGGAGTCCGTCGTCGCGTTGAGGACTGCGTAGGCCTCCTCGTCGAACCCGTGGCCCTCCACCGTCCCGTCGAGCAGATCGAACGTCGTGTACGCGTTGACCTTCAGGATGCGGTCGACCATACCCCCTCTTGTGACGGTCCGCACTTAAGCGCGAAGCTCTCCCTAGGTCTTTCACTCGGATCGTCTGTTGGCTGCCCACAGACTTCCGTGACATCGAACGCCCTCGGCCCGCTCTCTGGAAGGATCGCGACAACTTCGAACGACCAGAAAGCCCTCGGCTCGCTCGGGTCGCGCGAGCCACGCTGCGCGCTTCGCTCACTTCGTTCGCTGTAGTGCTTGCGGGCTCGTGCTTCCCCGACCGAGCCTCGCCCTTTCATCCGCCAGGGAATTGCTCGCGCCACGAGGGCGCGAGCGATTGCTTCCACCACTCCTCCCCGGATTCGCGGCGTCCGCCGCGAATCACGCTTCCTGACCGCACTGCGGCCGGGAGCGGCCTCCGTGCCGCGTAGCGAGGGACCGAAGGTCCCTCGGACCTCGCGGTGCAACCGCGAGAACCCGGGGACGAGCAGGTCTGCGGTTGCGGCCTGGCGTCCTGCCGAGCGGAGCGAGGTGGTTCGAGAGAGCTTCGCTCTCTCGTCATGCCGAAAATCTTCGATTTTCGAGCACAGGGCTCGAAAGACGTGCGAAGCGAGTCTTTCGGTGGACGAAAGGGCGAAGACCGCTCGCGCCGGAGGGCAGTCGCTCCGCCGGCACTACCCGAACGGAGTGAGGGTATCCGACGGAGCGGCCGCGAGCGGGCCGAGGGCTTTCTGAGTCCCGTCGTCTGTGCCGTCTGTCGCGTCCGAGAGGGAGAACGTGGCAGCAGCCAGCCGGTTCGAGAACGGAAAGAGACGTCGAGAAGAGAAGTCGGGAGAGAGAAACCGCGTTGGGACCCTAGTCGTCGGCGGGAGTCAGCGGCTTGCCCTCGCCGTCGGTGGGCGCGGGCGAGGCGTCCATGTCGTCGTCCTCGGCGTAGGGGTACCAGGTCTGCTTGGTGTTGTGCATGTACGGGTCATCGTAGTCGGTCTCCTCGGGCTCGACGAGCTCGGCCAGCGTCTCCTCGTCGCGGGACTCGACGAGCTCGCGGAAGGTCTCGCCGTCCTGACGGCGCTCTTTGAAGTTCTCGACGAGGTTCTGGATGGCGCCGGGGACCTCGTCGGCGGGGACGCGCATCTCCACCCAGTCGGCGAAGCGCGGGTCCTCGCCGAGGCCGCCGCCGAGGCCGATGTCCAGGGCCTCGACGGGCTCGCCGTCCTTACGGGTCTTCATGCCGCGCAGTGAGACGTCGGCGATCTGAGGCTGGGCGCAGGAGGCGGTACAGCCCGAGAGGTGGATGTGGAAGTCCTCGTGGTCCTCGGGGAGGTCGACATTGCCCTCCAGCCAGCGCGCGTAGCGCACCTGGCGGTTCTTCGTCTCGACGATCGAGAGCGAGCAGTACTCGGTGCCCGTGCAGGCGATGGAGCCGCGCTTGAACGGGCTCGGGTCGGGCGAGTACTCCTCCAGCAGGGGCTCCTCGAGGAGCGCGTCGAGGCTCTCCTCGGAGACGTCCGTGACGATGACGTTCTGGCGCTGGGTCAGGCGGACCTCACCGGAGCCGTACTCCTCGGCGAGGTCGGCGAGTTCCAGCACCTCGTCGGCGCCCATGCGGCCGACGAGGACGTTGAGGCCGACGTAGTAGTTGCCGTCGGGCTGCTCGTGGACGCCGACGTGGTCGTCGTGGCCGACCTGGTTGCCGGAGTTGTAGGTGTACTCGTCGCGCATGTCCTCGCCGGCGGTGGGCAGCTCGAAGTCGACGTACTCCTCCTGGAGGACGTCGCGGACCTTCTCGGGGCCCCACTCGTCGACGAGGAACTTGATGCGGGCGTTGTAGCGGTCGTCGCGGTCGCCGTAGTCGCGAAAGAGCGCGGAGAGGCCGCCGGCGACGTCGGGGACCCGTTCTTCGGGGACCCAGACGTCGATGTCGCGGGCGAAGCGGGGCTCCTTGCGGGCGAGGCCGCCGCCGACCCGGACGTTGAAGCCGAGTTCGCCGTCCCTCTCGGCGGGCTCGAAGGCGAGGTCGTTGATGTCGCCCTGGCCGCAGCCCTCGTCACAGCCGGTGATGGAGACCTTCCACTTCCGGGGCAGGTTGACGTGGTCGTCGTCGCCCTTGAACGTCTCGTGGAGGTTCTCGGCGACGGGCCAGGCGTCGATGTGCTCGTGGCTGTCCTTGCCGGCGACAGGACAGCCGACGATGTTCCGCCAGGAGTCACCGCAGGCCTGCTGGGTGGAGAGACCGACCGACTCGAGCTTCTCGAAGATCTCCGGGATGTCCTCGATCTTGATCCAGTGGAGCTGGATGGACTGGCGGGTCGTCCAGTCGCAGTAGGCGTCGCCGAACTCGGGGTTCTGGGCGGGGCCCTGGGCGTACTCTCTGGCGACCTCGCCGATGACCTCGAGCTGGCCGGGCTCGACGACGCCGTTGGGCGTGCCGATCCGCATCATGAAGTACGACTCCTGGCCGGAGCGCTGGTGGTAGAGGCCCCACCACTTGAAGCGCTCGAACCAGGCGTCCTGCTCGTCTTCGGGGATGGCGTCCCATCCCTCCTCGGCGAACTCCATCAGGTGCTCCCTGATTTCGTTGCCGTACACCTCGTCTTTCCACTTCTCGACTTTCGTCGGCATAGTAGTACTACGTAGCCAATAGCCCCGAACATATACCCCTCGCCTTGCCGTCAAAGGTCCCCACCTCTCGCCGCATCAGGAGAAAGTTGCCTATTCTCCGGGATCGGCCAGTCGGCGGCGCTTCTCGGGAACGTGGACGCTCTCGTGGTCGACGCCGTAGAACTCGCCGGATTCGGGGTCGATGACGCGTCCGACGATCAGCCAGTCGGTGACGCCCTCGGTCCCGCAGGCGATACAGCGGCCCGCGATGCGCGCCTCGATGTCGGGCGGGTCGGGCTCGACCTCGACGAAGCCCTCGGCGAGGAAATCGGTCGGTTCGCAGCCACAGAGGTCGCTTCGCGCCAGGAGCCACAGGTCGCTGACGTTCACCTCTCGGGAGTCGTTGACGCTGATCCAGGCCCCGTCGTCGAGCTGGTGGACGTCGGTGGTCATTACATATTATTACATCTCCCGGATACGTCAGTCCGTCGCCGATTTCAAGATTCGCCGCAACACCGATCTCCCCGCCGCCCTCTTGCTGTCCTTGTCACATGGTACCACAGCTCACTTCCTGTCGGACTCCGCACACGATAGCTGCACTGATTGCCGGTAGTCGGGAGTGCGGGACAAGATTACGGGTGAGAGCGGGCTTAAGGAGGCAGGTGGCTATAGGTGGAACCACGTTGACCGACGCGGTGCCGCGCCGCGCGGGAGCACGACGATGACGACTGCACAACAGGACCACGACGACGCAGAAGAGCCGGCGACCGACCACCTCGACGGCGCCGACGAGCAGGGCTCGTCGGCTCATCGGGAGCATCTCGACGACGTCGAGGACGGATGCGGTTGCACCGAGATCTGGGAGCACCTCTCGGAGAACCGCGAGGACGCCGCCGCCGACGACTGAGTCGCCGCTGTAGCCGTGACCAGCGACGCCGACGCGTCCGGATCCCTCCGACGCGGGGCCGCACCGGGCACGCTCGCACGGGACGTTTTTAACGAACGACTCCGAACGGAAAGTGATGACCGCTGACGGAAGCCCGTCGACGGACCGCGAGTCGCCGGTCGGGAAGCCGGTGATCCGCGGCGATCCGTCGCTGATGGGCGACCGCGCCGAGGAGGCCGTCGAGTTCGACCCGGACGACCCCGAGAGCCTCGAACTGGCGGCCGACACCGTCAGGGCCTTCTCGGAGAACACGGCCGGCGCCGACGACAACGTGTACATGCTGCGGGGAGCGGCCGCCTGCGCTGCCCTCGTCCGCGGCGAGGGATCCTACAAGGCCGCCGCCGAGCGGGCCGGCGGCGAGGCCACGGTCTCGTTCATCCGCAAGTGGTCCCGCGTCCACGACCTGCCGCGGGCCATCCGCCTCCACGTCGCGCTGGGCCACATCGCGCCGACCGCCGCCAAGCACATCGCCCGCGTCGGCGGCGAGGCTCGCTACCTGCTGGCCTGGGCCGCCATCGACCACGACCTGACCGTCCGGCAGATCCGATCCGTCGCCAGCGCGATCAACGACGGCGAGAGCGTCGCGGCGGCCCTCGCCGACGAGGGCGCCACGCTGGGCGAGATAACCCTCGACCTCGACCCCGAGGCCTACCGCGAACTCCGCCGCCACGCCGCCCTCGAGACTCGCTCGCCCGGCGCCCTCGTCTCGGAGATCCTGTCGCAGGAACTGGACAGCGCCGAGTGAGTCCCCCGGACGTCCCGTCCGAGCTCACGCCCGCGAGATGGTGACGTAGCGGACTTCGGTGGCCACGTTCCGTCCCGACACGTCGTCGGCCATCTGATCGAGGTCGTCGACGACGTCCGGCTGGTCCTGGTCGGTGCTGACGCCGACGGTCACTATCACCCGGTCTGGCTCCTGGAACAGCGGCGTGTTGGTGTGTTCGGTCTCCACCTCGACCAGCGTCAGCCCGGCGCCGGTGACGATCTCCTCGGCCCCCTCCTGGATCCGCTCCTCCGTCGCCGCCCGCTCGTAGGTGTCGACGGTCACGCCGCCGAGGAAGGCCGACAGGACGAGGATGGACAGCGCGAGGACGCCGATGCGTTGGAGCGTCGCACTCCGGGCCTCGTCGAGGCGGAACCACCGGGTCGGTCGGTAGCCCTGGTACCACAGAACGATCAGCGCCGCGAAGTTGATCGAAATGATGTTCACCAGGGTCAGCACGCCGGATCCGAGGCTGACGAGCGGTTGCCCCCACGCCAGGCCGATGCCGACGGTCGCCGCCGGCGGGATCAGCGCCACGGAGATCATCACGCCGACCAGCGCTGTCGATACCCCGGAGGAGAGGCTCAGGGCGCCCGCGACGCCGGCCCCCAGCGCGACCACGAGCGAGAGGAAGTCCGGGGCTACCCGTTCGCGCACCTGCTGGATCGTCGTCACGTCGGTCAGGGGCGGGACGAGGTGGAGCGACCTGATGAGCCCGGCGAAGACGGCGGCGGCGGCGATGGAGAGCACGACTCCCAGTATCTGGAGCTTCAGGCCGCGCCGGAACAGCTCGCTGTCGTCGACCACGGTCCCGACGCTGGTCGACAGCGCCGGTCCCACCAGCGGCGCGATGACCATCGAGCCGACCACGACCGCCGGGGAGTTCAGCAGGAGGCCGGCCGTGGCGATGACCGAGCTGATGACGGTCATCGTGACGTAGTTCGACAGCGTCGCTGACAGCTCTCTGGCCGCCGACGTCAGCTCCTCGCGGGCGATGCGGCTCTCGTCGTGGTCCTCGGCGTAGCGCTCCTCCAGCTCCTCGAACTGCTCGGAGACGACCGTGTTCGCCTCCAGGATGACCGTGTAGGCGTCCTCCTCGATACCGACCTCCCGGAGGTTGGCGAGGACGGGCTCGACGGCCGGCGTCGGCAGCGGGAACGAGACCAGGGCGGTGAACTCCCGGCCGCTGGTCTCGTCGCTGACGACGTAGTCGATTCCCTCGTCGTCGAGGACGGCCAGGACGGTCTCGCGCTTCCCCGCCGGGATCGTCACCTGGACGAGTCGCACGTTTCGGCTTGTGCCCCGCGGGGGCAAATAAGAACTGGTACCGGCCCGCCTACCGCTCGATACCTGCCGGCCCAGCGTCGAACGCGCCGCGAGCCGGTTCGGGGACGTACCCCGACAGGTCGGCGTCGTCGAGGTCGATCCGCTCGCCGCGCTCGGCCGCGAGGTACGAGGCGGCGACGAGTTCCGCCACCTCCAGGCCGTCTTTGAGGTCCTCGCTGGCGTCCTCGCCGGCGCGGAACGCCTCGACGACGTGTTCGTTCTGATCGAGGTAGCCGTAGGTGGCGCCCTCCTGCGGGAGGACGGGCATCTTCCCGCGGTCGGCTTCCTGCTTCTCGACCACGTAGCCGGCGTCCTCTGCCGCGCGGTCCGAGAAGAACACGTCCGTGCCGGACTCCAGCGTGTTGATCGTGCCCGAGTACTCCGGCCCGAGCAGTTCGATGGTGATCCGCAGCCCGGACCCGACGAAGCACCAGGAGTTGGTGGCCTCGCCGACGACGAGGTCGCCCTCCGGCGTCTCGTAGAAGACGCTGGC
The DNA here is from genome assembly GCF_020217425.1 of Halomicrobium urmianum. Lineage (NCBI taxonomy): Archaea > Methanobacteriati > Methanobacteriota > Halobacteria > Halobacteriales > Haloarculaceae > Halomicrobium > Halomicrobium urmianum. Next base: position 2,037,814 of record NZ_CP084090.1, read on the forward strand.
CGACGCGTAGTCCTCCGAGGGCGCGCCCGCGTAGTCGACGCCGTACTCCTCGGCGAGGTCGTCGGCGTACTCCTCGCGGCCCCACTTCAGCGTCGAGATGTCGGCCGACACCGCGACGGGTTCCAGGTCGTCCGTCTCGCCCGGGCGCGAGAGGAGGTGTTTGTTCACTTTATGCGAGTGACACATCATGTCGTTGAGGACGCCGCCGCCCTGCTTCTCGCCGTCCCAGAACCACGTCGAGTGCGGGCCGGAGTGCTCCTCGGCGGACCGGGCGAGGTACGGCCGGCCCGAACCCTCGGCGCTGTCCCATAGCAGTTCGCGCATCCTGTCGACGCCGGGCATGTGGACCTGGTTCTCCAGGTACGCCTCGTTCAGCCCCGTCCCCTCGACGAGGTCGACGACCTCGCGGGCCTCGTCGACCGTCCGGGCCAGGGGCTTCTCGACGGCGATGCCATCCAGTTCCGCCCGGCCCTGCTCGACCTCCTCGACGATGGCCTCGACCGTCTCGACGCGCGTGTGGTTGGGCGAGGTGACCCACACCGCGTCTACCTCGTCGTGGCGGACGAGGTCACGCACGTCGCCCGTCGTCATCGGGTCGCCGCTCCCGGCCTCGCGACACTCCTCGGCCACCGCCTCGGCCTTGCTCACCGTCGGATTCATGACACCGGTCACGTCCGCGCCGCGGATGCGTTCGAAGGTCGCCGCGTGGAACTCCCGCGTGATGAAACCCGCGCCGACGAAGCCGACGCCCAGTCGCTCTGATGGCATGTGTCGCGGTGACTCACCAGGAGGACAAAAAGATTGTTTCGATAGTTCAAAAAACTACGAGCTCCGCCGTCGCTGATCCGGTCGCGACGGACTGGCGTCACGGACCGCCGGCCACGACGCCGCTCAGAGGTCGATCGACCGAGAAGGCGACTCCTCGGCGACCTCGTCGACGCTGACCTCGCGGCCGAGTTCGTCGGCGAGGTAGATCCCCTCCATGACGAGCATGGAGTTGAGCGCGATCTCGCCCGTGGGGATCGGGTCGACCGTGCCGCGGACGGTCTCGACCCAGTGGTCGAACTGCGTCGGGCGGTCGCTGGCGTCGTAGCCGGACTCGCTCTCGATGAGCGCCTGCCGGCGCTCGTAGTCCTCGACGTCGACCTCGGCAGTGATCTCGTAGTCGCTCGCCGTGGTCAGGTACTCGAGCGGGTCGAACGCCAGGCCGCCCTCGCTGCCGACGACCGTACCGCGCTCGTCGGGAGAGAACATGTGCCAGGCGGCCCGGATCTCCAGGCGGGAGCCGTCCGCGAGCCGGGCGGCGCCCGTTCCCGCGTCCTCCACGTCGTAGTCCGACTCCTCGAAGCGCTCCTCGTAGAGCTCCTCGTTCTCGCCGACCAGCTCCTCGCCGTAGCTGTCCTCGTGGTACTCGAACGTCTGGCCGTTGACGCGCTCGACGGCCGGGTTCCCGAGCAGGTACAGCATGCGCCCGATCTCGTAGGTCCCGATGTCGAACACCGGGCCGCCGCCCGCCGACTCCTTCTGGACGAACGAGGGCGTGCCGTACCCGTCGACGTACGGCCGGCCGCGGCGGCGCGAGTAGACCGAGCGGGCGAACGAGACGTCGCCGAGCCGCCCCTCCTCGACGAAGCGCTTCGCCGCGCGCGTCTCCCCAGTGAACAGCTCCATGTTCTGGACGCCCAGGTGTTTGCCCGCGTCTTCTGCGGCCTCGAGGATGCGCTTCGCGTCCGCGTAACTCCCCGCGAGGGGCTTCTCGCAGAAGACGTGCTTGCCCGCATCGAACGCCTCGACGGCCATCGGTTCGTGAAGGTTGTTGTGTACGCAGACGCTGATCGCGTCGATCTCGTCGTCGGCCAGCATGTCGCGGAAGTCCGCGTAGACGTCGGGGACGCCCAACTCCTCCGCGAGCGCCGTCGCCGCGTCCTCGTCGACGTCCGCGATGGCCTTCACGCGCGTGTCTTCGACCGCCTGATACTCCTCGGTGTGCTTCCGGCCGCGGTTGCCCGCGCCGATGATACCGATCGTGACTGTCATGGTTGGATCTTCGCCGGTCGCCCGACGCGTGAGATACCCACTCATTCGCCAGCCACCTGTTAAAAGCATCGACGACAACAACACCCGCTGTTAATTGCCACACGTATCTACTTCGTTTAACGGAATCTGACGGCGACGGCGCTTTCGCGCCCTTTCAGTGACAACAGGGGCCGTAGTCGCGCCGCGACCGCGGGCGACCGCCGACCGAAACCGCGCTCCATATGCCGCTCGCCCGGCTACGGGCGGGTATGTTCGAGACGCGACCGGACCGGTCGAGCGAGGTGGTGCTCGTCGGCCGGTCGAACGTCGGCAAGTCGACGCTGATGCGGGAGATAACGGGCCACGACGTCTCCACCGGCCAGCGACCGGGCGTCACCCGGGAGCCGAACCACTTCGACTGGGTGTCCGAGGACTTCGTCGTCACCGACCTCCCCGGCTTCGGGTTCATGGACGGCGTCCCCGAAGAGGTCCGCGAGCGGATCAAGACCGACGTGGTCCGCTACGTCGAGGAGCACGCCGACGAGATCCTCGTCGGCATCCTCGTGCTCGACGGCAAGGCGGCCGTCGACATCATGGACCGCCACTCCGGCCCCGACGAGGTGCCCCACGCCGTCGAGCTGTTCCACTTCCTCCGGGACGTCGACGTCGAACCCGTCGTTGCCGTCAACAAGATGGACAAGGTCGACGACGAGGACGACCGGCTGAACGACATCTGCGAGCGGCTCGGCCTCGTGCCGCCCTGGCAGCAGTGGCCCGAGACCATCGCCCCCATCAGCGCCAAGCGCGGTACCGTCGAGCCGCTCAACGAGGCCGTCCGCGAGCACCTCCACGAGGCCGGACGGGACGACCTGTTCCAGTTCTTCTGACGCGACCGGCGTTCGCCCTCGCCCACGATCGTCTGTCTCACTTTCGTCGCCGCGAGTGACGACTGCCGCCGTCTCCGGTTTGAATTTACGACCTGTCTAGACGAGGGCAAAGTTCGAAACATCGTAAAATACGCCTTCGACTATGAAAATGTTACCCTAAAACTAGCGTAATAAATCAGCATGGGTGGGGGTCGAACGCGAGGTGACGTGACGTGTCCGCGGGTGGGACCGCGGTGGTCGCCCCGCGTTCGCCTTCTCTGGTGGGTGTGAACGAATGACGGCGAACGAATCACAGCGGTCGACGGCGAACAGTGTATCGAGTATCCGGTGTTCGCGGGGGGACGGCGCGGACGCCGCCGACGGGGGAATCGGCGCGGTCACCGCGGTCGTCCTGGCCCTGGCGCTGCTGGGCGTTCCGGCGGTCGCAGCGGTGGGATCCGCCCAGGACGCGACGCCGATCGAGATCTCGGCGCCCGACTCGGTCGAACCGGGCGCGACGACGGAGGTGTCCTACACCGTCACGAACCCGACGGCCGACGCGCGAGGCTTCTCGGTGACGAACGGCCTCCCGAACGGCTGGGAGATCCGCGGGGTCACCAGAACCGGTCCGGTGATGTACGGACCCCTCTCGGGCACGTGGATGTGGACCGAGCCACTCGCACCGGGCGAGTCGCGCACCGTGTCGGCGACCGTCGAGGTGCCCGCGAACGCCAGCGGCACCGCGACGCTCACGCCGGAGGTACTGGCGGCGAACGGCGCGAACTGGACCGCGTCCGAGAGCGTGGCCATCGACGACGGGGACGAGACCGATCCCGGAGAAGGCGACGAGAGCGACGACACCGGAGACGGTAGTGACGGCGAAGAATCGGACGACGGCGGATCTGACGCCGGTGACGCACCGGATGAGGACGACGACGAGAGATCCGATCAGGACGAGGACGCCGGTGAGAGCGAACCGCTGTCGGTCTCCGCACCCGAGTCCGTGACGCCGGGCGCGACGGCGGAGGTGTCCTACACCGTCACGAACACGGACGAGAGGAGTCGCAGCTTCAGTCTCAACGACGGGGTCCCGGACGGCTGGACCGTCCGGAACGCCACGAAGACGAGCACGTTGCTGTACGCGAACTCGTCCGGTGTCTGGATGTGGATCGAGCCCTTCGCGTCGGGCGAGTCTCGCACGGCGTCGGTGACCGTCGAGATGCCCGAGAACGCCAGCGGCACCGCGACCGTCGCGCCTGAACTGCTCGTCGACAACGGCGAGAACGTGACGATCACCAGGACGCTGTCGGTGACGTCAACCGGTGACGGAACGGGCGACGACGGCGGAGAGGGCGACGAGAGCGACGAGAGCGACGGAACTGATGGTAACGACAGCGACGAGAACGACAGCGGCTCCGATACCGAACCGGATCAAGACGACGACGCCGACGATGGTGACGAGACCGACGGTGACGAATCGGACCAGAGTGACGGTGTCGGTGACGGTCCGGACCAGGGCGGCGACGAGAACGAGGACGAGAGCAGTCCTCCGAGCGACGGCGCAGATCCTGGAGAAGACGACGATAACGACTCGAACGACGAGACCGATCCGGACGACACCAGTGACTCGGACGACGATGCCGACGACGACTCGGACGACAACGGCTCGAACGACGACGATTCGGACGACAACGGCTCGAACGACGACGATTCGGACGACAACGGCTCGAACGACGATTCGAACGACAGCAGCTCCGGCGGCAGCTCCGCTAGTAGCGGCGGCGTCCCTCCCGGCGACGACGCAGGCGGCGACGAGACGACGGCGTCGGCGACCCCGACGCCCGCGACGACGACTGCTGTCACCACGACGCAGAGTGAGACGACGGCGGCCGTCACCGAGACGGCGGTCGCGACTGGGACCTACACGCCGACCGAGACGGAGGTACCGCCCACACCGATGACGGAAGCCGAGCCGACGACCGGCTCCGGCCCCGGATTCACCGGTGCGACGGTCCTGCTGTCGGTGCTAATCACGGTCGCGGTGCTCCGGCGGCGCTGACGGGCGGAGGACCCGCTCTGTTCGCCTCTCTACTCCCTGCTCCCGACGCACCAGAGATTCCCGTGCCCGCGAGAGCGAGGCCAGCGACCGTCTCGAGACACATCTGCTCCACGCCTGGTTCGCCGCGTCGTTCCCACGCAGACGGTCGAGAGCGGCGCCGTCGATAGCGTCACTCCCAGCCGGCCCACTCGCGGTGCCGCGCCGCGACGGCGTCGACGCCCTCGTCGTCCAGCGGGCCGTCCTCGGTGACGACGGTGACCGCCTCGGACGGCGTCACGTCGAACGTCGGATTGGCGACGGAGACGGACGCGTCGCCGTCGTACACCTCGGTCGGGTCGCGCTCTTCGCGTTCGATCCGCTCGCCTGCGGCGATCTTCGCGCTCGCGGCGACGACGTAGCAGGGACAGACCGCCGGCGCCGCCAGCGCGGCCGCCCGCGTGCCGACCTTGTTGACGACCCGGCCGTCCGGGAGGATCCGGTCGGCGCCGACGACGAGCGCGCCCTCCTCGCGCCGGGCGAGTTCCGCGGGGAAGGCCGCGTCCGTCGTGAGCGTCACCTCACACCCGTCGGCCAGCGATTCCGCAACGCCGACGCCCTCGCGACCGGGCCGCGACTCGGCGACCAGGACCGCGTCGGGATCGGCCGCTGCCAGGGCCCGTCGGACGGTCCCGGACCGCGAGAGCGTCGCGACGCGGTCCGGCAGCCGATCCGCCGCGGCCGCGGCGGCTCGCTCGTCCGCGTAGTAGGCGCGCTCGATCCCCGTCGCCGCGGCGCGCTCGACCGCGGCCGGGGTCCGCTCGTCGCCGGCCTCGTGCATCGCGCGGTTGACCCGGTTCTCGACGACGGCCATCGAGGGCCGGGCGTCAAGCAGCGCCGCCGCGACGGCGGCGAGTCCGTCCCAGCCCGCCGCGTCGTCGCCGTCGCCGCTCTCGCCGTCAGCGAACCGCTCGCGCTCGGTCGCCTCCGCCGCGCGCTCTCGTCCCTCGACCGCCGCGGCCGCCTCGTCGCGCAGGACTTCCAGCGCCCTGACCGAGAGCCACGACGAGCCGTGCTCGCGGTCCTCGCGCACGGCGGCCGCGCGCGGCCGGACGCGGTCGTAAGAGGTCCACAGCGCCGGGACCGTCTCGCGGCGGAGGATCTCCGTCGGCGGGACCCACTCGTACTCGGCGGTCTCCCAGTCGGTCTCGACGTCGCGGTCGTCGATCTCGAAGAGGAACGGGTGGACCCGCCAGCGATAGTCGCCGTCCTCGACCTCGAAGGACTCGCCGGCCCGGACCGGCGTCGCGTTGACCACGCCGACCTCCTCGCCGAGCTCCGCACGCGCCGCTGCCTCGGGGTCGCGGTCCCGGCCCTCGTCGTCGGCGACGTGGCCGGCGACCCCGCCCCACCGGCCCGGATAGGAGCCCACCTCGTCGCTGCGGCGCAACAGGAGCACGTCGCTGCGATGGCGCAGGAAGCACGTGACCACGGGCGTCGCGTCCATGGTGAGTGGTCGGACCGGAGCCGCAATCAATCCGGGGGGACGGGCCTCGTCGTGCGCGAAGCGGCCTACGGCGACGCCTCTCGCCGGGCCTTTTACCCAGGGTGGCCTACCGGCCAACATGGAGATAGCCATCGTCAGCGACACGCACGTTCCCTCTCGGGCGTCGCGGATTCCCGAGACCGTCCGCGACCGGATCGCGTCGGCGGATCACGTGCTCCACGCCGGCGACTTCGACTCCAGAGGGGCGATAGCGAACGTCCGCGACCTGGCGCCGGAACTGACCGCCGTCGCTGGGAACGTGGATCCCGCCGTGGGCCTGCCCTCGGTGGCCTCGGTCGACCTCGGCGGCGTGACGTTCGTGGTCACCCACGGCACCGGGCCCGACAGGGGCTACGAGGACCGCGTGGCCGACGCCGTCCGCCAGCGCGACGGCGACGTGGGCGTCTCGGGCCACACCCACGAGGTGATGGACGTCGAGCGGGACGGGATGCGGCTGCTCAACCCCGGCTCGGCGACCGGGGCCGCGCCGGCCCGGCGGACGACGATGATGACGGCGACGGTCGAGGACGGAGACCTGGACGTGGAGCTGCACGAGATTTGACCGGTCCCGACGGTGGCGACCCTTACTGGTATCGGGCCCCTTTTTCCGGTCCCCTGACGAGGGTGGCGTATGGAGGTCTTCGCGGTCGAGGGACTGCCGGAGGTGCGCCCCGGCGACGACCTGGCGGCCATGATCGACGAGCGGGTCGACCTGCGGCCCGACGACGTGGTCTGCGTGGCCAGCACCGTCGTCTCCAAGGCGGAGGGCCGGCAGGCGGACTTCGACGACTTCCCGGCCGGCGAGCGGGCCCGCGGCATCGCCGAGCGGATCGGCGACCTCGCGGGCGAGGAGAAGGACCCCCGGTTCGCACAGGCAGTCCTCGACGAAAGCGAGGAACTGCTGCTGGAGGTCCCGTTCCTGCTCGCCACGACGCGCTTCGGTCACAGCACCGTCAACGCCGGGATCGACCGCTCGAACGTGCCCGACGCGGACCTGCTCCTGCTGCCCGAAGACCCGACGGCCAGCGCCGAGCGGATCAGGTCCGGGCTGGGCGGCGACCCAGCCGTGATCGTCACGGACACCTCCGGTCGGCCGTTCCGGCACGGCCAGCGCGGCGTGGCGCTGGGCTGGGACGGCGTCCCCGCCGCCCGCGACTGGCGCGGCGAGCGGGACCGCGACGGCCGGAAGATGGACGTCACCGTCCAGGCCGTCGTCGACGAACTCGCAGCCGCGGCCAACCTCGTCACCGGCGAGGGCGACGGGGGAACCCCGGTCGCCGTGGTCCGCCACTTCGAGTTCGGCGACCACGACGGCAGCGACGCGCTGTTCCGCGACCGCGAGGGCGACCTCGTCAGGCAGGCGCTGGCCGAGTGGGAGTACGAGGACTGATTCGACCGACCACGAGCGATGTACGCAATCGAGATCACCCCCGAGCATCCGATCGAGGAACTGACCGAGCTGGCCGTCGCGGCGGAGGAGGCCGACTTCGACGCCGTCGTGGCCAGCCACCACTACAACAACCGCGACCAGTTCATGGCATTGACTGCCATGGCCCGCGCCACGGAGGAGATCCGGGTAGGCACGGGCGTCGCCAACCCCTACGAGACCCACCCCGTGACGCTGGCCTCGCGGACGGCGACGCTGTCCGAGGTCAGCGACGGGCGCGCCCTCTTCGGGATCGGTCCCGGCGACGGCTCGACGCTCTCGAACCTCGGCGTCGACCGGGACCGTCCGCTCCGGCGCGTCCTGGAGACGTTCAAAGTGGCCCAGCGGCTCTGGGACGGCGAGCGCGTCGACCACGACGGCACCTTCACCGCCCGCGGCGCCGGCCTCAACTACGACGTCGGCGACGTCCCGGTCTACGTCGGCGCGCAGGGCCCGCACATGACGCGGATGGCCGCCAAGCACGCCGACGGCGCCATGTACAACGGCGCCCACCCGCGGGACCTCGCGTGGGCCGCCGAGCGCGCGGCGGAGGGAGCGGAAGACCGGCCCGACGAGCGCGGCGAGTTCGACCTGGCCGCCTACGCCAGCGTCTCGGTCGCCGAGGACGAGGAGCGCGCCCGCGAGGCGGCACGCCGCCCCGTCGCCTTCATCGCCGCCGGCGCTCCGGAGCCGGTCCTGCAGCGCCACGACCTCGATCCCGAACGGGCGGAGAACGTGGGCGAGGCCATCGCTGCCGGCGACTTCCGGGCGGCCGACGAGCGCGTCTCAGAGGCGATGATCGACGCCTTCTGCGCCGCCGGCACGCCGGAGACCGTCGCCGAGCGGACCGACGAACTGCTCGAACACGCCGACAGCGTCGTCTACGCCTCGCCGCTCGGCCCCGACCCGGAGCGGGCTATCGATCTGCTCGCGGCTGCCCGCGACTCCCGACGTCGGGCGTGATCAGGTCGACGGCCGCGCCCAGCGTCAGATAGCCCATCACCGCGATCGAGGCGCCGATCAGCAGTCCACCCATTACGACCAGAAGTGCCGAGAGGGGGTCGACCGTCATGACCTCCAGGAACTCGCCCGGCATACTGACGATGCTGTCGATCAGCTCACTCAGCAGCGATTGCATGGGGGACCGTTGGCACACCCGCCACTTGGCTCTCCCGGTCCGCTTCTAGGAACGGTGTGTACCTTCTGTGGGGACAGGTCCGTTATGATTGGGAACAACCAGAAAGCCCCGGCCTGTTCGACTCGGGGGTGGTTCGAGAGACGGCTCTCCCGTCTCTCGTCATCACGAAAGATGCCTCTGGCATCTTTCGAACGACCTCGCTGTGCGCTTCGCTCACTCCGTTCGCTGCAGTGCTTGCGTCGGCCGCCGTCGTCGAACAGGCCGCCCCTTTCAGTCCCACCCGTGTCGGCTGGTCAATCAGCCGAAAGGTGGGACTGAAAGGGGCCGACCCGCTCCGGGAACCCCGGCGAAGCAAGCACCGTCGTTCGAGAGAGTCTCGTGATCACGAAAGACGCCGGAGGCGTCTTTCGAACGACAACACAGTGAGGACCGCAGCGAGCCGCGGGACCGGAGCAGGTCGGGGGCTTTCTGGTTCTCGTCCTATCCAGTTGCTAGGCTACACGCGACGGTGGCGGGGAACCTAAGGCCCGCGAGCGCACAGCGAGAGGTATGTCGGAGGACGCATCGCTGACCGACTTCGCGGCGGGCGACGACGGCGAGAGCGGCGACGAGCCGGTGAGCGACGGCGAGGCGGCCGACGAGAGCGACGGCGCCACGGACGGCGACGGGACGGGGACCGACGAGACGACCGCGACGGACGACGTCGAGCCGGCGGAGACGACCTTCGCGTGGTCGCCGGACGGCGTCTGCGAGGCCTGCGGGGTGGGCGCCGAGCGGCGGTGGCGCGGCGAGGCGGGGCTGGTCTGCGGCGAGTGCAAGGAGTGGTGAACAGCGGCGAATCGTCGACGCGGTCGTGACCGCTCTGCCGGGACCGCACGGCCGTACGGACGCACTGATTCCCCCAGCAGAGTTACAAGTGTTCGACCCATAGACGGCCGCACGACAGGAGTACGCGCCGCCGTGGGTCGCCCCCGGGGGAGGGGTGCCCCCGCCGCTGGCGCGAAGCGTCGGAAACCATGACAGATACGGACACCACACGAGGGACGCAGGTCGAGACCACGGTCGGGGACGCCAACCGGGTCGCGACGGAGGTGATCGAGAACGTCGAGGAGGTGATCGTCGGTCACCGCGAGGAGATCGAGCACATCGTGACGGCGATGCTCGGTCGCGGGCACGTCCTGCTGGAGGACGTCCCCGGCGTGGGGAAGACAATGCTCGCGCGGGCGGTGGCGGCCTCCTTCGACGGCAAGTTCTCCCGTATCCAGTTCACGCCGGACCTGCTACCGACCGACGTGACCGGGGTCAACGTCTACAATCAGGAGACCGAGCGCTTCGAGTTCCAGCGCGGCCCCATCTTCGGCAACGTCGTGCTGGGCGACGAGATCAACCGCGCGCCGCCGAAGACGCAGTCGGCGCTGCTGGAAGCGATGGAGGAGGGGCAGGTCACCGTCGACGGCGAGACGCGCGAGGTGCCGACGCCCTTTACCGTCATCGCGACGCAGAACACCGTCGATGGGAACCGGACCTACGACCTCCCCATGGCCGAACTGGACCGGTTCACGAAGAAGCTCCGGCTCGGGTATCCCGACGCCGCCGAGGAGACGGAGCTGCTCGATCGGGTCGTCGGACGACACCCGATCGACGACCTCTCGCCGGTGACGACGCAGGAGGAGTTCCGCCGGGCCCGCGAGACGGCCGCCGACGTGACCGTCGAGGAGCCTGTGCGCGAGTACGCGACGCGGCTGGCGCGGTTCACCCGCGAGAACGCCCAGTACGGGGTGAGCCCGCGCGGGAGCATCGCCCTCCTGCGGGCGTCCCAGGGGCGGGCCGTGCTGGACCGCCGTGACTACGTCGTCCCAGAGGACGTGCGCACGGAGGCGCGCGTCGTGATGCCACACCGGATCAGGACCGACAGCGCGGAGGAGACGGGGGCCGACGTCGTCGGTCGAGCCCTCGAGACGGTGCCCGTCGAGTGAGATGCGACCCACTCGCCGCGGATACGCCGCCCTCGCCGTCGTCGCCCTCGCCGTCCTGAACGCCTGGCTGTCGGGCCCGCGAGCGCTGAACGCCGTGGCGGCGCCGCTGCTGGTCGCCGTCGCGGCCGGGGCCGTCCAGGTGCATCGGGTCGGGGAGCCGAGCGTCGAGCGCTCCGAGCCACGGCACGGGTTTCCCGGGGAGTCCCGCACCGTGGAACTGCGCGTCGACGGCGGCGGCGTCGCGGCCGTCGAGGACCGCGTTGGCGAGGGGCTCTCCGGCGGCGTCCGGGCCGAGCGGTCCCTCCCGGCGACCGTCAGCTACGAGGTGACTTACGAGCGACGCGGGGTCCACCGGATCGGTCCGGCGACGGTGGCCGTCCGCGACGTGCTCGGCCTAGTCGAGACCGAGTACGAGGTCTACGAGCACGACGAGGCGCTGGTCTTCCCGCGGGTCCACTCGCTGGCCGAGGCGGGCGTGTTCCGCCGGACGCTGGGTCCGGAGAGCGACGAGCGCACCGAGTTCGACCGCCTGCGGGAGTACGTTCCGGGGGACTCGCTGCGCGACGTCGCCTGGAAGGCCAGCGCCAAGAACGACGACCTGCTCGTGACGGAGTACACCGACCCGGCCGACGAAGAGGCGATCAGCGTCGCTGCCCGCAGTGAGGACAACTGTGCCGACGAGATGGCCACCGCGGCCGCGACGCTCGTCGTCGGCGCCGTCCGGGCCGGCCTGGCCTTCGAACTGACCCTGCCCGACGGCGAACTGGCCCAGGGGTTCGGCGATACCCACCGCCAGTACGCGCTGGAGTTGCTCGCGCAGACGACCGGGGGTGACGTCCCGGAGGACGCCTGGAACGAGGCCGACGTCCGCGTCCACGCCGACGCCGACGGGACGAGGGTGGCCGTCGGCGGGCGCGAGCGCGATCTGGCCGACCTGACAGCGACGCGCGACAATCCGCTGGTCGCGGAGGTGGAGGCGTGAGCGCCGGCGTTCGCGATGGCTCGGGGAGCCGCCGGCGTCCGGACATCGACTGGGTACGCGCGCTGGCGCTGCTGGCCGTGGCGGCGATGCTCGGTACCGCCCTGCAGGTCATGTACCACTTCATCGACGTGACCGGAGTGCCGTCGCAGTTCCTCGTCCTGTTGGCGCTGTCGTTCGTCCTCGCGACCGTCCTCGCGCGGACCGTCCGGCCGGCGGTCGCCGTCGCCGTCGGCGCCGCGCTCCTCGCGGCCGGCATCTGGTGGTACCTCTCCCGGCTGAGCGGGCCCGTGCTCTGGGGCGTCCTGCTGAGCGATACGCTCGGGCTGCTGTCCGGCCGGTCGCTGCTGCAGATCGCGAACATCCGGGCGTGGGTGCTCGGGGTCACGCCCGGTCCCGTGGTCGTGACCTGGTACTTCGCCGTCCGGCGGCGGTACGCGGTCGCCGTCACCGTCGCCGGTGCGACGCTGGGCTTCTTCGTGCTGACCGGCGACGCGGACGTGGTGACGACGCTGTCGGGCGTGGTCGCCGGCGCGGTGGCCATCGGCCTCGGCGACTTCGACCGCCGGGGCGAACCGGTCGTCAGCGCCGAGACCATCGCCGTCGTCGCGGCGGCGATGATCGTCGTCCCCTCGCTGGTGTCGGTGGTGCCGACGACCGCGGCGGACGTCCAGGTGGCCGGCGAGATCGGACCGGACGCGTCGCTGGAGGCGAGCCTCGTGACCGCCGACGACGACATCTCCGTGCAGGGCCCGATCACGCTCTCGCCGGAGGTGCGGTTCACGGTCGAGGCCGACGAGGGGCGCTACTGGCGCGTGGCAAGTTACGACCGCTACACCGGCCAGGACTGGGTCCGGACCGGCGGCACCGACCCCTACGAGGGGACCCTCGATCCGCCGCCCGGCCCGACGCGGCGCGTCGACCAGACCGTCCGGCCCGAGACCGAACTGGGCGTCGCGCCGTCGGCCTGGAAGCCGATCCAGGTCGAGGGGCTGAATGGCGCCCGCGTCGCCGAGGACGGGAGCCTCGCGACGGGCGAGACGGTCGGCAGCGGCGAGGTCTATCGCGTCCGCAGCGCCGTCCCGGACCCGTCGCCGGCGCAGCTCCGCGAGGCCGGTACCGACTATCCCGAGGGGATTCAGGAGCGGTACACCCAGCTCCCCGAGAGCACGCCCGACCGCGTGGGCGTCCGCACCGAGCGGCTCACCCGGAACGCCGACAACCCCTACGAGACGGCCCTGACGATCGAACAGTGGCTGCGGAACAACCGGGACTACTCGCTTTCCGTCCAGCGGCCGAACGGCGACGTCGCCGACGGGTTCCTCTTCGAGATGGACGCCGGTTACTGCACCTACTACGCCACGACGATGACGACGATGCTGCGCAGCCAGGACATCCCGGCGCGGTTCGTCGTCGGCTACACCTCGGGCCAGCGCGTCGAGGAGGACCGCTGGGTGGTCCGCGGGCTGAACGCCCACGCCTGGGTCGAGGCCTACTTCCCCGAGTACGGCTGGGTCCGCTTCGATCCCACGCCGAGCGGACCCCGCGAGGCGGCCCGCCAGGAGCGCCTCGATGCGGCCCGCGCGTCCAACGAGTCGAACGTCGACACCGGGGGATCCCAGCAGGTGACCGAGCAGTGGACGCCGACGGACGACGGGTCGTCGTCGGGCCAGACGCCGGTCGACGACGGGGATCAGACCAGCCCCGCATCGGGACGGGACGTCGACCCCTCGACGCCGCCCGGCGGGATCATCACCGCCGACCTCGATCAGGACGGCGTGGCGAGCGACCCCGGAGGACCCGACGGCGGCAGTGGCGACGGCGGCGGCGCGTTCCCGTCGCCGACGCGCCAGGAGTTCGCGCTGGCCGCCGTCGCGCTGGTGGGGCTGGCCGTCGGTCTGCGCCGCAGCGGCGTCGTCGAGAAGACGTACCGCGCGGCCTGGCTGCGCTACCAGCCCCGGACGGACGACCCGGCACGGGACGTCGAGCGGGCCTTCCAGCGGCTCGTCTACCACCTCGAGCGCGACCACTACCGCTCGCGGCTGGCCACCGAGACCGTCGACGAGTATCTGGACGCCGTCGACGCCGACGAGCGAGCGCGCCGCGTCGCGGCGATCCGCGAGCGCTGCCGGTACGCCGGGGAGGCCGACCCGGCGGACGCCGACGAGGCGGTTCGCCTGGTGAACGAACTCGTGCGGTAGTCGACCCCACGGTCGGCCACCTCGCCCGCCCTGTGGCGCGTCGCGTGCGTATACCAGTAAGTGTTTAATAGGTAGATTTCGTAAGCCGACCTGTAATGTCGGAAGTCTACTCGCTGACCAAGGCGAGTACGCCCCACGACCTCAGCCACAGCCAGTCAACCACCAGCCGAGTGCGCACGGTGAACTATGTCTGAGGTCTGCTCGACGTGCGGCCTGCCTGAGGAGCTCTGCGTCTGCGAGGACGTCGCCAAGGAGTCCCAGGAGATCAACATCCGCATCGACGAGCGTCGCTACGGGAAGGAGGTAACGATAATCGAGGGGTTCGACCCCAACGACGTCGATATGGACAGCCTGTCGTCCGATCTCAAGTCCAAGTTCGCCTGCGGTGGGACGGTCGAGGACGACCAGATCGAGCTCCAGGGCAACCACACCGGTCGCGTCGAGGACTTCCTCCGCGACAAGGGTTTCAACGTCGCGTGACTGTTACCTGACTCTCTCCGCTTCGATATCGCGGCCCCGCTCTCTCGATTCGGCGTACCAGAGTCGCGTCGCGCGCCAGCGCTGCTCTGACCCGATCGAACGCGGTTCCGACGCGTCCGAACCGACGGACGAGCGACGCGACCGCGCGCCGCGACTCCCCGCCGACGGTCGCGGTCCCGCGCGCCGCGGCCTGAAGCGGCCCCCTTATTGCTCCTCCCGTTCGTACCGGTGGCAATGACCGTTCGACACGACGGTCTGGCCGTCGAGTGGCTGGGCTACGCCACGATCAGGCTGGCCGGCGAGGAGAGCGTCGTCTACACGGATCCCGGGCGCTACGGCCTGCTGACGGGCGAGTGGGAACCCGACTCCGACGACCTCGCCCACCCGCCGTCGCGGGACTACCGGGCCGAGGACGGCGACGTGGTGTGCGTCAGCCACGTCCACCACTACGACCCCGACGGCATCGAGCGCGTCGCGAGCGACGACGCCACCGTCGTCGCCTTCGAGGGAATCGACGACGAGGCCGAGAAGCGCGGTCTGCCGCCGCTGGCCGACCTGCCCCACGACGTCGAGCGCGTGGGGGCGAAGGACACGCTGACCGTCGGCGACGTCGACATCTGGACCACGCCGGCGTACAACGAGCCCGACGGACCCCACACCCGACCGGACGGGACTCCGTACCACCCGGAGGGGTTCGGCTGCGGGTTCGTCGTCGACGTCGAGGGGACGCGAGCCTTCTGGCCGGGCGACACGGACGTCCTCCCGGGCCACCGGACGATGGGGTCGATGGACGTCTCCCTGTTCTGCCCGCCGATCGGTCAGCGGTTCACCATGGACCGCTGCGAGGCGGCCGGGCTCGCCGTGCGGATCGACCCCGACCTCGTGCTGCCCGTCCACTACGACACGTTCTCGACGCTGGCCGCCGACTCCCGTGCGTTCGCCGCCGCAGTCGCCGCTGCAGGCGTGCCGGTCGTGCTGGACGAGAACTGAGCCGCTCGTCTGTCGCCCGGACCGTTTATACCGCAGCGCCGCCGACTCGGGGACATGTCCGACGGAGAGTTCGAGGACTACGGCGGGCGACACGTTCCGGAAGCGCTAGTGGAACCGCTCGAACAGCTAGCGGCGGCCTACGACGAGGTCGCCGGCACCGACGAGTTCCAGGCCGAACTGCGGGCGCTGCTGGAGGACTTCGCGGGGCGGCCGACGCCGCTGTTCCACGCGGAGACGCTCAGCGAGCGCTACGGGGCCAAGATCTACCTCAAGCGCGAGGACCTGCTCCACGGCGGCGCACACAAGATCAACAACACGCTCGGGCAGGCGCTGCTCGCGAAGCAGTCGGGCCGCGACCGGCTCATCGCCGAGACGGGCGCCGGCCAGCACGGCGTCGCGACGGCGATGGCGGGCGCCCTGCTGGACCTGGACACCGAGATCTACATGGGGACGAAAGACGTCGAGCGCCAGGAGATGAACGTCTTCAGGATGCGCCTGCTGGGCGCCGAGGTCAACGAGGTCACCCGCGGCGACGAGGGGCTGGCCGACGCCGTCGACGCCGCCCTGGAGGACTTCGCCGCGAACGTCGACGACACCCACTACCTGGTGGGCTCCGTGGTCGGCCCCGACCCCTTCCCGCGGATGGTCCGGGACTTCCAGGCGGTCATCGGTCGGGAAGCGAAAGAGCAGTTCCGCGAGCGGACGGGCGGGCTCCCGGACGCGGCGGTCGCGGCCGTCGGCGGCGGCAGTAACGCCATGGGCCTGTTCCACGCCTTCAGGGACGACGACGTGGCGTTCTACGGCGCCGAGGGCGGCGGCGAGGGGACGGACTCGAACCGCCACGCCGCGCCGCTCTCCGCCGGGCAGACGGGGACCCTCCACGGGATGAAGACCCGCGTCATCGACGACGACGTGGAGGTCCACTCCGTCTCGGCGGGACTCGACTACCCCGGCGCCGGCCCCGAACACGCCATGTTCCGGGAGGTCGGCCGGGCGGAGTACCGCGGGATCACCGACGACGAGGCGCTGGCCGCGTTCCGCGAACTGAGCGAGGCGGAGGGGATCATCCCGGCGCTGGAGTCCAGCCACGCCGTCGCGCTGGCGGCGGATCTGGCCGAGTCGGGCGAGCACGACGAGATCCTCGTCAACCTCAGCGGCCGCGGCGACAAGGACGTGGCCCGGGCCGCCGAGCTGTTCGACCTGTCCTGACGGGCGGGCTTCCGACTGGGGCGTGGACGGCTACTCGTCGTAGGTCCAGTAGTCGACCGAGCCCACGTCGATCCGGACGGGGGTGTTCTCCGACCAGGCGTCGTCGCCGGCGCCGTACTTGCGGTTGATCCGCCGCAGGACCGCTTCGGCCTCGTCCTCGTCGTCGATCACCGTCGCCGTCCCGCGGATCGACGCGCCCCACCGCGCGCGGCCGTCCTCGTCCTTCTGGACCGAAAGCGCGACGCGCGGGTTCTCGCGGATGTTGGCCAGCTTGCGGCCCGTGATCGCGAGCTCGACGACGCCGTCCTCGTAGCGGTACCACAGCGGGGCGACGTGAGGCTTCCCGTCGCGACAGGTCCCGAGGTGGGCGATGAGGCGTTCGCTCGTGAGCAGTTCCTCGGCCTCGTCGGGGACGTCCGTGGTCACGGGACCCGCTACGGGCTCTGGGATGCTTAACCTGTCTCCGAGGTGACCGGACGGGGGACGTAACAGCGGGGTCAGCGAGTCAGTACAGCGGCGCGATCTCCTCTGCGCCCTCGTGGACGAGGCTCTGGAGGTTGTCCTCGCTCTCGGTCCTGATCTCCTCGATGTTGTCCTGGGCCTCGATGGCGACCTTCTGGAGCTCCTTGACCCGGGGGACCTGGTGGACGCCGGAGAAGAGGACGACGCCGGCGACGGAGTCGGACCCGGGCAGCGGGTAGTCGCCGCCCCGGACCTCCATGGAGCCGGTCTCCTCCTCGAGCCACTTGCGGCCGCGCTCGATGCCCTTGCGGTCGAGGTGTTCGGGCGGACCGCCGGCGACCAGGAGCGTCTTCTCGGCGCCGTCGACGTCGCAGGGCAGCGTCAGCCGCCCCAGCGCGGCCTTGCGGACCAGCGACGTGATGCGGTTGGTCGTGTCGACGGCGTCGCAGTCCGACCCGCCGCTCCCGCCGGCCAGTCGCGACAGGAAGCCGTCGTGGTCCGACCGCTCGACTGGCTCGCTGGCGTATCCCACCGTCGAGATGCCGCCGCCGTCGAGCGTGTTGATGATCTCCGAGGAGTCAACGACGCTCTCGGCGACCTCGTCGCCGGTCTCGGCCTCGCCGGCGCCGAAGAGGACGCCGAAGCGCGTGACGATCTCCTCGTTGATCGCGTCGTACCCCTCGGCCATCGACTCGCCTGCCGACCGCCAGGCGTCGTTGTCGAACACGAGCAGGTTGTCCACCTCGCGGACGAACGTCCGAAACGAGCGCGCGGCGTTGAGCGTGTAGATGCCGCCCTCGTCGGCCGCGGGCAGCACGCCCAGTCCGAACACGGGCTCCTCGTAGACGTGCTCGAGGTGCTTGGCGAGGACGGGCGCGCCGCCGCTGCCGGTCCCGCCGCCCAGCCCGGCGACGACGAGGAACGCGTCCACTTCGTGGACCGGGACGCGGTCGATCGCCGCCTGTATCTCGTCGAGGTCGGCCTCGGCGACCTCGGCGCCCAGCTCGTTGTCGGCGCCGACGCCGTGGCCCTTCACGCGCGACTGCCCGATGAGGACCCGGTTCTCCTCCGGGACTCGCTCTAGCCCCTGCAGGTCGACCGTCGCGGAGTTGACCGCGATCGGACACCGGACGACGTCCTGGCCGGTGCGCTGCTCGTACTCGAGGAACTTGTCGACGATCTTGCCGCCTGCCTGACCGAACCCGATGAGTGCGAGTTTCATGGTTGGATGGACGCGGGGCGTCCGACCGCCTCAGTTCCCTGGGAGCGTCGTCCCACCGCCTACCCCGCGCACCTCTTGATCCACACGTCTACGGCATTGTTATGTAGTCTATACTTCACTCTAATCAGTTATATACCAGACGATCAGCAGTCGTCTGACGGGCGCGTGACGCGCGGCGTGCGGACGGACGGCGCACACCGCAGCTCCGGAAGCCGGGACGGGGCGGCAGAAACGACCCGTTTTTCAGAGACGGACGCGTAGCGACGCCCGGTGGCGATGACGACACGTTACCCCCGCTGAGCCCCTTGTGACGATGCCTTTCAACTGAGCCACCAACTCTCGAAACCGATCAGTAGCGACGCTCTCGCCCCCGTCGTTGCGAAGCGGGGCGTGGAACTGACGTCCGAGTCCGGTGGCTCTGTGGATCGACCGTAGTGGCCGCCGACAGCAGCCTGTCGCAGACCGCTTCGTTCCACTCAGTTCGCGATTTCCGGAGACCCCTTCCGGACGATCGTGACTCCGAATCCGCTCATCCCCCGGACGACGTCGACGAACTCGGCAGGTTCGAGCGGTTTCTGGATGGAGACGTCGACGTCGCTGCCAGACGACTGTGCGATGTCGGCCTCCGCGGTCGACCCCGTCATTCCGAGGACCGGCACCGACGCCAGTTCCGGCCTGTCGTTCAACGTGGCCAGGACGTCCTCGCTCTTCCGCCCGGGAAGCTCGAGATCCAGAAGGACGACGTCCGGGGCCGGAGCGTTCGTGTACTCACCGCGCTGACGAACGTAGTCGAGGGCCGTCTCACCGTCGTAGACGACGTTAATCTCGTTCGTGACACCCGCTTCGGCGAACAGTTCTCTGACGAGTCGCACGTCGCCGTGGTTCGCCTCGATCAACAGGATCTCTACGGCGTCGGGTTCGGAACGCTTCGAGGGCGTCACGGCCCTCGCGACCTCCGCTCCGCGAAGTCGGACGGGTCAGTCATTTCCGAGGGAGACGTCGAGATTCCTCGCGGATCCGTCGCCGTCCTCGGAGCGGCCAGTGAACTCGATCATCTTCGTGCTCGGCTCGTACCTGACGAGCCCCGCTTCGTCGAGTTTGGGAAGATGACAGTGGTGGAGTTCGACGGCGATCTCCTCGGCTGGGACGTTCACTTCAGCGTCGTGTTCGGCGAGCCGGGCGCTCAGGGCATCGAGGAACGCCCGATCGGTCCGCTCGTACTCTCCGAGAAGTCCGATCAGGCGACGGCGGCGAGAGTCAGTCCGGACCTCAAATAACATGTCCTGCTGGCGGGTGTCGGGAGTGGGATCGTCCATTCGCGTTCTCGGCAGTGATAGACTACTCTCACAGATAAGCCGCTATGTGAGATAGACAGGTGATTTAAACGTTCGACTTTGGATTATCCCGACAGGAGCGTGTTTTCGATGAGCTCGGAAACGCCCCGGTTCAGTCGTTCGGAGAAGGCCTGTTGAGAGAGGTCGAACCGTTCGGCCAGTTCCGTCGCAGTCGTCTCCCGTGGTTTCTCGTAATACCCGGCGTTGTAGGCGGCGACGAGCGCGTCGCGCTGTTTCGCCGTCACGTTGAACTCGCCACTGTGGGGCCCGGCGGGGGAGAGGAGTCGCTCCACGTGCACGGTCCCGCTGGTCTTGAAGTGGGCGTGGAAGAGCCCGAGCTGTTCACGGTCGGCGAACCGGACTTTCAGCTGCCACCTGTCGCCGCTGCCGACAGCTTCGAGAATCGTCCCTTCGTGATCGAGTACGAGGTCCACGGTGTGGGTCACGTCGCGGTCCCACGTCATCTTGTACAGGCAGGCGTCGGGGAACGAGTCCGTCACTTCGAATTCAGTGACCGACGAGTCGTCCGCTACTGCCTCCTCGAACTGCGCGAGCTCGTCCTCTTCGCCAGTAACCCAGAGGAACGGCATGATCCAGTTGCTACTGTGGGCGACGAGACGGTCGAAATTGGCAGTTATCGAGGGGACTGCTTCGAGCGAATGCGCGAGCGCAAACGCATCCGCTGGAATGGTAAAATCCGCGATGATACTCATTGCGGCGGATAGCCCAGAGAGAGGGATGAGTGTTCCGGCCTCTCTCGTACCAGTTACGGGGCGCTCGGTGTCGCCTCGTCGGCGAGCGTGACCGTCCCGCTGCTGTCAGCGATCACCGTGTGTCCGTGGTAGGCGAACGCGATTCGACAATCGGACTGTCGACCGTCGTCTGTCTGCGACTGTAGCGCGTCCAGGGCGTCGGGATCGATCGCTTCGTACAGCGGGTCCAGGTCCAGCGGATCGCTGTTCTCGGCTTCGGCGACTCGGTCGACGACAGAGCGACTGAGCGATCTGCGCGCTGCTGTTGTTCCCATTGTCGGTCCCAGGGGACGATGGCAGATAAACTTGTTTGGTAGTTGTTAATTACAGGATGGGGTTTAAATGGCGCTGTCTGGACACAGGTCGCGGGGCAACTATCGTGGAAAACGCAAGGGAGCGACTCAGCTATCGTGAACCGCCTCGGGGTCAAGCCCCGAGGCACTCGGCCTGCTCCGGCTGTAGACATTGAACGCACTGACGCACTCGAAGGGCCCCCGGAGCGCCCTTCGATGTGTAAATAGTTTCAATTTCTACTATAGTCGTCGACAACGTCCTCCCGAAATTGTCGGCGGGCTTGTGGAGCTCCCGTTTGAGCAGTTCGTTGCGCACGAGATCGAGCCCCAGCTCCGCTAACGCCTCGATCGACTCTTCGAGTTCCTGCCGCGTGGACGTCGCTATTTCGAGCTCGAGGTTCCGGTGATGGGTCAACAGCTCTCGGACAGCGACGACCCCGTGAACTTCGAGTGCGTCCTCGGCGAGTTGGCTGCGACTGTCCATCGGGGCCGTTGCGGTGACGAGCATGTGATGGTCGAGTCCGGCCTTCTCGTAGTTGAGGATCGGTTGATAGGCAGTGATGATATCTTTCTCTTCGAGCTTGTTGATGCGGTTCCCGACGGTAGTCGACGAGACGCCCACCCTCTCACCGATCCCCGCCGTCGTGTTGTTGCGAGCGTCTTGCTGGAGCAGATACAGGATGCCCTGATCAGTCGGATCGAGGTCGACCATCGGAACAGGGACAGGTACGCCCTCCACGACCAACAACCCTCGCTTCCGGAGGTGAGCGCCGGAATCACGGCCAGCGCGCGTATCCTTCGGCGTTCCAGCCCCCTCGATCGTCGTTCCGCCGAACGACGAGGCCGCGCACTGCGCTCTGCCGCTGGGACTCGCTCAGAACGGCGACTCGGGGCCCTCGTCTACCGCACCGTCCGCCCTGACACCGTCCTCTTCCGCCTCGTCTGCGCCCGCCTCGATCGGTCCGTCCCACTCGCTGAGGCCGGGTTCGTAGCTGACGACCTCGCCCTCGAACCCCTCGTAGGCGGCGATCAGCCGCGCGGCCTTGACGCTCGACTTCCCGTGGGGACAGAGCGTCACGACGTCCTCGTCGCCGGCGAACCGCTCGACGTCCTGCACCAGTTGTCCGAGCGGGACGTTCTCGCTGCCCGGGACGTGGCCCTGCCGGTAGGCCCGCGGCGGGCGGATGTCGACCACGCGCGTCTCCTCGTCGTCCAGGCGCTCCCTGAGTTCCTCGGTGCCGATCTCGCCGTCCATCGGCGTCCACTGGGCGACCGAGGCTGAAAGCCCTCACGGAACGCGACGGACGGCTACAGCAGCCCCTCCTCCCTTGCCAGCAGCAGGGGCGTCAGTGCGCCGCCGTTGACGGGGCCGTCGCGGCCGCGGACGACGTCGATCACCTCGTCGGCGGGGACCGTGTCGGTCTCGATCCACTCGCCCTCGTTGAGGTCGGGGTCGCCCGGCGTGAGGTCCTCGGCGACGTAGACGTGCCGGCGGTAGCGGACCCACCCCGACGGGACGTACGACTCGACGTGGGTCACCGTCCCGGCGCGGTAGCCCGTCTCCTCGCGCAGTTCGCGGCGGGCGGCGGCCGCGGGGTCCTCGCCCTCGTCGACCCCGCCGGCGGGCAGTCCGATCTCGCGCATCCGGTGGCGCGGGCAGTACTGCTCGACCGCGACGACCTCGCCGTCGTCGACGGCGAGCACGATGACGGCGTCTGACGGTTCGAGCCAGAAGTAGTTCGCCCGATTCCCGTTCGGCCGCTCGACGACGTCGTAGCCGGCCTCGAAGAAGGGCGTCTCCCAGGCGACGACGGCGTCGTGGACGAGCCACTCGGAGTCCCCGACGTCATCGCTCCAGGGAGCGGCCGGCGGAGTCACAGGAGGCCGTCCTCCCTCGCCAGCAGGATCCCCTCGATGGTAGCGTCGTTGGCGGGTTCGCGCCGGGCGACGTCCAGCGCGTCCTCGACGGGGACGGTCCGCACCGAGAGGAACTCGTTGTCGTCGAGGTCCCGCTCGACGGGTTCCAGTCCCTCGGCGAAGGCGATGCCCCGCCTGTGGCGGAGGACGCCAGTGGAACACCAGAACTCCTCCAGCAGGGAGACGCCGGCGGGGTCGAAGCCGGTCTCCTCGCGCAGCTCGCGGCGGGCCGCCTCGGTGTAGGACTCGCCGTCCTCGACGATGCCCGCGGGCAGTTCCAGGCACTGCTCGCGGATGGTCGGGCGGTACTGGTCGACGAAGACGAGTTCGTCGCCGGTCCGAGCCACCACGACGACGGCGTCGGGCAGTTCGGCCCAGTAGTACTGCTTCTCGGAGCCGTCCGGTTGCTCGACGCGGTCGTACCCGCCGGTGTACCAGCCGGTCTCGTACTCGGCCGCGCGCTCGCGGACGGGCCACTCGTGGGTTGACTCGCGGTCGCTCACGCTAGGGGCGTGCGACTGCGACGCGGTAAAGCGTGCCGTTGTCGCTGAGGTACACCGCGTCGCCCTCGGCCGCCGCCGGGTTCCGCCCTCGCAGCGACGCCAGTTCGTCGAACGGGGAGTGCGTGAACGCCTCCTTGATCCCGACGTAGCCGGTTCGGTAGGGCGCCGACCGGCCCGCCTCGCCGTCGGAGGCGTTGGCCAGCGCGGCGGTGGCGTAGGGGTACTGGCGCTCGGAGAGGGTCCCGGCGTCGACGGCGGCGTGCGTGGCGTTCGACGGCGTCGCGGTCAGGTAGTAGGGGTCGCCGCTGCCCAGCAGCGACGGCAGCGCGCCCAGCGCGATCAACAGGACCAGCACCGCCAGGATGCCCAGAATCAGGTTCCGCGTGACGGGGCGCATACCACACGGTCAGGGCCGGCGCCCATAGGCCGTTCGGAACCCGGCTGGCCGCTCAGACGGACGTCCGTCTCAGACGACGTCGCGGTAGAGCCGGCCGAACGCCTGCCGTCGGAGCGTGTCCACCGCCGCGCGCTCCTCGTTCTGGAACGTGGCCGCGACGGCGGCGTCGGCGAACGGCGGCGCGTGCCAGACAACGTTCTCGACGTTGTCCGATCCCACCTCGATCACCTCGTGGTCGGCGCCGTCGCGCCACTCCTCGTACTCCGCCCGCGTGCCGACGGTGACTTCGAGCCGGTCGGCGAACAGCGCGTCGCGGGCCGTCTCGACGACCCCGCTCGTCACGCGCTCCTCGTACTCCTCGGCGTCGAACTCCATGGCCTTCGCGATTTCCTTGACGACCAGCTGGGCCGTCGAGCCGAGCGCCTCGTAGCGCTCGCTGGCCTCGTCGGCCGTCTCCGGCGAGAACGTCCCCTCGGTGTGCATGCCCCGGCGTTCGCCCGTCGGCCACTACTCCGTTTCGCCTTCCCCGCGGCCGTCGGCCGCTTCGCCGTCGTCGGCCGCCTCGCCGTCGGCCGCTCCGTCGCCGTCCCGGCCCTCGGCGTCGTCGGCGTCCGCAGCCGCCTCGCGCATCTCCTCCGTCAGCCGCTGGGCCTCGCGGAGGATTGCCTGCGCCTCGTCGTCGATCTCGCCGCCCCCGCGGGCCCGCGCCGCGGCCTCGTCGATACCGCCCGCGCCGCCGTGGCCGTGCTGGTGGTCGTGGCCGTGCTGGTGATCGCCGCCGTGGTCGTGGTCGCGAACCCCGCTCTCCTCGAACACCTGCGGGAACTCCTCCTCCTCGGCGTACTCGACGACGGCGTCGGCCAGCTCCGACTCGCCCATCCCGCCCCACTCCGGGACGCGCTCGTCGAGCCACTCCTCGTGGTCGCCACCGCCGGTCATCGCCGTGAACGCGAGGTGGTTCGCCAGGTGCTCCGCGTCGGCCTGCGGGTCCTCGCAGACGGGACAGGCGTAGCCCATGGTCGACGCGTGGGGCCACGGACGGATATCGCTCACGGCTTCGGGCGACCTACCGCTACAGCGAACACTGCATATTCCTCGTAACACCAACCGCAGTTCCTAGTCCAGCCCGCGGACCATCACGAGGGCGTCCTCGCCGTTGCCGTAGTAGTTGGGGATGGTCCGCTGGTGCTCGAAGTCGAACTCGCGGTACAGCGAGATGGCGACGTCGTTGGAGGCGCGCACTTCGAGTTTGACCGAGCCGGCACCGCCCTCGCGAAGCGTCTCCAGCGCGCTGTCGAGCAGGCTCCGACCGATGCCCTCGCCCCGGCGGTCCGGGGCCACGGCGATGTCCTTGACGTGGCCCAGCGGCGTGCCGTGGTTGGGGATCGCGTCGGCGACGACGTAGCCGACGACGCCGCTGTCGCCCTCGGCCACCAGGAAGCCCGGTTCCTCCAGGTAGTTCTCGAACGCCGGCATCGGCCAGGGCTGGGGGAAGGCGACCTGCTCGATCCGGTGGACCCGCAGCAGGTCGCCCGGCGTCGCCTGCCGGACCGAGACGGCGTCGTCGGCTGGTGGGACGGTCGTCACTACCGGCAGTTCGGCGGCGGTCCACAAAGGAATGACGCCTGCGCCGGTCGGCGGCGGTCAGAAGAAGTCGGTGAGGTACACCGGCCGCTCGGGAAAGAGCGCGTCGAGGTCGGCGACGGCGTCGTCGGTAGCCGCCAGCAGGCCCCGGTCGGCCGCCGTCGACGGCGCGAGCGTCCCGACGTACAGCTTCGAGAGCAGGCCGACGCCCAGTTCGACGTCGGGCTCTGCGTCCGTCGGCTCGCAGGTCGGTCCGTCGGGACCCGGTTCGATCCGTATCGTCGCGTCGTTGGCGGGCAGCAGCGGGTCGTCGACGTCGACCGTCACGGGACGCTCGGGAGTCCGCTCCGCGGGGAGGCACTCGATGGCGGCCTCCAGATCGACGATCCGGCCCATCGCACCCGGCTCGACCGTCGCGGTGACCGCCTTCGGATCGACGGCGTCGTGGACCAGCCGGGTCTCCTCCGGGGCGGACCAGCGCACCTTGTCGACCTGCGGCGCGTGCCGGCGCACCAGTTCCAGGAGCTGCCGGCGCGCTTCCTCCGTCCGGTAGACCAGTTCGTCGACGACCATCGTCGCGCCGCTGCCGTCCTCGCTCTCGCCGGGGAGCCTGAACACGACGTACCCCGCCGGCACCTCGGCGTCGGCGGGCGTCCGGCCCAACTGCGTGAGGCCGGGCTCGACAGACGAGCAACGCGAGTCTGTCGGCGTCCAGCAGTAGATCCAGTCGTCGTCGAGCGTCCGCTCGCGCCACCACCGTGCCGACCGGTCGAGTGCGAGTTCGTATCCCGCTGCCCACTCCTCGTGGGCCGGAAGCAGCCGCTCGTAGTCGTCGGGCGTCAGCCGCTCGAAGGCGCCCTCGGCGTTCGCGCTCGGCAGCGCGTCCGCGGGGAAGCGGTACTCGGTCTCCGCGTGGACCAGCCCCCAGCCGGAGCGGCGGTAGTAGGGGATCGAGTTCGGCCAGAGGGCAGCGTACGGGTAACCCCGGTCGCGGAAGACCCGAAGCGCCTCGCGCTGGAGCCGTTCGCCGTGGTCCGCTGCCCGGTGTTCCGGCGGCGTCGCGAACGCTGCGAAGCCGCCCACGGGACGCCGCTCCCCGGCCAGCGTCGCGCGCAGGTCGTACAGGGCGCAGGTCGAGACCAGCGCTCCGTCCTCGAACAGGCCCCATCGCTCGGCGATCCGATCCCTGACGTCCTCGGGCCCGTCGTAGGACGGCGGTCCCGCGCCGGAGCCGAAGGCGTGATCGATGGCGGTGGCCTGCTGGACGACCTCGTCGCCCTCGAGCCGGCGAAAGGTGGCCATGCAGGGGTGACCGGTGCCGGGCGCTTGAAGGTTGCTCCCGTGTGTGGCTCACTGGCACGGTGCCCGATCGGGTAGCCGCGGCTATCGGGCGGACAGCGCTCGAAAAATGGAGCGAATCAGTTGCCGGTCGGACGGGTGACCGACTACGGCGTCCGATCAGTCGTCGGCGGGCGCGGCGCCGCTGCCGTCTTCGGCCTGCTTCTTCGTGTGCGAGAGCTTGCCGCCGTCCGCGAGGATGCGGCGCTCGCGCTCGGAGGCGTCGAGGGTGGCGGTAGCCTCCCAGTCGTCGTTCACGCGGATGGTGAACTCCTCCTGGCCGGAGGCGACCGCGTCG
Organism: Halomicrobium urmianum; assembly: GCF_020217425.1. Lineage (NCBI taxonomy): Archaea > Methanobacteriati > Methanobacteriota > Halobacteria > Halobacteriales > Haloarculaceae > Halomicrobium > Halomicrobium urmianum. Next base: position 2,064,776 of record NZ_CP084090.1, read on the forward strand.
GCGACGTCGGTGACGATCTCGACGTCGTCGCCCTCGTCGATCTTCTCGTAGGTCTCCTCGTCGATCTCCAGGGGCACGATGCCGAAGTTGAAGAGGTTCGCCTTGTGGATGCGGGCGAAGCTCTGGGCGAGGACGGCCTCGATGCCGAGGTACATCGGGCACAGGGCCGCGTGCTCGCGCGAGGAGCCCTGACCGTAGTTCTCGCCGGCGACCAGCAGGCCGCCGTCGGCGTCGCGGGCGCGGTCGGCGAAGGTGTCGTCGATCCGCGACAGCGTGAAGTCCGAGAGCTTGTCGATGTTCGAGCGGAACTTGAGGATGTCCGCCGTCGCCGGGATGATGTGGTCGGTGGTGATGTTGTCCTCCATCTTCAGGAGGGCCTCACCCTCGATGTCCGCTCCCAGCGGGTCCTTCAGCGGGACCTCGCCGATGTTCGGGCCCTTGATGAGCTCGTCGTCGACGGCCTCGTCGGGCGCGATGAGGTCCGAGGTGGAGCTGCCGATGTACTGGTCGGGCAGCTCGAAGCCGGGGTCCTCGAGGTCGCCCAGCTCGTCGGCCAGGTCGCGCGGGTCGACGATCTCGCCCTTGATGGCCGCGGCGGTCGCGACCTCGGGCGAGCAGAGGTAGACGTTGTCGTCCTCGATGCCGGAGCGACCCTCGAAGTTGCGGTTGAACGTCCGCAGCGAGACGGAGTCGGAGGCGGGCACGTGGCCGATGCCGATGCAGGCCCCGCAGGTCGCCTCCGAGAAGTTGACGCCGGCGGCCATCAGCTCGGCCGTCCAGCCGTCGCGGGCCAGCATCTCGGAGGCCTGCTTGGAGCCGGGCGCGACGATCATCTCGGTCGTCTTCGCCGTGTTCCGGCCCTCCAGCATCTTCGCGGCGGGCAGGATGTCCTCGTAGGCGCCGTTCGTACAGGAGCCGATGATGACCTGCTCGACGTCGGTGCCGGCGACCTCGCTGACGGGCACGACGTTGTCGGGCATCGACGGCTCGGCGATGAGCGGCTCGAGCTCCGAGAGGTCGACCGTGATCTGGTCGGCGTACTCGGCGTCCTCGTCGGGCGAGAGCTCGACGTACTCGTCCTCGCGGCCGAGCCGCGAGAGGTAGTCCTCGGTCTGCTCGTCCGTCGGGAAGATCGAGGTGGTGGCACCGAGCTCCGTGCCCATGTTGGTGATCGTCGTCCGCTCGGGCACGGTCAGGTTCTCGACGCCGGGGCCGGTGTACTCCAGCACCTTGCCGACGCCGCCCTTGACGGAGAGCCGCCGGAGGAGCTCGAGGATGACATCCTTCGCGGTGGCCCACTCGGGCAGTTCGCCCTCGAGGCGGACGTTGACGACCTCGGGCATCTCGATGTAGTAGGCGCCCCCGCCCATCGCGACGGCGACGTCGAGGCCGCCGGCGCCGATGGCCAGTTCGCCGAGCCCGCCGGGGGTCGGCGTGTGGGAGTCGGATCCGAGCATCGTCTTGCCCGGCGCCGCGAAGTTCTCCTTGTGGACGTTGTGGCAGATGCCGTTACCCGGCCGCGAGAAGTGCGCGCCGAACTTGCCGGCGGCGGAGCGGAGGAACCGGTGGTCGTCCGTGTTCTTGAAGTCGAACTGATAGGTCTGGTGGTCGCAGTACTGGGCGGCCAGTTCCGTCTGGACCTCGTCGAGGTCCAGCGCCTCGAACTGCAGCCACACCAGCGTACCCGTCGTGTCCTGCGTCAGGACCTGGTCGATCTCGATCCCGATTTCCTCACCGGGCGTGAGCTCGCCCTCGACGAGGTGATCGTCGAGAATTTTCTCCGTGAGCGTCTGTCCCATAACGTACGTACGTGGACGGTCGCCGGGTATAAATCCCGCGTATTCGCAAACGTTGTTCGTGCAGGACTTGCGTCCGTTCCGGCGCGGGTCTCTGCGACCGTCCCGGTACGGGTGGTAGCTATGGTGGTTCTCGATGCGGGTGGTAACGCCTATGGTGGCCCCGTTCCGAGCGCGGGTATGTTCCGAAGCGGTGCGTTCGTCGCGGAGCGACTGGGCGAGTTGCGCAGCGAGCAGGTCCAGCCCAACGGCGTCGACCTCACGCTGGAGACCGTCTACGAACAGGTCGAACCGGGCCGGATCGAGCGGAGCGACAAGACCGTCGGCGACCGGCGAGAGCTGTCGTCGGACGGCGACGCTTACGGCCTGGAGCCCGGCGGCTACGTCGTCGAGTACGGCGAGCGGGTCGCCGTGCCCGAAGGCCACGTCGGCTTCGTCCTCCCGCGCTCGTCGCTCATGCGCAACTCCTGCATGCTGAACACGGCGGTCTGGGACGCCGGCTACGAGGGCCGCGGCGAGGGCCTGCTGCAAGTCCACCACCCGATCGAACTCGAACCGGGCGCACGCATCGCGCAGTTCGTCCTCGCCGAGGCCGGCCACGAGGACACCTACGACGGGACGTATCAGGGCGAGAACCTCTGAGCGTTCCCGCTCACGCCGTCCCGTCACCCAGTCAGCACGGTAGTGTTCAGATTAGCTGATTCCATGCGAAGCTGAACGATTTGAGCCAGTCGTCGGCTATGTCCGCTTCGGCGTTGCTGAAGCAGTTTGAGAACGAAGATGTCCGTCGTTTTATTTCTCGAAAGACACGTTCGACACTGTTTCGATTTCCATGGCGTTCATATCTGAAATCGAGGCCGTGTCGCTGGCAGGCGTCTTTCAGCGGTGTCGCACCATCGACGAGAAAGACGGCGTCGTCGACATCGTGTTTCTCGCGGAGCTCGGTGAAGAACGCACGAGCGAGAACGTTTGTTTTCGTCGGTTCAAGCTGTGTATGGAGTAATTCGTTCGTGTCTGGATCGACGGCAGCGTACAGCCAGTAGTGCTCGTCATCGAGTTGGATCACGGTTTCGTCGACCGCGACGTGATCCGGTTCTCGCCCATCCTGGGGCTGTAGATCGGCTTTGTGAACCCAGTTGTGAACGGTTGACCGAGCGCGTTGGACACCGAATACCTCAAGAAACGAGACAGTATTCGAAAGCGAGAGTCCAGCCAGATGCAGCTGAATACTGAGCTTCATCAGTAGTCGCGGTGTCGCTTCTCGCTCCACAAACTCTAACTCGATCTGGTCCAAACAACCGTTGAGGCGGTCGGTTTTTGGCATAGAGCACTAAAAACCCCATCCGCCTCACCTTTCAAGCTTATCTGAACACCGCCGTCAGCACAGGCAAAAGACCTAAGGTTTGTTGTGTCCTACCACACTGTGCATCACTTCGGAGGTGATGCCACCCAGGGCAGTTCCCGTCTGAGCGAGCGCGGACGGCACGCTAGCCCGGATTCGTCAGTCTGGTCACCGGGCCGCGGCGCGCTGCTCGCGCCCGGCCCACTTTCCCGCCCCGTAGCCGGCGGTCTCGCCGCCCTGCCGGCCGGGGCGGTCCATCTGTACGTCGGCTGTAGCCGCGTCCGCGTTCGCCGCAGCGCCGGCCAGCTGCATCGCGGGCGCCGGCCGGCAGTACGCCGCGGTCTTTTCAGCCTCTGAAACGACCCATCGGTACTTACGGCGGTCGCCGGCAAACGGGAGAGCGTATGAGTTTCAATCACGGTATCTACGTACTCGACGGCGACGACGGGGACGAGTGGGTCACGCCCCGGCCCGTCGACGAGGTGGTGGTCGACGCCGTCGCGGCGTCGACCGATCTGGAACGGGGTGACCTCGACGCCATCGACGCCTACGCCGACCTCGACGAGGTCGCGGCGGTCGTCGCCGACGGTGACCGCGAGTCCGTCACCTTCCCCGTGGAGGGGCACGAGGTGACGCTCACCCGCGAGGGCGACGTCTCCGTGGCGTGAGCGGTGGGAGACCCCTCCCGTCTGCCCGATAGCGTCGCCGCTCTGCCCCGACCGCATCACCTTTGACGGGCGCGCTCCCAGCACGCTCTATGACTCGCGTCGCGCTGATCGCTCACGACGAGAAGAAGCCCGACATCATCGACCTCGCCCAGGAGTACGAGGCGGTCCTGTCGACGTTCGACCTCGTCGGCACGGGCACCACGGGCAAGCGCATCACCGAGGAGACCGACCTGCACGTCAACCGCAAGAAGTCCGGTCCCATCGGCGGCGACACCCAGATCGGTGCCGAGGTGGCCGACGACGCGATCGACGCCATCGTCTTCCTCCGCGACCCCCTGACGGCCCAGCCCCACGAGCCGGACATCTCCGCCCTGCTGCGCATCTGCGACGTCCACGACGTCCCGCTGGCGACCACCCGCACCGCCGCCGAGTACGTGCTCGAGGGGCTGGCGCGCGACACCGGCAACGCCGACCTGCTCTAGTACTCCGGCCGCTCCTCGTACTCGATGGGGTCGCGCTCGTCGAGCCGCTGGAACGCCTGGAGCCGGTAGGCGCAGGCGTCGCAGGTGCCACAGGCGGGCGCCTCGGCGCGGTAGCAGCTCCATGTGTCCTCGTACGGGACGCCCAGTTCCAGCCCGCGCTCGGCGATGTCCGTCTTCGACCACTCGACGAACGGCGCTTCGATCGAAACCGCCGTGTCGGGGTGCGTGCCGACGTCGACCACGTCCTCGAACGCCTCGAAGAAGGCGGGCCGGCAGTCGGGGTACCCGGAGAAGTCTTCGCTGTGGGCGCCGATGAACACGGCCGCACAGTCGTTGGCCTCGGCGTAGGCGACGGCCATCGACAGCAGGTTGGCGTTCCGGAAGGGGACGTAGGTGTCCGGCACCGCCTCGGCGTCGAGGTCGGCGTCCTCGACGGCCTCGTCCTCGTCGGTCAGCGACGACCCGCCGATGGCCCGGAGGTGGTCGGTCTCGACGTGGAGGAACTCCGCCGCGTCGACGTGGCCGGCCAGCGCCTCGGCGCACGCCCGCTCGCGGTCCTCGGTCCGCTGGCCGTAGCTGGTGTGCAGCAGGTACAGGTCGTCGTACCCCTGCGCCCGCGCCTCGTAGGCCGCCGTCGCGCTGTCCATCCCGCCGGAGGCCAGCACGACGGCCGCGTCTCCGCTGGAGTGCCCGTCGGTGGTGTCGGCGGCGTCGGTCTCGCCGTCCGCCGGGCCGCCGGTCGTCTCGTCGTCCGATGCGTCCGCGGTGTCGTCGGTGGTGGTGTCGTCCGTAGTCATGGTCGTGCGCTCTCGCACGCTCGTCTGGCTCGCCCGCTCAGGTCCCCGGCGCGTCGTTCCACAGGTCCACGTGCAGCCGGGGCGTGTACCGGTAGCCGCGCTCCGCCGCCAGCTCGGCGACGGTGCGGCGCGTCTCGTCCAGTTCCTCGCGCGTCCGCCCCTCGGGCATCAGGAGGACGTCCGCGTCGCGGACGGGGACGCTCGTCGCCTCCCGGACCCGATCGACCAGGTCCTCGATCTCCGGCAGGTCGCCCTTACCTGTGACGACGAACTTCAGCTGGAACTCGCAGTCCTCGACCAGTCCGGCGAGCGCGTCGAGGTCGAGCCGCCGCTGTTCGTGTCTGTCGGCCCACTCGCCGTCGCCCTTCGGGTCGCGCTCGGCGATCGGCGTGCTCGACGCCAGCTTCGGGCTCACGCTGGCCAGGTCGATCGGCGCGTCGCGGTGGATCGTCCCGTTTGTCTCGACGGTGGTGTGATAGCCTGCGTCGTCCAGCCGCTCCAGCAGCGCGACGCTCTCCTCGTGCACGAGGGGCTCGCCACCCGTCAGGACGACGTGGTCCGCGTCGTGGTTCGCCACCTCGTCGACGATCTCGTCGATCCCCATCCAGGCGTGGGTCGGCTCCCAGGAGGTGTGGTAGGAGTCGCAGAACCAGCACCGGAGGTTGCAGCCGCTCGTGCGGACGAACACGCTGGGCACGCCCGCCAGCTTCCCCTCGCCCTGCAGCGAGTGGAACAGCTCGTTGATCGGCAGGCCCTCGCCCTCCGGCTCGGTCGCCGCATCGCCGTCGCCCTCCGCCTCGACGTCGCGCTCGACCGGCATCACTGCCCCGCCGCGAGCTCGCTGGTCTCCCGGACGGTCACGTCGACCTCGCTGACCGTGTCGGGCAGCGCCTCGGCCAGCCGCTCCTCCAGCAGGACGGACATGACCTCGGCGGTCGGCGGGGCGTCCAGGACGACGACGGCGTCGCCGTCGCCGCTGTCCTCGAAGGCCTCGATCAGCGGGTCGCCCGCCTCCAGCAGGAAGCGGTGGTCCCAGGCGTCGATGGCGTCCGTGACCGCGCCCTTGTCGGCGATCCACCCCTCCTCGGTCAGCTCGCCGACCAGGCGCACGGTCACGGCGTAGTTGTGTCCGTGGGGCCTGCTGCACTTGCCGTCGTGGTGCATGATCCGGTGGCCCGCGCTGATGCGGATCGGCCGGTCGCCCCCGACGACCAGTTCCCGCTCGCCCGCGTCGACGAGCGACGAGTGTTCTTCGGCGACTCTATCGGTCATATCTGGATATTATTGAGGGAGTAGTTAAAACGACTGGTCGATCGCCGTCTGGGGATTCCGACGGGCTCGCCGTTGCCACCGTGGCTGTCGCCGATCACTCGGGCAGGTCGTCCCGCTCCAGCGGCGTCGCGGTCCGCCAGTAGTGGTCGAAGGCGTCGCCCGCCCACGACCGGACAGCCCGGTCGTCGGTGTCCACCGAGGCCTGGAGGACGCCGTTCCCGTCGCGCAGCAGCAGGTGGACGACGTCGTCGACGACGGTCACCGCCACTGGCACGCCCTCGTCGCGGATGCGGATCGCGGCGTTCTCGGCGTCCAGTAGCGAGGCCAGCCGCTCCCGGAGCCCGGGGTCGTCCGCCAGCGGGTCGATGGCGCTCCGGGAGAACACGCCCCGGAAGGTCCCCTCGCCGTCGGTGACCAGGTCCTCGACGACTCCGAGGCTCTGGTCGTTGAACGCGTGGGAGAACACCCGGACGTCCGACGCCGACTCGATCAGGTCGACCACGCGCTGGACCGGCGCGTCGGGCCGCGTCACGGTCGGCGTCGTGACGGTCGCGTTCGCCAGCCGCCCCAGGTCGAAGTCCATCGCGTGCGTGGGCAGGAACTCGACGACGTCGCGCAGCTCGCGCTCCGTCTCGAGTATGTCGAGCAGGTCCGTGACGCCCGAGGCCACCAGCCGCCCGGTGGCCGTCGCCACGTACTCGCTGCCGTCCCGGCGGATCCAGGACCGCTCGTCGAGGTCGCCGAGGATCCGGCCGAGCGTCGCCTGCGACGCGCCCGTCGCCGCGGCCAGTTCGTCGCGCGTGTGTCGCCCCTCGGCGAGCAGCTGCAGCACCTCGACCCGGTTGGCCGAGAGCGCGAGGAACTCGATCTCCGCCAGTGCCTCGTCCATACCGCCACTCGCAGCCCTCTCCGGAAACCGCTTTCGCACCGTGAAATCGTTTCACGCCGCGCAACAGCGGTGCAGCGCGAGCGGCTTGCACGCTATGTAAGAATTTCTGAACGAACTCATAACCATAGCGGCCTAAGTACGGGTAAGATGACGCAACTCCGCTCTACGCCGGTGTTCTCTCTTCCGGCGTACGATGGTCAGATTAACGAGGTGAGTCCGTAACGTGGTCGCGAAGCGCGCGCTCGCGCTGGCCCTGATCACAGCCGTCCTGTTCGGCGGGACGTTCGTCGCGGCGAAGGCGGGGCTGGAGTACTTCCCGCCGCTTTTGTTCGTCGCGCTGCGGTTCGACGTCGCGACGGTCGGTCTGGTGGCCTTCGCGGTCGCCACCCACTCCCGGGCGGCCCTCCGGCCGCGGACGTGGGGCGATCTCGCGGGCATCCTCGCGACCGGGATCTTCGCCATCGGGCTGGCCAACGCCCTGCTGTTCGTCGGCCAGCAGTACGCCACCAGCGCCGTCGGTGCGATCGTCTTCGGGCTCAATCCGATCCTGACGCCGGTGCTCGCCGCCGGCCTCCTCGCCGACGAGCGGCTCTCCCGGCGCGGCGTCGTCGGCCTCGCCCTCGGGCTGGTCGGGGTCGCGCTCGTGGTCGACCCGGACCCGGCGACGCTGTTCGCCGGCGGCGTGGGGAAGCTCCTGCTGTTCGGCGGCGCCGCCAGCGGTGCCCTCGGGAGCGTCCTCATCCGCCGGGCCGACAGCACGCTCTCCAGCACCGCCCGGACCGCCTGGGGGCTGCCCTTCGGCGCGGCGCTGACGCACCTCCTGAGCCTGTCGGCCGGCGAGTCGGTCGCCGCCGTGACCTGGAGCCAGGAGGCGCTGCTCGCGCTGGGTTACGTCGGCCTGTTCGCCGGCGCCGTCGCCTACATCACCTACTTCGAGCTGATCGACGTCGCCGGCGCCGTCCGGGCGAACCTGGTGTTCTACGTCACGCCGGCCGTCGCCACGCTCGGGGGCTGGGCGCTGCTGGGCGAGACTGTCTCCGTGCTGACCTTCGCCGGCTTCCTGACCATCTTCGCCGGCTTCGCCGTCCTGGGTAGCGAATCGATCGACGTCCGTCGGCTGCTGGAGCGCGTCGCTCCGACCGCCGCCGACGTCCGGCCAGCGGGTGCGGCGCGCTTCGATCACGGGTCGGACGCGGTCGGGTTCGACGGTTCCGACGACTAATCCCGTATGGTTACTTCCATGAGTGGCCTGGCTGCGATATCGCACACGCGGCGATAGGCGTACGGATTCCCCAACTACGTGGTATTTTATCGAAGCAACCCTACAGCTCGGCACGCTATGGGACGCGACACCTCCGGGCTGGCAATCAGTCTGCTCGGTCTGGCGGTGTTCGTCGTCGGCGTCGGGCTGCTGATCGATCTGACGTACTTCGAAACCGCACCCGCCCTGCAGGCGAGAGAGGGACTGGGGCTGCTGACTCCCAACCTCGTCGTCGGTGGCTACGGACTGATGGAAGCGGGCCGGTACCACGGAACTGCGGGAGGGTCTGAGGAGTCGAGGTACTTCGACACCCGCCTCCCGGTGTTCAGCGGTCGGGACTCGACGGCCGTCGAACTGTCCCCCTCGAACGCCACAGCGCTGTGGTTCCGCGTCCTCTGGATCGGTCTGACCGGACAAGCCGTCTGGGCGGGGCTGGCGCTGACTGGCCTCGTCGAGGGCGTCTCCGGACGGGTGCTGCGCTACGCGACACTACTGGCGACAGTGCTGGCGGCCTACTACGACATGCAGTACGTCGCCGGGCGTGCTCGCTGGTCGGGGCCACAGCGGTGGCTTCTGGGGTTCGCAGTCTTCCCGGTGAACCTCGGTGTCGCCGTCGCCTACGTCCGACTCCGCCGACGGCGACTGACTGGGGCCGGTTCGTCCTGTGGCGATGGCGACGTCGCTGGACCGACCGGAGGAATCGACCGCTCGTGGGCCGCTCCCGGATGGCACTACGTCGTCGCGCTCGCCACCGTCAGCTGGCTCCCGATCCTCCTGGTCGGGGACGTCGCCGTCAGTACTGGCCCGCTGGTCGCAGTGGTCATCGTCGCCGTCTGGTCGGCGCTCCCGGTGGCCATCGCGCTGGACAGCCGACAGTTCGTCGACAGCGACTGGGCGCCGAAGCGGCGCCGCTGGATACTCGGGAGTCTGATTCCGGTGTGCAACCTCGTCGTTGGTCCCGCGTACCTCCTTCGGCGATACGAGACGACACGCTGAGCGATGCGACGGCCCTGGGCGGAGGCGTCCTGTTCCTGTACGTGCGACCGGAGGACGACAGGGAGCCGTATTCCGTGACGTCTCTACCGGTCACTGAATAGCGGTACTCGACGACTGCCAGCAGCGAGCGCCGGCCGCCGCTCGCGGCGATCCGTGGCGACCTGCCCCAACGGCGCTCGCTGTCAGGCCCCGAGCCAGTCGTTCGTCGAGACCTCGTGGCCGCGTTTCCGGACGATCTCCGCCCCCTGCTGCCGGACGTTCCGCGCGGACGGGTACTTCTCCCGCGAGCGCATCTCCTCCTGGATCCACTCGGACAGCTCCCGCGCCGCTTCGTCGTCGTCGTCCGCGATCTCGCGGACCTCCCGCAGCCCCTTCTCGTAGGCGTCCCGCCGCGCCCCGGCCTTCTCCTTCGCCTGCCGCCGGGCCGCGAGGTCGAACACTTCGACGGCGGTCTTGTCGATCTCCCGTACCATCTGCTCGATCTGATCACTCATGAGAATCTCTCCGTCCCACCTTGGGTCGCTCCTCGCAAAGGGTTATTCTGCGACTCCGTCGCTTTAGATGCCGATTCGCCGCGATCGATAGCCAGATCGTCACGTCGATCGCCGGCCGTCACTCCCGCTCTACGACGGTGTTGCGCAGCGTCCCCACGCCCTCGTACGTTATCTCTACCTCTTCGTCCGGCTCGACCAGTCCGGGGTTCGCCGGGCTCCCGAACGCGATCACGTCGCCCGTCCGCAGCGTGAACCGCTCGGAGAGGTAGGCGACGACCTCGTGGGGGCCGAACAGCATCAGCTCCGTGTTCGCCTCCTGGCGGCGCTCGCCGCCGACGTCGGTGTGCATGTCGATCCCCGTCGGATCCAGGTCCGTTTCGATCCACGGCCCCAGCGGCCCGGAGCCGTCGAAGGCCTTCCGCGCCGTCCGCCCCTGCTGGTCCAGCGCGTCGACGTCGTTCATGATCGTGTACCCGCGCACGACGCCGGGGACGTCCTCCTCGGCGACGTCCCGGCACCGCTCGCCGATCACCGCCGCCAGCTCGCCCGCGTACGTCAGCTCGTCCGTGAACTCCGGATAGGGGATCGGCTGCTCGTGAGCCAGCAGCGATGCCGGCGGCTTGACGAAGAAGTCCGGCTCCTCCGGCCGCTCGTACTCCATCTGCTCCAGCGTCTCCGCGTAGTTCCGACCCACGCAGTACAGCGCCGTCGGCTCGCAGGGCGGGAGCAGCCGACCGTCGACGCCCACCTCGTAGGTCCCGTCGTCGGCGTGGATCGTTCCGTCGACGTACTCCCCCGAGACCGGTCCCTCCGGCGTCAGCAGTCGTGCCAGTCGCATGCCTCCACCTCGCAGCGCTCCCCGCAAAGGGCTAACGGGACTCGATCTCTGGACGGTCTCCTACCCCACTCACACCGTTATCGAAATGAAATAGACTAGAAGAGAGAGTCTAGACAGAGTGCCCTCACACACCACCTTCGAAATGAAACGCTGGCGGCGGGAGTCAAATCTAGCTCGCTAATGCGGTAAAACGGGTGAAAGCGAGCGATCGTGGCGTACGGTCGACGAACTTCATTTCGATACCGACGTCTCTCGAAGCGGTACATCCGTCGCGGCCGTTCCCCGGTGGCGGGTCTTCGAATTTCATTTCGAAAAAGGGGTCTGAGGGCTTACGGATCGAATCTCGACTCGGACGACAGATCATTTCGATACCGGTGTCCTCATTTCGAAGCCGGTCGGAGCGAACTGGCGTCCTCTCTCTATAGTAGAAATTGAACGCACTGACACGCTCGAGGGGCACTCGGGGTGCCCCTCGATGTGTAAATAGTTTCAATTTCTACTATAGAGCAGGTCCGAGAACTGCGACCGCGCCGCGGCGAAGTTCATTTCGATACCGGTGTCCTCATTTCGAAGTCGGTCCGAGACGTGTTGATATCTCCCACGGCCACGACCGTGGCCGTTCTCCTCGACAGTCGCACCACGGTGGCGCCACGGGTCATTTCGATATCGGTGTCCTCATTTCGACATTCCCCCATTCATTCCGACAGACCCTGGATCATATCGACAGAGGTTATAGGGACTAGTTTGCAACGGACGATATCAATGGGAAACGGCGCCGAACCAACTCACGCCGGGGACGACGAGGCGTCGTCGCCGTCGGAGTCGTCCGTCGTCGACAGCATCCTCGACGGGGAGGCACAGACGGTTTTCAAGAACAAGGACCTCGTCGATCCGAACACGATCGTCGACCAGGACCGGATCTACGGTCGAGACGAACAGTTAGCCGCCGAAGCCCGCGCGTTCCGCGACACGCTAGAGGGGGAGCGACCGCCCGATCTCCTGCTGTACGGGCCGAGCGGTACCGGGAAAACGCTGACCGTGAAGGCGGTCGCGAACAAGGTCAAGCAACGGGCCGAACAGGAGGACATCGTCTTCGACTTCGTGGCGGTGAATTTCAAGACGATGGAGTCGCACACCCTCGATCGTGCCGTCTGGAAACTGGGCTATCAGACGGCGCAAAAGGCCGGTGTCGTATGGGACATCCCGCGCAAGGGCGTCTCGACGGACGCGAAGTACGTTCGCCTCTACGAGATCGTCGACGAGCACTTCGATTCGCTCGTCTTCATCCTCGACGAGATCGACGCGCTCACCGGGCACAAGAACGAAGACGAGCCGGCGTACTCCCGGCTGCTGTACAGCCTCAGCCGGGTCATGGCCGAACAGCACGTCGACACGCTCATCTCGACGGTCGTCGTCACGAACTACCCCAAGTTCCGCGAGAACCTCGACAGCCGGACCGACAGCTCCTACAACCCCAACGGGATCCACTTCTCGGACTACGACGCGAACGAACTGATCGAAATCCTCGATCGGCGTCGTGACGCCTTCAAGGAAGACGCGCTCGAAGACGGCGTCATCGAACTCGTCGCCGCCTACGGCGCGCAGAACGAGGGCGACGCCCGGCGTGCGATCGACCTGCTGCGCGACGCCGGGGAGATCGCGAACCGGGACGGCGATTCGAAGGTGCGGGAAGACCACGTCCAGTCCGCCAACGACTCGGTCGTCAAAAACCGCGTTCTGGAGATCGTCGGCGGGATGTCCCTCCAGAAGAAGCTCTCCCTGTACGCGGCCGCGCTGGTTGCCGACGTGAACGACGGAGCCGCACCGAGCCCCGTCGTCTACCGGGCGTACAGGACCATCTGTAAGATGTCCGACCGGGAGATCTACACGCAGGAGACCGTCAACAGCCACATCAACAAAGCGGGCACCTACGGCGTCCTCGAGAGCGAGCGGACGAGCAGCGGATACAAGTCGGGCGTCCACCTGCTCTTCGAGTTCAACGAGCCCGTGGATGCCGTCCTCGAGACCATCGAAGACGACAGCGCGTTCGACGACATCGAGGCCGAGGCGGTCCGCTCGATGGCTGCGAAGGCGCTATAGCAGGCGGCGACGCGCGTCGCTCGCAAGTGAGCGGCGCGAAAACGTGTCGGGCGGCGAGGGATTTGAACCACGCCCAGACGTGCTCGCTACGCTGCGCGCGACTGGTCTACCTCAAATCCTCGGGCCGCTTTCGCTCGTCACGTCCGTTCCTCGCAGAAAGCGGGCGGCGAGGGATTTGAACCCCCGACCATCTGGTCCGGAACCAGGCGTTCTGTCCGCTGAACTAGCCGCCCTCACGTGATGATACCGGACACCCACTCTTAACGATTGTGAACCGGACCGCGGGTTGGTCCGCGTTGACAGTGTCGCGGACGCGGAGACGAAGTGCGGAGAAAGCGAACCGGCTAGGGCTGCTCGCCGGTTTCGAGGGTGAAGTCGTCGGTCGGGTAGGCGACGCAGGTCAGGCAGTAGCCGTCTTCCATGTCGTCCTCGAACAGCGACTCGTTCTGGCTGTGGCGGATGTAGTCAGTGGCGGGCCCGTCCTGAATCTGGCCGGCGCAGGAGACGCACTGGCCCTGGCGGCAGGCGTAGGGCAGGTCCCAGCCTTCGTCCTCGCCCGCGTCGAGGATGTTCTCGTTGCTGGCGATCTCGATGGTCTCGCCCTCCTTGGCGAACTCGACCTCGTAGTACTCGACCTCGTCGTCCGGGATGGCGTCGGGGTCGAAGCCTTCGTCGGCTTCCTCTTCGCCCTCTTCGCCCTCGGCGAGCTCGCCCTCGGCCTCGCCGGCCGGGATGGCGGCCGCGCCGCCACCGCCGATGGAGCGGTTGTACGGCTCCGGGAACTCGGTGTCCGGCACCGTGGCGGCCCGCTGCTCTAAGACCTCCTGAGAGATGTCCTCGTTGGCCTCCCATCCCGTCCCCGACGAGTAGTGGATGGCCACGAGGACGAGCGTGAGGGCGGCCCCCGCCGCGACACTCGCTGGTTCGACCATGTGTGCGGCTATGGAGGACTGCTATAACTAAGCTTTGTTCCTCTCCGGCCGCTGGAGGGCCGCCCTTCCGCGGTTCCGAACTCGTTCGGCGGCGCAGTCGGTGACCGCCGCCCGCTCGTGTCACGATGACTGAACGATTGAAGGGCGTCGGGCGTCAACTGGGCCCATGGCGACTATCGAGTGCTGCGTCAACAGCGTCGACGCCGCCAGCCGCTCCCGGCTGGCAGAGTACGGTTCGGTCCGGGGCGACCGCTGCCTGGAACACTGCGAGACCTGCCGGCACGGTCCCTGCGTCGTCGTCGACGGGGACCTGCTGACGGGCATCGAGGCCCTCGAAATGGCCGTCGCGGCCGCGACGGGCGGTGATCCGGCGTGAGCGACAACGTCCTGCTGATCAGCCTGGACAGCCTCCGCAAGGACGTCCTGGGGGCCTACGAGGACTCCGGTACGTTCGACTACGAGGTGTCGACGCCGACGCTCGACGCCTTCGCCGAGCGGGCGACCGTCTTCGACTCCCATTACGCCGGGAGCCTCCCCTGCATGCCGGCCCGGCGCGAGTGGCTGGCGGGCGTCAGGGAGTTCCTCTGGCGGCCGTGGGGGCCGATCGAGTCCTACGACACGACGCTCGCGGAGGCGGCCCGCGACGCCGGCGTCCTCACCCAGCTGATCACCGACCACTTCCACTACTTCCAGCACGGCAGCTGGGGCTACTACGAGGACTTCAACGGCTTCGACTTCCTCCGCGGCCACGAGTACGACGCCTACGAGACGAAGCCGCGCGACGTCGACCGGGAGTTCCACGGGCGCATCGCCGACGAGGAGACCGATCCGGCCGACGGCATGGGCTTTCTCAACCGCACGCAGTACGTGCGCAACGCCGGCGACTTCGAGGGGGAGACCGACTTCTTCGCGCCCCGGCTGTTCGAACGGACCGCGGACTGGCTCGACGGCCTCGACTGGGACCGGTGGTTCTGCTACCTCGACAGCTTCGATGTCCACGAGCCGTTCCACAACTCAGCGGAGTACGCCTCGATGTACACCGACGAGGACCCCGAGGACCCGGACCTGCCGATCTGGCCCTACTACGGCCGCGTCGACGAGGGCCAGAGCGCCCTCTCCGAGCGCGAACTCGACTTCGTGCAGGCCCAGTACGCCGGCAAGGTGACGATGGTCGACGAGTGGCTCGGCCGCATCTTCGACGTCCTCGACGAGGAGGGCCTGTGGGAGGAGACGACGGTGATCGTCACCTCCGACCACGGGTTCCTGCTGGGCGAGTACGGCTGGATGGCCAAGAACGACGGCCCCGTCTTCGACGTGCTGGCCAACACGCCGCTGTTCGTCTGGGACCCGGACGGCGAGCGCAACGGCGAGCGCGTGGACGCGCTGACGACCGCTGTCGACCTCTACCCGACGATCCTGGAGACGCTGGGGGCCGACGTGCCCGCGCCTAACCACGGAGTGAGCCTGCGCCCGCTGCTCGAGGCGGAGACCGACGACCACCGCGACTACGTCTGCTACGGCTACTGGGGCGCGAGCCTGAACGTCACCGACGGCGAGTACACGTACCACCTCCCCGGCGAGGCGGGCGCGCCGGTCGACTGCTACTCGACCCACCAGATGAACGTCACGGGCACGTTCCACCCGATGGTCGAGAAGCCCGACGCCGAGGCCGACGAACTGCCCTACGCGGCGACGCCCGTCTGGCGGCTGCCCGCGGAGTCGTATCTCCAGCACGAGGAGCCACTGCTGTACGAGCGCTCCGGCCCGTTCGGCGCGAAGGAGGACCGCGCCGGAGAGGGGCTGGACGCGGAGGAGCGGCTCAGAGTGACCGCCGCGGAGCTACTGGCGGCATACGACGCGCCGGAGAAGCAGTTCGACCGCCTCGGACTGGAGCGGCCGGGGTGAAGACTGCGGACGGGGGACGCCGTTCAGGGCGAGTAATCGGGCGACTGGGTCTCGATGGTGTCGGCGACCTCGTCGAGCTGTTCGCCGATCGACGCGACGAGGTCGTCCAGCGTCGCCATCCCGGTCAGCTGACCGCTGTCGTCGACGATGGGAATCCGGCGGGCGTTCGTCTCGCCGATCGTCCGGGCCAGTTCCATCGCCTCGGCGTCCTCCTGTATCGTCTCTGGGTCCTCCGTCATCACGGACTCGACCGACTCCGCTGCGACGTCGTCGCTCTGCGGGACCGCCAGGGCGACGTCCCGATCGGTGAGGATGCCGGCGGGCTCGCCGTCCTCGACGACGACGACCGAGCCGACGCCCTCCGACTCCAGTTTCTCGACGGCGTCGCTGACCGTCGCGTTCGCGTCGACCGTTACGACCTCCTCGGGACCGAGATCACCGACAGGCATAGTACGTCCTCTCCGTCGCCTGCCGACGGCGTCAGTCTGCCCCTTTCACATACAGGGCTGTTATCTGAGTGCGAAGACGGTCGGAATTCGCCGTCGTCAGTGTCCCACGACGGACTCCACGACTTCGTCGCGGGTCGCCGTGTTCCCGTGCCTGTCGCGCTGGTGCTGCTGTGCCGCCTCGACGACGTCGTCCTGCTCGTTGTTCTGGGTCGCGAAGTCGCAGTCGGTGACCGGGCACTGGTACTCGTAGGGCATGCCGTTCGACCGTACGGCCCTCACGCGTTTAATGGCCCGGCCGGTGTGGCGGGCGGTGTTCAGATAAGCTTGAAAGGTGAGGCGGATGGGGTTTTTAGTGCTCTATGCCAAAAACCGACCGCCTCAACGGTTGTTTGGACCAGATCGAGTTAGAGTTTGTGGAGCGAGAAGCGACACCGCGATTGCTGATGAAGCTCAGTATTCAGCTGCATCTGGCTGGACTCTCGCTTTCGAATACTGTCTCGTTTCTTGAGGTATTCGGTGTCCAACGCGCTCGGTCAACCGTTCACAACTGGGTTCACAAAGCCGATCTACAGCCCCAGGATGGGCGAGAACCGGATCACGTCGCGGTCGACGAAACCGTGATCCAACTCGATGACGAGCACTACTGGCTGTACGCTGCCGTCGATCCAGACACGAACGAATTACTCCATACACAGCTTGAACCGACCAGAACAAACGTTCTCGCTCGTGCGTTCTTCACCGAGCTCCGCGAGAAACACGATGTCGACGACGCCGTCTTTCTCGTCGATGGTGCGACACCGCTGAAAGACGCCTGCCAGCGACACGGCCTCGATTTCAGATATGAACGCCATGGAAATCGAAACAGTGTCGAACGTGTCTTTCGAGAAATAAAACGACGGACATCTTCGTTCTCAAACTGCTTCAGCAACGCCGAAGCGGACACAGCCGACGACTGGCTCAAATCGTTCAGCTTCGCATGGAATCAGCTAATCTGAACACTACCGTGTGGCGGGGTCGCGGGGGGACCTCCCTGCTCTCACTCTTCGCGTCGGGGGACCTCGTGACGCCCGAAGCCGTACCGCAGCCGGCTGGCCAGCCGCCGGGAGAACCGCCCGGGGTCGTCGCCGTCCGTCGACCGCGAGGCAAAGCGCTCGGCCAGCGCCTGGTAGATCAGCGGCACCGGGACCTCCTGTTCCAGCGCCTCCTGGACGGTCCAGGTGCCGGTCGAGCCGCCCTCGACGCGGTCGGCGACGGTGCCGAGGTCCGACCCCTCCTCGGCGAAGGCCTCCTCGCACAGCTCCAGCAGCCACGAGCGGATGACGGCGCCGTTGTTCCACGTGCGCGCGACGGACTCGAGGTCGAGGTCGAAGCGGCCGTTCGCGAGCAGCTCGAACCCCTCGCCGTAGGTCTGCATCAGCGCGTACTCGACGCCGTTGTGGACCATCTTCACGTAGTGGCCCGAGCCAGCGGGCCCCATCCGATCGTGGCCGTCCGGCCCCGTCGCCACGGCGTCGAAGACGGGCGTCATGGCCTCGTAGGCCCACTCCGGGCCGCCGATCATCAGCGAGAAGCCCAGTTCCGCACCGGCGGGGCCGCCGGAGGTGCCGCAGTCGAGGTAGGCCGCGTCGGTCTGCTCGGCGCGGCGCATCGAGTCCCGGAAGTTGGAGTTGCCGCCGTCGACGACCACGTCGTCCCCGTCGACGAGCCCGTCGAGTTCGTCCAGTGCGGCGTCGACGGGGTCGCCCGCCGGCACCATCAGCCAGATGCGCTTCTCCTCGCCCAGCTGGTCGGCGACGTCCGGGATGGAGTCGGCCGGGGCGGCGCCCGCGTCGGCGGCGTCCGCCACGGCCGCTTCGTCGATGTCGAACGCGACCACGTCGTGGCCCGCGTCGAGGCACCTGTCGACGACGATGCGTCCCATCCGGCCGAGGCCGATGACGCCGAGTTCCATATCTCGGGGTCGACGAGGGGGCAGGTAGGGGTTGTGGTTTGCCCGGGCCCGCTCGAACCGCCGTCCGGCGGCGGCCGCAGTTCCCAGCAAGCCACCAGATACCTAAGGCTCGACGCCGCAACGTCGACCATGGGTGTGATTTCGGGGTTGATCACGTCAGTCGTGCTGTTCGCAATCAGCCTGGTGATCGGCGCGGCGGCCATCTACGCCGGCGGGTACCTGGTCGCCGGCGAGGACGACGGCCGGACGGCGGTCTGGACGGCGCTGTTCTGCGCGCTCGGGTGGGGACTGCTCTCCCTGCTGTTCGGATGGATCCCCGTCCTGGGCGGCCTGCTCGTCACGGTGCTGGGATTCGGCGTCTACGTCGGCGTGATCAACACGCAGTATCCCGGCGACTGGGTCGAGGCGGCCGCGATCGGGTTCGTCGCCTGGATCGCTGCCCGGGTCGTCATGGTCGTCGTCGGGCCGCTGCTCGGCGTCGGCGCGCTCGGCGTGCCCTGGGTCTGACCCGGTCCGGACCAGCGCGGCGCTGTGGCCTCGAGAGCGTCGAACGCCAACGGTAACCGTACGGAGTGAGATCAGGGAGCATGCGCTCCTATCAGATCGGGCGGATCTGGGGCATCCCGATCCGCATCCACGTGTCGCTGCTCGTCGTGTTGCCGATCTTCGCCTGGCTGCTGGGTAGCGGCCAGCAGATCACGCTGTACGCCGGCCTCATCGAGGGGTTCACCGGAGCGCCGCTGGACGTCGACGCGCTCCAGCGCGGTCAGACGCCCTGGCTGATCGGCTCGCTGGCGGCGCTCGGCCTGTTCTTCAGCGTCGCCGTCCACGAGCTGGGCCACGCCTGGGCGGCGATGCGCTACGACCTCGAGGTAGAGTCGATCACGCTGTGGATCCTGGGCGGGCTCGCGAACCTGGGATCGATCCCTCGCGAGTGGGACCGGGAGTTCTGGATCGCCGTCGCCGGCCCGACCACGAGCGTGCTGACGGGCGCCGTCTTCTACGCCGCGCTGTTCGTGATCCCCTCGTCGCTCCACGTCGCGACGTTCGTCGTCGGCTGGCTCGCCGTGACGAACCTCGTGCTCGCCGGGTTCAACATGCTGCCCGCGTTCCCGATGGACGGCGGGCGCGTCCTGCGGGCGCTGCTGGCCCGCTCTCGGCCCTACGGTTCCGCCACGCGCATCGCCGCCCGCGTGGGGTCCGTATTCGCGATCCTCTTCGCCGTCGTCGGCGTCCTCGCCTTCAGCCCCATGCTCCTGCTGCTGGCGCTGTTCATCTACGGCGCCGCGAGCGGCGAGTCCCGCGCGGTCGCGCTGGCGGACCTGCTGGAGGGGCTGACCGTCGGCGACCTCGCCAGCGCGCCGGACGCGACCATCGACGCCGACGCCACCGTCGAGGACCTCGTCGGCCGGATGTTCGCCGATCGGCGGACCGAGTACGCCGTCACCCGCGACGGCGACGTCGTCGGCGTCGTCACCGTCGAGGACTTCCGGTCGCTCTCCGAGGACGAGCGCGACCGGACGCCCGTCTCCGACCTCATGGCGACCGACCTGCCCCGCTTCGACGCCGCCACGCCCGCGTTCGACGCGCTGATGACGCTCGACGCCGGCAGGGCCAGCGAGGCGTTCGTCATCGGCAGCGGCCGGACGCGAGTCGTCTCCCGGGCCGACTACGCCGCCGCCATGGAGACCCGGCGGCTGCTGGGCGACGGCGATCCGTTCTGAGCGGCGACCGGTTCTGAACGGCGATCCGTTCGAGAAGGGACTCGACTCTCTACGCCCGCCAGCGGTCGATCCCGCCGCCGACGATCAGCACCACGCCCAGCAGCGAGAGCCCGAGGTGCGTCTCGCCGAACCAGTACGGCGTCCCCGGAGCGACGGCCCGGAGGACGGTCATGCCCGTCGAGAGGACCGGGACGCCCTCGTCGGGGCCGGTGACGCTGCCGTCGCCATCGTACGGCTGGGCGCCGGCGCGCTCGCCTTCGGGGAGCCGCTCGGCCTCGTAGGGGATGCGGGGCGTCTCGCGGCTCCAGACGACGGTCCCGTTGGGCGTGATCTCGAAGAGCCGCTGGTTGAGCGTGTCGGTCACGAGCGTGTTGCCGTTGTCCAGCCGGTCGGCGTCGCGGGGCCAGTTCAGGTCGAGCCCCTCGGCGCGGGTCAGCGTCCAGGCCGGCTCCCACTCGCCGGTGGTCTCGTTGCGGTGGAGTTCCACCACGCGGTCGTTGTCGCTGTCGGCGACGAGGACCGCGCCCTCGCCGAGCCACTGCGGGTTGTGCTGGTGGTCGAGGACCTCGGGGTCGCCGCAGCGCACGTCGCCGTCCTCGTCGGGGACGAGCTGCTCGCCGCGGACCTGACAGCGCTCGTCCGTGGAATCGTCGTCGTCCTCGTTGATGACCTCGACGGCGCCCTCGCCGCGCTCGACGATCACGAGCTGGTTCGCGTTGCGGACGCTCACCAGGTAGTGGGTCTCGTTGATCGTGTCGACGTCGTTGATGTGCAGCCAGTCGCGGCGGGTCGGATCCTCGGGGGCGGTGTACAGTTCGCTGGCGTTCCACTGCCAGGTGACCTCGCCGTCCTGGACGGTGACCAGGCGCTCGCTGTCCATGTCCGTCAGCAGGTACTCGCCCGACTCGAGGCGCTCGACGTCGTGGATCTCGCTGTTGGACTGGCTCCGAACCGGGAAGGCGAACTCCTCGACCACCTCGGGGCCGCCTGCTCCGGGGTCGATGATCCGGAAGCCGGTCTTGGTACAGGGCGCCTCGTAGGGGCCGCACGCTTCCTCGTAGCCCGAGTGCATGAAGCCGGCCAGCACCTGGCCGTCCTCGCGCATCGTGACGTCGAAGTAGCTGTCGGCGCTCCCCTCGCGCCACTCGATCTCGTCGCCGGTCAGCAGGTAGACGCTCCCGTGGTCGTGCCAGCCGGGACCGCCGCCCTGCGAGCCCACCAGCGTCTGCCGCTGTTCGCCGTCGGTCACCCCGATGTCGGGCGCCGTCGCCGCTCCGGCGACGAACGTCCCGACGAGCAGGAGGGCGCCGATTCCGGCCACTGCGAGGCCGCGCGTCGCTCGTTCCATCGGGTTAGCGGTGGCCGCAAGCGCGCAAAAGCCTTCCCCTCGCCCGGTAGCTACAAGCCGGCGGCGCAGCATCCACGAGACGATGCTCCAGACTCTTCCGGACGTCTTCGTCCGGATCGCCGGCACGGACCCGCTCGTTCAGGGGCTGGTCGGCGGCGTCTTCATCGCGCTGATGAACCTCTTCGGCGCCTCGCTGATCCTCGTGTGGCGGGATCCATCGGAGCGAGCGCTGGACGGGGCGCTCGGCTTCGCCGCGGGCGTGATGCTGGCCGCGGCGTTCACGAGCCTGATCATTCCCGGCATCGACTACGCCGGCGGCGATCCGATCCCGGTGCTCGCCGGCGTGGCGCTCGGCGCGCTCTTTCTCGACCGGGCGGACGGGCTGGTGCCCCACGCCCACTACCTGCTGACCGGCGAGCGCCGTCCTGACGCCGCCGATCCGGGGGACGAGATCCCCCGCGTCGATCCGGAGCGGCTGGCCCCGGTCGTCCTGTTCGTGCTCGCCATCACGCTGCACAACATGCCCGAGGGGCTGGCCGTCGGGGTCGGGTTCGGGTCGGGGAACCTGGCCGACGCCATCCCGCTGATGCTGGCCATCGGCATCCAGAACGTTCCGGAGGGGCTCGCAGTGTCGGTCGCCGCGGTCAACGCCGGCCTCGACCGGCGGGCCTACGCCGTCTTCGCCGGCCTCCGCTCGGGCGTCGTCGAGATCCCGCTGGCCGTCTTCGGCGCGGTGGCGGTCACGCTGGCTACACCGCTGCTGCCCTACGCCATGGGCTTCGCCGCCGGCGCCATGCTGTTCGTCATCAGCGACGAGATCATCCCGGAGACCCACGCCCGCGGCTACGAGCGCGTCGCCACGCTCGGCCTGATGGCCGGCACGGTCGTCATGCTGTACCTCGACACGACGCTGGCGGCCTGATCCGTCGGTCGAACCAGATGAACGCGGCTGCCCTCCTGCGGTTAGCTACTGCCTGTCGTGGAACTCACTCCCGAACGGCTACCGAGCCACGGTGCTTATCCGTCGGCCCGTCGCATCGACACGCATGGGGTTTGGAAGCTACGACGAATCCGAACAGCAGGACAACGACGCCGAAATCGACGACGACGCCGCGGTCTCCGTTCACGAGAACGACCACGACGGCGAGATCTCCTTCGAGTCCGACGCCGATCAGGACGAACTCATCGACCGTCTGGACGAGATGAAATGACATCCTCCGCACCGTGAACTGCGCGGTTTCCTCCGTGGGAGCCTTAGTCGATTTACGACTCGCCAGAGGCAATATGCCCGTCACGGTGGACGGTACTCGGGTCTGTGCGCTGTTCTTTGGGACTTTCGTGAGGGTGTGGTTTCCCCGACCAGTCGTGGTCGTCCCACTCGAACCGCACGGGCCGTGCCATCGGCCTGACCTCTTTGCTCGTGTGCCGCTTCAGGAACGTTGCTGACGCTGTCAGGTCGGCGTGGCCTTCAAACCCACACGGACAGGTGAGCGTGTCCTGCTGCCGCGTCGTTCGGTCTGTGCCTCCGCACTGCGGGCATTCTTGGCTGGTCCAGGCTTCCGACCGAACTTCGACCGAGATACCGTATTCTTCGGCGGTACAGACGAGTCGCTCGGTGAATTGCTTGAACGCCCAGAAGTTGTGGGTCTTGGCGTTGGTGTCAACCGACCAGTGCGCCTCCAGTACATCGGTCAACCCACCGATGTACACCGTACCACGCCGACCTCGTACAATCGTTCCAGTAGGTCACGACATAGCGCTTCTTGGGCGTGGTCGCGGCGACGGGTACGCTTGCGGTATAGTCGCTTGATACGCTTGCTACTGTACTGATCGTCCTCGAGTTTAGACTGTAACCGGGCAATCTCTCGGGTCGTCTCGCGGAAGCGATTGAACAACTCGCGGCCCTCGTAGAGATATTGCTGGCCGGTCGTGGTGGTACAGGCGACGAGATTGTTCGCACCAACGTCCAGAGCGGCCGTCTCGTCGGCCAGTGGAGTCGCCCGTGCATCCTCAGAAACAGTCACGGGCTGTGAAGCTCGGACGGTGCTTTCAGTCTCGTCGTACCATAGGTCTAATCGGCCCTGCTTCTCGTAGTCGGGCCAATTCGGGCGGCCAGTGATTTCGAGTCGGAGTCGCCCGGTATGGTCGTATCGGTCTTTCAACTCGCTCCCGACCAGTATCTCAAGCCGAGAGCGATCTCCCCATTCGACGGTGTAGGCGTCGTTGCGAATGACGGTCTTGAGCTGGCGTCCCTCGTCTTCGTTACCACGGAAGCCCGGCGGTTCGGGGTGTTCCGTGACCGACGTGTTCGAGTCGTCGTGATACTGCTCTTTCAGCCGGAAGAACCCGTGCCACGCTTCACTGTTCTTCCGGATCACTTGTTGAGCAGTAGATGCGCCGAGAACGCCTTTGTACTGACCTTCGAGCCGGCCTGTATCGGCGTCCCACACGTCCTTGTCCTCGAAGCCGTCTTCGCCGTTATACCGCATGAGACGCTGGTAGTTGACTTCGTTCCAGAGCGCGGCGGAAGCGTCCAACAGGTCCCGTAGCAGTTGCTCTCCCGTGGTGGAGAGCGGTCGCACGGTGAACGTGTTGGTGCGCTTCACGACAACAGATGTTTATACTTTTAGTCTTAAAGTCCTTACGTCATGCGCCCCAACATCGACATTTCACACACGCTTGGCGGCCGAGTCAAAGACTATGCAGAAGCGAACGATCTGGACCTCTCGGAAGCCTATACAGAGGTGTTAGAAGCAGGCCTGAAAGCGTTGGAGACTCAAGACCAGTAGTAACTCGGCAGTTCCTCAGTGGCGGTGTTCAGATAAGCTTGAAAGGTGAGGCGGATGCGGTTTTTAGTGCTCTATACCAAAAACCGACCGCCTCAGCGGTTGTTTGGACCAGATCGAGTTAGAGTTTGTGGAGCGAGAAGCGACACCGCGACTACTGATGAAGCTCAGTATTCAGCTGCATCTGGCTGGACTCTCGCTTTCGAATACTGTCTCGTTTCTTGAGGTATTCGGTGTCCAACGCGCTCGGTCAACCGTTCACAACTGGGTTCACAAAGCCGATCTACAGCCCCAGGATGGGCGAGAACCGGATCACGTCGCGGTCGACGAAACCGTGATCCAACTCGATGACGAGCACTACTGGCTGTACGCTGCCGTCGATCCAGACACGAACGAATTACTCCATACAAAGCTTGAACCGACGAAAACAAACGTTCTCGCTCGTGCGTTCTTCACCGAGCTCCGCGAGAAACACGATGTCGACGACGCCGTCTTTCTCGTCGATGGTGCGACACCGCTGAAAGACGCCTGCCAGCGACACGGCCTCGATTTCAAATACGAACGCCATGGAAATCGAAACAGTGTCGAACGTGTCTTTCGAGAAATAAAACGCCGTACATCTTCGTTCTCAAACTGCTTCAGCAACGCCGAAGCGGACACAGCCGACGACTAGCTCAAGTCGTTCAGCTTCGCATGGAATCAGCTAATCTGAACACTACCTCCTCAGTGGGGCGTACGTAATTCACGCCCGCCCTACTCGGCCCTCGCTGAAAGGGCGGGGCTCTCGTGCTGTCAAAAGTACCGTCTGCCGGGCCGGTCCACGACCGATCGCTGCTCCTCTGTCAGGTGACGACACCGATGACGACGCCCAGCGTCGCGACGGAGATCAGCGTCGTCGCGAAGACGGTCGTCGACGCGAACTCCGCGTCCCCGCCCAGTTCGTTCGCGTAGACGAACGTCGAGACGGCCGTCGGCGCGCCGAACATGATCACGCCGGCGTTGCGCGTCAGGGGGTCGGCGCTCAGCGCCGTGAACGCTACCCACGCGAGCGCTGGCATCAGGACGACCTTCAGGCCGACGACGGCGCCCAGCGTGTCCAGCGTCTCCGTCGGCAGTGCCAGTTCCAGCGACGCCCCGATCAGCACCAGCGCCAGCGGGAGCGCCCCCTCGCTGGCCAGCGCCAGTCCGGTCGTTGCGGGCACCGGTGGCGCGACCCCCACGGCGCCGACGACCAGCCCCGAGGCCAGCGCCACGAGTACGGGGTTGGTGGCGACGCTCCGCAGTTCCCCCGTCACCGACGCGTCGGCGTCGTTCATCGTGATCAGCAGGAGGACGGTCAGGGGGACCTGCGTGAGCGCGCCGACGCCGAGGATGATGCTCCCCTTGGCGGCCGCCGCGCCGCCGAGCGTGCTCGCGACCAGCGGGAGCCCGAGGTACCCGAAGTTGGAGTGATACGACTGCACCACGGCGACGCTCCGGGTCGCCCGCGACTCCGTCCGCGAGTGGACGACCCACGCGATGGCGACGGTGGCGCCCAGCACCAGCCACAGCCCGGCGACCAGTTGCGGCGTGACGATGTCGCCCAGCGATCGCTGATACGTCGAGTTGAAGATCAGCGCCGGCAGGGCGACGTAGAAGGCCACCCCGTTGAGCAGGTCCCGCCTGCGCTCGCTCAGCAGCCCCGCCTGCCGCGCCCCGACGCCGACCGCCAGCAGCGCCAGCATGTATCCCAGCCGCGCGAGCAGGTCCATGTTCCCCCGCAGCGCGCTCTCGCCTTTGCCTCTTACCGTTCGTTCGTATTGCCGTCGCTCCGTCGACAGGTCGCAGTCGCCGACCGCAGTGAGGCGGAGGCCGACCCAGCGGGACCGGCCGAGCGCAAGAGTGAGGGCCCCCGCCGCGCACCCGCCGGACATGGTCGACTGGTCAGTCTACCTCGTCACCCAGGAGAGCCGCTCGCGGGACCGCACCACACTGGAGGTCGTCCGGGCCGC
This sequence comes from Halomicrobium urmianum, assembly GCF_020217425.1. NCBI lineage: Archaea > Methanobacteriati > Methanobacteriota > Halobacteria > Halobacteriales > Haloarculaceae > Halomicrobium > Halomicrobium urmianum. The sequence goes on from NZ_CP084090.1 coordinate 2,090,797, forward strand.
CGTCGACGGCGGCGTCGGCGTCGTCCAGCTGCGCGAGAAGGACCTCCCCGCCCGCCGGCGCTACGAGCTGGGCACCGAGGTCCGGGAAATCACCCGCGAGGCCGGCGTCCCCCTGATCGTCAACGACCGCGTCGACCTCGCCCAGGCGCTGTCCGCCGACGGCGTCCACCTCGGCGACGACGACCTGCCCGTCGACGTGGCTCGCGAGATTCTCGGCGAGGACGCGATCGTCGGCCGCTCCGTCTCGTTCGTCGACGACGCCCGGGCCGCCGAGGCGGCCGGCGCGGACTACCTCGGCGTCGGAGCCATCTACGCCACCGGCTCGAAGGACGACATCCCCGACGACGAGTACGCCGTCGGTCCCGAGCGCGTCGCAGCGATCGCCGAGGTCGTGTCTGTACCGATCGTGGGTATCGGTGGGATCACCCCCGACAACGCCGCGCCCGTCGTCGAAGCCGGTGCCGACGGCGTCGCGGTTATCTCCGCCGTCACCGACGCCGACGACCCCGAAGCCACGACTAGGGATCTGCACGAGGCTGTTCAGGATGCGCGCGAGTAGGCGGTCCTCGCTGTAGCCCGAACACGGACCGAACGCCCTCGGCCCGCTCGCTGGAACGACCGGAACGACTGCTTACGACCAGAAAGCCCTCGGCCCGCTCGCGGCCGCTCCGTCGGATACCCTCACTCCGTTCGGGTAGTGCCGACGGAGCGACTCCCCTCCGGCGCGAGCGGCCCTCGCCCTTTCATCCGCTAGGACCGCAGGTCTGCCCTTCCCCGGGTCGCGCGATAAACGCGCTCCCGGCCGCGGTGCGGTAGGACGCGTGTCGCGCCGCCAGGCGCGACCGGGGAGGAGTGGTGGTATCCTCCGCTCGCGCCCTCGTGGCGCGAGCAATGCTGTCGTCTGGTGGATGAAAGGGCGAGGCGCGGTCGACGAAGCCCGACCCCGCAAGCACCGCAGCCGTAGGCGAGGAGCCAGCGTGGGTCGCGCGAGTCGAGCGGGCCGAGGGTTTTCTGGCCGTTAGTGGTCCGTCCAGTTGTTCCTAGGAGCGGGCCGAGGGCTTTCTCGTCGCAGTTTCTGGTTCCAGCGAGCGCAGTTCCGTAGCCTCGGCATCGAAACTATCCTAATCGTCGATGATCGACTTCGACGGCCTTTAGAGGGGTTAACTGACTAGTCAGTCACCATGTCGACCGACGAGGAGACGCCGTTCGACAGGTACAGACAGCAGGTCGACAGACCGCTGTCGCGCCTGTTCAGGGAGTACGGGCTGGAGCGCAAGCCGTGGCTGGTGGTCGGTCTCGTCGCCAACCTCCTGGCCCAGATGGCGTCGCTGTTGCCACCTGTCGTGCTGGGATCGGCGGTCGACGCGCTGTTCAGGGGGGACGCCCAGTACACGCTGCCGCTGGTGCCCCAGTCGTGGATTCCCCAGGGGACGGTCGAGCAGTTCTGGTTCTCCGTGGCGCTGATCGCGGGCTCGTTCGTCGCGGCGGCGGTGTTCACCTGGATCTACGGCGTCGTGGCCAACTTCTTCGCACACGGCGTGATGCACGAGGTACGCTCCGACAGCTTCGAGAAGATGCTGCGGCTGGACGCGGCCTTCTTCGACGACAAGCAGACCGGCGAGGTCATGTCGATCCTGTCGAATGACGCCCAGAACCTGGAACTGTTCCTCGACGACGCGCTGATGAACGGGACGCGGCTGGTGGCGATGGTGCTGGGCATCACCGCGATTCTCTTCGTCCTCAACCCGCAACTGGCCGTCGTCACGCTCGCGGCGGTGCCGGTCATGATCGCGTTCACGTGGTGGTTCATGCGGGCCATCGAGCCCCGCTACGAGGACCGCCAGAGCGCCGTCGCGGAGTTCAACACGCGCATCGAGAACGGCATCAGCGGCGTCGACCTGGCGAAGACCACCGCCAGCGAGGGCTACGAGGCCAGCCAGGTCCGCGACGCCTCTCGCGGCGTCTTCGAGAGCATCATGGCGGTCCTGAGGCTCGCGTACTTCTACCGCCCCGGGATGGAGCTGCTCGCGGGGCTCTCGTTCGCTGCCACTTTCCTCGTCGGGGGCTACTGGATCCTCTTCGGGGACCTGAGGGTCGGCGTCTTCGTCACGTTCGTCTTCATGACCCAGCGGTTCGTCGCGCCGCTGGCCGAGGTCTCCAGCATCGTCGACCAGACCCAGAACGCGATGGTCTCGGCCTCGCGCGTGTTCGGATTGATGGACATCCCCGTCCGCATCGAAGACGACGAGGACGCCGTCGTCCTCGACGACCCCGCGGGCAGCGTCGAGTACGAGGACGTCTGCTTCGACTACCCGGACCTGCTCGCGGAGATGGCGGCCGAGGCGGAGGCAGAGAGCGACGCCGGCGCCAGCCCGACGGCGGCACAGGCCGACGGCGGGACCGTGGCCGGCGCGGACGGCGGCGACCCATTCGGCACGGCGGACGACGAGGACGGCTACGTCGTCGAGGACGTCTCCGTCACCGCCGATCCCGGCGACACCGTCGCCTTCGTCGGCTCGACGGGCGCCGGCAAGTCGACGCTGTGTCGGCTCCTGCTGCGCCTCTACGACGTCGACGAGGGAGCGGTGAAGGTCGACGGCACCGACGTCCGCGATATCGAACTCGCCAGCCTGCGGGAACACGTCGGCTACGTCTCCCAGGAGGCGTTCCTGTTCGACGGCACCATCGCCGACAACATCCGCTACGGCCGCTTCGACGAGTCCGACGAGGCCGTCGTCGAGGCCGCGAGGGCGGCGGAGGCCCACGAGTTCATCACCGGACTCCCCGACGGATACGAGACCCGCGTCGGCGAGCGCGGCGTGAAGCTCTCTGGCGGCCAGCGCCAGCGCATCGCCATCGCTCGCGTCGTCCTCCAGGACCCGGAGATCCTCGTGCTGGACGAGGCCACAAGCGACGTCGACACCGACACCGAGCAGCGCATCCAGTCGTCGCTGGACGCGCTGACCGAGGACCGCACCACCTTCGTCGTCGCCCACCGCCTCTCGACCGTCGTCGGCGCCGACCGGATCGTCGTCCTCGAGGACGGCCGCGTCGTCGAGCGCGGCACGCACGACGAACTCCGCGAGCGGGACGGCCGCTACGCGGAACTCTGGAACGCGCAGACCGGCAGCGTCTGACGGCCGGCCCCGAGGCGTGGCCGCTCCGCTGCGACGACTCTCGGCGCTGGTGTGTCAGACGGCGCCGGCGAGACTACACGGCTCCCGTAGCCAGCGCTCGACAGTCGGAAAGAGAACAGTGGTACGAGCGGGCTCTCCGGTCAGTACGACCTGCGCCCGGCACGCTACGAAACTAGAGAATCAGTCGATGTGACCTTCGTCGCGCAGCTGGTCCGCGTCCTGGCTGGTGTAGCGCCACTCGATGTTGCCCTTCTCGTCCTGCCAGTCCCACGGCTCGATGACGACGACGTCGTCGACCTCGATCCACGTCCGGAACTTCATGCGGCCGGGGATCCGGCCCATGCGCTCCTTGCCGTCCTCGCACTGCACTCGAACGTGATTGCCGCCGTTGTGTTCCGTCACAACGCCGAACATCTCGTCACTGTTGGGCATTCGGAGGTTCCGACGCCCGGAATTTTCGCTCACAACATAAAGAGGAGCTACACACGTATAACGCTTCGGCGAGTCGTGGTATCGTTCACCACGACTTTCGGGAGACGATTCGAGGTTCCTCTCTTTGGTCAGAACCGCTCTCCCTCGCGTGTCGGTCGCCTCGCTCGCTCCCGCTCGGCCCTTCCGAGGTCGGCCGCTCCGCTTACGACCTCCCTACTCCTCGAACTCCACCTCGCCTTCGACTTCGACGGTGAGGCCTTCGGTCTCCAGTTCGGCCTCGAACTCTGACTCGTCCTCGACCTCCACCTCGAGCTCGCTGGTGTCGACCGCCACCTCGACCTCTATCTCGACGTTAACGTTCTCGGGGTCGATCGACTGCTCGCTCTCGTCGTGCTGGTGGTTGCTCTCTTCCTCGGGCTGGTCGCTCTCGTCGTGCTGATCGGAGTCGTCCATCGCGTTCGAAAGGTGCTTTAGGCAGTCCTAATATCTATCGCCGTATGGGAGATCCGCCGCGAGTGACCGTCAGTTCCGAGGGCGGTGAAGAGTCCGTCCGGGTCCACGACGACAGCGGGACCGTCGAGACGGACGACGCCGCGTTCAGCTTCAGCGTCGACGGGCTGTCGAGCGCGGACGGGAGTGACGACGAGAGCGCGGGTGCGGGCGACGGCACGGACGGCGACGCCGATCCCCGCCGCATCTGCGCCGCCGACGCGGTCCCCGCGGACGGGACGCTGCGCTGCGAGGCGCGATCAGGGCGGCGCGGCGTCGAGTTCATTCTCCATCGGCGGGGCGACGCCGTCGTCGCGTGGCGCAACTCCTGCCCGCACGAGCCCGAGGTCCCACTGGACACGGGCGGCGGCGCGATCGTCCGGCGGGACTCGATCGTCTGCCACAAGCACGGCGCGCAGTTCGAGCGCGACGACGGCGTCTGCACGCACGGGCCCTGCGCGGGCGACGCGCTCGACTCGATCCGCGTCGCCGTCGAGGACGATGCCGTCGTGCTGACCGACGAGCGCTTCGAGTCCGCGCGTCGGCTGGACTGACCGCCGCGGTGGAGACCGGTGCCGCCGCAGCGATCGTCGCGCGTCGAGACGGCGGCTCCTCCAGTCCGCTCGACCCCGCGACCGCGATTTTGCGGCCGGGATAGCCGCGACAGCGCGTCGCGGCCGTCGACGGCTTTCGTGTCGACTTTCCTAACAGAGGCACCAGTTCGGGAACTCGAATTACGATTGTCGGAAGTAGAGTTTTAGGTTGCCAGAGGAGTTATTTAAATATTGTAGTGATATAAGATAATCGGGTTCCCCCCCCCCCCTCGAACTGCAATGAGTACCCAAGAGACCGTCCGCCGGGAAGCCGGGACCGTCGAAGAGAACCCCGTCCGACTGGATCAGGATAAGGCCGAGCAGATCGCCGAGGCCCTGAACACCGGCCTGGCCGACGCGTACGTCCTCTACCACCAGCTCTACAAGCACCACTGGAACGTCGAGGGCGCCGAGCACCTCCCGATCCACGAGTTCCTGCAGGAGGCCTACGAGGACGTCGAGGCGGCCGCCGACGAGGTCGCCGAGCGCGCCCAGGCCCTGGGCGGCGTCCCCCACGCCAGCATGCCGGCGCTGTCAGACGCCGCGACTGTCGAGCCCGAGGACGAGGACGTCTACGACATCCGGACGTCCTTCGAGAACGACCTGGAAATCTACGGCGACGTCATCGACCACTACCTCGAGGACGACACCCTCGTCCTCGAGTCCGCACTGAAGTAGATCGCTTCCGTGCTGCAGTTTCTTAGACCGACGGAGCGACCTGACCGGACGGCTGCTCGGTGAGGGCGGTTCCCTGTTGGCTATGCGATCGGGACCGTCGTCCAGAAGCGTCCGTTCCAACCGGCGGGCGACGACCGGGTCGATTTCTCCGGCGAGTGAGTACCAGGCTGATTTCTCCGGCGGGCGACGCAACCGTCGGCGATCACCGACTGCGGCTCAGGGCCGCGGGTCGACGGTGTAGTCCGTCGCGGTCCAGCCCTCCGTGTTTCCGTCCTCGAGGAACACCCACTTCCCGGGACAGGTTTCACACCCTGCGCCTCGCCCCGAATCAGTCCGTCGTCGGGACGGCAGTCGCCACCTCGATGGCGACGCTGTATCTGTCAGCGACCGACACCCCGCACGTCTCCCGCTGTACTCCGGTCTGTTCGCCCCCGGAATTAACGCCTGTAAATGTCGGGCGGTCAGAAGTCACCGACGTTGCGGTTGCGACGCATGAGGTAGAGGAAGTACGGACCGCCGAGTAGGCCGGTAACGATCCCGACCGGTAGCTGGAGGGGTGACAGCGCGAGCCGGGCACCGACGTCCGCCGCAGTCACAAGGGCCGGTCCGGCGAACACACACCCGACCATGAGCCGCCGGTAATCGCTGCCGACGAGGTTTCGCACCAGGTGCGGGACGACGAGACCGACGAACGCGACGAGACCGGCGACGGCGACCGCGATCGACGCAGCGGCGATCGCGACCACCGACAGTCCGAAGCGGGTACGTTCGACGTTCATACCGAGCGAACTGGCCGTTTGTTCACCGAGCAGGAGCACGTTGAGCTGCCGCGATCCCGCCAGCGCCAGCGTCACCGCTATCGCCGTCCACGGAAGCGCCAGTCGCACCTGCGCCCAGTCCTTCCCGGTGAGCGAGCCGGTCAGCCACGAGAGCGCCGTCTGAACGACGCCGGTGTTGCCGGCGAAAAAGAACAGGCCGGTCTGCAGGGAATTGCCGATCATCGCTACGATGACGCCGGCGAGAATGAGCCGGACCGGGCTGGTGCCGCCCTGCCAGGCGATCGCGTACACGAGCAGGAACGCCGTCGCACCGCCCAGCGCGGCGACGAACGGCAAGTAGTTCGACAGGGCCGGCACCAGAATGAGTACGACCAGCACGGCGAGGCCGGCGCCGGCGCTCACGCCGAGCACGTACGGGCTGGCGAGTTCGTTCCGGGTGACCGCCTGGAAGATGGCGCCCGACACCGCGAGGTTCGCGCCCACGAACACGCCCACGATGATCCGCGGAATGCGGATGTTCCAGACGATGAGCGTCGCCGTCTCGACGTCCGGAAACTCGCCGCCGAGGAGCAGGCCAGCGAGGACGTTCGGATCGCCGATGACAGCCGGATCGAACACGGCGGCGAACGCCTCACCGATCGACAGCTCGTAGGAGCCGTATCGGATCTGGACGAACGCACTGACAGCGAAGATGACGAGGCTACCGACGACGACCGACGCGAGCTGTCGATCGAGGAGAGCACGCCAGCCGCTGATGACGAACCGGTCGCTGGAGTCCGCGTCGTCGGCTTTGGGCTCGGAATAGGAGTCGCTACTCATTCAATTAGGAGTGGGCGCGGTCAGACATCGCCGGCCACGATGTCAGCGATCCGCTGTCGGTCGAACAGTTGCTCGTCGCCAGACACTTCTCCGAAGGTGTCCGGGAAGAGCTGCTGGGCGGCCCGCTCGGTGAGGAAGAAGTTCTGGATCGGACCCTGGTGGAGGAACCCGCCGCGATAGACCCGGCCGTTCTGGACGGCCGTCAGCTCGCCGGCGACCTCGTGGTCCTGCATGTACGCGAGCACGGTGTCCCGGAACTCCTCGGGGGACTTGCGCTCGTGTCCGCGGACCATGATGACGTCGGGGTCGATGTCGAGCATCGTCTCGTAGTCGATCTTCCCCCGATCGGACGTGCTCAGTCCCTCGATGCCGGTCCCGGCGAGCGCGTCGCTGACCCCCAAGTCGTGCCACTGCTTCTTGCTCGTGCCCTGATCGTTGAGGCGATAGGGCGAGAACTGGTCCGGCTGATCTGCAGCGGCGTACACCAGCAGCACGTTCGGTCGCGAGTCCGCGGGCGGGAGCTGGCTCTGAACCTCCGCGATGAACTCGTCGTGGTACTCCTTGAACGCGGCGTAGCGCTCTTCCTCCTGGAAGACCTGCGCGACCTTCTCGAAGGCCTGGTAGAGGGTGTAGTAGCGGTAGTCGTGCCACTTGTCCTCGCGGCGGAAGATGAGGTTGCCGAAGAACGGCGCGACGTTCTCGGTGATCTCGTCGACGTCGGACTGCGACCAGCCGAACCAGTTGATCAACATGTTCGGGTCCATGAGGTGGACGTCGTTGTCCAGCTGGTAGAACGGCTCCTTGGGGATGGTGTCTCCGAGCAGCTCGTTCTCGGTCAGCACCGACCGATCGACGCTGACGCCGTCGATCTCGTCGTAGACGTACGTGTAGTAGCGGTCGGCGTAGCCGATGCCGGTGATGCCGTCGGACTGGCCGAGCGCGACCGCCATGTCGGCGTAGGCGCCGTCGTAGGCGATCCACTTCTCGGGGACCGACTCGAAGGTGACCTCCCCGACCGGCGCCATGGACACCGAATCGGACGTGTCGGTCTCCGTCGCCGTCTCGGTTTCAGTGTCGGTCGGCGTCCCCTCGTCGGTGTCCTGCGGCGTCGAATCGCCTTCACCGCCGCCGGTACCGTCGCCGGACAACTCGGCACAACCGGCGAGAAGGGAACTTGCGATACCTGCACCAGCGGTCAGTACACGTCTTCGGCTCGGGTCCATGCCGATTAGGCCCGCCTAAACTTTGTTAAAGACACCGGTTTTAGGAGAGCCAAAACGATTCTTGATGTAGAAAAGGCGGGGTTGAGAGAGCGGAACCCGTCGAGATCTCGACTGAGAAGACGAGGTCCGGAGCCGAGAGGGTGCGACCACCTGCCACCGACCGAGACTGCGATTGGTTTCCTTCGATACGCCGAGAGCGTGACTCGGCTCACGTCCCGTCGTCGAAAGGGAAACGACTTAATGTTAGGTATACCTAAAATAACGCCGAGAGTTACCCGAGCGAAGATCATGGTAGAACACACCGCAGACGCGTCGACGGCAGAACCGCAACCGGCCGCCAGAGAGGTGCCGTCCGAGGAGGTGCGGAGCGCTCTCCACGCCGACGCCATCGAAGTCGGGTATCCGACCACTGACGAACCGGTTGTGGATGTCGGCCGGGTCGACCTGCCCGAGGGGGAGATCACCGCGCTCGTCGGGCCGAACGGCAGCGGCAAGAGCACGCTGCTGCGGACGCTGTCCGGGCAACTCGCTCCCGACTCGGGCGCCGTTGTTCTGGACGGTAGCGACGTGCAGTCGTACGGTAGCAAGGAGCTCGCCCGGAAGCTCGGCCTGCTCTCCCAGGAGAACGAGTCCCCCGGGAGCATCACCGTGGAAGAGCTCATCTATCACGGCCGGTATCCCCACCGCGGCGTCTTCGAGGGGCGAACGGAGGCCGACCACGCGGCCGTGGACCGGGCAATCGGTCTCGCCGGCATCGATCACCTCCGAGAGACCGCGGTCGGCAACCTCAGCGGCGGGCAGAAGCAACTGGTCTGGATCGCGATGGTCCTCGCACAGGACACCGACGTGCTCCTGCTCGACGAGCCGACCACGTTCCTCGATCTCCGCCATCAGCTCCGCGTCATGGACGTGATCCAGACGCTCAACGAACAGCGCGACGTCACCGTCGGCGTGGTCCTCCACGACATCTCGCAGGCCGCCCGCTTCGCCGACTACGTGATTGCGCTCAAGGACGGCGACGTGTACGACTGGGGCCCACCGACGGACGTCTTGACCGAGCGGCTCCTCGCGGACGTCTTCTCCGTCGAGGCCGCCGTGTCCTACGACCCCGAAATCCGCATCACGCCGAAACGCGCCCTGGACTGACGGTCCGTCGTTCGGTCGCGGAACCGGGCTTCCTCTCGGGGCTGGCGGCGTTCGTCCCCTCGCGACCGCGCCCCGTCCGACTCGACGGGGATTTACCTGCGGCGCGCGCCCCTCCGTACGATGGTAGACACGTGTGACGCTGAGGCGACCGACGAGGCGAACGAGTACGACGTCGTCGTCGTCGGCGGCGGCGTCGCGGGGCTGACCGCGGGCGCGTTCACCGCGCGCGCCGACCTGACGACGCTGGTGATCGACGCCAGCGGTTCCATCCTCCGGCGCAACGCCCACCTGGAGAACTTCCCCGGCTTCCCCGCCGGTGTCAACGCCCGCCAGTTGCTCGACCTGCTCGCCGAGCAGGCCGAGACCGCCGGCTGCGAGCGCTGCGAGGCCGCGGTGACGACCGTCGAGACGGGAGACGACGGCTTCGCGGTCGAGACGGAGGGCGGCGACCGCTACGCGGCCGACTACGTCATCGCCGCGACGAAGAACGAGACGGGCTACCTCGACGACGTCGACGGCGTCGGCCTGATCGACCGCGGGAAGACCTTCGTCGACGTCGACGAGCGGGGCCGAACGGGCGTCGACGGCCTCTACGCGGCCGGGCGTATGGCCGAGAAGCCCCATCAGGCCGCCGTCGCCGCCGGTCACGGAGCGGAGGTCGCGGTGACGCTGCTGGAAGACACCGACGAACCGTTCTACCACGACTGGGTCGCCCCGGACGGCTACTTCACCGACCGCGGGCGCGACCTCCCGCCGGGCTGCGAGGAGATCGACGCCGAGGAGCGCCAGCGCCGCGAGGCGGACTCGCTGGAGACGATGCGCGAGCGGTTCGGCGAGCCCCACCCGGACGAGCAGGAGACCCACCCCAGTCTGGAGGAGTAGCGCCGCCGTCGGTCGGCGCGGTCGCCCGCGTCGGCCGCCGCTATTCGGCGAGCGCGGCCGGCTCGACCGGCGTCGCGTCCGCCCACGCCTCGCGGAAGCGGGCCTCGAACTCGGCGGCGGCGTCTCCGTCCCGGACGACCACGCCGCCGACGCGCTCGCCGGCGCTGAACGGCGCGGGCACGTCGACGTACACCTCGCGGTCGTCGAGCACCTCATAGGTCAGGTGGATCGGGGCCGCCGTGCGGACCGCGAAGTCCGCGGTGCTCTCCAGGGCCGCCGCCAGCCGATCGGTCGGCCCCCGCTCGACGAGGGCCGGCGTCGTCAGTAGCTTCACCTCGAGATTCGCGCCGACGCGCTCCAGGTAGGCGTCGACCTCGGCCTCGTAGTCGGCCGCGGCCGCCGCGTCGTAGGGCGCGGCGACGACGGACAGGATCGACTCCGCCGCCCGTTCCAACTGCTCGCCCATGGCCCGCGCGGCCGCCTCGTCGCCGAGGTCCATCGACCAGTACTGGCTCTCCGTCGGCACCAGCGGCGCCAGTTCCTCGCCGACGGAGGCGGCGACGTCCTCGTAGCGGTCCAGCCTGTCCCGCAGTTCCCTGCGGCGCTCCGTCAGCAGTCGGTTGGTCGCGGCGTCGGGGTCGGCCGCGACGTAGCGGGTGGGATCGCCGTCGCGAACGGTGACGAGGTCCCGGCCCGACAGCCCGTTCAGGACGTCGTAGATCCGGCCCATCGGGACGTCGCCGGCCTCGGCCACCTCGCGCGCCGTCGCCGGACCGAGCGACAGCAGCGTCCGGTAGGCGCGCGCCTCGTAGCTCGAGAGCCCCAGATCCGTCAGATCGCTCATCGGTCGGTGCAGCGTCCGGCACGGACAAAAGCGCTCTCGTCGAGAAACTGATCCCAAGGTGGGGCGCGTTTGGAACCGGTTTTGCCGCGCCCGCGGCAGCCGTCCCCCATGCGACCGTACCTGCTGCTGGCGCTGGCGATCGCGTCGGAACTGACGGGCACCACCGCGCTGAAGTACGCCGACGGCTTCTCGAACCCGCTGCCGAGCGTCGTGGTGGTCGTGACCTACCTGACCGCGTTCTACCTGCTGAGCGCGACCCTCCAGGAGCTCCCGGTCGGACTCGTGTACGCCACCTGGGCGGCCGCGGGCATCGTCGGCGCCGCGGCGATCGGCGTGGTGGCGTTCGACGAGTCCGTCGACGCGGCCGGACTGGTCGGTATTGCCCTGATCGTCGCCGGCGTCGCCGTGCTGAACCTCTTCTCGGAGACGTACGCGCCGGCGCACTGACGGGCGATCCGTCGACTGGTGACCGGCGACGCACGCCGGACCCCCTCAGTACTCCGGCGGCACGTAGAGGTTCAGCGTCTCTAGGGGCTCGTCGCCGGCGACGATCTCGTGGGCCTCGCCGGCCTCGATCCGGAGGAGGTCGCCGGACGCGAGGTCGACCGCCTCGCCGTCGACGGTCGCCGTCCCGGTTCCCGAGGCGACGAACAGCCACTGGTCGCTCTCGCGGTGGCGGTTGTCCGGTCCCCCTGTGGACTGCCCCGCCGAGAGCGTCATCGCGGCCGCCTGCGCGTCGTCGCTCGTCAGGAGGACGTCGAACCACCGGTCCGCGTCGTCGAGGCTGGCGCGCTCCATACCGGCCGTTACGTCGCCCGGGACAAATCGCTTGGCCGTTCCGATCAGTCCTCTGCTTCCGTCTCCGGTTCCCGACACCGCTTGGCCCGTCGACGCCACCGCTGCTGCAGACGCCGCTCGCTAACGTGGACCTGTCCGTCAGCCAGGTCGTCGCGGACCGCCCGCTCCGCCTCGGACACGTCTGCGAGGAACCCCTGGCGGACGTCGTCGACCACCTCGTAGGTCCACATGTCGTCGACGAACCCCTGCGGGATGACCTCGTCGCGCAGGACCGCGGCGTGGGCCTCGTGGCCCGACTCCGCGAGGAGTTCGCGGGCCCGCTCGAAGTGATCCACCGCGTGGCCGACGCTGTGGTGACAGGCCAGCAGGTACCCGTAGCCCCGGTTGGCGTGCTCGACGCCCAGCCGGAGCCGGTGGAGGGCCTCGCGTTCCGCGTCCGACAGCTCGGGCAGGTCGACGCTTCGAGACATGTGTTACCGTAGGTCCCGGAAGCTCGAAACCGTTCCGCTCGCGACTGTCCCCAGCAGAAACACGAACGCGAGTGGGTGGCGACCGGAAAGCGACGGATCCGAACCGCGCGGGCCGTGAGACGCGCTCCGTCCGCTCCGGCACGTATCGACGCCCGTACGATCCGGGGCCGCTACGAGATCCTATCCGGCCCCGCTACCGATGCTATAGTAGAAGTTGAAACTGTTCACACATCGGGGCCCCGGGTTCCCCGCGAGTGTGTCAGCGCGTTCGATTTCTACGGCAGTCTGGCCGGGGTCGCCTGGAGCGAACCGCAATTGGTTCACCCTCTCCGTCCGAAAGCACAGTATGAGCAGACGGCACGGACGACCGGGGTGGTTCCCGTGACTCGCCGTCGCATCGACGCAGTCGTCGCGATCATCGTCACGGCCGTGCTACTGGGCGGCGGAGCGCTCAGCTGGCAGGCCTATCAGCGCCAGCGCGCTCTGGACCAGGCCGGAGGCTCTATGATGGGCGGATCGATGGGAACGATGCACGGGCCGAACCCCCTCTGGTTTGCCTTCGGGACGCTTCTCGTCGTGGCCGTCGTCGCCGGGGGGTATCTGCTCGTTCGCGACGAGGTTTCGGCTGCGGACGGGAGCGCCCAGTCGATGCCTGACGGGGCCAGTACGGAACCCGCCGGTGCGACCGAGTCGCCGGAGGGGGCGTCGCGACCGGACGAGTCGATCGATCCCGAGGCGCAACCGCGGGACCGCGTGCTCGATCTGCTCCCGGACGACGAACGCCGCGTCCTCGAACCGGTCTGTACCTCCCCCGGGATCACGCAGATCGAACTGCGGGACCGATCCGGGTTCTCGAAGAGCAAAGTGAGCCAGACCGTGAGCGGTCTCGAAGAGCGCGGGCTGTTGTACCGGGAGCGACAGGGGCGGACCTACCGGATCTATCCGAGCGACGACCTCCAGCGCCGGACAGCAGAGCAGTAGCGAACCACCCCGTCTCTCGCAGCCGTCCGAATTCGGCGGGCACGAACGATCTCAGTTCTCACGAACGATCAGAACGCTCTATGCGCGTTCTCGAACGATCTCCTGGGCGAGTTCGCGCCCTCGGCGGTGAATCGCCTCGGGGTCAAGTGGTTCGAGAGACCTATGGTCTCTCGTCATCCCGGAAGACGAAGTCTTCCGGCGACCCCGAGGCTTCCTGCTTCGATGACGCGACTTGCAGACACGGACTCAGGTCCTCCGCGAGCGCTACGCCCGCGGAGAGCTTTCCGACGACGAATTCGAACGGCGGCGCAGACAGCTCGAACGCAACGGCTGACCGGACCGGACGTGGACTCCCGACCAGGCGACGGATGGGTCGCTCTCCGCTGTGGGCTCCGGTGATCAGTGTCGGCCGCGACGACCCATTCCGCGCCGACGGCACCCGTGCCGATCAGGTGGAGCGTGCCCAGTCGGCTCCGGCGACTGTCGGGCCACGTTCGTCGCGTCGGAATCGACGGTTTCGTCCGCCGGCCCGGCTTCGACGCCGATTCGATCCTCAACGTCGGCGACCGAACCGGTACCCAGCAGGGTCTCCAGCCGCCGCTCGAACTCCGCCTCGTCGATCTCTCCGACCGCGTACTGGCGCTTGAGCGTTTCCAGCGCAGCGTCCTCGTCCGTCGAACCGGCCTCGATGCCCCCGGAACGGCCGTCTGCGTCCCGTTCGGACAGGAGCCACGCCGCACCGACACCGACGAGCGACGCCGGGAGGAGCCAGCTCCAGTGGATCATCGATCCTGCAGCGACGAGACCGACGCCGACGGCCACCAGGCCGGCGATCCAGGCCCGTCCCATCGGCAGCTCCAATATTGATAGGTTCACACACTACTATTGGCAACTCTCGATCAAAAACCCTTGGACAGTGGAATCGAAACGCCTTTTCGAACTCTCATAAGAGACTAATCCGACTTGTGGCTACCTTCAGAAATGCAATTTGGAGACAATACTGTTGGGTAGAATGTGACCGAAATCGTCCGCTTCAGCGCCGTTCCCCACAGCCGACCTCAGTGGCCACTGATCTATCCGGGAGTGATGTCACCCACCGGAGCCGTACTGCTTGACTTCCTCACCCTCTCGTATCGACTACTTCGGGGCTTCTCACGCCCGGTTCCTCGTCGCCGATCTCCTTGAGAATCGCGCAGAAGCGCCACTCGTCCCCGTCGTCGTACAGATAGCAGATCCGGTCGCGCCCGTCGAGACCCAGCTGCTCGACGGCATCGCTGACCGTCGTCTCACCGGCATCGCACGTATCTCTCCCGGCTCCCAGTATCGACCCGCTCTGTGAACCGTCGAACTCCTGGGGGCACTGGTACTTGCCGTCGCTGTTCCAGTAGTCTTCCCCGATGCCGACGAACCAGAGGTGTCCCCGGTCGAGCCCCACCGCGGCGTTGATCGTCGTCTGGAACTCCTCGAGCGTGCGGTTCGAGCCGACGACGACGTCTCACCACAGCGGCGTCGGATCCGGATCGAACTTGACGCGGAAGCGGTCGGCTGTCATCCCCGTTTCGTTCCTTCTCCACCGACGATAGTGAGCGTTCGGCTCCCGACCGAGGCAGCACGATTCGACGTTGTCAAACGGTACGAGCGACTATCAGTCGCAAATGGATATTCGGTTTCTGGGCGGTGCGGGAGAAGTCGGCCGGAGCGCGATCCTGGTCAACGATCGCCTCCTGCTCGACTACGGAATGAAATCGGGAAACCCGCCGCAGTTCCCGGGTGACGCCGATCCCGACGCGGTCGTGGTGAGTCACGGCCACCTCGACCACGTCGGTGCGGTCCCGTCGTTGCTCAGCGGCGACGCCCGCCCGTCAATTCACTGGACGCCCCCGACGTACGAACTGACGCTGACGCTCGCGCGGGACACGCTGAAGTTACACGGCGTCTCCGCGAGCGGAGCGAGGGGAGGCTCGAAGCGTCGAAGACGCTTCGGCGGCACCATGCGGTGTCCCTTCACCGAAACGGACGTCCAGCGCGTGACGCAGGTCTCGAAGACACACGGCTATCGCGAGACGTTCGAGGCCGCGGGCCACGAGGTGACGTTTTTCGACGCGGGCCACATCCCCGGCTCGGCGCACGTCCTCGTCGACGACGGGGAAACGCGACTATTCTACACCGGAGACTTCCATACAGCAGACCAACAGCTGGTGTCCAAGACTACCGCTCGCCCCGATGCAGACGCGGTGATCTGCGAGAGTACGTACTCGGACGTCGAACACGACGACCGTTCCGCGGTAGAGGAGCAGTTCGTCGAAAGCGTCGAGCGGACGCTCTGGGAGGGCGGCACCGTCGTGATCACCGCGTTCGCCATCGGCCGGACGCAGGAGATGATGCTCATCTGTGAGGAATACGACATTCCCTGTTACGTCGATGGGATGGGGAAGCAGGTAACAGAGATGCTCCAGCAGTATCCCGAGTTCGTTCGCGACGCAGATGCGTTTCGACGAGCGAAATCCCACGCACGGTTCGTCACCGGCCGCGACGGCCAGCGCAGGCGCATCGCCGAACAGAACACGGCGGTTATAACGACGAGCGGGATGCTCTCCGGCGGCCCGGCGATGACGTACATCCCGGCGGTCCGCGCGAACCCGACCAACAAGATCGCGCTCACGGGCTACCAGGTGGAGGGCACGCCCGGGCGCCGTCTGCTCGACACCGGCCGCGCCGAGATAGACGGCCGCGTGATGCCCGTCAGCGCGGGGGTCGAGTGGTACGACTTCTCCGCGCACGCCGACCGCGACGGCCTGCTCGACCTGCTCTCGGAGTACGGGGACAGCCGGGTCCTGGTCAACCACGGCGACCGCTGTGCGGCCTTCGCCGGTGAGCTCGCCGACGAGGGCTACGAGGCGTCGGCGCCCGAACCGGGCGACGAGGTCGTCGTCTGACAGTTCCGGACGATGCCGAACCCCTCTTTGCGGTCGCACCCCTGAACGGAGACATGCTCGCTGACCGCTACGAGTCGTTTCTCGTCGACCTGGACGGGGTCGTCCACCTCGGCGACGACCCCGTTCCCGGCGCCGCCGCGTCCGTGCGGGAACTGCGTGACCGGGGCAAGCGCGTCCGCTTCGTGACGAACAACTCCCGGTCGGACAGGGAGGCGCTCGCGGACCACCTCGGGGGGTTCGGCATCGACGCCGATCCCGAGGACGTCGTCAGCGCCGGCTGGGCGACCGCCGAGTACGCCAGCGAGCGGGGCGTCGAGTCGGCCTACGTCGTCGGCGGTCCGGGGCTCGTCGGCATGCTCGAATCGGCGGGCATCGCGGTCCGCGGGGACGACGTCGACGTCCGCGAGACCGAGGTGGACGCCGTGGTCGTCGGTCACGACGAGGCGGTCACCTACGACGACCTCGAGCGGGCGACCCGCCTGATCTACCACGGGGGTGCGGACCTGATCACGGCCAACGCCGACGGCTGGTACCCGACCGAGGGCGGCGTCTCGCCCGGGACGGGCGCCATCGTCGCCGCGATCGAGGCCGCGACCGAGACGGAGGCGACCGTCGTCGGGAAGCCGGAGCCCCACCTGTTCGAGATGGCCCTCGCAGGACTCCCCGAGGCGGCGGTGATGATCGGCGACAACCCCCGCTCGGACGTGGTCGGGGCGACGCGGGCCGGCGTCGACGCGGTGCTCGTGGGGGACGAGCGGTCCGTCGAGGCCGACGGGATCGAACCGGTCGCGACCGTCGACGACCTCACGGACCTGTTCGAGGCGGATCCCCGCGAGTCGTAGGCGTCGCAGCGTCGACCGGTCGCCACTGGACGACGGCGTCGCCTGCTTTCACGGCCACCCGTCGGCGTCCTCGCGCAGGCGCTCGGCGACGAAGGACGCCGCGTCGGGCACCGTCTGCGCGTACAGTTCGGCCCAGGCGAACTCGGCGACGGCGCGCTCGGCGCTGCCGTACCCCTCCGCGAGGCGCTCCACGAGCGACCGCTGGGTGAACAGCGCCGGCCGGAGGAGCGCGACGGTCAGCGCCGACCGGCCGTCCTCCTGCCCGGACCGTTCCTCCAGCGCGGCCTGGATGGCTTCGCGGGCGCGCTCGTCGGCAGCCCGGAGGCGGTCAGCGTCGACTTCGCCACCGTAGGCACCGTCCTGCACCGCGTCGACGACGGTCTCGAAGACATCGGTCGCGACCAGCGCCTGCGCCCCGTCCACGATGGCGGTGGCGTGAGCGCCGCGCTCCCGGGCCTGCCGGGCGTCGTCCTGCCAGCGGTGTACGCGGGCTCCCGCCTCCGAGAACAGCCACCGGGCCGGCGCTCCCTCCATGTCGCGGTCGAACTCGCTCTCGTCGGCGTCGAGCCACCAGTCGACCCGCTCGTCGGACGTCTCGGCCAGCGAGTGGCGAAGGGCCTCGGCACCGGACACCACGGCGCCCCACTGCGAGGGCGGGTCGGCCCACTCCCCGAGCGCGGCCTCGCGGAGCCCCGTCGCGTCGGCCACGGCCGCGTCGGCCCGCTCGACGTCGCCGACGGCGTCTCCGGCCCGGAACGGCGCGGCCACCGGCTCGTCCGGGTAGGGCCTGCGGGGCTGGAGCCGCCTGCGGCAGTCCTCGACGACCGACTCGACGGGCACGTGCGCGAGCACGGCCGCGACCGGGTCCGGTGCCTGGTACTCCCAGTCGGACGCGAACTCGCCAAGGGACGCGCGGACCGACCGCCGGCGCTCAGTCAGGTCCCCGTCGTCGTCCTCGCCGGTGGCAGCGCGGTAGGCGCCGCGGATGGCCGCCGCCTCCCCGCGGCGACGTCGCCAGTCGTCGAGCGCCCGGATCGGCCACTCGTGGACGCCCTCCTCGGACTCCAGATCGCTGGCGGCGCGTTCGCGCTCGTCGACCAGCCCCGACCGGACGGCCTCGTTGGGAATCGCCGGCGCCCGGGGGACGTCCGAGAGGAGTTCGCGGGCGCGCTCGCGGTGGGCCTCGGCCAGCGACTGCGGGACCGCCGCCGGGAACGCGCTCTCGGGGAGGGCGACCGGAGAGAGGTCCCCGGCGACCGCGCGCACGTCGACGCGCTCGGGCGAGTCCTCGCCCATGCCCGGCAGGTCGGAGACGCCGGAACAGCCCGCCAGCCCGGCCAGCCCGGCAGCGCAGCCCACCAGCAGGCGACGCCGGCTCGTCACGAGCCGTCACCTCCTCCGGCGGGCGTCACCGTCGCCTCGAAGCCGACGCGTCCCGGCGGCCGGCGGCACGAACTACTCGTCCCGGTACTGTGCCCCGAGACCGACTCCTGAGCGACCGGGAGCCGGATCGCGAGGCCGACGGTGTCGAAGTCGTCCGTGCCGCACTCGACGTCGGCGGGCAGGGTCGCCCGGCAGAAGTCGCCGTCCGGGTCGCCGTCAGGGTCCAGTGCGACCGACTGCACCCGGATCTCGTGGCACGCGGTGACCGGCGTCGAGAACAGGTACACCGACGCCGACTCGAAGTCGGTCGCGGCGACGAACTCGCGCAACTGGTCGGCCTCGGGGACGTCGCCGAACGTGAGGTCGGCCAGGTCGTCCGCCGAGACGACGTAGGTGGAGCCGTACGTGCCCGGCGGGCGGCCCGACCGGCGGTCGTCGATCTCGACCGGCGTGGGGAGTTCGTCGGCCTCGGTGAACAGCACCGCGGCGTCGGCGTTCCTGACCTGCTCCAGCTCGTAGTCCTCGACGGTGCGCTGTCGGTCGCGGTGGTCGGGGCTGGGCGGGCCGTCGTCGGACCCGGAACAGCCTGCGACGCTCGCCGCGAGGCCCCCGGCGAGGGCGGAGAGGGCACGTCTGCGGGACCAATTCATGTGCGGGGTGTTCCGAACACCCCGGCATACCTCTTGTGGAGCGTCAGCGGGCGACGCCCCGTTCGTTTTCCCTCGAAGGCGACGAGCGAAACGCGAGCGCGAGCGCCGCTGTCGCCCATCGAACGGGTTTTGATGCTGGACGAAAAAGGCCGTCACCAGTGTCGTTCGACCGAATCAATCCCGTCCGCGGGCTCCTGCTCGCCGTCGGCACGGCCCTGGCCCGGGTCGGGCTCATCGACCACGAGCGGGTCGTCCGCGCGACGGACCTGGCCTGGCCCCGGATCGTCACCGGGCTGGCGCGGATGTCCAAGTCCACCGTCGACGTGGCCATGGTCGGCGCGGCGCTGGGGTCGAGCGCCATCGCCGGCCTGGGGTACGCCGCCCCGTACTGGGGCCTGGCGTTCGCGCTGGGCGGCGGCGTCGCCGGCGGCACCATCGGCATGGTGTCCTAGCGCTTCGGCGCCGGCGCGCACGAGGAACTCGCCGCGACGGTCCGGGCCAGCGCCCTGCTCGCCGTGGTCATCTCCGCGCCGCTGACCGCCGTCTTCTGGTTCGTCCCCGGCGTGCTCGTCGACCTGATCGGGTCCGGCGAGGCGGCGATCGGATACGGCACGGACTACCTCCGGGTCGTCGGGCTCGGCGTCCCCCTCGCGGCGCTGAGCCTGATCGGCAGCCGGACCCTCGTCGGAGTCGACGACGCCTGGACGCCGATGATCATCCGGGCCGGCGGCGCCGTCGCGAACGTCGCCCTCAACGCCGCGTTCATCTTCGGGCTGGACATGGGCGTCGTCGGCGCGGCGGTTGGCACCGTGCTGGCGAACCTGCTCGTCGTGGCCGCCTTCGGCGTCGGCCTCGCCCGCGGCGGCCTGCCGGGCATCGGCGAGTTCCCCGTCCGCGTGTCGCCCGGACGACCCTGGATCGACCGCTCGCTGGCGCGTGACCTGCTGGACGTGGCGCTACCGCTCGTCGGCACCAACCTCGCAAACAACGGCGCCAAGTACCCCAGGCTGGCCATCATCAGCACGTTCGGGTCGGACTTCGTCGCCGCCTACGTCGTCGCGATGCGCGTCCGGATGCTGATGGACACGCCCAACTGGGGGTTCAGCCTGGCCTCCTCCAGCCTCGTCGGGCAGGCACTGGGGACCGACGACGAGGCCGAGGCCGACGCCTGGGCGCGCGACGTGCTGCGGTTCTGCGTCGTCACGTACGTCGCCATCGCCGCCGGCGTGTTCGCCTTCGCCGAGCCCATCGGCCGCGTGTTCGTCGACGATCCGGCGATCCTCCCGACGGTGACGGTGTTCGTCTGGGTCGCCGCCGTCAGCGTCGTCTTCAACGGGATCTACGGCGGCGCAACGGGCCCGCTCCGGGCGAGCGGCGACACCCGCTGGCCCTTCTACGCGCAGCTCACCGGCCGGTACCTGGCCGCGCTCCCCGTGGCCTTCCTCGGAATCGTCACGCCGCTGGGGGCGACCGCGATCTACGCCGCTGTCGTCGTCGAGATGGCCGTGCCCGCCCTCGTCGCCTACTACCGGTACCGCAGCGGCACCTGGATGGTCGTCAGTCGCGACTACCGGCCCGACGCCGCGGCGACGTGATACGGACTGCCGTCGCCGCATTCTGGTCGACTGCCTGACGCCGGGCAGTCGTACCGGTACTGAACGACGGCAGTCCGTAATCGACGTTCGGTCACCGCCGACGCCAGTATGAAGGTGCTTCCGGGAGAGCCTTCGGTGATGGTAGCCAACGAGAGCGACACCTTCGACATCGGCGGCGAACTCACGGTCCACCGGCTCGGTTTCGGCGCGATGCGGCTCACTGGCGAGGACATCATCGGGCCGCCCGACGACGAGGACGTGGCGCGCGACGTCCTCCGGCGGGCCGACGAGATCGGCGTCGACCTGATCGACACGGCCGACTCCTACGGTCCGGGCGTCTCCGAGCGGTTGATCGGCGAGACGCTGGATGCCGACCGCGACGACCTCGTCGTGGCGAGCAAGGCCGGCCTCCTGCGCAACACCGACGGCGACTGGCCGACCCACGGCGACCCCGACTACCTCCGTAACGCCGTCCTCTGCAGCCTCGACCGGCTGCGGACGGACACCATCGATCTCTACCAGTACCACCGGCCCGACCCGGACACCGACTTCGAGGAGGCCGTCTCGACGTTCGCCGAGATGAAGGACGAGGGCCTCGTCGAGCACGTCGGCCTCTCGAACGTCACCGTCGAGCAGCTGGAACTCGCCGAGGACATCGTAGACGTCGCGACCGTCCAGAACGAGTACAACGTCGCCAACCGCGAGGACGAGCGCGTCCTCGAGGCCTGCGAGGAGAAGGGCATCGGCTTCATCCCGTGGTTCCCGATGGGCGGCGGCGACCTCGACGAGCGGGCGGACACGGTCGAGGAGATCGCCGAGGCCCACGACGCTACGTCCTACCAGGTCGCGCTGGCGTGGCTGCTCCAGCACTCCGACGTCATCCTGCCGATCCCGGGCACCGGAAGCGTCGAGCACTTGGAGGAGAACGTCGCCGCCTCGCAACTGGAATTGACTGACGACGAGATGGCGCGGCTGTCCGAGTGAACCCGGGCGCGTGACGGGTGCTGGGAGTCGACGCCTCGCGATCCGCTCCCGTCACCGGGCTCCGTCGTTCCCACTGACGGGTACTGTCGTTCCCGCCGGCAGACACCTTGTACCCGCCGACGGACGCCGTCGCCCCGCCGGCGGGCGTTGCCGTGGTACGGCACAACGTATCACATAAACATTCATTATGTTGTAGATTCAAGGGATACGTGTATGGCGACACGCCAGCAGCCCTCGACGACGTATCACACGTGCAGCTGTGGTGAGAAGTTCGACACCACGGACGCACTCCTCGAGCACGCGCGAGAGGAGCACGGACTCTCGGTATTCTGAGGCAACTGGCGCTGCTGGGCAGTCGGTCGCAGTCGCGTTTTTTCGGCGATCACTCGACGACGTCGGGTCGGACGCGGAACCGCTCGTAGCCGCCGTGGGAGACGTCCAGCGATCCGATCCACCAGTTCCACCGCTCGACGAGCGCGTACTCGTCGGGCGCGTCGTCCAGGTTCGTGAGCACCTGTTCGACGCCCAGCGGGTAGCCGAAGTCCGAGGCGATCATGCCGGAGTCGGCCAGGTCGCGGGCCTGCCGCGCGACGACGCGGACCGCGCCCTCGTCCGCCCCGTACCGGTCAGCGAGCGCCGCTTCGAGTGCCTCTCTGTCCACGCTCGGGTCTCGGGGATGGACGGTATTAACGTGTGGGGCGGCTGGCGCGCTCGCCCGGGAACGACCGTCGGCACGAACGCGCGTCCGTACATACGCAGGGCTGCAAAGTAATACGACCGCGAAAATCGCCCGCGTCACCGCGAAGACGCGGCGGCTGAGGGGAGTAAGCCCCCTTCTGTTCGATCCGGCATTCGGCTCAGCGTCCGCGCCCGCGGCCGGACTACCTGATGGCGCGGACTTGCACCGGTGAGGATTCGCCGTTCCATCCCTTCTCCGTCGTCTGGCTCACGGCCGAGGCCGCTCGCACGTTCCGGGACGACTACGTCGTCCCGCGACCCTCGGCGGGTTAACTCCCCGTTCCTTATCGGCTGACGCCGCGTCGGTCCGGGTTCGCGCGCCTCATCGGTCGGACGGAGGGGTCTCGTTTCTGTTCCAGAGCCGACGGTCTCCCGCCCCGGGCTTGCGCCCGGTCACCTGTCCGGCCGGTGGGGGGACTTTCCTCATGCCTCGCGGCACGGGGGCCGGACTCCCTCTGCCACTCTCCCCTAGCAGACCGGTCAGGATTAAGGCTTCGCACCGGCCGTGCGTGGCGATACCGCGGGGCACGCGACCGAGCGTCTGCTCGCTCCCCCGAGGTCTCCCCCGTCGGTCGGACCCTCGCTACTCGTCGTCTCCCTGTCTGAACCCGACGAGTTCGGCGTCCTCGCGGGCGCGATCGGCGGCCTCGTCGATATCGAACTCGCGGACGACCTCGCCGTCGCGAAGCAGGGGCTCGAGCAGCGCCTCGCCCTCCTCGGGCGCCTCGCCGTCGGTGAGAGCGACGTGGTGGCCACCGTCCGGCGTCCGGTAGACTTCCTTCCGGCCGGGGAGTTTGCCCCGCTTGGAGACGGCCTCGCCGTCGATCTCGACGATGTCCAGCGCGAAGTCGACGGGGTCGGCGTTGCTAACGTGGCTGCCCACGCCGAAGCCGTCCGCGACGTCCCGCAGGTGCCGCAGTTCCTCGCGCCCGAGGCCGCCGCTGGCGAAGACGCCGACGTCCTCGTGGCCAGCGGCGTCGAGCGTCCAGCGGACCTCCCGGATGATGTGCCGGAAGTCCCCGCGCCGCGAGGAGGTGGTGTCGATCCGGACGCTGTCGAGGTCGTCGACCGCCTCGGCCGCCCGCAGCGCCTCGTCGGCCTCGTCGGAGTAGGTGTCCGCGAGGGCGACGCGGGGGACGCTCTCGTCCACGGCCTCGTCGAAGGCCCGCCACGCGTCCTCCTGGTTGCCGCGTCCGAAGCACAGCATGAGCGCGTGGGGCATGGTACCGCTGGCCTCCCTGCCGATCATCTCGCCGGCGGCGACGTTCGAGACGCCGTCGAGGCCGCCGATCAGGGCCGACCGCTCGATCATGGCGCCGATTGAGGGGTGGACGTGTCGGGAGCCGAAGCTCATCACGGTCGAGTCGGGCGCGGCCAGCCGGGCCTCCAGCGCGGCCGTGGCGACGCCCGTGGGATGCGAGAGGAAGCCCAGCAGCGCGGTCTCCAGCCGGCAGAAATCGAGGTAGTCGCCCTCGATGCGCATCACCGGGCCGCCGTCGAACAGCCGACCCTCCCGGACCGCGTCGACGTCGAGGTCGTGTCCGGCCAGGAGGGTCGCCGCGTCCTTGACGCCGGCCAGGACCTCGAACTCGCCGGTGGGGAACTGGTCGGCGGTCACTTCCGCCACGACGCGGGGGTTCTTCCCCGCGTGCTCCAGCGTCTCGACCGTCCGGTCGAAGTAGGCGTCAGTCGCGCGCCCCGCCCTGATGGCCTCCGGGCCGACGACGTCGAACTCCTCGGTCATTACGGCCGGGTTTGCGGGCGCCGGGAAAAAAGCTACTCGTGTACGGCCGCTCACCCGCCGGCGTCGGCCGGCGAGTCGGCGGCCGCGTCGACCCCGCTCGCCTCGGCCAGGTCGCCCCGTCGGACCGCGGTCCGCAGCGCGCGCTCGGCGACGTTGCCGCCGTGCTCGGCCGTCCGGCGGAGGCGGTCGAGGACCCGGAGGTACCGGCCGTCGGCCTCCGAAGCCAGCAGCCGGCGGTCCAGCTCCCGGGCGCGCTCGCGGACGTCGTCGCGCCGCGACAGGGCCTCGCTGGCGGCGTCGACGTCGTGGTCGCCGGCGGCGGCGGTCGTCGCGTCGTCGACGATCCGCCGGGCCGCCTCGGCGAGGTCGGCGAGGTCCTCGCGCAGCGTCGGGCCCGCTGGCTCGCCGATCTCCGCGGCGGTCGCCCGGATCCGCTCGGCGTGGTCGGCGACCCGCTCCAGTTCCCGGGCGGTGCCCCACAGGGCGAACAGCTCCGGCCGGGTCAGGCCGAGGGCGTCGACCTCGTCGAGCCGTCCGAGCGCCCGCTCGACGTGGCGCTCGACCAGCCCGCAGAGCCGGTCGGCCTGGCGGTCGCGGTGGGCCGGCTCTGGCGTCCCCTCGCCGATCAGCGCCGCCGTCGCGTCGCGGTGCATCGACAGCGCGACGAACGACAGCTGGCGGACCGACTGGCGGACCGATACTTCAGAGGCGTCCAGCGGCGTCCGGACGACGATCCGGGCCCCCGACGCCTCGGCGACCGTGGCGCCCGCCAGGTCCCGGGCGACGCGTTCGATCCGCCGCCGCTGGTCGTCGGCCACTCCCTCCGGCGACTCGAACGCCACGGCGTCGGTGCCCGCGGCGTAGGCCGCGCGCAGCGCCTGCTCGACCCAGTCGGGGTCCTCGCCGCGGACCGGGACGCGGACCGGGTCGGCGGATCCCTGGTCCCGGTCGCGCGCCTGGATCACGAGCAGCCCGCCGATGTGCGCGTGGAGGTCGACGACGCTGCCGGCCGCGACTCCCTCGCTCTCGGCCCACTCCTTGGGGAGCGAGACCGTGTAGGTGCCGCCGCCGACCTCCTGGACCTTGCGCGTCTCCATCAGTGACCCCGTCCGACGACGTCCGTCGTGTCCAGCGTTCGGTCCCCCACGTCGATCACCCGAACTTGCCGGTGATGTAGTCGTCGACGCGCTGGCTCTCGGGGTTCTCGAAGATCTGGTCGGTGTCGCCGTACTCGACGAGGTTGCCGCCGGTGAGGAACACGGCGGTCTGGTCGGAGATGCGCGCGGCCTGTTGCATGTTGTGGGTGACGACGACGACGGTGTAGTCCTCGGACAGTTCCTCGATGAGGTCCTCGACCTTCGCGGTGGCGATGGGGTCCAGCGCCGAGGCAGGCTCGTCCATCAGGAGCACGTCGGGGTCGGTCGCCAGCGCGCGGGCGATGCAGAGCCGCTGTTGCTGGCCGCCCGACAGGCCCAGCGCGTTGTCGTCCAGCCGGTCGCTCACCTCGTCCCACAGCGCGGCCCGCCTCAGGGCGTCCTCCACGAGTTCGTCCTCCGCCCCGCAGTCGTCGCGGCCGAGCAGTCGAGCGAGCAGGCCGGTGTCGATCTCGCCGTGCTTGCGCGGGCCGTAGGCGACGTTGTCCCGGATCGACTTGGGGAAGGGGTTGGGCGCCTGGAACACCATCCCCACGCGCTTGCGCAGTTCGACCAGGTCGACGCCGTCCTGGTAGAGCTCCCGCCCGTCGAGCGCGACCGACCCCTCCACGCGGGCGCTCCCGATGCGGTCGTTCATCCGGTTGAGAGAGCGCAAGAACGTCGACTTGCCACAACCCGACGGGCCGATCAGCGCCGTCACGCTCTCCTCGGGGATCTCCAGCGAGACCCCCTGCAGGGCCTGCTCGTCGCCGTAGTGGACGTCCAGGTCCTCGACGGCGAGCTTCGCGTCGCCGTCGAAGTCGTACTCGCGCCACTCCTGCCGAACCGTCTCCTCGCTCTCCCCGTCGGTCGTTCGCTGGCTGTTCTGCGTCGCGTCGATCGCAGCGTTACTCATGAAGTTTCCTCCGGAAGTACAGTCGACTCGCCACTCCGATGGCGTACAGTCCGATCACGACGAGCAGCAGGACGAGCGCCGTCCCCCAGCCGAACTCCTGGTTCGTGAAGACCTCCTTGGGGAACACGCCGGCGGTGATCGTCGAGTACAGCTGGTAGGGCAGCGCGCTGGCCGGCGATAGCAGCGCCTCGTTGGTGACGAACGGCGGCTGGGCGGTCAGCTCGAACGATCCCAGTACGTCCGGCGTCGAGTTGGGGTAGGGCGCACCTCCGAACACGAGCAAGAGCGGCGCCGTCTCGCCGGCGATGCGGCCGACCCCGAGGATGGTCCCGGTGATGGTGCCCGGCATCGCCGCGGGCAGCACGGCGCTGCGGATCGTCTGCCACTTGCTCACGCCGAGCGCGGCGCTGGCGTCGCGGTACTCGTCGGGCACCGACTTGAGCGACTCCCGGCTCGTGATCAGCACGAGCGGGAGCAGCATGAACCCGAGGACGAGCTGGCCGACGAGGATGGAGTTGCCGCCGCTGATCCGCGGCACGAGGAAGGCCAGCCCGAACAGGCCGAACACGATGCTCGGCGTGCTCCAGAGACCGTTTGTGGCCACCTCGACGACCTGCGTGAACCGGCCCCGCTCGGCGTACTCGGTGAGGAAGACGGCCGCGCCGACGCCCAGCGGGACGGCGAAGGCGACGGCGCCCGCCACCAGCCACAGGGTCCCGACGACCGCCGGGAGGACGCCGGGCACATCGACGAACAGCCCGCCGGTGACGTTCGTCAGGAACGGGACCTCGATCCACGGCAGCGCGACGCCGATCACCGGCACCGTCAGTCGGCCGCCGTTCAGGCTGGCCCCGGTCAGCACCGCGCCCAGCCCGTTGACGACGATGAAGCCGATCAGCAGCGCCAGCACGCCGAGCGTGCCGAACACGACGGTCCCGACGAGCACCCGCGCGCCCGTCTCGCGGCCCCGTGCACCGAAGCCGTCGCGGGCCTTCGCGGCGACCCAGGCGCCCAGCACCGACCCGGCGACGACCAGGATCGGCGCCAGTTCGCTCCCGGGGAAGACGGCCGAGGACCAGGCCGGTTCCCACGTCCAGCCCGGTCCGATCGGGCCGGCGGCGACCGCGACGCCCGCCGGGACCAGCACGGCGGCCGCCGGTGCCGTCGCACCCAGGTCCTCCCGCGCGAACAGAGCGACGCCGGATCCGGCGGCGCCCGCCGCCAGCGCGAGCGGGAGCCAGATCGGGGCGGCCCCGAACAGGGCCACCCCGACGGAGCCCCCGCCGGCCGACCACAGAAGGCCGTAGACGACGGCGACCGGGACGCCCGCCGACGGGGACGGCGTCGCGTCGACGTAGCCCAACCGCGCGGCGAGACCCACTGCGACGAGCCCGACTCCGAGGACGGCGAGCGCGCCGCCGAGCCAGTCGAAGAGGCCGACGCCGAGGGGAGCGCTGCCCTCGTCGAGCCACTGGAACAATGCCGCCCACCCGGCCAGGAAGCCGAGCGCGGCGACCGCCAGCAGCGCCGTCGCGAGCGACTCGCCGGCGGTACCTCGCTCGCGCACCAGCGCGGGTGCCTCGACGTCGCTCATCGGTCACCTCCCAGGGTCCGCCGCATCCGCCACTCGATCCACTGCGAGGCGACGCTCAGCGCCATCACCGTGACGAACAGGACGACGCCGGCCGCGAACAGGGCGCTCATGTGCAGCCCGCTCGCGTTGCCCCCCTCGAAGGCGATGACCGTCGTCAGCGTCTCGCCGAAGTTCGAGAAGGCGTCGAAGACGGGTGTCGGGAACCCCTTCGTGTGGGACAGCATCACCGTCGCGGCCATGGTCTCGCCCATCGCGCGGCCGACGCCCAGTAGGACGCCCGCGGAGACCCCCGACAGCGCCGCCGGGACGGTGACGCTCCGCGTCGTCTGCCACTCGGTGGTCCCGACGGCGAGCGATCCCCGCTTCATCGAGTCGGGCACCGCCGAGAGGGCGTCCTCCGCCACGGTGACGACCGTGGGGAGCGCCATCACGCCGATCATCAGACCGGCGGCGAAGTGGTTGCCGATCGTCGGCGTCCGGAACTCCTCGTAGAAGTACTGGTTGAGGACGGTCAGGCCGACGAACCCGTACGTGATCGACGGGATGCCGGCCAGCAGTTCGATCCCGGGCTTGACCACCTCGCGGACGCGACCGGGCGCCATCTCGCTGACGAAGACCGCGCCGGCCACGCCCAGGGGCGCGGCGATCAGCGTCGCGATGACCGTGGTGACGGCGGTCCCGACGATCATCGGTGCCAGCGACCAGATCCGGCCGCCCTCGCCGCCCCACAGCGGCGCCTCGGTCCGCGTCACCAGGTCCAGCCCCATCGCCCGGACGGCGGGCACAGACCGCGCCAGCAGGAACGCGACGATCAGGCCGAGGACCGCGACCGTCGCCACCGTCGCCAGGAACGTCAGGGCCCTCGCGGTCGCGGCCTGTCGGCGGATCCAGCCGACGGCCACGGTCGCGACGAACGCGAGAAACGGGACCACGGTCCACCGGGAGCCGGCCATGAACAGGAGGACAGTGGCCAGCACCGAGAGGGCCATCGAGGCGTGTACCGCGGCGGCGCCGTCCTCCGCCCGGGAGTGGTAGCTCAGCGCCCGGTCAGTGGCTGCAGCCATCCCTCGCTTGACTCGCTGTAGCATGCAGTGTGTTGAGGGAGTCCGGCGTTACTCGTAGTTCGAGGGCGCGACCTTCTCGCGCTCGGTCTGGAGCCTGTCGTCGGGCAGTGCGAAGTAGTCGTTCCCGCGGACGAACGTCTCCTGGCCGAAGTCGCTCAGCAGGAAGTTGATGAACGCCGCCTCCTTGCGCGAGGTGTCCTGCCACGTGTAGGCGTGGAGGTCGCGGGACAGCGGGTACTCCTGGGCACCCAGGTTCTTCCCGTACTCGTAGAGCGTGCCGTCGATCTCCAGGCCGACCGGCGGAGTCGCGCCGTCGGGCTCGACGAACGCCAGCGCGATGTAGGAGATGGCGTTGTCGGCCTGGCCGATCGCCTGCTGGAGCTGCTGGTTCTGGCCGTAGCGCTGGTCCGGGCTGATCGAGGCGTCTGGATCGCCGTAGACGTTCTGCCGGAACGCGGTGTCGGTCCCGGAGCCCTCGGCCCGCCCGAGCGCGAGGATCTCGCGGTCCGGGCCGCCGACCTCGCTCCAGTTGGTGATCTCCTGCCGGTAGATCCCCTCGAGTTCCGCCAGCGTGATCTGCTCGACGCCGGCGTCCCGGACTTCCCGGCTGACGACGATGGGCTGGCCGTCGACGCCGACGACGTGGTCGACGAAGTCATCGAGGGTGCTCTGGTCGGCGTCGGACAGCTCGGCGGCGGCACTGGCGGAGGCGTCGCCGATGTCGACTCGCCCCTCCATGACGCCCTCGATGCCGGTCCCGGAGTGCGAGAGGGCGACGCTCGCCCGCAACGGCGGGTTCGAGCGCTCGCCGGTCGGCTCGTAGCCGTACTGCTGGGCGAAGAAGTCCGCCAGGCGCATGTCGGTGTCGTACTCCTCGCTGGCCCACGACTCCGGCCAGTAGTCCCCGTCGCCGGCCTCGGGGTTGGAGTTCCAGTAGCTCGCGCCCGTGTTCGTGATTGGGAACACCGTCGACGAACCGTCGGCGGTCAGGACGCTCGTGTCCGTCCCGCCGGATCCACCGCTCTCGGTCCCGCCGCCGGCGTCACCGCCGTCGCCGGACGCCGTCGAACCGCCGTCCTCCGTTGCGTCGCTGCTCCCGTCGCTCTGTCCGGAACACCCCGCCACTGTGCCGGCGCCGAGAGCACCGGTCGTCGCGATGAACTTTCGCCGCGATACCAGGCCGGACGGCCGCTCGCTGTCGCGTGCCATCGAGTGAAGAGGGGCAGGTGTAAACTAAACGGGTTTATAATAGGGGTATCCCCTGATACGTACCACTCCGGTCCGACTGTAGGCCACCGTAGCCGACATAGCCGTACTTGTTACTATATAGCCTCTTTACGTGCGAAAAGATGGCACGGGTCGGCTGCGGCGGACTGCGATGGACTGCGGCGGCCGGCTACCGCGCCCGATGCACGTCGTCCAGCCGGTCGACCGTCGGCGCGTTGACGATGGTCACCGTCTGCCCGCTCCGGCGCACCCGGAAGGCGTCGCCGAAGGGGTCGGATTCAGGGAGCCGATAGATCCCGTCGCGGGGCTGACTGCTGGCCCGCTCCGCCAGAATCGAGGTGTACGCCTCGCGGAACTCGCGAGCGTCCCGTTCCGTGTCCCACTCGGTCCGCCAGACGTAGGCGCCGACGCCGGACTCGTTGCGGTAGGGCACCACGCTGTCTCCGGCCCAGCCGGCCGAGGCGTTTGCGCGGTACAGGAACCACTCCTCCGGGCTGACGGCCCCGTGGTCGTACAGCATGGCGAAGATGGAGGCCTCGCCGACGGTGTCGGCCTCGGGGTCGTGGTCCAACCGCTCCCACGAATCGCCCGAGCGGTCGGGCACGGTGACGTTCACGGGGTCCTCCCCGGGATACTTCTCGGGGTGGATCACCTGCTCGGTGCTCTCCGGGACGTCCCCGTAGAGTCCGTCGACGGCCTCCCAGCCGCCGTCCTCGCGTGCCTGGTGGACGAACCGCGGTCCCGTGGCGTAGGGCTGGTAGATGGTGACGAAGACCCCGTCCTCGGGGCTGCCGCCGCTGGCGTTGCCGCCGTCGGCCGTGGGCCGATCGACGCACGTCCAGCGGTCGCCACAGCGCTGCTCGTAGAGGATCCGGACGTAGTTGGCCTCGCCCTCGGTGACGCTCTGGCGGGCCAGCTGCTGGTCCTGAGTCTCGGGCGTGGCGTTGAGCCGGTCGCGCTGGTCCTGCAGCGCGTGGACCAGTTCGTGGGCCAGCGTCGCCCGGTCGATGGTCGGCGTCTCGCTGTCGGAGACGATGACAATGCTGTCGTTGGCGGGCGCGTAGTACCCCTGGACGGAGCTGTTGCGCGTCCCGCCCAGCGCCTCGCCGGACGTGCTGTTCTCGCCGACGAGCAACAGCGCCTCCCAGACCTGGTCGTTCCAGGGGTTCTCCTGGCGGACGCCGCCCCCGCCCGCCGACCGGTTGCGGTACTCGGCGCGGGAGATTACTTCGAGGGAGACGTTCCCCCGGAACTCCTGGTCGCGGACCTGCTCGACGCGGGCCTTGGTCCGGGCGAGCAGCGCCGCCTGCTCGCTCTCGTTGAGGCCGTCGCCCGGCGTGACGGCGATCGACTCGTCGTACCAGTAGCCGCCCTCCCAGCCGATCTGGTCCTCGCCGGGGTCCTCCATGAACGGATGGTCCGGCGCGGGGAGGCCCGAACAGCCGGCCAGCAGCGCCAGCACCGCCGCGGCCGCGAGCAGCGACTTACGCATGGACCGCCTCCAGGTCGCTCCGGGTCGGCGCGTTGACTACCGTCACCGCGTCGCCGTCCCGCCGTATCTCGATAGCGTCCTCGTACGGACCGTCCTCGATCACCCACACGCCGTCGTCGACCTGCGTCCCGCCCCAGTGTTCGACCACGTCCCCCCAGCCGGCGGCGAACTCGGCGGCCTCGGACTCGTTCGCCCAGGCCGTCCGCCAGACGTAGGCCGATTCGTCGCCGCGCTCGTAGACGCGCATCCGCCCGCCGGTCCAGCCGTCGGCCGCGGGCAGGTGGTAGTTGTACGGGTCCGCCCGGTCGACGGAGCCGTCGCCGCCGTAGTTGATGATCTGCCGGGGCCCGACGACGCCGCTGTCGTCGTACTCGTCGGCCACCGTGTACGCCAGCCCGGCCGCGATGGCCGACTGACCCAGCACCGCGTGGTCGGGCCGGTCGGCGGGCCGGACGCGCTCCCAGCCGTCGCTCGCGCCGTCCTCGATCGTGACGTTCGCCGGTTCCCACTCGGGGTAGCGGTCCGGGTAGATCACTTCGGTCGACCCGTCGGGGTGCTCGTCGTAGGCGTCGTTCACCCGCTCCCAGCCGCCCTCGTCGTGCAGCGCGGCGACGAACTGCCCGCCGTCGCCGTAGGGGAAGTACATGAGGAAGTTGATCCCGAAGTGGCTGTCGCCGCCGCCACCGCCGGCGTCCGACGCGGCCGGGAGGCACTCCCAGGACTCGCCGCAGCGCTCGGTGTAGCGCCGCTGGGTGAACGAGGCGTCCCCCTCGATCAGCCCGTTGCGCCCCTGATAGGCGTCCCGGGTCGCGACGTCGTCGTCCGAGAGGTTGTAGTGCTGGTCCTGCAGCGCGTGGACCAGTTCGTGGGCCAGCGTCCCCTCGCCGTCCAGCCGGGGCGTCTCGCTGTCGGAGACGATGACGATGGCCCCCTCGGCGGGGTCGTAGTACCCCAGGACGCTCTCACTCAGCGTCCGTTCCTGCGTGGCTACCGAGTCCTCGCCCTCGCCGACCAGGAACATGGCCTCGAACTTCGCGTTGTCGAAGCGCCGGAACGACTCCGTGCGGTCCCGGCTCGACTCGTTGCGGTACTCCTCGCGGGTGATCACCTCGACGGGTACCGACTCCCGAAACTCCAGCCCGCGGACGTGCTCTACCCGGGCCATCGCCCGGGCGACCACCGCCTCCCGCTCGCTCTCGTTGAGGCCGTCCGCGGTGGTGATCGAGAGGCTCTCGTCGTGCCGGTAGCCGTTCTCGTACCCCAGGGCGTCGTCGGAGGCCCCTGCGTCGCTCTCGGTCGTGCTCGCGTCGACCCCGGTCTCCGTCGCCGTCGGCTCCCCGCCCAGACCGGGTGCCTGACAGCCAGCGAGGACCAGTAGAACTGCGCACAGGGCGGCGCGGTACATGTCCGGTCCGTAGTCGTCCGCACTCAAAAAGGGCCCGCAGTGGGGCAACGCTGTTGTGAGTCGATAGCATAGCTCCGGACGCCATGGAACTCGACCCCGACAGCACCGCTGTGGCGGTGGTGGACATGCAGAACGGCTTCTGTCACCCCGACGGGAGCCTCTACGCCCCCGGCAGCGAGGAGGCCATCGAGCCCTGCGTCGAACTCGTCGACCGGGCGCGCGAGGCCGGGGCCGTCGTCGTCTTCACCCGCGACGTCCACCCGCCCGAGCAGTTCGCGGACGCACACTACTACGACGAGTTCGAGCGCTGGGGCGAGCACGTCCTCGAGGGCTCCTGGGAGGCCGAACTCGTCGACGAACTGGCCCCCCGCGAGGAGGACCTGGTCGTCGTCAAGCACACCTACGACGCCTTCCACGAGACCCAGCTCGAGGGGTGGCTCGACGCCCACGGTATCGACGACCTCGTCTTCTGCGGCACGCTCGCGAACGTCTGCGTGCTCCACACCGCCGGCAGCGCCGGCCTCCGTGACTACCGGCCCGTTCTCGTCGAGGACGCTATCGGCGCCATCGAGGACGACCACCGCGAGTACGCCCTGGACCACGCCGAGTGGCTGTTCGGCGAGGTGACGGCGCTCGACGACGTCGCGTTCGCCTGACCGGATTCGCTCCGCCGGTCTCGCGTCGAATCACCGCCGCTCGACCGTCACGGCCACGTCCTCGCCGACCGCGAGGTCCACGGCCTCGCCGACGACCTTGATCCCGAACCGGTCGCGAGCGCAGAACAGCGCCAGGCCCGTGACGGGGCCGCCGTTCGCGTACACCTGCACGTCCGACCAGGTCACGTTCCGACCGGTCGCTTCTCCCACCGTCGTCCCGGCGACGACCACCGGCCCGCTCTCACCGCCTACCAGCCCGCCGCCGTCGTAGTGCGGCAGTCCCCCGTCGACGACGCCCGGACCCGCGCCGTTGGCCAGCCCGACGAACCGCTCGCCCGCCGCGGGATGGGCCGGCGAGTCCAGGCGGGCCCACGTCTCGTCGGCCTCGACGACCGTCCCGCTACCGTCCCAGTCGAGCGCCTCGACGTCCGCGCCGACCGCCAGCGGCACCGACCCGGACGCGCGATAGGGGTCCGCGTCCGGGTCGCGGAACTCCAGGTGCAGGTGGTCCGGGACCCAGGGAGCGAAGAAGCCCGCCCTGATCGACGGCCCGAGCGGGTCGCCGACCGTCACACGATCGCCGACGTCGACGGTCGGATCGACGTGCATGAGCCGCGCCGTCCACTCGCCGGCGTCCACCAGCACGAGGTAGTCGTGCTCCGGCGCGTAGGGTTTCGGCGGTGCCCGCACGCGCCGGACGTCCAGCACTTCCCCGGCGACCGGCGATGGCACCGGCTCGCCCGGTTCGTGGTAGAGGTCGATCGCCCGCCCCTCGTCGTGGGCGGCGAACGGCGAGTTGTACAGCGAGAACCGCCGGTACCGCGCCAGGACGTCGGCGGACAGCGTGACGGCCATCGCCGTTCCTTGGGCGGACGCGGGCATGTGCCTGTCGTCCGAGGTTTCAAGGAGGGGGACGGGACCACCACCGCCGTGCTGTGAGGACCGCCGCGACGGGCTCCGCGGGAGCGCGACGCCGCCCGTCGCGGGACGACCGCTCTGCGACGGGAGCGCCGGCGTCGCCTGCTCGCCTTTTTGCCCGAGGAGCCCCATCGCCCGGCCATGCGCGTCCTCCGCGGTCGGGCCGCCGATCCAGAGCGGGACTTCGAGCGGACCCGGGAGATGGCAGTCCGGACTGCCGAGACTGGCGAGCCCGCGCTGCGCGCCTGGCGACCCCACCGGCAGGTCGCCTTCGGCCGCCGCGACGCCCGCAGCGACGGCTACGACCTCGCCCGCGGCATCGCACGCAACCGCGGCTACGTCCCGCTCGAACGCGAGGTCGGCGGGCGGGCCGTCGCGTACACCGGCTCGACGGTGGCGTTCGCGCTGGCCCGCCCCGCCGACGACCGCTCCGGCATCCGGGACCGCTACGCCGACGCGACAGACCGCCTGCGGGCGGCGCTGGCCGACCT
This sequence comes from Halomicrobium urmianum, assembly GCF_020217425.1. Taxonomy (NCBI): domain Archaea; kingdom Methanobacteriati; phylum Methanobacteriota; class Halobacteria; order Halobacteriales; family Haloarculaceae; genus Halomicrobium; species Halomicrobium urmianum. The sequence continues at coordinate 2,125,836 of NZ_CP084090.1, forward strand.
CGGCGTCGACGCCGACGAAGGAGAACCTCCCGACTCCTTCTGTCCGGGAACGCACTCGCTGCGGGCGGACGGGAAGATCGCCGGGCTGGCCCAGCGCGTTCGACAGGACGTGGCGCTCGTCGCCGGCGTCGTCGTGGTCGCGGACCGCGAGGAGATCGCCGCCGTCCTCGACCCCGTCTACGACGCCCTGGACGTCCCGTTCGATCCGGACAGCGTCGGGAGCGTCGCCGCGGCGGGCAGTCCCTCCGACCCCGACGCGATCATCGACGCCCTGATCCGCGCCTTCGTCCCGGACGACTACCGCGTCGAGCGCATTCGGGAGACTTAGGGCCACCGCCCGAGGAGCGCCTGTATGCTCTTCCGGAACGCGACCCTCGCGGACGGGCGCGAGCGCGACGTCCGCGTCGACGGCGAGACCGTCGCCGCCGTCGGCGAGGACCTCCAGGCCGACGGCGACGAGCGCGTGATCGACGCCGCGGGCAAGCGCCTCCTCCCGGGGATGATCGACGCGCACGTCCACTTCCGCCAGCCGGGCTTCCCGCACAAGGAGACCTGGGCCACCGGCTCCCGGTCCGCCGCCGCCGGCGGGGTCACCACGGTGGTCGACCAGCCCAACACCGACCCGCCGACGGTCGACCCCGCGGCCTTCGACGAGAAGGTCGACCTCGCCGGCGAGTCGCTGGTCGACTTCGGGATCAACGGCGGCGTCACGGCCGACTGGGACCCCGACCTTCTGGACCGCCCGCTCTTCGCGCTCGGCGAGGTGTTCCTCGCCGACTCGACCGGCGACATGGGCATCGAGGCCGACCTCTTCGAGTCCGCGCTGGAGGCGGCGACCGAGCGCGACGTGACCGTCACGGTCCACGCCGAGGACGCCGACGAGTTCGATCAGGGCGCCACGTCCCGGGACGACGCCGACGCCTGGAGCGCCTACCGCACGGCGGAGGCCGAGTCGGTCGCCGTCGAGCGCGCCTGCGAGGTCGCTGCCGACCTCGGCGCGACGATCCACGTCGCTCACACCTCGACGCCGGAGGGGGTCGACCGCGCCGCCGACGCCGGGATGACTTGCGAGGTCACCCCGCACCACCTCCTGCTCTCGCGCGAGGACCTGGACGAGCTAGGCACGTTCGGCCGGATGAACCCGCCGCTCCGGAGCGAGGAGCGTCGGGCGGCCGTCTACGAGCGGGTCGCCGACGGGACGGTCGACGTGATCGCCACCGATCACGCTCCCCACACGCGCGAGGAGAAGGACGCCTCCATCTGGGAGGCCCCGTCCGGCGTGCCGGGCGTCGAGACGGCGCTCCCCCTGTTGCTCGCCGAGGCGGTCGACGAGGACAGCCCGCTCACGTTCGAGCGCGTGCGCGACCTCACCGCCGCGAACCCCGCCGACGTCTTCGACCTGCCGTCGAAGGGCCGGATCGAGGAAGGCCGGGACGCCGACCTCGTGCTCGTCGACCCCGACGACGGCCGGAAGATACGCGGCGACACCCTCCACTCGAAGGTGGACTGGACGCCCTTCGAGGGATTCGACGGCGTCTTCCCCGAGCTGACGCTGGTCCGCGGGTCCGTCGCCTACTGGCGGGAGTCCGACGGCGAGGAGCGGTTCGGCGACGCGCGGGGCCGGAACGTCCGGCCGGAGTAGCCCTACGGGCGCTACACGGGACGCTGCGCCGGTTCACAGGCCCAACTGTTTTGACGGCTGAGTGTCACGTTACGCGTGATGAGCGACGACTCCGGTCCCTTCGACGGCGACGGCTGGGAGCGTGTGATGGAGGACGTCCACGCGATGGCCGAGGACTACCGGGCGGACGGTCGGCTGGTCGTCGCCTGCCATCCCGACGCCGTGACCGCGGTCGTCGGCGAGGAGGACGACGAGCAGGGGCGAGCGGGGCTGGACGTGCTGGTGCCGGACGACGAGTACGAGGCGGTCCGCGACGTCCTCGGCGGACGCTCCATCGACCGGGTCGACGTCTACCGCGCACCGGACGACGAGCGGATCTACCTCCTGCTCGCCGCGGAGTGCGCCGACGGCTGTGCGGTGTTGCTTCCCGCGTACTACGACCGTGACGACCGCGACCGCCTCGAGCGCGCGGCAGCGGAGCGCGGCCTCGCCGCGTACGTCCGCCGACTGGCCGCGGACGAGGTCGTCGAGATCGACCTCGCCGACCCCTCGCTGCTCTTTCCCGACTGACGCCGGGCCGGCCCCTGGCGCGCTCCCGGCGGTGCTGCTCCCAGTCCCGGGCGACGTGACCAGCGACCGGTTCGGCGGCGAGGAGACCGCCGTCGTCTACGCCTCGCCGTCCAGGTCGTGCCCGCAGTGGGGGCACTCGTCGTGGCGCAGCTCCGCGGAGTGCTCGCGGACCTCCCGCATGACCTCGGAGATGCGGTCCTCGGCGTCCAGCTCCTCCTCGACGCTGAGCTCGACGCCCTCGACCTCCAGGAGGAACTTGGCGACCTCCGTGGACTCGTACATCACGTCGTCGAGCTCCTCGGCGGTGAAGAAGTCGCACATCGCACCGTAGAGGAAGGTCGCGCCGGCCTTGCGGACCTTCTCCTCGAAGGCGGCCCGCGCCTGGTTGACGGCCTGGGGCGTGTACGTGTCGGTCATGAACGGGACCAGCTCCGGCAGGTTCTCGCCGATCTTGGTCATCTCGACGCCGGTCTCTGTCCGGAAGTCCGCACAGAGGCGCGCGATGGCCCACTCGCGGGCGGTGACGTAGGTGCGCTCGCGGAGGAACTCGTTGGCGCGGTCGTAGGTCCCGCCCTCGATCTTCTTGAAGCGGTCGTACTTCCGGACGTCAGCAGGCACAGCCTGCTGTGACTCGTCGTCTTGCGACGACTCACCGTCGCCAGGCACAGCCTGACGGGCAGACGAATCCGCATCGGCGGATTCGTCGACGTCTGCCGGAACGTCCCTCTCGGCCGCCTCGTCCTCGGTGGGGGTGACCTCGTCGTCGGAGAGTTCGTCACCGCCGACGCCCGCTCCGGTACTCTCGTCGCCCGCGTCGGATCGCTCTTCGTCTGTCCCGTCCGTCTCCGGCGACGCGCCGTCGGTCATGGCCGTCCCTGCGTTCTGGGGGCGAAAAAGCGTGTCGGCACGCTCGGGCGTGGCGAGCACGGATTCGGGGCGAACGGCGTGAATTTCGCTCGGTCCGGTCGAGTTGTGCGAGGTAAGGCTCGACGGACAAACGAAGTGAGTCCGTCGGCGGTGAGTGGCTTTTTGACGGCCGCCCTCTTTGGCTCGCTCATGAAGGTGTTACTCGGCGTCGGGGGCAGTCGTCTCTCCTACGAGGCCCTCGAGACGTCGATCGACCGTGCGCGCGAGGCCGGCGACGACCTCACTGTGGCGGTGTTCGCCAACGAGGAGGTCGACGCCGACGACGACGAGGTCGAACAGCGAGTCCGGGAGATCCTCGACGAGGCCGACTTCGAGGCGACGATCCGTCACCTCGACGGCGAGCCGGGCCCGCAGCTCGTTGAGATCGCCGGTCGCGAGGACTACGACCGCATCGTGCTGGGGAGCGGCCAGCGCAGCACGCTCGGCAAGATCCAGCTGGGATCGATCGCCGAGTTCGTGCTGCTGAACGCGCAGACCCCGGTGACGCTCGTGCGATGATGCGCGACTACCCCGACGAGCCGGCGGGCTCGTTCCCCGAGCCCCCGCGGACGTTCACCGACCGCGAGAGTCGGACCGTCCGCGTCGAGGTGTCCGGCGAGGACGACCGGGAGGCGCTCGTCGACATGTACGTCGACTTCGCCCCCGAGGACCGCGCCCAGGGTATCCCGCCGAGCCGCGAGTCCGCCATCCGGCGCTGGCTGGACGACATCCTCGCCGAGGGGTGCCTGAACGTGATCGCCTGGCACGGCGACGACGCCGTCGGCCACGCCACGCTCGTCCCGGACGAGCACGACGCCTACGAGCTGGCCATCTTCGTCCTCGCGGAGTACCAGGGCGCCTCCATCGGCACGGAGCTGGTCGAGACGCTGCTGGGCCACGGCGCGGCCGAGGGCATCGAGCGCGTCTGGCTCACCGTCGAGCGCTGGAACGACCCCGCTATCGCCCTCTACAAGAAAGTGGGATTCGAGACGACCGACAGCGAGCGCTTCGAGCTGGAGATGGCGATCCGCCTACACTGAGAGCACCGGCTGGCTGGCGTACTCGATGACGTACAGCGCGGCCTTGCCGATGGCCTCGTCCGGGTCCGTGCTGGGCGACTCGCGCGGGACCACCACGAAATCGGCGTCGATCTCCTCGGCCACGTCGAGGATCACACTCCCCGGCGACTGCGCCAGCCGCCGCTGCGAGAACCCGGCGGCAGTGGAGTACGTCAGCCCTGTCCCGTTGCCGTCGATCCGTTCCCGGACGCCGTCGGCGAAGCCTCTGTGTTCGCTGGCGACCGACTCGGCGTCGACGTTCCCCGCGTCGATCGCCTCCACCAGCGTCTCGTCCAGCACGAACAGCAGGTGCATGTCCGCCCCGTAGGCGTCCGCGACCGCGAGCGCGTACTCCACCGCCCGCTCCGACCGGTCGCTGCCGTCCACGGGCGCGAGCACGAGGTCGACCTCCATCGACCGTGACTGGGTTCGGCCCCCGCAAAAATCCTCCGGGCCGAGCGGCGGTGCCGCGGCTTTATTGCGCGGGCCCGGATAGTACCACGCATGTTCGAGACGGTACTCATCGCCACGGACGGCTCGGCGAGCGCGGAGCGCGCCGTCCGGGCCGCCGTGGACCTGGCGGAGCGGTTCGAGGCGACGGTCCACGCGCTGTACGTCGTCGACTCGGGCGACGTCGCGGCGACGCCGGACGACGTCCGCGAGGACTTCGAGCGCGCGCTGGCGACGGAGGGCGGCAAGGCGCTGACCTTCGTCCGCGAGGCCGCCGCCGACGATCCGGACCCGGCGTCCGAGACGGTGGTCACGGCGATCAGAGAGGGCGATCCGACCAGCGAGATCTGCGCCTACGCCGAGGGGATCGACGCGGACGTGATCGTCACGGGGACCCGCGGCCGCCACGGCGAGCACGGCTACCTCCTGGGCAGCGTCGCCGAGGGCGTCGTCCGGCGGGCGGAGCCGCCGGTGCTGACCGTCCGGCAACTGGAGGGCGCAGCGGCGGACGGCGAGGCGTAGCGACCAGCGACCGCGGTGGCGCACCCGGACCGCGACGTTCTTTGACCGCGGGGTTCAGGTCCGGGTATGGACGACTGGCTCATCGACGACGACCGCCTCTCGCTGGAACGGAAGTCGATTCTGCCCGGCGAGGGCTTCTTCGTCCCCGACTCGCTGGAGGAGGACCGACAGGAACAGGAGGTCGCCGAGGAACTCGACGGTGCCGGCACCGTGGTGGTCGCCGACCCCGACGCCGACGGCCTGGCCTGCACCGCGCTGGTGCGGGAGGCCTACGGCGAGGGCGCGCTCGTCCCCGCCGGCCCCCACGAACTCGAAGAGACCCTCGAGTGGGTCGCAGAGTACGCCGAGACGGGCGCGACGGTCGTCGTCTGCGACCTCGCGCCCGACAGCGAAGACGACGTCGCGGCGCTGCCCGACCTGGTCGCCCGGGTCGAGGACGTCCGCTGGTACGACCACCACCAGTGGGAGGACGACCTCGCCGCGCTGGTCGACGAGGCCGGCGTCGAGCGCGTCGTCGGCGACAGCGACGAGGTCTGCACCGCCGACGTCGTCCACGGGGAACTCGACTACGACTTCCCCGACCGCTTCCGGGAACTGGCCGAAGTCACCCGCGACCACGATCTCTGGATCCGCGAGGACGAGCGCAGCGACGACCTGGCGGACTTCTCCTACTGGTCGGAGCCCGAGGAGTACATCGAGGCCGTTCTCGAACACGGGCCCGACCTCTCGGCTGAGATCCACGAGTACCTCGCCGAGAAGCGCGTCGAGAAGGAGGCCCTCATCGAGAAGGCCGTCGAGCGCGCCGAGCTGCGCGAGGTCGGCCCCTGGACGGTCGGGGTCACCTACGGCCGCTGCTCGCAGAACGAGGTCGCCGAGGAACTCCGCAAGCAGGGCGCCGACGCCGCCGTCATCGTCAAGCCCGCCGGCTCCGCGTCCATCCGCGGCACCGAGACCTTCGAGCGCTGCCACGAGGTCGCCCGGCAAGTCTCCGGCGGCGGTCACCCCCGCGCCGCCGGGTGCAAGCCCGACGTCTACGACGACATGCTCGACTACGCCCACCACTGGAGCACGCGGGGGGCGGTGGCCAAGCAGGCCATCGTGGACGCGTTCCGGCGGCTGGAGGTCGAGGGAGAGGATGAAGGCGGGGCGGGCGACAAAACAGAGTAGCGTTCTCCGCGGGATTTCTCAGATACAGACGGGAACTGTTACACCAGTTCGGTGTGAGACAGCAGACGAATGGCCACTCCGCTCTGGTACCCGTCCGTCGAGGACGTCCTCGACATCCACGAGGACATCGTCTCGGAGTATCCAGATACGAGTCCGGGCGTTCGGAACCGCGGAGACATCGAGTTGCATTGGGCTACGTCGAGGAGGGTAGTTTCGGGTCCGTTCCCGAAACGATCCACGAGAAGGCCTTCCACTTGCTTCGATTCCTCGTTGCCGACCATCCATTCGTGGACGGGAACAAACGCACCGCTCTCAACACTGTGTCCGTCTTCTACCGCCTCAACGGATATCAGCTCGAGTACGACGACGAGATCATAGATATTCTGAAGCAGTTCGGGACGGACGAGGCGACCGTAGACGAGGAGCGGATCCTCGCATATCTCCGATCGAACTCGCGACCGATAGACCTGAACGACGAGATCTCGAACTATCGCGAGGAACTGATCCATTACGGACTCGAGGAAATGACCGACGAGACGTCCGACCCGAACGATTAACGGGTCTCAGGGCCAAGGGACACCCATGGCGACCGAAGGGGGGACGAGCGACGGGACACCGCTCGACGACGTGATGGAGGACATACGGCAGGAAATCGTTTCCCGAGTGGCCGAGACAGACCGGGAGGAGCACCGCGACATCTACGACGCTCTCGCAGACGAGTAACCCATCGTCGACGCCTTCCGGCGGCTGGACTTCGAGGAAGACGAGGGAGTCGAGGGCGAGGACGGCGACGCCGCCTGACGTGACCGTTATCTAGGACAAGATTCATCCTCACCGCATTCGATCCTCCCGACAGATTGCGATGCCGCTGCTCGCCCTCCACTCGCCTCTCCCCTCGCGGAACCGCGTCGTGTCGCGCTTGCTTCAGGCCGCCGCGGTCGCCGCGACGCTGGCGGTCCTCTCTGACTCGCTGCGCTCCGCTGCCCTCTCCGCCGCCGGCTTCCTCGCCCTGCTGCTAGCTGGAGACGTCGCCGAGGCGGTCGTCGGCGACTACGCGGACCACGTCCTGCTGGGCGCGCTCACCCTCGGATTCATCGGATTCGTGGCGGCCGGTGCGGGGGCGGTCTGGTTCGTCGCCGGGGGCGGCTTCGTCGGCGGCTGGCTCCTACTCGACGGCGTCCAGCACCTCCGACACGGCGTGACCCGCGACGAGGTGACCGTCGCCTACGAGCACGAGGGCGGCGTTCTCACCGGCATCGCTCGCGCGCTAGTCGAGCGGCTGCTGGCGCCGATCAGACTCGAATCGTAGAACGCGCGTGCGCGACGGCCGCTACTCGTCGCCGACGACCCACTTCTCGGAGTAGCGCTCGCCGCAGGTGCAGACGCCGTAGGCGTGGATCACGTCGCCCTCGGCGTAGACGCCGCCGACCTCCTCGTTTCGCTCCTCGGCGAACGCGAAGACGAACTTCGCAGCGTGGTCGCCGTCGGGGTCGTCCTCGCTCGCCGGGCAGACGCCGCCGGTGAGGTCCCGGCTGATCTCGCCGTCGGTCTGCATCGCCTCGCGGGCGAGTCCCATCGGGTCGATGCCGGTCGCCGACTGGAACGCGCTGCGGCCGGAGTCGCCCTCGACGACGAGGACGACGCCGTCCTCGACCTGCTCGGCGTAGTCGTCCAGCGCCGAGAGGTTGCCGACCGCGTCCTCGTGGAGGAAGAAGGCGACGTCATCGACGCGCTCGCCGGCCAGGAACTCCTCGCGCTTGCTCATACCTGCGGAGAAGCGGTCGCTCCGGATAAGCCCCCCGATGGCCGGCGAGCGACCGTCGGAACTACGTCCGCGGCCGTCGACGCCGTGCCCGTGCCCAGGGAGCACGACAAACTGGTCCGGGACGGGATTCCCGAGATGATCAGAGAGGACGGGGAGGAACCGGTGACACACGCCGTCGAGGGCGGGGCCTACCGAGAGCGCCTCCGGGAGAAACTCGACGAGGAGGTCGCGGAGTACCACGAGAGCGAGGATCCCGAGGAACTGGCCGACGTGCTGGAAGTCGTCGCGGCGCTCGCGGGGGCGCATGACCTCGCAGAGGACGAACTGGAAGCGATGCGGGAAGCGAAGGCCGACGAGCGGGGCCGCTTCGAGGACGGAATCGTCCTCGAGGCCGTCCGCGAGTGATCGGCCCGGCCGCCGAAACAGCGCGCGAGCGGTCGCTCCGGATACGTTCCACTCCCGGTCCAGAATAGTAGGATATCCAACAGTACTTGCCCGTCGCCGCCCTACCTCCGGACGCAATGAGCACGAGAGACAACGGCTTCGGCCCGTTCGGACAGTTCTCGCTGGCCGGGTTCCTGATCATGGGACTGCTGGCCATCATCGACGCGGCGGCGATCGCCCCGTGGCCGCTGTCGCCGTCACTGACTGCGATAATCGCGCTCCTCGCGGGGATCGGCGCGGCCGCGCTGTGGTTCGGCCACGACCCCACCGCGAGCGAACGAGCGCGGGCAGACGTGGAGCGGTAAACGGAAGCCGGCATCCGCGAGCGCGGAGCACTCGCGGTTCGCTTCTCGCGAGCGAAGCGAGCGAGGACACCTCCCGAAGTAACAATTCAGACCGCCAGGAACTGGGTGACCAGGTACTTCGTGGCGACGGCGGTGAGTGCGCCGATCCACGACAGCAGGACGAAGTGCATGTAGGTGTTGGCCTTGTGGCCGCCGTCGGTCGTCCGGATCATCAGAGCGGAGAGCATCGCGCCGAACATGATGATGACGACCAGCAGGAACTCGATGAGGGGGATGTCGTAGACCTCGGTGTGGATCAGCGAGCCGGCGTCGAAACCGGGGTTGTTGCTCGTGTTGAGGTCCAGCGACAGCGACGAGAGGATGTTGACGACCTGAAGGCCGATGAAGAAGGCGAAGGTGGAGGCGGCGGTGATGCCGTACAGGAGGCCGATCAGCGTCGTGGTGGCCTGGTTGCGCTGCTGGCGCAGCTGTAGCACCTCGTTCATGTTCTCGGCGACCAGCTCGCCGAGTTGCTTCGGCGACCCCCCCATCTCGCGGCCGACCAGGTACATCTCGGAGAAGGTCTGGATGAGGTACGAGCGGCAGTCGGCCGTGAAGTAGTGCCAGGCCTCCGCCGGCTCGATGCGCATGTTCAGCCGCTTGTAGAGGTCGTCGATGTTCGGGGTCAGCGGCCCGAAGTCCTTCTTCCGGAGGGTGCGCAACACCATGGAGGTGGTCGACTGCTTCGCGCCCTCGGTAGCGCCGAGGGCGCGGATGAAGCTGGGGAACTCCTCGTCGCGGGCCTTGATCAGTTTCTCCTGCCGGCGGAGGACGATGCCGGGGAGCAGCAGTGGCGTGATCGGCGTCGCGGCGTAGAACGCCAGCGGGACGCCGTCGAGGAAGAAGTAGACGTCGTTCAGCGTCACGGGCGAGAGGCCGAGCATCCCCCCGAAGGAGACGAACAGGAGCAGGCCGGCGAGGCCGACGCCGACGTAGGTGGCGCGGTCGACGCGCCGCTCGACGTCGGAGGGGTACTCCTCCGGGTGGAACCAGACGGGGTCGTACGGCGCCATCGACCGGATGGCCAGGTAGAACCCCGACTGGACGAAGACGTACATGACGATGACCGCGCTGACGGTCATGGTAGGGTCGGTCCCGGTCAGGACGGGCAGGACCGTCGCGAACACCAGCGCGAACGTCATCGAGAGGATCATCGACAGGTAGAGGTCCTTCATGACCTCCAGGTTGTCCAGCGTGCCCTGGTAGACGGTCTTGTAGTTCTGGATGATCTGCTGTTGCTCGCTGACGAGGTAGTCCTCGAGCGACTGCCCGGCGCCGAGCGTGTAGGCCAGCCGGTCGAGGAAGTCGGAGACGGCGTCGCTGGGGACCGCCTTGGCGCGGCGGCGGCAGGCGTCGTCGAGGCTCTGGTTCCACGTGTCGACCAGTTCGACGATCCGGCGCATCTCGTTGGCGAGTTCGCCGTACTCCTCTTCCTCCGCCAGCGTGCGGAACACCTCCATGCGGTCGATCTTCGTCGTCGCCAGCACCGTCATGTGGGTCACGAGCAGGTGAAAGCGATCGTTGAGCTGCTGGCGGCGCTGGCTGACGAGGATCTTCGGGTAGAAGACTGCCGCGAGCAGCGCAAGCAGGCCGAGCATGGGGACCGGCACCGTGACCGCCGTCGGCAGGTCCAGCACGACGACCGCCGCGATCGACAGCACGAAGAAGGCCCCCGAGGGGAGCAGGATGAAGAGGACGTACCGCTCCAGCGGGATGTGCATCCGCTGGTAGGCCTCGACGAGCGACTCGACGAACTCCGAGGCGGTCAGGTTCAGGCGGTTCTCGGCGTCGTTCGAGGCCATCAGTCGGGCCGGGAGATGGTGAAGGGGACCCCCTCGATGCCGTCGCGCTGGAAGTTCTGGATGAACTCGTTGACCTCGTGGTAGCCCGTGATGTTCTCCTGGATCGCGCGCCGGATGATGTCGGCCCGGTACTCGAGGTCGTTGTAGATGTCGCGCGTGTCCTCGTACCCGAGCAGCGTCGCGATCTGCTCCTCGAGGACGTAGGAGTTGTTCATGCCCTGGAAGACGATCTCGTCCTCGACGGGGTCCCAGTAGAAGGCCTGGCGGGTGACGACCCCGTCCATCTCCTTGGAGTAGCCCTCGATCTCCTGGACCGACGTCACGCGACGCAGGACCCGGTCGCCCTGCTTGACGCGGTTCTGGAACAGCGCGACGTCTGCGTTGTCCATGAACGTCTCGGGGACGTTGATCGGGTCCCCGGTGAACCGCTGGATCATCGAGACGATGTCGCTGGCGTGGAACGTCAGCATGACCGGGTGACCGGTCTGGGCCGCCTGGAAGGCCATCCGACCCTCCTCGCCACGGACCTCACCCACGATGATGTAGTCCGGACGGGAACGGAGGGCGGCCGCCACGAGGTCGAACATGTCGACGCTCGTGCCTTCGTCCTCGCCCTCGCGGGTGAGCAGTTGCTGCCAGGTGTTGTGCGGCGGCAGCACCTCTGCGGTGTCCTCGGCGGTGTATATCTTCGAGTCCCGCGGGATGAACGAGGTGATGGCGTTCAGCGTCGTCGTCTTCCCCGACGCGGTCTCCCCGACGACGAACACCGTCTGCTCGTTCTCCAGGCACAGCCAGAGGTAGGCCGCCAGTTCGGGGCTGAGCGTGCCCCACTTGGTGATCTGGAAGATCGACAGGGGGACCTCGTCGCCCTGGCGGATGGTCAGGGAGGGGCCCTTGACGGAGATGTCGTCGGAGTAGATCAGGTTCAGACGCGACCCGTCCGGCAGCGTCGAGTCGACGATGGGGTCGGAGTCGGAGACTGGGTCGCCGATCCGCTCGCCCATGTTGCGCAGCCACTGGTCGAAGGCCTGCTCGCTGGGCCACTCGACGGTGGTCTCGAGCATGCCGTAGACCGAGTGGTCGACGTGGCACTCGTCGCGGCCGATGACGTGGATGTCCTCGTTGGCCGGGTCGCGCATCACCGGCTCCAGCGGTCCGAGGCCGACGATGTCGCGGTTGAGCCGGTAAAGGATGTTCTCGTAGGTGCTCTCGGTGACCTCGACCCTGCCGACGCTGCCCATGTTGGCCAGCCGGGTCAGCACGCCCCGGTCCGCGTCGCGATCGCGGACCCGGGTGGACTCCTGGAGGAGCTCCTCGATGCGGTCGTCGTACTCGGTCTCGCTCTGGGGTGCGGGCTTGTTGACCGACTTCTGCAGGAGCTTGTCGCGGACCTTCCCGAAGACGACCTGTTCCTCCTGATCCAGGTCGGGCTCGATGGCGTAGTAGCGCATGTCCTGGCCCACATCGCCGTAGACGTGACAGAAGATGGGGCCGCCGACCGGGTAGAGGACGTTCGGCCGTTCGGACTCGTAGTCGTCCTTGGCCTCCTCGATGAAGGTGGGGAACTCCCCGGTGATCTGCTTGAACTTCTTGAGGTGGTCCCGCAGGTGGGGACGCCGGGCGGCCACCTGCCGCAGTTCGTCCGACGGTCTGGGTCGTCCGTGCTCGGTCATGGTTACGCGACGCTCCTGGACTCGATGACGACGCCGGTGCCCGACCGCACCGAGTACCCGATGGTGTCACCGACCTGTTCGCCCATGCCCGCGAACCGCTTGACGGCGATCTGGCGGCGGACGTCGTTGCCGACCTCGATCATCTCGAGCTCGAGGAACACGTCGGCGATCGACCGGAAGGGACCGATCGCCTCCTCGTCCAGCGTCGAGGGGTCGACGGTCAACATCACGCACTTCCCCTGGGCGATGATGTCCCGGAAGAAGGAGATGATCTCCAGGGCGGCCTGGCGCTCCTCGTTCTGCCGGACCAGCGCCTCGAACTTGGGGTCGTTCCGGAGGATCGAGTCGAACGTGTCGATGACGATCACGTCCGCGTCCCACATCACCTCCGCCTCCATGAGCCGCTTGAGCAGCTGCTTGCGGTCGCTCTCCTCCTCGCCCCCGGAGAAGGTGTTCCCGTCGCCGATGTCGGCGTGCAGGAACAGCATGTTCTCGTCGAGGAGGTGATCGACCGCGTCGTAGGACAGCGAGTGCATCTGGTCGAGGAAGCTCCCGACGGTGAGCTCCGTCGACAGCATCGTCACGTCGTGGCCCTCCTCGCAGAGGCCGTAGGAGAACCGCTGGCTCATCACCGACTTGCCGGCCCCGTAGTCGCCCTCGACGAGGATGATGCTCCCGGGCGGGATGCCCCCGCCGAGTTCGGCGTTCAGTCGGTCGTGGTCCTCCATCCCGAGCGAGAAGAGGTCCTGCGATGCGAGGCTCATGTGCGGAACTCGAACACCTCCTCGTCGCCGTTCACGACGATCTTGACGCGGTGGTCGCCCGATCCGAGCGTCGCCGATATCTCGAGCTGCACGACCTCGCCCGGCCCCCAGGAGTCGGCGCCGCCCAGCAGCGTCGGGGTGACGGCCGTCGTGTACCGCCCGTCGACGAACACGTCGATCAGGTCGGGGCCGAGCCGCTCGGAGCCGGTGTTCTTCACGTGCAGCGTGACGTTCCCGTTGCCGTCGCTGTCGTAGACTGCGTCGCTGCCCGCGTCCGAGATGATCTCGACGTCGCTGCGGACCTCGGAGCTGACGTCCAGTCCCTGGTCGCTGATCGCGTTGCTGAGCCGGTTGACCGAGTCCGTGAACACGCCGACGACGCTGGCCGCGACGACCATGCTCGCGATGAAGATGATGAGGTGCGAGACGGAGGCGCTGGCCATCTAGCTCACCACCTCGGTCCGTGCCGTCTCGGCCACGCCGGGCCCGGTGACGAGCTTCACGCGGCCCGGATCACTGTCGAGCGACGCGACCGTGATCGTCAGCCGCTCCTGGGGGAGCCACAGGTCGGTGTCGTCGTCGCCGCCGACCTCGGTGACGTACCCCGAGAGGTACGTGTTGTCCGCCAGCAGGTCGACGTCGCCGACGGTCAGTTCTGCCGCGCCGGTGTTGTTGGCGCGGACGGTCAGCTCGCCGGCCGTACTGTTCCACTCGGCGATGGTCAACTCGACCGCGGTGTTCTGGGCGACGAGCGTTCGGTCCGTGCGCTCGTCCTGGGCCTCGTGGACGTTCTCGAACCCGTTGGCCGTCGCGGTGTAGAACATCCCGAAGGCGACGAACAGCCCGACGAAGACGATCGCCGCGGAGCCGCTAACGCTGAAGCCCATCGGAACCACCTCCGACGAGCTTCGAGAGCGCGACCGCCTCGCCGCCGCCGTCGAGCTGGCTGACGTATCGCAGGCTCTGCGTGTGGTGGTCGATAGTCAGTCCGCCCGACCCGCCCTCGACGTCGTCGAACCCGCGCAGGACGTCCTGGAGCTGGTCGGCGACGGCCTCGTCGATCCAGTCGATGGTCTCGTAGTAGTCGACGGCGCGCGCGGCCTCGCGGTAGCCGGCCTGCTCGACGAGGTACTCGAGCCACTCGGCGACGATCAGGTCGCCGGCGAACCCGTCGGGCAGCTCTGCGAGGTAGGGTTTGCCGTCGTCGTCCTCGGTCGCTCCGTCCGCCTCGCCGGCCTCCGCGGTCGCGGGCTCCGGTTCGGGTGCCGGTTCTGGCTGGGGCTCGGGGTCCGCGTCGGCCACGGGGTCCGGTTCGGGCTCCGCCGCGGGCTCCGGATTCACACCCGAGCCCGCGTCGTCCTCCTCGATGACCTCGTCGAACAGGTCGTCGTCCGCGAGGTCGTCCATCTCGCCGTCCTCCTCGTCGCCGCCGTCGAAGTCCTCGTCGAACGTCCCGTCCGAGTCGAGGCCGTCGTCGCCCTCGCCGTCCTCCTCCTCCTCGGCCCACTCGGCGTCCCCGGACTCGTACTCGTCTTTCAGCTCCTGGAAGGACTTGCCGCTCTCGTCGTCGTCGCCGTCGCCGCCCTCCAGGTCGTCGCCGAACGGGTCGTCACCGCCGTCGTCGAACCCGTCGTCGAAGGGGTCGCCGCCGTCGTCCTCCTCGACGAGGTCGTCGTCGAAGAAGCCCTCGGCGTCGGCGCTGGCGATGTCCTCGTCGATCTCCTCGTCGTCCTCCTCTTCGCCGTCGCCGTCGAACAGGCCGAACGAGCTGTCCTGGCCCATCCCGCCGCCCATACCGGCGTCGATGTCGTCGGCGAAGGGGTTGACCCCGCGCGTGACCATCTCGTAGATGTCCAGCAGCTTCCGGACGTTCTCCTCGACCTCCTCGACGGACTCGCTGATCTGTTCGTTCTCCGTGCGCACGGTGCTGACCGTCGAGGACAGCGATCCGACCTCGTTCTCCAGCTCGTCGAGGCGGTGCTCGAGCTCGTCGGTCGCGGCGCCCCCTGCGTCGTCCATGTCGCCGAACCCGTCGTCGCCGAACCCGTCGTCATCGAGGCCACCGAGGTCGCCGTCGTCCATCCCGCCCAGTCCACCGAGGTCGTCTCCGCCGTCCTCTTCGGCCATCAGACCGCCGCCGTCGGCCAGCTCTTCGCTGCCGCCACCGCCCTCCTCGTCGTCCGGGAGGATGGAGTCGAAGACGTTCCTGATGCTCATCCCGGCCGCGCCGCTCGCGAGCAGCACGGCGAGCGGGATTCCCCCGTCTGGGAGCGTTACCTGCGCAGTCGGGACGAGCCCGATACCACTCATTGGCAGGGTAGTTGCCATTCACACTCTTGAAGATTCTGGCTATGATATCGAATGTGATAACAATCCCCCGGTTTCGGGAATTCAGAGTTGAACCAACCCGACCGGCGCTGTAACGAGGGATGATGCAGTCCGTGAAACGGCTGATATCGAAATTCACTGGAATTCTCCGCCGGGTACTCTCTCTCTCTCTACGGCCATACTGGTGTTCTACCCGGCACGTTTCCCGGGAATCCCCTGCCGTCCGGCCCTCTGTTCTCAATCTCTATAACGTCGTGGCGTCCTGGTCTGCGCTCTTGACCACCAGGTCTCCGGTCGTCCCCTCGAGGCGCAGCGACCGACCGTGCCGGCCGCCGACGTCCTCGGCGACGATCGGGACGCCGTGCTCGCC
Organism: Halomicrobium urmianum; assembly: GCF_020217425.1. Taxonomy (NCBI): domain Archaea; kingdom Methanobacteriati; phylum Methanobacteriota; class Halobacteria; order Halobacteriales; family Haloarculaceae; genus Halomicrobium; species Halomicrobium urmianum. The sequence continues at coordinate 2,141,620 of NZ_CP084090.1, forward strand.
GAGGGCCTCGCGGACGGCGTCGACGTTCCGGGTCCCGATCGAGGAACCGTCGCCCGAGAGGTCGAGCATGTCGCTGCCGCCGGCGATCTTGGCCTCGACGCCGTCGGGGTCGGCGCCCGCATCGGCCATCGCCTCCAGCAGGACCGCGACGCCGGTGTCGGCGAACTTCGCGTGGGCCCCCTCGCCCTCCGCCGCGGCGGGCAACATCACGTGGACCAGCCCGGCCACGCCGGCCGTCGGATCGTACAGCGCGACGCCCACGCACGACCCCAGCCCGCTGGTCGTCAGAACGGCCCCGTCGGTCGCGACCTCGTACTCGGCGATGCCGACCTTCCGCCGCTCGGGCGTCGGTTCGACGCTCTCGTCGGCCGAACTCCCGTCGTAGACCTTCATGTCAGAACAGTGCGTCCGCGTCGGCCTCGGTCTGGTCGGCTCGCTCGACGTCCAGCGCCTCCAGCGCCTCGCGGAGCCCGCGCCCGTCCGGGAGCGCGTGGATCTCGCTGGCGAACTCCACGTCGTCGGTCCGCATCGTCGCGTCGACGACGAAGGCGTGCTCCCGGTTCCGTCCGACCTGAGCGGCCAGCGGATCGACGATGGCCTGGCCCATGTCGTGGACGAGCTCCGGCGGGCTGTGGTCGATGGTCGTCTGCAACACGTTCGCCCAGCCGTCGACGAACCCGCTGGTGACGACGTTGCCCAGCTCCTCGATGGCCGCCCTGTGCCGGTCGGTCACGCCTTCGCCGTCGGGCGCGGTCGGCATCAGCGCTTCGGCGACAGTCAGCGCCGAGGCCTCGTCGAACAGCACCAGCAGGAAGCCACTGGGCGTGCCCGACAGTTCCACGACAGTGCCCACGTAGGTGTCCGACCCGATCCGCCGGGGGACGTCCTCGACGGGCGCGAAGCTGATCCCGGTCACCTCGGCCTCCGTGGGGATGCCGGTCATCATCTCGACGTTGTCCGCCGCCGTGGCCGTCCCCGCCCGGGTCATCTCGTTGAACACCTCCAGCTTGTCGACCGGGACGGCCTCGCTCTCGCCGTCTCCGATGTCGGTCATCAGGTCGGTCAGCGCGCCCTGCTCCGGGAGCACGTAGATGTAGAAGTTCACCGGCTGGCCGACCCACTCAATCTCCGAGGCGAACACGAAGACCTGCTCACGTGTCGCTCTCTGCGGTCGCTCCCGTTCGCGTTTCCGAGGATCTCCGCTGCGCTCAGATCCTCGCTGCTCGCGTGTCGCCTCACTTCGTTCGGAGTCCCGCTGCTCCCGCTCGCTGCCCGTCGGGTCCGGGAGGACGGCCGGCCCGTCGGCCGCGACGTACTCGGGCGGGCTGTGTTCGATGGTCGTCTCGAGGTAGTCGGCCCAGCCGTCGACGAACCCGCTCATCATGACGTTTCCGAGCTCCTCGACGCAGCTCTGCACCATGGCCGGGGTCGCCGCTCCGGGGAGCATCTCGCCCGCGACGGTCTCGGCTGAGTCGGCGTCGAACGCCAGGACCGCGTCGCCCTCGAGCCCGCCGGTGAGGTCGAACCTGACGCCGACTGCCTCCGTGCCGCGCAGTTCCCCGCCGACGTCTCCCCGGTTCATCAGCGTGATCCGAGTGACGTCGACGGCTGCGTCGATCCCGGTCAACTGCGACAGCGACGCCGTGGCCGCCTCGCTGCCCTCGCGGGCCAGCCGATTGACCGTCCCGAACGACTGGACGTCGACGCGCATCTACGAGGGGACGACGTCCTCGATGGCTTCTATGACGCTGGGCTTCTGGAAGGGCTTGGTGATGTAGCCGTCCGCGCCGGCCTTGACCGCCTCCTTCATCTTCTCCTCCTGGCCGACGCTCGTACACATGATGACGTTCGCGTCGGGGTCGGCGCTCTTGATCTCGTCGGTCGCCTCGATGCCGTCCCTGATGGGCATCACGATGTCCATCATCACGAGGTCGGGCCGCTCCTCGTCGTAGACCTCGACGGCCTCGACCCCGTTCTCGACCTCTCCCACGATGGTGTGATCCTCCTCCAGGATCTCGCGCAGGAGGTTGCGCATGAACTCCGAGTCGTCCGCGATCAGTACGTCCGGCATTCTTGCCGGATAGGTCTCGGGAACTCCCAGTTAAATCCTCGCTCGAAATTATCGCCTGTGATACCGCCGAGGGGCCGTTTTCTCCCGGTTTCGGCCCGTCAGAGGGCCGGCAGCAGCGCCTCGAACGCTCGCGCGAGTCCGACGGCCGCCGGCCCGTACTGGACGTACTCGACGCCCGCCAGCAGGTAGAAGGCGGTCGTCGCCCCCGCAGTCGTGCCGACGGCTGCGGCGACGACGCGGTGGCTCACCCGACCGGGGCGGATGGTCCGACCCGCGACGACGGCGCCCGCCAGCGCGGCCGCGCCCAGACCGACCAGCGCGTGGAACTGGAACGCCTCGCCGACGGCCGCGTCGAGCGCAGTCAGCGTTCCGGCCAGCAGCGCGCCGCCGCCCAGCACCGCCAGCCCGTACGCGACCACTGCGACGCGGGTCCGAGCCGATACGGCGGCGGCCACCGGCGGCAGGCGAGCGACCAGGTAGACGCCCAAGGGCATCACCGGCAGCACGTACCGGGCGGTGATCTGGCTGAACAGTGGCAGCCGCGAGGCGTAGATCACGAGGAACGTGCCGAGCCACGCGACCGCCAGGAGGTCCGTCTGCGCCGCCGGCGACAGTCGCCGGACGCTCGACACCGCCGACTTGACCGCTCCGGTCCGTCCCGATCGCAACGCTCCCATCCGTCGTCGGAGCCTCCGCGCCGCGACGACCGGTGCCGCCAGCAGCGCGCCCAGCAGCGGGGCCGCCTCCAGCACGGCCAGTTCGACCGCTTCGTGTCCGTTCTCGGCGTACCGGAGGCCCGGGATTCGGCCGCTCCGGACGAGGACGTGCCAGAGCCACTCCCCCTTCTGGATGGCCGCCACTCCCTCCGCGACCGTCGTCCACACGAAGCCCGCGATGTACAGCATCTCGTCGGTGACGACCGACGGGGGTTCGAAGTCGACGCCGTCGAGTAGACCGCCGCCGGTGGATCCGCCGTCGGTCGATCCGCCGCTACCGCCGTCCCCGCCATCTGTCCCACCACTGCCCGTGGAATCGCCGTCCCCGCCAGGGCCGGCCCCGTCGGAGGCGTCGCTTCCCGACCCCTCCCCGCCCATCGGGTCGCCGGTCCCGCCCGCGTCGCCGGACCCTCCCTCTGTCGTCGGGACGAGGCCGTCCTCGCCGACGCTGGGCGTGAGTTCGACGTCGCCCACGCCGACGCCCGGCAGCAGCCGCGGAGGCCTGATCGGGTTCCCGCTGATCAGGACGTTGGTCACGAGCACGGGCAACAGTCCGAGGGTCAGCCCGACGACACTGGTCGCAAGCCGCCGTCGCGTGGCCCGTTCGGTCAGCCGGTCGACCGCGGCGAGGCCGACGAACAGGAAGAACCCCTCGAAGGCGTGGACCCACGCGACGAGTCCGGTGGCGCAGTAGGCACCGGCCAGCGCCAGGTCGCCCCGCCGGCCGTCGGCCCGCCGGCTCGTCGCGAAGCACAGCAGGCCGGCGAAGAGCAGCGCCGTGACGACGACGTGCCGCTTGGGAATCGTCGCCCAGAACGCGACCGGGCTGGCCAGCGCCGTCGCGACCCCTGCCGCGACGGCCAGCCGCCGCCCCGTCGGTACCAGGATCCGGTACGTGAACAGCCCGACGCCGGCCGCCGCGAACAGGCTGGTCCCCTGCAGCGCCACCAGCGGGAGCAGTTCTCGCTCGACGGGTGCCCCCACCGCGACGTGGACTGCGAACGCGACGAGCCCGAGCGCCGCGCCGCCGGCGCGAACGGACGGGCGTCCGAACGCGTCCCCGAACAGTCGCGCCAGCCAGACCACCGCCAGGCTCCACGCGCCGGCCAGCAGGAGGCCCGGCTGGGCGACGACTGCCCCCGCCTCCAGCGCGAGCAACAGGGGTAGCGACAGGACGGCCTGGCCGTAGTTGCGCCCGTACAGCGTCCCGTCGACCTCGTGGAGGCCGGGCATCGTCCCCATCGTCAGCGAGTACCGGACCTCGTGGATCGCCAGGTGGCCGTCGCCGACCGCCACCATCGCGTTCGCCACGGTGTAGGTGTCCGTGACGAAGACGCCGACCCGCCAGGTCAGCGCGAGGACGACGGTCAGTCCGAGCCACAGCGCCAGCCCCGCCCGGTCGCCGAAGACGAGACGCCCACCGCGACGCGCCCAGTCGCCGACTGGGGATCGGCGCATCTGTTCCCGGATCGTCGCTGCCGACAGGCCCGGGCCGTCTCTGCCGTCGCTGCCGGATTCGGTCCGCTCGCTCACTGCGCCACCTCCACCGTTACGTTCCGTTCATGGATCGTCTGATGGTCCTCGAAGCTCTGGACGGCCACGGTCACCTGCGCCTCGACCGGGCCGTCAGGCGCGTCCGGCCCGATACCGACGTCGTCGGGCGCCAGTCGAACGGTCCGCTCGTCGCCGGGCTCTATCAACCGCTTGGCCTCGGCGGTGAGATCGAGCGCGGGCACCTCCACTCGGTAGATCAACCGCGGCGTCCCCTCGACGGCGTTCACTGCGACGGTCGCCGCGGGCACCCGGAGGTACCACGTGCCGGTCCCGAATCGGCCGGGGTCGATTCGGAGGTCGTCGGCGGGCAGCGACGCCACCTCGGCGTCGGCCGTCCCGTCGCCCAGCGCCGTCGGCCGGTGGGTCGGCGCGTCGAGCAGCCCCGCCGGACCGCTCGCAGCGAGCGTCGTGAGGACGATCCCGACGACGGCGACTTCGAGTGCCCGCACGGACATGCCCCTACCAAGAGCGATAGGGGCTGATAAAAGGTTCGGGCTACAGGCGCACGCCGTCGTCGTCGCCGACGGCGACCAGCAGGTCCGCGATGGTGTCGTCCGGCGAGAGGTCCGTCGTCCGGACGAGCCGCTTCAGGCTCCCCGGCGGGTACCTGACCGGCACGCTGGACTCGCTCAGCAGGATGCCCAGCACCTCCTCGACTGGCGTCTCGCTGTCGACCTGCCGCGCGTACCACAGCAGCAGGCTCTCGAAGACGGTGACGATGTCGTTCGAGACCAACTGCTGCTGGCTGACCGATCCGTCGAACTTCGCCGTCACGTCGAAGCCGTACCGCGAGTTGTTCTCCGCGAACCGCTGCTCTAACCACTCGTGGACCGACGCGTCGGTCAGCTCCGGCGTCGGGTCGGGCTCCCGCTCCGGCGTCGGGTCGGGCTCCCGCTCCAGCGTCGGGTCCGGATCGGGAGTCCGCGCTCGCTGCCGACCCGTGTCGGTCCTGACGTCCGGCGAGACCACGTAGCGCCCGTCGTCGATCTCCGTGACGTGCTCGTCGTCGGCGATGTCGAGCTCCTCGGGGGAGAGGATCTTGCCCTCCTCGGGGTTGACGTCGTCGGGCCCCGGATCCATGCCAACCACTGTATCGACCAGCCGTATAACTCCGTCGGCGGTTGCGCGAGTGAAGCGGGGTAGAACACGGAGGGCGAACAGCGTGAGTCGACCGGAGGTCAGTGTTGTGGCTGGGGCGTGGAGAAAGCGAAAATGGAGGTGACGCGTAGTTTAGAGGTTGGTCGCGCTGGTGCCGCTCAGTGATTCGGGCACCACGAGCCGTTCGGTAGTCGCTGTACCGGACGACGTAGTAATTCTCAGAGTCGCGGTTTCACCCTCTTCAAGATATCCTGGCGCACCACCGGTGGCATCGTCTCCAAGGTTAATTATCATATCGATGCGATCGTCGGGACTGTTGATGACAGGCGACGAGTCATCGTTGTCCTTGAACGGCTGGGTACTGAAGGTACCGTCAGCGCTGTCAGGGACCGATCCGTCGTCGCTATAAACTAGATTGTATGTCTCGGAGCTGTCGACCCACTGCACCGTTACCTCCTCGAGGTCGATGTCGTCTGCACCGGGTGCCTTGGTCGTTGTCAGTGCGACGCGCCCAATCTCGTTGTCGGCGGAGAGATCCGTCTTCTCGCCAGTCGACGAGAGAACCTGCAACCTATTCGTCACCTGCTCCTGACTCTCCTGGCCGGTCTGTTCCGCCGAGCTCTGGAGGAACCCGGCCGTGTTGATCAGCACGCCCGCGGCGATCGCCGCGACCAGGACCATCGCGATGAACACGATGAGGGTCCCGATCCCGACCTGACCGCGGTCGTCGTCGTTCGTGAGTTGCTCGATCATGGTTGTGTCCCGCCCAGAGTGGCGTTCACTCCGGACTCTACCACCCAAGTGGAAACTAACCAGTAATAAGGATGACCCGCTAAATATCACGGCTGAAAACAGACTCTCGCCGCCGATTCCCCGGGATTCAGCGATGAAAACACGACGCTCGACGGTCGAATCTGGTGGTCTACGACGAGCCGCTCACAGCCGGTTGCGTCGAGTATCGGATTCGATTCCGATCGATGCGGAGTCGTCGGCGCGCCTGCCCGAGGCAGCCGCGGTCGACTGTCGGCTCACTCGTAGGTGACGAGGCTGTACATCACCAGCAGGAACCCGCAGGTCGTCAGCACGCTGTTGACCAGCAGGAGCGACTTCACGCCGTCGAAGTCAGTGATGAAGGCGCTGATCATCGTCGCGGCCGCCCCGGCGACGGCCAGGGAGAATCCCAGCGACAGGTGCAGCATCGCCCGGCGAGACGTCTGGACGTAGGCCCGCACGGCCATCCCGGCCATCGTCAGGCCGGCGACGACGAACACGAGGGTAGAGGTCGCGTAGAGCAGTTCTATCATCGACACCGGTTGCGGGTTTTCGGTTACTCCTAATAAATCCACGCACGAAAATATCTCTCGTGATAACGGTTCTCGATACCGCGATAGTCGTTTTCACGGACGGAAACGGCCGGCGCGCTTGTCGGTCGGCTCCGGCGGGTCTCAGCCCTCGGAGAGCGTCCGCCAGGCCTCGTCGAGCTTGTTGGTCACTTCCGTCCGCTCCTCGACGTGGACCGACAGCTCGTCCTCGAACTCGACCGTGACCTCCTCGACGTTGCGCCGGTAGACCTTGATGCGGCGCCGGTCGTCGGAGAGGATGTTGTCGTGGAGCTCGAGGAGCCCGTGTTCGGTCAGCTCGTCGATGCGCCGATAGCACGTCGCGATGGGAATCCCGAGCTCGTCGCTGAGTTCCTGAGCCGATGCCGGTTCCTCCGTCGCGTCGAGGATCTCCGCGCTGTATTTGTTCCCCAGCGTCTGCAGGATCTCCGCGGAAGCCATCGGTTATCAAGTGGTTAATTCTGTTTACCATAAAGCTATCGCCTATGATACTGGCCGATATCGGGCTACGTACGGGATGCGTACCAGATGAGATACGCGTTCTGATACCGCCACCGTACTGCGATTTCGAGAGTGATAATTCGATTCGTCCGGCGTAGGCGGTGGTTTCCAGTGGGGGGTTCCGCCGGAGGTATGAGCTGACTGATTGATAGGGAACGGCGAGTCGAGAGCGAACCGATCGCCGGCCTCAGAGCGGCGACTCGTCCTCGCTCATCATCGAGAAGGCGCTGGCGTTCTCGTGGACCTTGATCCCGCCCCAGGAGATCTCCATCGGGTAGATGTCGGTCTCGATGTCCTGCTTGCGCATCTTCGCGACCCAGACGTAGCGGTTCACGCCGGAGTCGGTCGGCGTCTGGATGAGGTAGATGTTGCCGTCGGTGAGGTAGTTCTCCAGCCCGATGTCGGTGTCCGGGAAGACCGCTCCCTGCTCGTTGGTCATCAGGGTCGTCAGCTCGTTCTCCCGGAGGATGTCGGTGAACTTCAGGAGGTAGGTCCGCTTCTCCTTCTCGGTCTCGAAGAACAGCTCGAACATCGCGAGCGAATCGAGCACGAGGCGGTCGTACTCCTCGTCCTCGAGGTCGGAAAGCAGGAGGTCCAGCGACGAGGAGAAGTCGTTCTCGCGCAGGAGTACCTGCTTGTCGTACACCTTGATGTCGCCGTTCTCGACGTACTCCGGCCACTTGTCGAAGCCGATCGACTCCGCGGCCTCGCGGAGGTCCCGCTCGTTCTCCTCGAAGGAGAGGTAGATGCCCTTCTCGTCGAACTGCTCGACGCCGTTGTAGATGTACTGGAGTCCGAGGATCGACTTCCCGGCGCCCGGGTTGCCGCTGACCAGGGTCGTCGAGTTCGTCACGATGCCGCCGTTGAGAATCTCGTCGAGGCCGTCGATACCGGTTTTGGTGAGTTCGATCATCGTAGGGCGTTTCGGTATGGGGTGGCTGTCGAACTGCTGAGTAAAAAAGTCTTGTTCACGGCTCACTATCAGGAATCTCGGAAGAATCGGGCAGCAATCCCGACGTCACTCCGCGTGTACGGTGGCCGGGTCCACCCAGACGACGAAGCCGTCGTCCCGCTTGACGACGCCGGTGACCGCGCCGTCGCCGCCGTCGCCGGGCGGATCGTCGACCCGCTCGTCGTCGACTCCGACGACCTGTTCGACCTCGTCTACCAGCCAGCCGACCGCGTCCCCCTCGGCCGCGATGGACGGGTCGAAGACGACGACCCGGCGCTCGGCACCGTCCTCGCCGATGCCGAACACGTCCTTGGGGTTCACGATGGCGGTCGTCCGGCCGCGCAGATCCATCACGCCCTCGACGTACGGCGGGGCGTTCGGCACGGTCGTCAGGTCGCCGACGTCGACGATCTCCGTGACGTAGTCGATGCTGACGCAGTACGTCTCGTCGCCCAGTCGGAACTCCAGTACCTGATCGCTCGCCGCCGTGGTCGCCATGACGGACAGTCCCGGAGCGCCGACTTAAGGTTGATCGCCGGGCTATCAAAGTTGATGACGGGGGCGGTGTCTTTATTTCCGTGCTCGCCACGTTACGGGACAGGAATGGCCAGCGGTTCGAATCGCCGTGGGCGGCGCCCGCGGGGTGACCGATGACGGGCGTGCGGGCAGTCGTCGCCGACGACTCCCACTTCATGCGGAGCGTCATCTCGGACATCCTCGAGGAGGGCGGCGTCGACGTCGTCGCGGAGGCCCGGAACGGCCGCGAGGCCGCGGCCCTCGTCGACGAACACCGGCCCGACGTCGTCACCATGGACGTCGAGATGCCCGAGATGGACGGCATCGCGGCCGTCGAGCGGATCATGGCCGACTGTCCGACGCCGGTGTTGATGCTGTCGGCCCACACCGACGAGAACGCCGACGTCACCTTCGAGGCGCTGGAGGTGGGCGCGGTCGACTTCTTCACCAAGCCCGGCGGCGAGGTGTCGATGGAGATGTCCCGGCTGAAGGACCAGCTCGTGGACATGGTCCGGTCCGTCGCGGGGGCCGACGTGGGCGCGGGCGACGGAGCGTCGCCGACCGGGAGTGGCGACCGGTCGGGAACGGCCACGGCGGCGGAGTCGTACGTCGAGAACCCGACGCTCGTGATCGGCTCCTCGACCGGCGGTCCGAAGATGGTCGAGCGCGTCCTCTCGGAGCTCCCGCTGGCCGCGGACCTGCGGATCCTGATCGTCCAGCACATGCCCGAGGGCTTCACCGGGCGCTTCGCCGAGCGGATCGACGCCCGCAGCGACTACGACGTCGACGAGGCGCGCCACGGCGCCCGGATCGGCGGCGGCGAAGCGCTCGTCGCCGCCGGCGACCGGCACATGCGCGTGACCAACTACGGGAGCGGACGCCTGCGCGTGAAGCTGACGGACGACGACCCGGTCAACAGCGTCCGGCCCGCCGTCGACGTGACGATGGAGACGGCGGCCGACGTCGTCGACGACCCGCTCGTGGGCGTCGTGCTCACGGGCATGGGCGGGGACGGCGCCGACGGCGTCCGGCGGATCAGGCAGGCCGGCGGCCACACGATAGCCCAGGACGAGGCGACCTCGGCCGTCTACGGCATGCCCCGGCGCGCGGCCGAGACCGGCTGCGTCGACGACGTGCTGCCGATCGAGGAGATCTCCCGGGGCGTCCTCGATGCGATCACACGCGAGGTGACACGATGAACGACGAGTATCTCGACGCGTTCGTTCGCGAGAGCGAGGAGGCGATCACGCAACTGAACAACTCCCTGCTGGCCCTGGAGTCGGACCCGGAGGACACCGAGGCGATGGACTCGATCTTCCGGACGGCCCACACGCTGAAGGGCAACTTCGGCGCGATGGGGTTCGACGACGCCTCGAACCTGGCACACGCCGTCGAGGACCTCCTCGACGAGATGCGCCAGGGCGAGATGGCCGTCACGCCCGACGTGATGGACCTCGTCTTCGCCGGCGTCGACGACATCGAGGCCATCGTCCGGGAGATCGAAGAGCACGGCGAGGCCCGGACCGACACCGACGAGACCGTCGACCGGCTCCGGACCGTCCTCGAAGAGGGGGCCGAAGCGGCCGGCGGTGGCGCCGCGGCGGCCGCTGGCGGTGGTGGTGCCACAGTAGCGGCAGCGGGCGGTGGCGACGTCGCGACGAGCGACGGCGACGCCGAGGCCGCGACCGGAGGCGTCGCTGCTGCGGTGGCAGAGACGCCAGAGCTCGACACTGACCTCTCGTCCGGGGCGGCCGACGACCGGGTGATCCGGGCGACGGTGGACGTCGGGGACGCGGAGATGCCCGGCGTCGACGCGCTGCTGGCCGTCGACGGCATCGAGGAGTCGTTCCCGGTGCTCGACGCGACGCCGGATCGCGACGCGGTCGAGGACGGCGAGTTCGAGGACGACTTCGCGCTGTATCTCGACGCGCCCGACGCCGACGCCGTCGAGGCGGCGCTGGCCGACGTCGGGACGGTCGACGCGGCCGAGGCGGCCGACGTGACCGACGCCCTCGACGGCGGCGCAACCGGGAGCGACGACGGTGGAGCGCACGACGGCGACGAGTCGGCCGCCGACGGGGCGGACGACGGCGGTTCCGCAGCCGACGCCGGCGTCGACGAGATCAAATCGGTCCGGGTCGACGTCGATCAGCTCGACGACCTCCACGGGCTGGTCGAACAGCTCGTCACCAGCCGGATCAAGCTCCGCCGGGCCGTCGAGGACGACGAGGTCGGCGGCGCCGGCGAGACGCTCGACGAGCTCGACAAGATCACCGCGGACCTCCAGAACACGGTGATGGACATGCGGCTCGTCCCGCTGAAGAAGATCGTCGGGAAGTTCCCCCGGCTGGTGCGGGACCTCTCGCGGGAACTGGGCAAGGACGTCGAGTTCACCATCGAGGGCGAGGACATCGAGCTCGACCGGACGATCCTGACCGAGATCTCGGACCCGCTGATGCACATCCTGCGGAACTCGGTGGACCACGGCATCGAGGCGCCCGACGTCCGCGAGGAGAAAGGCAAGCCCCGAACGGGTCACGTCACGTTGCGGGCCTCCCGCGAGCGGGACCACGTGATCGTCGAGGTCGAGGACGACGGGGCCGGACTGGACGTCGACGGGATCCGGAGCAAGGCCGCCGAGAAGGGCGTCCGCTCGCCGGAGGAACTGGAGGCGATGGACGACTCGGCCATCTACGACCTGGTCTTCCACCCCGGCTTCTCGACGGCCGACGAGGTGACCGACACCAGCGGCCGCGGCGTCGGGATGGACGTCGTCCACGACACCGTCACGCAGCTCGACGGCTCCGTCAGCGTCGACTCGGCGCCCGGCGAGGGGACCACGGTGTCGCTGCGCCTGCCGGTGACGATGGCCATCGTCAAGGTGCTGTTCGTCGAGGTCGGCGACGAGGAGTACGGCGTGCCCCTGAAGAACGTCGACGAGATAACCCGCGCCGACGACGTCAAGCGGGTCGACGGGAGCGAGGTGATCAAGCACGACGGCGAGATCTACCCGGTCGTCGACCTCGGGTCGACCTTCGACGTGCCCGGGGAGACGAAGAACGGCGACGGGATGCTCGTGCGCGTCCGCGAGTCCGAGCGCCAGGTGGCGCTGCGCTGTGACTCCGTCGAGCGCCAGGAGGAGGTCGTCGTCAAGCCCCTGGAGGGCATCCTCAGCGGGACGCCGGGGCTCTCGGGGACGGCCGTGCTCGGCGACGGAAACATCGTCCACATCCTCGACGTGGTGACGCTGTGAGCGACATGAGCAAGGGTAGCCAGCGCGAGTTCGACCAGTTGCTCGCCCTCATCGAGAAGCGGATGGACTTCGAGTCCGGCTTCTACAACGACGCCTACCTCGACCGCCGGATCACCGCCCGCATGCGGCGGACGGACACCGACTCCTACGCCGAGTACAAGCGCCTCCTCCAGCGGGACGACGGGGGGGAACGCCAGGCGCTGCTCGATTCGCTGTCGATCAACGTCACCGGCTTCTTCCGGAACCCGGAGGCCTGGGAGCACCTCCGTCCGGTCCTGCGGGAACTGACCGAGCAGAAGCGCCGCGTCGACGTCTGGAGCGCCCCCTGCGCGGACGGCCGCGAGCCCTACTCGGCCGCGATGCTGGCGCTGGACGACGACGAGGTCGTCGACCGGCGCGTCTCGATCCTGGGGACCGACATCAACCGCGACGTCCTCCGGCGGGCCCGTCGGGCAACCTACCAGACCTCGCAGACGACGGACATCGAGGGGGAACTGGCACCCCTCGACGAGTACGAGCCCTACGTCGACCGCGACGGCGACGAGTTCACCGTCCGACCGCCCGTCCGGGACATGGTCTCCTTCGAGCAGCACGACCTCATCCGCGGCGAGGCCAAGCGGAACTTCGACCTCGTCTTCTGCCGGAACCTCCTCATCTACATCGACAGCGAGTACAAGGTCCCCATCTTCGAGACGATCCGTAACTCGCTGCGCCCGGGCGGATATCTCATGATCGGGATGACGGAGACGCTGCCCGCGGAGTGCCGGGACGCCTTCGAGCCCGTCGACAAGCAACACCGCATCTACCGACGCGTATGAGCCTCTACCAGCTGGAACGGGACGGCGAAGTCCAGGAACTCATCCGGGTGCTCAGGGAGAGCGACAACGAGCGCGTCCGAGCCCGCGCCGCCGAGTTGCTCGGGAACTTCCCCGACCACGACGACCGCAGGGACGTGGTCAACGCCTTGATCCGGTCCGCGCAGTCGGAGGGCGGCGCGGTCGCAGCGAACGCGGTCGACTCGCTTTCCGACCTCGGCGGGGACGCCATCGAGCAACTGATCGCCGACGCCGCCGGCGTCGACCTCGACGAGGGCGCCGACTGGGTCCGCGCGAAGGCCTTCGCGAGGGCGCTGTCGGCCGACGTCCCCGAACTCCGGATGGCCGCGGCCAACGCCCTGGGCCGGCTGGATCAGGCCGACGCGGTCGGGCCGCTGGCCGGGCGCTTCGACGATCCCGACCCCCGCGTCCGGGCGCGGGCGGCGCGGGCCTGCGGGTCCATCGGCGACCCGCGGGCCGCCGAACCGCTGACGAAACTGCTCGACGACGGTCACGCGACCGTCCGCCAGGAGGCCGCCCGCGCGCTGGGCGACGTTGGCAACCGGCGGGCCCTGCAGGCCCTGCTCCCGCTGTACCAGGATGACGACGAGCGCGTCCGCCGGGTCGCCGTCGACGCGTTCGGCAACTTCGGCAACGACCGGCCCGTCGACTACCTCGTCGAGTCGCTGACGGACGAGTCGGCCGTCGTCCGCCGGACCGCCGTCTACTCGTTGATCGAACTGCTGTCGAACGTCCCGACCGAGCGCAGCCACGAGATCCGCGAGACCGTCGTCGAGAAGCTCTCCGCGACCGACGACCGCAGCGTCGTCGTGCCGCTGGTGGAGATTCTCGAGGAGAGCACCCAGCCGGCCCAGCGTCGCAACACGGCGTGGCTGCTGGGCCGGGTGACCGGCGACGAGGAGCGCGGGCGCGTCCTCGACGCCCTGGTCGCGGCGCTGGACGAGGACGACGGGATGCTCCAGCAGTTCGCCGCGACCAGCCTCGCCCGGCTCGGCGGGAGCGACGTCGAGCGGCGCCTGCTTTCAGTCGTCGAGGATGACGACCGCGACCCGCAGGTGCGGGCCCAGGCCATCTTCGCGCTCGGCAAGGTCGGCGGCGAGCGTTCCCGGAAGACGCTCGACCGGCTGATCGACCAGACCGACAACGAGACCGTCCGTAAGCGGGCCTTCTCGGCCGTCTCGAAGCTGGGTGGTCGCGTGTGACGGGTGACAGCGCATGAGCGACGAGCGGAAGCTCGCGGACGCGAAGGGCAAGTTCGTCCAGGTCGTCGCCGACGGTCGCAAGCGCAACGACATCGACTGGGCGCTCGGCCGGATCCTCCTCTCGAACAGACGCCTGCTGCTCGTGAGCAACGACGGCAAGCGGACGATCCCGCTCTCGGAGATCACCCGGGTCACCGGCCGGGACGACGCGACTCAGGCCATCGCGAAGGTGTCGGGGTACCTCTCCGTCCAGGCCGGGGCCGACGTGTTCCTCGTCGCCCCGCAGGACGTCGACGCCTTCGAGGGCGAACTGTTCGACGCCCTGCTGGACCAGACGACGGTCGTCGTCAAACACCCCGCCGTCGAGGGCGGCGTCGTCCGCGACAGCGAGTGGGAGAAGGGCCGCCTGACCGTCGAGACGGGCGACGACCCCTCGGCCGACCTCGCCACCGCCGCGGGGACCTTCGTCGAACTCCCCGTCGACGACGTCGGCCGGGTCGAGCGGACGACGAAGACCGTGAAGGGGTCCGACCGGCCCGTCCTCGAGGTCGAACACGCCGTCGATGGGACCAGCGTCGAGACCCACGTCGCCGGGGCCGCACAGGACGTCGCCGTCCTCGGCTGCTTCCTGCGCCGCGGCGACGCCGACGCCGACGACGTCGATCTCACCAGGGAGGAGCACGAGGTGCTGATGGCGCTCTACACCGGCGTCTCCCCGTTCCAGATCCCCGACTTCGTCGGCATGGACGTCGACCAGGTCGAGGCGGTCTTCGACGACCTCGTCGAGCAGGGCGTCCTCGAAGCGGTCCGCACCCGCCGCGAGGTCCAGCTGGAGGCCCGCGGGCGCTCTATCGCCGGCGACGCGATGTCGGAGCAGTAGGCGGTTCCGAGTGCAACGAGGAACCGCCGGACAAGCGAGCGGGAGCGACGATAGGAGCGACACGCAAACAGTAGCGAGGTTCTGACCGTAGGGAAGAACCTCGTTTTAGCGAGCGGGAATGAGCGAAGCGCACGACACGCAAGCATGGCGGTTCCTCGTTCACGGGAGCGGGAAACCGCCGCTCGGATGCTCCCCGTCTAGCACACCGTCGAAATCGGTTTGTCGTGCCCCGGCGACGACACCACATGGCTCGCGACGGCTACCGGGGTACCGCAGCGCGTTTCTACGACGTCCACGCCCGCGAGTTCGACCGCGACGGCGCGGCCTTCTATCGGCGGCTGGCGTCCGACGCGGACGGTCCCGCCCTCGAACTCGCCTGCGGGACCGGTCGGGTGTACCTCGACCTGCTCCGGTCCGGGGTCGACGTCGACGGACTCGATCGGTCCGCGGACGCCCTCTCGGTTCTCCGCGAGAACGTGGACGCCGACGGCCGCTCGCCGACCGTCTGGCAGGCAGACATGACGGACTTCGCCGTCGACCGCGAGTACGCGCTGGTCTACTGTCCGTTCAACGCCGTCCAGCACGCGCTCACCGTTGGGGACCAGCTCGCTCTCTTCCGATGCGTCTCCGACGCGCTGGCTCCCGGCGGCCGGTTCGTCTTCGACGTGTTCGTCCCCTCCTTCGAGGTCATCTGCGAAGAGTACGGCGACTGGGAGACCAAGTCGGTTCGATTCGACGGCGAACCCCACGAGTTCCGCACGCGCACCCGCATCGTCGACGAGGTCGAACAGCGCTTCGAGGTGACGAACGAACTCCGCGACGCCGACGGTAACCACCTCTTCGAGGAGTCGTTCCCGCTGGCGCTGCTCCCCAAACCCCACGTCGGACTGCTCGCCCGCCTGTCCCCCTTCGACGACTGGCACGTGGACGGCGGCTTCGGCGGCGAACCGATCGCCGACGGCGACGAGACGCAGGTGTGGACGTTGGAGACTGCGGAGTAGTGTGGCACGAGCATCCGCGGCGCTTCGCGCCGCGGTTCACTCCGAGCGCGCTGAAGGCGCGTCTCGGAGCTGTTTTTCGCCCACGTTTTTCCGAGGAGTGGTGCCCGCAGCGAGCCGAAGGCTCGCGAGGACACCCGACGCCGGAAAAAGGTGGTCGGCTAGTGATTGACGTCTTCCAGGTGCTTGCTGGCGACGACCTCGCCCTTGGGCGTGAGCGCGGGGCCGTCGGGGGAGTCCTGGACGAGGCCGTCCTCCTGCAGGTCGCGCAGGAGCATGGTGACCTCGGAGCCGTCCTTGCCGACGACGCTGGCCAGTGGCATCCCCTCCGAGTCGCCGGTGGAGTACATCGCGACCAGCAGCTCCGTCTTGTCGTCGGTGAGCTCGACGTCCTCCAGTTCTTGGACGAGGTCGGTGTACTCAAGGCGGAGGTAGCGACCGAGGATGGACAGCTTCCGCGAGGAGGGGACGGCGGCGACGGTGGTGACGGCGCGGCCCGCCTTCATGTGCCGGAAGGTCAGTACGGGGCGCTCCTCGCCGCCGATCTCGCGGCGGCCGCGCTCGAAGTCGGTCACGGTCTCCAGCGAGACCGCGAAGGAGCCGTCGGGCCGGCGGAACTCGACGGTGCCGGCCTCGACGTACAGCTTGGCGCTCTCGAACCCCTCGTCGGTGACGCGACCGCCCACGCGGGCCCGCTCCGTGACGGAGGTGTCGGTGCCGTTGATGATGGCCTTGAACAGCACCGTCGAGAACTTCTCGACCTTCTCGTCGTCGGCCTCGACGACGGCGACCGACCGCTGGCCGCCGCGCTCGAAGGCGACGGTGACCGTCGACTGGAAGAAGTCGCCCAGATCCGGCGGGACGTGACCGACGGCGACGTCGAAGACGGCGGAGAGCGGAATCGTCAGCTTGTCGTCCTCGTTGGCGGCCAGCACCAGGCGCTTCTGGCTGAGGAGGACCCGCCCCTGCACCGGCTCGGCCCGGGTCATCACCTCCGCGTTGAACTGCCCCACGAAATCGGCGATGACGGACTCCGACATGTGACTCGCCGGCGGCTACCACGGCGGCGATATTGAGGGTTTCGCGCCAGTATCAATCGAGAGAACGCGTAGGGGCGAGAAGCCCGCCGGCGGCCGTCTATCCGTCGAGGTCGCGCGCGATGTCCGCCAGCGACGAGTCGGGGGCGTCCGTCGCGCTGTAGACGACGCGCTTGCCCGGCTCGCGGAGGCCGTACTTGTAGCCGGCCGTGATAACGTCGAGGTGGGCCGAGCCGCCGAGCGCGACGCCGCTGGCGTCGACCCACTCGGCGAGGCGGTTGTCCCCGTCGCCCTCGCGGGCCAGGCGCGCGTTGTCGGCGACGTGGCTCACCACGAGGCTGCCGTCGAGCGCGCCGTCGACGCGGGCGTGGTACTCCTCGCCGTCCAGCACCAGGCGGACCACGTCGCCCTCGTCGGCGTCGATCCCGTCGGGGAGTTCGACCTTCGGGCGGTCGGTCCGGCCGACGCTGGCGACCGTCACGCGATGCGTCTCGACGGCGTCGTGGTCGCTCGGCAGCCGGTCTGCCACGCTACTCCTCGTCGCCCAGGAGGTCGTCGACGTCGTCGCTGCCGCGCTCGGTGATCTTCGCGTTGACCTGCGCCGTCGCGTCGGAGACCTCGCGGCCGCGGACGGTGATGCGCTTGCGCTCGCCGTCGCGGGTCGGGTTGAAGCCGACGCCGCCGTCGGTGAGGATCGACTTGAGGTCGTCGCCGCGGACGTCCGGTCGCATCGGCCGGCCGGCGTCGTCGGAGCCGCCGGTCAGCTCGAGCGTGTAGCCGTCGAGGCCGACGGCGCCGCCGTCGACATCCTCGCCGATCTCGCGACCGATGAAGCGGTTTGCGTCCTGTCCGTCCACGTCGATCTGGTACGTGGTGCCGTCCTCCGGGTCGGAGACGGCGACCGTGAATTCAGCCATACGGGACAGCTATCGGTCAGGCTTAAAAAGTACGTCGGAACCATCTTTTTACTGCGGGGGGTTCGCACACGTTCGAACCCCCCTTGCAAAAACATGGTCCTCCTGAGCGCAGCGAAGGAGGGCTCGGGAGAGCGTAGCTCTCCCGGCGGTGAAAAACACCCGGAAGCGGCGAAGCCGCTTCCGGTGAAACCACGGCGCGTAGCGCCGCGGTATGCTGGCGACTGCTCACTCCTCGGCGTCGACGACGGTACTCACTCTGGCGTTCTCGGCTACCACCTTTTTCGCCGTGAGGTTTCCTCGTTCACTTCGTTCACTGCGGGAACTCCACGGCGAAAAACGTGGGCGAAAAAGCGGACTCGCCGCCCTGCGGCGAGTTCGTAGTGCTACTCCTCGGCGTGCACGATCGTACTCACCCGCGCGTTCTCCTTGATCCGTATTCCGGCACCGCCGACCGACAGCGGGACGCGGGGCAGTTCGTCGACGCGCAGCGTCGGGTGCGAGACGCCCCGCTCCAGCAGTTCCGTCCGGGGCTGGACCGTGACGGCGGCGTCGCCCGTCAGCGACTCGTTGTACTCCAGCAGGTACTGGCCCTCGCTGAGGTGCCACCACTCGTAGTCGTCGTCGGGGTTCCGCTTCTCGCTGTCGTGGGGCGCGGTCCCGGCGGGTTCGAGTTCGCCGCCCCCGAAGTCGACACGTCCGGGTTCGACCACCTCGTACACCTCGGCGACGGTGAGGTCGAACCCCTCGTCCTCTGTCTGGGTCGGTTCGTGGACGACGTCCGTGACGTACTGCTCGTACATGCGCGGGGCCACGGACGGAACGTTGAAAAAGCCGGTCGCCGGGCGCGGGCGGTCGCTACTCCCAGGCGAACGCGCCGGCCTCCAGCACCGCCTCGCCGTCGACGAGCAGGCGACCCTCCTCGCGGAGGTCGGTGATCAGGTCGACGTGGACGGCGCTGTCGTTGCCGGCCTCGCCCCCGGACAGACAGGCGTCGTAGGCCCGGCCCAGTGCGAGGTGGACGGTGCCCCCCATCTTCTCGTCGAAGAGGATGTTGTCGGTGATCCGGTCGACGCCGCGGTTCGCCCCGACGCCGAGTTCGCCCAGGCGCCGCGCGCCGTCGTCCGTCTCCAGCACCTCCGCGATGGTCGCCTCGCCCTGTGCGGCCGCGTAGTCGACGACCTCGCCGTCCTCGAAGGTCAGGCGGACGTCCCGGACCCGCGTGCCGTGGACGGTCATGGGCACGTCGAAGGTCACCTCGCCCGCCGTCGCTTCGGGCGCGGTGAACACCTCGCCGGAGGGGAGGTTGTGGGAGTCGTAGGCCACGCTCGCGGCGCTGTTGACGGCGGTCCGGTTCTCGATCGCCATCGTCAGATCGGTCCCCGCACCCTCGATGCGGACCTCGCTGCCGTCGTCGAGGGTCTCCTTCAGCCGGCCCATCTCCTCGGCCAGCGACTCCCAGTCCCGCAGCGTGGCGTCGTAGACGAAGTCGCGGTAGGCCTCGTAGCTCATGCCGGCCTGCTGGGCCATCGCCCGCGTGGGGTGCTGGGTCGACACCCAGTCCGTGTCCAGGCGGGCCTCGCGGATGGCCTGCCGCGAACGGTTGTACGCCTGCCGGCGCTCGCTCGGCACGTCGCTGGTCCCGGCGGTGTTGTTCGAGCCCTTCAGGATCAGGACGGAGTCCGCGCGCTCGTACAGTTCGCGCTCGTAGGCGGGGTCCTCGCCGAAGTCGCCGTCGTGGGCGCGCAGGTACGCCCGGGTGAGCTCGTCGGAGCCGTACGTCGCCAGGAGGTTCGCGCCGCGGTCGCCGAGCGCCTCGGCGACGGCCACCGCGAGGTCGTGGGCGCCCTCGTCGACGTGGACGACCACGTCGTCGCCCGCCTCGACGCGGGCGCTCCAGTCGACGAGCGTCTCGGCGTGTTCCCGGATGCGCTGGTCCATACTTCGACTGTGCCGGCGGGCGACAAAACGGCGGCGACCCGTCGCGCAGGTCGGCGGCTCCCTACTCGGCGTCGACGGCCACCGACTCCCCGCGCTCGGCGCTCTCGTACAGCGCGTCGATGGCCGCCGCGTTGCCGACCGTCTCGGCGCGGTCGACGCGCGGCGTCCGGCCCGAGTCGACCGCGTCGGCGAAGGCCTCGGCCTGCAGGCGGTAGTGATCCACGGCGTCGAACGTCTCCGTGTGCTCCTCGCCGTCTTTGACCCAGGTCAGCGACACCGGCTGGTCGGGCTCGGGGCCGAAGGGGTCCGCGGCCTCAACCCGCCCGTCCTCGGTCAGCACGCGGTAGCGCTCGGTGTGGGGCGCGTCGAAGCTCCCCACGACGTGGGCGGTGGGACCGTCGCCGTACTCCAGGGTGCCGGCGAGGTGGGAGTCGACCCCGGAGTCGTAGCGGTCCACGGCCGTGGCGTATGCGCGGTCGGGCTCGCCGAGGAAGTTCCGAGCCGCGCTGACGGCGTAGCAGCCCACGTCCATCAGCGCCCCGCCGTCGAGGTCCGGGTCCAGACGGAAGTTGTCCGTTCGGTCGCCCATCTGGAAGGTGAACGTGGCCTCGACGTGGCGGACCGCGCCCAGTTCCTCCCGGACGATCTCCAGCGCTCGCTCGGTTCGCGGGTGGAACCTGTACATGAACGCCTCCATCAGCGTCACCCCGCGCTCCTCGCAGTAGTCGAACAGATCGTTGGCCGCTCCCGGGTCGCGGGTCAGCGGCTTCTCGCAGAGGACGTGCCGGCCCGCGTCGGCGGCCTTCCGGGTCCACTCCGCGTGGAGGGCGTTGGGCAGCGGATTGTAGACGGCGTCGATCCCGTCGTCGGAGAGCAGCGCCTCGTAGCTCCCGTACGAGCGGTCGATGCCCGTCTCCGCCGCGACATCGTCGGCGCGGTCGGCGTCCCGCGAGGCGATAGCCGCCACGCGGTGCTCGCTGGCCTGGATCGCCGGGATCACGTAGTCGATGCCGATGTGGGCCGTGCTGAGAACGCCGAAGTCCATGCCGGAGAAGCGGCGCTGCAGCTATTAAAGCCGCCGCCGGGTCGGCGTCCGGCCGAGCGTAGCGAGGCCGGGCTCGGAAGGCGAGTGGAACGAGCCGTTCGGCGTCCTGGCGAGCGAAGCGAGCCAGGGCTCGCGGGACGAACGCAGTGAGTCCCGCGGCGTCTCTGCGAACGCAGTGAGCGCGGGCTCGGGAGTCGACCAGCGGGAGCCTCCCGACGTCGGGCCGATCGCGTCAGTTAGACACGCGGTTCCGCAGGTCGAACGCCTCGATGATGCTCTGGTTGCGGTCCAGGTTCGTCTCCAGTTCGACGTGGAGCGTGTCGAGCATGGTGTCGACCAGCTCCTGGCGCTCCTCGTCGGAGGTGAACCGCTCGTCGCCGGTGTTCGGATCGGTCGAGGGCAGGCCCTGCTCCAGGGCCCACTCCTGGTTCGGGTAGGCGGTCCGCATGTTGTACGGCTCGTCGTGCTGGGCGATCCGGACCGCGTACGCCGAGAGGCTCCGCTCCTCGTCGTAGACGACCTCGATGATGTCCCGCTGCGGGTGGCCCTTGCCGGGGTTGGGCCGGTGCGGGTTGTTGTAGTGGCCGTTGCGCAGGTCCGACAGGCCCATCAGGCCGACCCACCAGATGACGGCGGCGTCGACGTAGTAGGGCACCGCCTGCGTGTTCTTGAACTTCAGGACCTGATACCAGTAGTTGGAGTTCTCGGCGTGCATCCGGACGGTGGCTTCCATCGGCGCGTTGGCCGTGAAGCCCTCGTCGAGGTCCTCGCCGGTCACCGGGTGCTCGTTGTTCCGGATGGTCTGGAGCAGCGGGTGGTCCTCGTCGTAGTAGACGTCGTCGCTCAGCAGCGACGAGAACGTCCAGTCCGCGTCCTCGTGGTCC
This sequence comes from Halomicrobium urmianum, assembly GCF_020217425.1. Classification (NCBI taxonomy): domain Archaea; kingdom Methanobacteriati; phylum Methanobacteriota; class Halobacteria; order Halobacteriales; family Haloarculaceae; genus Halomicrobium; species Halomicrobium urmianum. Next base: position 2,163,358 of record NZ_CP084090.1, read on the forward strand.
GGCTGGTCGTGGGCCCGGTCGCGCTCGTACTTCTCCTCGGGCTGGTAGGTCCGCGCGTCCGTGGGCCACTCCTGTTGAATCAGCTGGTCGGGGTCGTTGCCCGCCGTCGCCGGTCCGGCCGTCTGGTCCCACGGGTCGTTCGTCTTGTGGTACGTCAGCTGCTCCGTCTCGTCGGGCAGCAGCATGAGCCGCGGCAGCAGCTTCGCCGTCGCGTGGTACGGGAAGCCCTCCTCGACGTAGGTCTGGACGTGATCCAGCGCCTGCGTGCCGAGCTCGCCCATCGTCAGCTCGCCGCTGTTGACCTTGTCCTGGATGGCCTGGACGTCGACGTCGTACATCCCGGCCTTCGTGCTGTCGTCGACGGACTCCTCGGTGACGTCGATCTCGCCGTCGACGCTGCCCTTGTCGGGCAGGTAATCGAGGAAGTCCCGCGGGACGTGCATGTGCGCGTCGTCGGAGTCGAACGTGGGGCACAGCTCCGCCAGCGTCGTGTCGGCGGTGATCTCCGAGGCCGGCAGCACGTCCTCGGGCTCCTTCTCGTTGCCTGCCTCGACCTCCCAGGGCCAGGCCTCGGGGTCGGTTTCGGTCGGCGGCGGCGTCGACTCGCCGTCGTCGTCACCGATCGACGGGAACGGCGTGGCGGCGAAGGCGATCCAGTCGACCTCGACCCTCCCGCTCTCGCCCTGCCAGAAGTTCAGGCGCACGTCGTCGACGGCCGATCGGTCGACGCCCATCGCGTCGATGTCGACGGCGACCTCCGCGAACTCGGTCGCGATCGGTTCCTCGGTCAGGTCGGCGAGCCGTCCCTCGGTACCGCCGACCTCCACCTGGATGCCGCTCTGCTCGTCACCGGAGACGCCCCGCATCGACAGCACCAGGTACTGATAGTCGGAGACGTCCTCGTGGACGCGGGTCGCGAAGAAGCCCGACTCGTCGTACGCCAGGCTGAGGGCGCCGTCCTCGACCTCGGCGCTCTCCAGCGCGGCCGTCGTCCAGTCGCGGTCGAGGCTGTTCTGGTCGCCGGATTCCTCGAAGTCCTGTACCACGAGCGGGTCGGGCGACGAGTCTTGGGCGCCAGCCAGCGACGAGCCGGCCACGCCAGCGAGACCGCCCGTCCCGAGCGCGAAGCCGCCCTTGATGATGGTTCTGCGTCGCATAGTTACACCTCCCCGAACAGGTCGACGAGGTCGGCGTAGTCGACGTCGCCGTTGCCGTTGTAGTCGTAGTACTCGACGTTGTCGGTCATCGCGTCGCTCTCCATGTTGTCGAAGTAGGTGACCACGTCGTCGTAGTCGACCTCGCCGTTGCCGTTGAGGTCCTCGTACTCGCCGTCGCCGTCCGGGTCGGTCGGGCTTGCGTCGTTCCTGCCGACCGGCGGCGGACCGTCGCCCCCGTCGCCGTCACCGCCGGCGAACCGGACGGCGGCCAGGTCGACCCGGCCGTTGGCCTCGGGTCCGAAGGTGAGCCAGACGTCGTCGACGGCCGTCCGGTCGACGCCCGCGGCTTCGAGGTCGACGGCGACCGTCGACAGCGAGGTGCCGACGTCGTCGCCGGTCAGTTCGGACAGGGCGTCCTCGACGCTGCCGACCTCGAGGCGGACGTCGCCCTCCTCGCCGCCGTCAGCGCCGCGGACGTCCAGTTCCAGCCGCTGGTACGCAGACACGTCGCGGCCGACGTTGGTCCCGTACCAGCCGCCGCCGTCGTACGACAGGCGCAGCGCGCCGTCGGTGACGGTCGCCTCCTCGGCCAGGTCGCCGGCGTCGGTCCACTCCCCGAGGTCGTTCTCCCCGGGCCAGCCCGGGTCGCCGTCGAAGTCGTCGACGACCAGCGCCGATTCGCCGGACTGTCCGCTCGCCGTCGTCGCGAGAATCGCCGTTCCGGCGACCCCCGTCGATACCCCCTTGATGAATGTGCGGCGTCGTATCACGGTCGTGTTTAGTTAAGCGTGAAAAGTGAGGCGGGAGAATTTCTTGCTGGTTCATGGCAGAAATCGCCCGCCTCAACGGCAGTAGCGACTGGATAGATTTGGGTTTTGTGGAGCGCGAGCGGACACCCGAGCCGGCGATGATGCTGGGTATTCGATCGCACGTTGCGGGGCTATCGCTGTCGAATACCGTCGATTTGCTCGAGGACCTGGGTGTCGATCGGTCGCGGAAAGCGATCCACGATTGGGTGCAGAAAGCCGATTTACAGCCAGAACTAGGGAAATCGCCGAATCAGATCGCGATCGACGAAACGGTGATTCGGATCAACGATCAGCAATTCTGGCTGTACGCCGCCGGTGATCCTGCTAGAAACGAGCTGCTGCACATCCGGCTTTTTTCGACGACGACCACCGCTCTCACCGAAATATTTCTCCGCGAACTCCAGCAGAAACACGACATCGAAACAGCCGAATTTCTCGTTGATGGTGCCCAACACCTCCAAACCGCATTGCAACGAGCAGGCCTCCGATTTCAGATATCTCGCCACGGAAATCGGAATACTATCGAACGGATTTTTCGAGAACTCAAGCGCCGAACCTCGTCGTTCTCGAATTGCTTCAGCCACGTTGAGCCGGTAACAGCCGAAAATTGGCTCCAGAGTTTCGCTCGCTGGCACAATGCTTCTAACTAAACACGACCCGTATCACTGTCTCCCCCTCGTCAGTTCACATTTGGAACAAAGACGATAAATTTTGCTATGAGATGCGATATATAACGGCGTTCGTCAGGGGAACAGCGGGCTCGGTGAGTATCGGAACACGCCCGCAGTCGACGGTCGAACCGGAAGCCAGCGGCGACAGTCCGCGTCAGTTCGGCTGCGTTCGGCCCGTCGGCCCGTCCATCCGCGGCCGGCCGCCGGGCAGCTCCGCGACGCACTGCTTGCAGAAGCGGTACCCCGACTCGTTGGACGTCCCGCACTCGGGGCAGCGGCAGACTCCCGCCTCGTCGTCGCCGACCTCGGTGCGGGCCTCGCCGTCGCCCAGATCGGTGCGGGCCTCGCCGTCGGCGTCGTCCTCCGCCTCGCCGACCGCCGCCGGATCGCCGCGCATCCGGTAGGCGTACAGCAGGGTCAGCAGGTGTGCACCGAGGAGCACCGCGATAGCGGTGTACACCCACTCGTTCCCCAACATGTCTAATGATAGGCATAGTCGTCACTTCAGCGTTGCGTCCAGATACTTTAGGGCGATGACGGGCCAGGCCCGCCATGGCTCACCGCGCCCTCGTCGCCTATCGCCGACTGCCGGACGCGTACGCGCTGCACTACGCTCACTGGGGGACGGGACTGGCCGACGCAATCGGCCCCGACGCGCCCTTCGGCGGGGTCCGCGAGTTGGCTGACCCGGCCCGCGGCGTCGCCGAGCGCCTCGGTCTCGACGCGTCCGGCGGGTACGATCCGCCACCGACGCGGGTCGATCCCCGGCCGCTGCGCCGCCGGGCGACGCCCGAGGCCGTCCTCTCCGCTGTCGATCCGAGCGTCGAGTCGCTGGTGGTCGTCGACCGCGACTACCGGGCACAGACGTACGTCGTCTGCCCGGTCGGGTTCGGGCCGGCGGACGCGCCCGGCGACCCCGGCATCGTTCTCGCCCACCCCGACGGGGACCCGGCGGCCCTCCGCGAGCTGGTCGTCGAGACGCGGTCGGCGCTGGACGCGGCGGTCGCCCGCGTCGCCCTGACGCCGGACGCGGCGCGGGCGGCGTTCCGACGTGCGCTGGCCGCGCGTGCGACGGTGTATCCGGCTGACGACGCGTCCTTTTTACGCGCCGACTGACTACACAACCGCGTGACGACCGTCGAGCGCGACCCGCAGTCGCTGTCGGACCCGACTCCCGACGAGGCCCGGTCCCTGATCGAGCGCGGCCTGGACGCAGACGCCCTCGTGACCGTCTTCGGCCGCTGTACCGTCGAGTACGAGGGCCGAGCGGCCAGCACGCTCGGGCCGGGCGACCGCCACGTCATGCTCAAACCCGACGGGGCCGCCCTGGTCCACACCGACGAGGGCCAGCAGCCGGTCAACTGGCAGCCGCCGGGCTGCGAGCACGCCGTCGACGTCGCGGACGGCGAACTGATCGTCGAGAGCGACCGCGAGTCACCCGACGAGCACCTCTTCGTGACCTTCGAGCGGGTGGCCCACGCAGCCGCCTTCGACGTGGTCGACCCCGAGGACCTCGCGCTGACCGGGACCGAGGAGGATCTCCGACAGCGCATCCTCGACGAACCGGCGCTCGTCGAACCGGGGTTCGCACCGCTGTCGACCGAGCGAGGAACGCCCGCCGGCGCGGTCGACATCTACGGCGAGGACGCCGACGGCCGGACCGTGGTGGTCGAGCTGAAGCGACGACGGGTCGGCCCCGACGCGGTCGGCCAGCTCGGCCGGTACGTCGACGCCCTCGAGCGCGACCTCCACGACGACGCCGAGGTACGGGGGATTCTGGTGGCACCCTCAGTCACCGACCGGGCGCGCGACCTGCTCGCGGAGCGCGGGCTGGAGTTCGTCTCGCTGGAGCCCTGAGGTCAGTCTCCGGGGTCGACGTCCGAGTGGACGCTGACGACCCCCGACGCGGTCACGACGACCCCGAAATCGCAGTATCTGAAGGCGACGAGTCCCTGTCCCGCCTCACCGAACAACTCCCCCAGCGCGTCCGGATCGCCGGCCTCGTACAGCGGCGGAAGCCTGTCACGCGGGACGCCGCGGACCGAGGCGATCGACCGCGTGACGACCGCGGCGACCGACTCGCTGTCTCCGATCGTCGTCTGGACCAGCGGCGTCGTCTTCCAGGGGCGCTCGCGAACCAGATCCATGGGTCTAATGACTGGGTCGTCGCCATCAAAGGCGATTGGGCTAGACATCTAGCCACCTCTCGACGGGAAGGTACATGTTCTCCTGGTAATACTGGTGATCTAATGGGTGTGAACGACGGTCACGCCGATGCGTCCGCCACGAGAGTCGAGTTCACCTTCGACGCGTCCGACAGCGGCCTGCCGTTCGTCGAGGTCGCCGCACGCGAGTCCTGTTCGGTCCGTTTCGAGGAACTCGTCCCGCGCGGAGCCGACCGCTACGCGGAGTTCTTCAGCGTCCGCGACGCCGATCCCGACCGGGTGCTCGCCCACCTCGAATCGGTCGACGGCCTGGACGCGGAACTGATCACGGGCGGCTCTGACGGCGGGCTGTTCGAGTTCCTCCTGACCGGCCGGGACTGCCCGGTGGTGACCCTCGCCGAGGCGGGCGCACTTCCGCGGGGCGTCCGGAGCGTCGACGGTGGCGCCCGGATCGTCGCCGAGGTACCCGGCTCCGGCGACGTCGGGGCCGCCGTCGACGCGTTCGCCGACGCCTACCCCTCCGCAGAACTGGTGTCCAAGCGCGAGGGTGAGGGGCCGACGACGATCTTCGCCGAGCGGGACCTGCTGAGCGCGCTGGACCGACGGCTGACTGATCGCCAGCGGGTGGCCATCGAGGCCGCACACGAGTCCGGCTACTACGAGTGGCCCCGCGAAGCCACCGCCGAGGAGGTGGCCGACGAACTGGGCGTCGCCGGCGCCACCTTCCACAAGCACCTCCGGGCCGCCGAGCGCAAACTCATCGCCGCGCTGGCCGAGTACGCCGGCGAATAGTCGTCCGTCCTCTCTCAGTCGTCCGTCCGCTCTTTCAGTTCCGCGAGCGCGTTCATCGCCTCCAGCGGCGTCATCGTCGCCACGTCCAGCTCTCGCAGTCGCTCGCGAACTGGACCGTCCGCCGTCGCCCGCTCGCCGTCGTCGGCCCCGGCGTCCGTCCACCGCTCCAGCGAGGGCGCGGTCGCGTCGGCGCCGTTCGCCACGTCGGCAGCGGGCGCGTGGCCGTTCGACGTCGCGCCGGTCCCGTCCGACCCGTCGGCCCCGGCGTCCGCGCCGTTCGCCCGGGCCGCGGCGTCGTCCGTCTCGGCGTTGGCGGCCTCGCCGTCCAGCAGGTCCCGGGAGCGCTCGACGACGGCGTCGGGAACGCCGGCCATGCTGGCCACCTCGACGCCGTAGGAGGCCGCGGCGGCCCCCTCGGCGACGGAGTGCTCGAAGACCACGTCGCCGTCCACCCGCCGGGTCTCGAAGTGGAGGTTGAACGCCCCCGGCAGGTCCGCGGCCGTCTCCGTGAGGTCGTGGTGGTGGGTCGCGAAGAGAGCGTACGCGCCGACCTCGTCGTGGACGTACTCGGTGACGGCGCGGGCGATGGCCAGCCCGTCCGCGGTGGAGGTCCCGCGGCCCACTTCGTCCAGCAGGATCAGCGAGTCACTGGTGGCGCCGCGGAGGATGTCCGACAGTTCGTCCATCTCGATCATGAAGGTCGACCGGCCGCCGGCGATGTCGTCGCTGGCGCCGACGCGAGTGAACACCCGGTCGACGACCGGCAGCGTCGCGCTCTCTGCGGGCACGAAGCTCCCGGCCTGCGCGAGCACACAGAGTAGCGCCACCTGGCGCATGTACGTGGACTTCCCGCTCATGTTGGGGCCGGTGATCACCGCGAGGAAGCGCTCGCGGTCCAGCTCGGTCCCGTTGGGGACGAACGACTCGTCGGTCCGCTCGACGACGGGGTGGCGCGCCGCGTCCACGTCGAACGCGTCGGCGCCGACCGTCGGCCGGCAGTAGTCGTGGTTGGCGGCCACCTCGGCGAAGGCCACCAGCGCGTCCAGCGTCGCCAGCCGGTCGGCCAGCGCCTGCACGCGCTCGGACTCGCCGGCGACGGCGTCGCGCACCTCGCAGAACAGCTCGTACTCCAGGTCGTCGGCGGCCGACTCCGCCCGGAGGATCTCCTCCTCGCGCTCCTTCAGTTCGGGCGTGTAGAAGCGCTCGGAGTTCTTCAGGGTCTGGCGGCGCTGGTAGTCGTCGGGCACCCGGTCGAGGTTCGGGTCGGTCACCTCGATGTAGTAGCCGTGGACGGAGTTGTGCCCCACCTTCAGCGAGTCGATGCCCGTCCGCTCGCGCTCCTGGGCCTCGAGGTCCTCGATCCAGGACTTGCCCGACCGCTCGGTCTCCCGGAAGCCGTCCAGCGTCTCGTCGTAGCCCTGCCTGATCACGTCGCCCTCGGTCACCTCCTGGGGCGGGTCCTCGCGGATGGCGGCCTCGATCTCCTCGCGCACCGCGGTCAGCGGGTCGATCGACCCGTGGAGGTCGGCCAGCAGGTCGCTCTCCGCGCCGGACAGCGCCTCGCGGACGTCCGGGACGACCGACAGCGACGCCGCCAGCGAGCGGAGGTCGCGGGCGTTGGCCCGCCCCCTGGCGACACGAGAGATCAGCCGCTCGAGGTCGTAGACGTCCGCCAGTCGCTCGTGGAGCCGCTCTCGCGTCCGGACGTCGCGGACCAGTTCTTCGACCGCGCCGTGGCGGCGATCGATGCGCTCCCCGTCCAAGAGCGGCCGGCGGAGCCAGTCGCTCAGCTGTCGCCGGCCCAGCGCGCAGGCGGTCTCGTCGACGGTGTCCACGAGCGTCCGGCCCTCGTGGCCCCGAACCGACCGTCGCTCGAAGACCTCCAGGCCGTCGAGCGCCACCGCGTCCAGCAGCATGTACTCGCGGGGGTCGTACCGCGTCAGGTGGTTCAGGTACTCCAGGCGGCCGTCCTCGCCCCCGGAGATCTCGTCGCTGGTGCCGGCCCCGCCGCCGCGGGTGTACTCGGCGTACTCCAGCAGGGCCCCGCAGGCCCGCACCTCGACGTCGCCGGCCAGTAGCGTCTCCGGCTCCCCGAAGTACGCCCGCACGCGCTCGCCGGCGACCTCGCGGTCGAACACCCCCTCGTCGTAGGGCGAGACCTGACACGCCGGGCCGAACACGCCGGCGTCGTCCACGTTCGGGCCGACGATGGCCTCCGCCGGGGCGAACCGGTCGGCCTCGTCGGCCACGGTGTCGACGTCACTCGCGCTCGTGGCGTAGAAGTCGCCCGTCGAGACGTCCAGCATCGCCAGCCCGTAGCGGCGGCCGTCCGTGGCCAGCGCCGCCGCGTAGTTGTTGTCCGGGCTCTTCAGCAGTTCGTCCTCGGTGAGGGTCCCGGGCGTGATGACCCGCGTGACCGCGCGCTCGACGACGCCGCTGACCTCGTCGGGGTCCTCCACCTGGTCGGCGACGGCGACGCGGTAGCCCGCGTCCAGCAGCGTCTCGACGTAGCTCTCGGCGTTGTCGATCGGGACGCCCGCCATCGCGTACTCCCCGGTGGAGTCCTCCCGTTTCGTCAGCGTAATCTCGCAGAGCCGCGCCACCCGCTCCGCCGCCTCGCAGAAGGCCTCGTAGAAATCTCCGACCTGAAAGAGCACCAGCGAGTCGTCGTAGCGCCGACAGAGCTCGTAGTACTGGCTCATCATCGGCGTCAGATCGTCGGCGTGCTCGGCCATCTGCTCCGGCGGCCCCAGCACCGCGTCCATGTGCGACCCCGGGCGTTCGCGGTAGATAACCCCTGGGATCGACCACTGTCGGAGCTTCGCTCCGACAAGGTTCGCCTCGTGTCTCTCGGCTCACCACCGTCAGAGAGAACTCCGACGAGGTTCGCGATTCGCTGGTCGCTCACCACCGTCAGAGAGAACTCCGACGAGGTTCGCGATTCGCTGGTCGCTCACCACCGTCAGAGAGAACTCCGACGTGGCTCGCCTCGCGTTGCTCGGCTCACCGCCGTCCTCGGGGCCGTCGGGCGAACTGGTTTCCCGACGCCGCTTCGCACCGCCGGGTTCCACGGAAAACGAAACGACCGCCAGCGAGAGCATCCGAGACGCTATTTTCCCGTCTAAAACGGGAGAAGATATTTACGAGGGCGCCGTGCAGGTCCGGCCGACATGTCGATCGATATCAGCGACGCCCTGAAAGGCGGCTTCCGGCGGTTCGCCAGCCGCACCGGCGCGGCCCTCGTCCTCGGGTACTTTCTCCTGTTCGCCGTCTACCAGATGGCGTACAACAGCCTGTTAGCGAGGCTGTACTCGTTGCTCGACCTGGCGACGCCCGCACCGGGACTGACGCTCGACGTTCCGGCCGCCGTCGCCGGCGTCGTCGTCCTCGCCTGTCTCGTGGCGATGACGTACCTGTCGGTGGTCGCGATCAGGACGTTCCTCGCCGGATCCAGGTCGTCGTTTCCCGACGCCGCTCTCTCGCGGAACGCGCCCGTCGCAGTCGGTAACATGATTGCCGGCGGAATCTCGCTGATGCTCCTGGGGGGGGCTGCTGTTCGGGGTCCCTGTGGCCGTCGTCACCCAGGTCCTCGACGGTTTCGCGGCCGTTGGCGCCGCACTCGTCGTCGGTCTCGCGGCCCTCGTCGCGGTCGTCTACCTGACCGTGAGCCTCGTCTTCATGCCGATGTACGTCGCCGCCGAGGACCGTTCGTTCGTCGCCGGTTTCCGCCGGAGCTGGGCGCTGACCCGCGGTGAACGGCTCTCGGTGTTCCTGCTGTACCTGGTCCTCTTCGTCCTCGCGGTCGGGGTGAGCATCCCGGTCGCGCTCGTCAGCTTCGTCGCAGTGATCGGCATCGGCAGCAGCGGGATGGCCGTCTCCCAGTTCCTCAACGTCCTGCTGATCGCGCCGTTCGCGATGTTCCAGCTCGCCGTCTTCGCGGTCGCGTTCCAGCAGCTCCGCGGCGACGAGGTGCCGGATCAAGGCGGCGCCGCAGCGAACGACGCGCCTCCCTCGCCCGTCTGACATCGCCGGCGCTGCGAGCGCCGCACACAGCCCTGAAAGCCTTACCCGCGCTCGGCGCGTACGCTCCGCTATGTCCACGACAGACTACGACCGGCCCGTCCCGCTCGATTCGAAGGACGACCTCGACGCCCTCGTCGCCGACCACGACCGCGTCCTCGTCGAGTTCCACACGGACGGGTGTTCCATCTGCGCCTCCCTGGAACCCGTGCTGGGCAACGTCGCCCGCGAGAGCGACGCCGTCGTCGCGACGATGAACCCCCGCGACGACCCCGTGCTGGTCGACGAGTACGACGTCCGGTCGGTTCCGAAGCTCCTGCTGTTCGTCGACGGCGAACTCCGCGAGACGCTCGAAGACGGGTTCGTCCCGACCGAAGACCTCCTCGAGTTCGTCGGCGACGTCTAGCGCTCGACCTCGCTCTCGCCGGCGTAGACGCGACCGCTCCGGGGGACCTCGCGGCGGTCACCGACGACTTCGAGGTCCGCCGTCGACTCGACGTCGGCCGCGGAGCGCCCGACCCGTAGCTCGTACTCGCCGGGCTCGACCACGAGGTCCATGTCGGCGTCGTGGTAGGCGAACTGGCCGGCGGCGACGGTGAAGGTGACCGTCGCGGACTCGCCGGGCTCGAGGTGGACCCGCTCGAAGCCCAGCAGCTCCTGGACCGGCCGGGCCTGGCGCGGGTAACGGTGGTGACCGTACAGCTGGACGACCTCGCTGCCGACGACGTCGCCGGCGTTCTCGACGGTGATCGACGCTTCGACGGTCCCCGCGGGACCGACTTCGCCGTCGGCGAGCTCGACGTCGCCGTACTCGAAGTCGGCGTAGCTCAGCCCGTGGCCGAAGGGATACAGCGGGTCGCTGTCGGCGTAGACGTGGTCTTCCTCGCGGCTGTTGGGCTTGCGCGAGTAGTAGACGGGGAGCTGACCGACCGACTTCGCGACGGAGACGGGCAGCCGACCGCTCGGGCTGTGCTCGCCCAGGAGGACGTCGGCGACGCCGTGGCCGCCCTCCTCGCCGGGCAGCCACGCGTGGAGGACGGCGGGCACGTGCTCGTCGATCCACTCGACGGCGTGGGGCTTGCCGCTGATCTGGACCACGACGACCGGCGTGTCCGTCTCGTGGAGCTCCTCGACCAGGTCCTGCTGGACGCCCGGTAGTCCGAGGTCGGTGACGTCGGCGCCCTCGCCGCTGGTGGGGACGTCGGGCTGGTCCTCGTGGTCGGCCTCGTCCTCGTCGGTGAGCGAGATGGCCGACCGCGCGCCGACGAAGGCGACCGCCACGTCGCTGTCCTCGGCGGCGGCGACGGCCTCGTCGAACCCGTCCGTCGCCGGGCCGGTCGTCGTGCAGCCCTCCGCGTAGGCGACGCGGTCCTCGCCGAGGCGCTCCTCGAAGGCGTCCCGGGGCGTGACGACCCGCCGGTTCGACTCCTTCTCGGGGTAGTGGGCGGCGTAGGCGTAGTCGCCGAGCTGGCCCTCGGGGGTGTCGGCCTTCGGACCGACGACGGCGACGGACTCGTCGCCGGAGAGGGGCAGCAGGTCGTCGTTCTTCAGCAGCGTCACGGACTCGCGGGCGAGGTCGCGGGCGTAGTCGCGGTCGGCGTCGGGGCCGAAGGCCTCGTCGGGCGAGGGTGGATCGACGGCCGCGTCGCCGCTCGCGTCGGGGTGATACTCCTCGAACAGCCCCTTCTCGACCTTCTGGCGGAGGACGCGCCGGGCCGCGGTCTCGACGGTCTCCCGGGCGAGGTCGCCGTCCTCGACGGCCTCGACGAGCAGCTGGTAGCACTCCCGCTGGGGCAGTTCGACGTCGATGCCGGCCTCGACGGCGCGGATTGCCGCCTCCTTCCGGTCGCGGGCGACGCCGTGTTCCTCCTGCAGGAAGCGGACGCTGAAGTAGTCCGAGACGACGGTGCCGTCGAAGTCCCACTCACCGCGGAGGATCCCGGTCAGCAGCGACTCGTCGGCGGCGCAGGGGATCCCGTCGACGTCGTGGTAGGCGTTCATCACCGACTCGGCGCCGGTCTCGCGGACGGCGACCTCGAAGGGGAACAGGTGGACCTCGCGCAGTTCGCGCTCGCCGATCTGTACCGAGGAGCGGTTCTTGCCGCCCTCGCCGACGGCGTGGCCGACGAAGTGCTTGACCGTCGCCGAGACGCCCTCGGCGGGGCTCTCGCCCTGGAGGCCGCGCACGTAGGCGCTGGCCATCTCGGCGACCAGCAGCGGGTCCTCGCCGAAGGACTCCTCCGTGCGGCCCCACCGCGGGTCGCGGGCCACGTCCAGCACCGGGGAGAGGGCGTGGCGGCAGCCGATGGAAAGTAACTGCTCGCGGATACGGGCCGTCATCCCTTCGACGAGGTCGGGGTTCCACGTGCTGGCCAGGCCCATGCCCTGGGGGTACGTGGTCCCGTCCGGGCCCATGTAGCCGCTGAGACACTCCTCGTGGGGGACCGCGGGGATCCCGAGGCGCGTCTCCTCGACGAGCATCTCCTGGAGTTCCTCGGTCACCTCGAGGGCACGCTCGGGTTCGAGGCCGCCGCCGCCGCCCAGGCGGGTGAAGTGGCCGACGCCGCCGGCCAGGAGGTCCCGGGCGGTCTCGTGGTCGATGTCGCCCTCGTCGTCGAGCAGCTCGTCGGGGTCGTCGGCCTCGCCGGTCAGCGGGCTGGCGGGGACCGAGGTCAGCTGTGCGACAGTCTCCTCGAGCGTCATTCTGTCGAGTAGGTCGTCGACGCGCTGCTCGACGGGCAGAGTGGAATCGAGATATGGGGGCGTGTCAGAACTCACACCCTCTCCGATGATGGCCTCCGATTAAATTCTAATGGACGACTGGGAAGGTCGCTGTAGCCAGTTGACGGGTCGGGTGGCCCGGCGCGGTCACTCGCCCTCGACGAGCCGCTCGAGGTGCTCCGGGGGGACGGCGCCGCGCGCCGCGTGGCCCTCGTAGGCGAAGGTGGGGACGCCGGTGACGCCGCGCTGGCGGGCGTGCTCGAACAGGGCCTCGACGTCCTCGCGGAGGTTCTCGTCGTCGAGGGCGTCGCGTACTTCGGCCGGGTTGACGTCGGCGTCCTCCGCGAGCTCGGCCAGCACGTCCGGGTCGCCGATGTCCCGGCCGTCCTGCCACAGCGCCTCGTAGATCCCGTCGTCGAACGCGCGCCACCGCTCGTAGTCGGAGTGCTCCTTGACGTAGTAGGAGGCGACCTGTGCCTGCAGGGAGTCGACGTCCGTGACGAGCTCTTGCGCCATCTCGACGCCGTACTCGTCCTGGAGCCGCCGGACGTTCTCGCGGGCCTGCTCGTAGTAGTCCTCGTCCTTCCCGCTGTCGGCCTCGGGGTCGATCTCGCCGTCGGGACCCCGCTCGTTGGACCGGAGGTCGAACGGATGCCAGTCGACCCGCAGCTCCTCCTCGCGGCCCTCCTGGTACCAGTCGAGGGACTGTCGGCCCAGATAACAGAAGGGACAGACGTAGTCGGCGAAGAGCGTGATGCTCTCGTCGGTCTGCTGTTCGCTCATGGTTCCCGTTCGCGCTCGGGACACAAGAGGCCGTCGTGGCTGTGGCCGTGCCGTGCACGGGCCGCTGGCACCTCGACGACGGGTTTCTCGGGGCTGCGAACCGGTACCGCCGGGACCGTAGGTGGACGCCAGAAAGGCCCTAGGCCTCGGCTTCCTCGTCCGGTCCGACGGACACCGAGTAGTCGGACTGGATCCAGGCCTCGGGGTTCCGTCGGTCGTAGACGATGGTGTCGCCGCCGCCGGTGGTGAACGCGCCGTACTGGTCGTCGGCAGTCTGGTCCTGGTCGGTCATCGATCGGTCGGTGGACGTTCTAGAGGGCCCGGACCGTATAACCCTTTCAGCCAAATGATTTGTGTTGTGGGGAACATACCAGTCGGCTTCCAGTGAGTCCAGTCGCCAGCGACGCTCGCGGGCCGGCTGCGGGACCACCACTGCTATTACCACCTGGATGTACAACTCGGATATGACGCGACAGCCCGCACCGGTCCGACCGCCGGTCGTGCTGACGATCGCCGGCAGCGACGCCGGCGGGGGCGCCGGGATCCAGGCCGACCTCAAGACGATCGAGGCCGGCGGGGCCTTCGGGACCAGCGCGATAACGAGCGTGACCGCCCAGAACACCCGCGGCGTCGAGAGCACGCACCTGCTGCCCCGGGAGGAGATCGAGGCGCAGATCGAGGCCGTCCGCGGGGACTTCGACGTCGCCGCGGTCAAGACGGGGATGCTCGCGACGACCGGGGTCGTCGACCTGGTCGCCGAGCGCGCGCCCGACCTGCCGAACCTCGTGGTCGATCCCGTGATGGTCGCGGCCTCCGGGGACCGACTGCTCGAACCTGAGGCGGAGGCGGCCTACGAGGACCTGATCGCCGAGGCGCGCCTCGTGACCCCCAACGCCGACGAGGCCGAGGTGCTGACCGGGATCGAGGTGACCGAGCCCGAGGCCGCCCGCGAGGCGGGCGAGCGCCTGGTCGAGGCGGGCGCCGAGGCCGCGCTCGTCAAGGGCGGCCACGTGTCCGGCGACGACGTCGTCGACGCCCTCGTCAGCGGCGACGCGGTCCGGACGTTCCGCCACGACCGCGTGGACACCGACGCGACCCACGGATCGGGGTGTACCCTCTCCAGCGCGATCGCCGCTCGCCTGGCCCGCGGCGACGCCCTCGAAGCCGCGGTCGGCGCGGGGATCGACCTGCTCTCGCGGGCGGTCCGGTACAACCTCGACGTTGGCGAGGGGCCCGGCGCAGTCCACCACGCCGTCGCCCTCCGGAACGACGCCGCGCGCGCCGGGACCGCCGCGGCCGTCGAGTCGGTCGCGACGGCGCTGGCCGAGGCCGACGCCGGGACGCTGACCCCGTCGAGCGGACCGACCGTCGTCGGCGCGACTCCCCACGCCGAGACGCCCGCGGACGTCGCGGCCGTCGAGGGCGACTCCGGGGCGGCGGAACTGCGGGCGGACCGCGGCGTCCGCTTCGGGACCGCCGGCGACCCGGCCGAGCGCCTGCTCGCCGCCCGAGAGGCCGATCCGTCGCTGCGGTTCGCCGTCGACTGCCGCCGGTCCGATGCCCTCCGCTCGGCCGTCGATGGACCGGTCGCGACCGCCGAGGCGGGGGCGGACGTGGGGGTCCAGCGGGCCGTGGCCGCCGTCGACGGGACGCCGGCGGCCGTCGAGGTGACCGACGCCGACCTGCTCACGCTCGTCGCGGCGGACGCCGACCGGCTGGCACACCGGGTGCAGGCCCTCTCGGCGGCACTGTCGGCGTAGCCCGGACGCCACGGAGCGCCCGAGGAGAATAGACCGCTCACAGCCGGCGACCCAGGAGCGCGAGCGCGACTGCCGCGGCGAGCGCGACGGCACCGAAGCCGGCGCCGCTCCCGTCGGTGGACTCGCCCGGCGTGGTCGTCGCTGACGGATCGGCCGCCGTCGTTTCCGCGTCCGGCGTCGCCGCCGGCGTCCCGTCGCTGCCGTTCACGCCCTCGTGGACCGGTTCGACCCGTATCTCGGTGGAGCCGGCGTTCTCCGCGCCGACGGAGACCGTCCCGGCCTCGGGGAGGGCGATCTCCGCCTGCACCTCCCCGGTCGTGCCCGACGGGAGCTGGACGGTCCGACGCTCGACGACCTCGGAGCCACGCGTGAAGTTGACCGTGGCGCGCCCGGGCCGGTCGGCGTCGTTCGCGACGGTCGCCGTGGCGGTGATCCGCCCGCCCTGCCGGATCGTGGTGCGATCCACTCGCAGCCCGGTCACCGCGGCGGTCGCCGGCTGTTCGACCACGACTGTCACGGCGTCCTCGTCGACGCCGACCTCGTAGCGGCCGGGATCGTCGAACGTGTGGTTCAGCTGCGCGGTCGTGGACTCGCCCGCCTCGACGGTGCCGTAGGCCCGTTCGACCACCGTGCCGTCGACGGTCAGCGGCACCGCGTAATCGCCGGCAGCTCCGCCGGAGTTGTTCACCCGAGCGCGGACGGTGAGCGACTCGCCGGGCACGAGTCGGATCGGCTCGCTCCCCCCGACGGATCCCACCCGGTACGGTCCGTCGACCCCGAAGCTGTTGAAGTGGGTCGGGTCCGGGAGGGAGTAGTCGATCCGGGCGGGCACCTCGCCGAAGGCCGCGCTGTGGGTCGAGGCGTTCCACATGGTCGCCGTCGCGGTCCGCTCCGTGTACCGCCGACCGGCGTCCGTCGCCCGGTCGCCGCCGGTCTCGCCGAGCGTCGCGAGCAGGGCCGATTGCGTCAGCCGGTCGTTGCGGGTGTTGCTCTGCCTGACGGCGTCCTGAAGGCTCCGCTCGCCGCCGGTCGCACGCCTGATCGCGAGGTCCAGGCGGCCGGCGATCAGCGCGCCCCGCTCGTAGTTGGCGTGCCCGACCCAGGTCGACGAGTTCGACAGGACGACCTCCTCGTAGGTGGCGTGCTCGCCGTCGGCGAGCATGTCCGCGAACGCCTCGAAGCCGATCAGGCCCTGCTCCAGGCTCAGCAGCGCGCCGTAGTAGGTCGCCGTTCCCTCGTTGAGCCACACCGTCTCGGAGGTCGACCGGAACCGCTGGCGGGTGTGGACGTACTCGTGGAGCCAGACGTTGTCGGCGGTGTCGAGGCGCTGTACGTCTCGGACCCACATGTCTGCGTCGCCGGTCTGGGCGCCGCGGACGCCCCAGCCGACGCGGCCCGTCGGCGCGGCCACGACGAACACCTCGTCGTCCCGGTCGCCGACGCGGAAGTCGTCCGAGGCTCTCGCGAGCGAGTCGAGGACCGCCTCGCGGTCGGTCGCCAGGTCCGCCGCCGCGGGGACGATCAGCTGGAACCGCTGGCCGTTGGCCTCCCTGCCGTACTCCTCGTACTCGCCGAGGTAGACGAGCCACTCGCCGGCGGTTCCGTTCCCGACCGTCCGGGTCCGGCGCTCGAAGCCCAGCGGCTCGGACCCCCTGTAGGTCCAGTTCGTCGGCATACTCGGGCGGGCGAACAGCGCCCAGTCGCCGACGCCGGCGTAGACGTAGCGCCCGTCGGCGGCTTCCGGTCCGCCCGTCTGGATGGTCTCGTTGACCTCGTGCCGGTAGGTGATCGACGCGGTGTTGTCGTCGCCGGTCCAGGCGTAGCGCCGCCCCTCGTCGCGCTCGAACGACTCTGTCTCTACGAGCGTCGCGCCCTCTGGGACGGTCGTGTTCAGGCTCACCACCCGCTCCGGGACGGAGTAGTCGAGCGTGACGGTCACTTCACCCGGCCGCTCGGGCGCCAGCGCGAAGGCCTGGGTCGCGCCGATCTCCTCGTCCCCGTCGACCTGCTGGGCCGGTGCGCCGCTCCCGCTTCCGGCGCGGACGACGGGGAACCGGTCCTCGGCGGCCTCCGGGTCGAGGACGCCGGCGACGGCTGGGTCCGGCCCGCTGCCGAGTGCCGGGGTCAGCCCGCCGGACACCAGCAGCATCGCCAGCGCGAGCGTCAGTAGCCCGCGGCGAAGCACCGCCATGTTACCCCTCATTGTTCGTGATGACTCAAATAGCTGACTCGGGTTCGGGTTCCGGCCGGACGCGCGCGAATCCATCGTTGGCAGTCGCCGCCCCGCCCGGACGGCCGGTCATCCCCCGCCGGCCGACACTTTCAATCCGGACCCGTAGCGTTTTACACCGCACCCGACACACCACAGGGTATGACAGAGGCGACGGGCATCGTGGGGGAGTTCCTCGCGCTCAAGGAGGAGACGGACGCGGACCTGCTGGCCATGCAGTGCGGGGACTTCTACGAGTTCTTCGACGAGGACGCGGAGATCGTTGCCGACGAACTGGACCTGAAGGTCTCCCAGAAGTCCTCGCACGGGTCGTCGTACCCGATGGCGGGCGTGCCCGTCGACGACCTGACGCCGTACGTCTCCGCGCTGGTCGAGCGGGGCTACCGGGTCGCCGTCGCCGACCAGTACGACACCGCGGACGGCCACGCGCGCGAGATCACCCGCGTCGTCACGCCGGGGACGCACCTGGAGACCAGCGACGACGCGGCCCAGTACCTCGCGGCGGTCGTCGAGGCCGACGCGGACGACGCCTACGGGCTGGCCGTCGCCGACGTGACCACGGGCGAGTTCCACGTCACGCAGGTCGACGGCGAGGACGCCCGCGCCCGCGTCGGGACGGAGCTGTACAAGTTCGACCCCGCGGAGGTCCTTCCGGGGCCGACCCTCCGATCCGCCGACGAGTTCGTCGACCGCGTGCGCGAGCGGACCGACGCGGCGATGACGCTGCACGACACCGAGTCGTTCGCGCCGGGGCGCGCCCGCCACCGCGTCCGCGAGCAGTTCGGCCGGGAGACCCTCGAGAGCGTCGGCGTTGCAGGCCAGCAGGCGGCGATCAGAGCGGCCGGGGCCGTCCTCTCGTACGTCGAGGAGACCGGTGTCGGGACGCTGGCCTCCGTCACGCGCCTGCAGGCCTACGGCGCGACCGACCACGTCGAACTGGACGCGACGACCCAGCGCAACCTCGAGCTCACCGAGACGATGCAGGGCGAGAGCGACGGGTCGCTGTTCGAGACGGTCGACCACACCGTCACCTCCGCCGGCGGGCGCCTGCTGCGCCAGTGGCTCCAGCGCCCGCGCCGGGACCGCGCCGAGCTGACCCGTCGGCAGTCCTGCGTGAGCGCCCTCGCCGAGGCCGCGCTGGCTCGCGAGGAACTGCGCGAGACGCTCGACGGCGCCTACGACCTGGAGCGCCTGGGCGCGAAGGCCGTCTCGGGCAGCGCCGACGCGCGGGACCTCCGGGCCGTCGGCGAGACGCTTGCGCTGTTCGAGCGCGTGGCCGATCTGGTCGCCGAGTCGGACCGGCTGGCGGAGTCGCCGCTGGCCGACGCGCTGGAGGGAGCAGACCGTGCGGCCGCGACCGACCTCGCCGACGAACTCGACGCCGCGCTGGTCGAGGACCCGCCGGGCACCGTCACCCAGGGCGGCCTGTTCCGCCGGGGCTACGACGAGGACCTCGACGCCGTGATCGAGGACCACGAGGACGCGCTGGAGTGGATCGACACGCTCCCCGAGCGCGAGAAACGGCGGACGGGGATCACTCACCTCTCCGTGGATCGCAACAAGACGGACGGTTACTACATCCAGGTGGGCAACAGCGAGACCGACCAGGTGCCCGAGGAGTACGAGCGCATCAAGTCGCTGAAGAACTCCGAGCGCTACACCGTTCCGGACCTCCGCGAGCGCGAGCGCGAGGTGATGCGCCTGGAGGAGCAGCGCCACGACATGGAGCGGGACCTGTTCGACGAACTGCGGGAGCGGGTTGGCGAGCGCGCCGCGCTGCTGCAGGACGTCGGCCGCGCGCTGGCGGAACTGGACGCCGTCGCCGCGCTGGCGACCCACGCCGTCCGCAACGACTGGACCCGGCCGGAACTCACCGAGGGCCGGGAACTGGACGTCGAGGCCGGCCGCCACCCCGTCGTCGAGCGCACCACGGAGTTCGTGCCCAACGACCTCCGGATGGACGGGGATCGGCAGTTCCTCGTCGTCACCGGCCCCAACATGTCCGGGAAGTCCACGTACATGCGACAGGCGGCGCTGATCACGCTGCTCGCGCAGGTCGGGAGCTTCGTCCCGGCGCGGTCCGCTCGAATCGGCCTCGTCGACGGCATCTACACGCGCGTCGGCGCGCTCGACGAACTCGCGCAGGGGCGCTCGACGTTCATGGTCGAGATGCAGGAGCTCTCGAACATCCTCCACTCCGCGACGGAGGACTCCCTCGTGATCCTGGACGAGGTCGGCCGCGGGACGGCCACCTACGACGGCATCTCCATCGCGTGGGCGGCGACCGAGTATCTGGCGAACCAGATCAGGTCGAAGACCCTCTTCGCCACCCACTATCACGAGCTCACGACGCTGGGCGAGGAGATCCCGACGGTGCACAACGTCCACGTCGCCGCCGACGAGACCGACGGCGAGGTCACGTTCCTGCGGACGGTCCGCGACGGGCCGACCAATCGGTCGTACGGGGTGCACGTCGCGGACCTCGCCGGCGTCCCCGAACCGGTCGTCGACCGCTCGCGGGACGTCCTCGAACGGCTCCGCGAGGACAAGGCGATCGAAGTGCAGGGCAGCGACCGGTCCGGTGGCGACGGCACGGAACAGGTCGTCTTCGACCTCGGCTCGGGCGAGCTCACCGCTGAGGGGTCGGACAGCAGCCAGCAACAGGTCGCGACCGACGGCAGCCAGATGGAAGCGCCCGCGAGCGACTCGAGCGGTCAGTCGCTCGATCCGGAGACGGAAGCCGTCCTCGACGAACTCGGCGATCTCGACGTCAACGAGACGCCGCCCGTCGAGCTGATGGCGAAGGTCCAGGAGTGGCAGTCGGAACTGGACGACGCGTAGGCGGTCGCCGACGCAGCGCACGCGCCTCGTGGCTGTCGACGGTCCGCCCTACGGCGCGTCGCGGTCCGCTATCGCCCCTCCCGAATCGCCCGCGGGATCCGTTCGATGACGTCGGTCGCGACGATGCCGGTACCGTACTCGTCCGCGGCGAGCACGCCCGCACGGCCGGCGATCCACGGGCCGAGCCGCGCCGCTTTCGCTGGCCTCAGTCCCTGTCCGAGCAGCGATCCGACGATCCCGGCGAGGGTGTCGCCGGTCCCGGCGACGGTCATGGCGGGCGACCCGACGTCGTTGGTCCACCGCTGCTCGCCGTCGATGATCTCGTCCTCCGCGCCCTTCGAGACGACCACGACCTCCGTCTCCCGCGCGAAGTCGTCCAGCGAGCCGTACTCGTCCTCGATGGCGTCCACCTCGGCGGCGTCGGGCGTCACCACGGCGGTCCCGACGTCGGCGTCGAGCGCCGCCCCGATGGCGGTCGCGTCGATCACGAGGGGGACGTCGATCCCGTCGACGATCTCCCTGATCGCGTCGGGGTGTGGGTTCTCCAGGCCCGGCCCGATCACCACGGCGTCGGACCACTCGGCCAGCGTCAGCGCCTTGCTGACCGAGTCCGCCGTCAGGACGTCGCCGGTGAACCGACCGGCGAGCAGGTTCGGCGAGAACCCGGCGACGGTGTCGACGGCGCGCTCGGAGGTGAGGATCCGCGCGACGTCGGTCCCGGTCCGGAGCGCCGCCAGCCCCGAGAGCGCCGGCGGACCGGGGTACTCGATGCTGCCGCCGACGATGCTCACGCGCCCGTTGTCGCCCTTCTCGGAGTCCGCTGCCGTCGAGAGCTCGCTCAGGAGGTCGTTCACGGACGGGGTTCGGCCCGGACGACCATGTGCCGCCGGGGATCCGGGAACCGAGCCGACGCAATCCGCGTCCAAGCGGACGGTTCTGGGAAGCGACGCGCAGCTATCGCGGGGCCGAGACCGGACGCCGGCGGTGAGGTCGGACGGCCGCGAGCGGCCGCGACCGCGCGTCGCCGGACGTGTCGCCTGTCCGACCCTCGTCTGACGGACTCTTTTATAGGTCACGGTCGTTCGTCGGGCCGATGAACGACGGCGCGCTGGACATGGAGGTGGTCACGCTCGAGCTCACCGAGGAGGAGCTGGAGGCCATCGACGAGAAGGCCTTCGCTGAGCACCGGGACAACCGCGAGGCGGCGATCCGGGACCTGTTCGACGAGTGGCTGAAGGCCCGCGAGGACTGACGGCGACGGCCCCAGAACGGTCGCACCCTAGTGTAAAATACCAAACAGCTAGCCGATCCCCAGCCAGAAAGTACTAGTGGCCCGGTAGGTAACCGGCGCACATGCGACACCCAGGTCTGAAAGCGCGGATGGCGATCGCGGGATCGATCCTGTTCGCGTTCTACGCCGTCGCCGCGGTGGTGGCGATGGGGATGTTCGACGCGCCGCTGGCTCTCGTGCTGGCCGGCAGCGTCGTCTTCGTGGGGTTCCAGTACAAGGTCGGGAAGTGGATGGCGATCCGGTCGGTCGGCGCCGAGGACATGCCCGAGGACCAGTTCCCGGAGATCCACCGCCGCGTCGAGTACCTCTCCGAGGACATGGGCATCGAGAAGCCGCGGCTGATGGTCGCCCGGATGGGCGTGCCCAACGCCTTCGCCGTCGGGCGGAAGGGGGCCGGCACGGTCGTCGTGAGCCAGGAGCTGCTGGCGATGCTCGACGCCGACGAGGTCGAGGGCGTCCTCGCCCACGAACTGGCCCACATCCGCAACCGCGACGTAGTGATGATGGTGCTGGGCCAGGGCGTGGCCTCCATCGTCGCCATCGTCGCCCAGTGGATCGTGCTGCTGACGGGCGACAACGAGATCGTCGACTTCTTCCTGGCCATCGTGGTCGGCCAGATCGTCCAGATGCTCGTGATGGTCTTCGTGCTGGCCATCTCGCGGTACCGCGAGTACGTGGCCGACGCCGACGCCGCGGCCGAGGTCGGCGGGGAACCGCTGGCCAGCGCCCTGGAGAAGATCAGCGCCGGCAACGAGCGGGCCCGCGAGTCCGCCGTCGACGAGAACGTCAGCGCGCTGTGCATCTTCGGCCAGGAGCGGGGCCTGATCGCGACGCTGTTCGCCTCGCACCCGCCCGTCGAGAAGCGCATCGAGCGCCTGCGTAACTGATGCCCGTCGACTTCCGGACGCTGCTGGCCGGCGTGCTCGGCGTCGGTCTGGGCCTCCTGCTGGTCGCCGCTCCGGAGTCCGTCGTGCGCGCCCACGGGGTCGGCCGCGTCCCGGGTCCACGGCGGGGCGAGTACGGGGACGACGGCGACTCCAGCGGGCGTGTCCGGCTGGTCGTCCGGGCCGTCGGCGGCCTGCTCGTCCTCGCGGGGCTGTACTTCGGGTATCAGGCTGTCTGAACGGCCCCGTCACTTTTTCCCGGAGCCGAGCGAGTCGAGAACCATGGGACTGTTTCGCGACCTCGGGGAGCGCGTCGAGAAACTCAAGCGGCAGGCGACGGACGCCGCGTCGGAGACGTACGTCTGCGCCGAGTGCGGGGCGGAGTTCGCGACCGGCTACGAGACGTGCCCCGAATGCGAGAGCGAGAGCGTCGAACGGGTGGAATCGAGCGGCCGGGGAGGACAATAGAGCGGTCGGGGAGAACCGACTGACGGCTAGTCGTTGCGGAGGTCCCGGGCGGTGTCGTTGAGGTCCTGCAGCACCTCGTCCTGCTCCTCGGCGACCTCGGTGGCCCTGGTCGCGAGGTCGTTGACCTCCTCGGAGAGGTCCTCGGCGCTCTCGACAGTCGCGGTCACCTCCTCGACGCGGCTGGCCTGGTCGTCGTTGGCGCGGGCGAGCTCCTCGACGCCGGTCGCGGCCTCGTCGATGGCGTCGGCGGTCGCGTCCATGGCCTCGAGGGCGGTCTCGATCTGCTCGCCGGCCTCCTCCAGGCGCCGGTTCGAGTCGGCCACGGCCTCGACCGTGGCGTCGGTCTGCTCGTCGATGACGTCGATCTGGTCGGCGATCTCCGCGGTCCGCTCCTGGGTCTCGTTGGCGAGGCTCTTGACCTCCTCGGCGACGACGGTGAACCCGCTGCCGTCCTCGCCGGCGCGGGCGGCCTCGATGTTGGCGTTCAGCGCCAGCAGGTTCGTCTGCTCGGCGATGTCCTCGATGACCTCGACGATCTCGACGATCTCGTCGAGCTGGGTCTCCAGTTCGTCCATCTCCGCCTCGACGCGCTCGCCGGCCTCGACGATCTCCTCGGTGGCCTCGTCGGCGGAGGCGGACGCGTCCTGGCCGCTCTCGGCGGCCTCGCGGGCCTGCTGGGCGCTGGTCGAGACCTGGTCAGCGGTCGCGGCGATCTCCTCCATCGAGGCGGAGAAGGAGGACATCTCGTCGGCGACCTCCTGGAGCAGCTCGAGTTGCTCCTCGGTGCGGTCGTCGGCCTCGTCCATGGCCGACGCCGTCTCGTCGGCGAGGTCGCAGACGTACTCGACCTTCTCCCGGATGTCGTCGGTCAGCGTCTCCAGCGTCCCGGCCATCTCGTTGACGTGGGTGACGACCTCGACGACCTCGTCGTCGAGGACCGCCTCGGCCTCCGCCGGGGCCTGTGCCCGGACCGAGAGGTCGCCGCTACCGACCGCGTCCAGCGTCGTCGCGACCTCCTCGACGAGCGACCGGATGGCCGCCTCGCGTTCGACCTGGTCGCTCTGGTCGTACACCATCTCGACGACGCACTCGAGGTCGCCGTGCTCGTCGAACAGCGGCTGCGCGGTGAACCAGATGGGGATCTCCTCGCCGCTGGCGTCGAGCATCGTGCTCTCGTCCTCGTAGCGGATCACGCCGACGTCTCCGTTCCGGTTGACGCCGTACTGCTCGTGGGCGGTCCGCGGCGCGTCGACGATCTTGTCCGCCAGCGTCTTCGAGCGCCGGTCGTCCTGGTAGAACGCCGTCGCCGACTCCGCGGTGCCGACGACGTCCTCGCGGTCGGTGCCGCACAGCTCCTCGGCGCCGCTGTTCCAGGCCAGCACCTCGTGGTCGGGCGCCATCACGAAGATACAGAAGGGCAGCGCGTCGAGGACGTCCTCCGGCCGCAGCCCCGCGGTCACGAGCCGGCTGTCGGGCGCTCGCCGCGAGGCGGTCCCGTCGCCGCGGTCGGCCTCGTCCCCGGCGTTTTCGTCCTCGGCGCCGTCGCCGGACACGTCGGCAGCGTCGTCGGTCGCGGGACCGCCCTCTGACCGCACCCCGCCGTCGGCGACCCGCCGCTCGCCCGAGCCGGTCGCCGTCCGGTCGTCGGGCGCGGCTCCCGATCCAGCCTCCGCGAACGACGGGTCGCGACCCGGTACTAACCTGTTGAGCAATCCCGTTATCTGGTTCATAGGTGGGGTAGCCGTGGTAACGACCTTAGTCTATTCCACCAGTATCAAACGTGATACTCTGGCGGCGAGAGAGCGGCGGACGAGCCGTCGCTCGGCGGGGTGACGCCCGCTCACGGCGGGTCAGCCGGCTGCGACTCGTCAGGCCCCTCGCTCACGGCAGGCCGCCGGGCCCGCTCGCCTCGACCCAGTTGTCCTCGTCGAGCATCAGTTCCGAGAGGGCGGCGGCCACCTCGCGGGCGGTCGCCTCGCGCTCGAAGAAGGAGAGGTTCACCAGCGCGTCGCCGAGGGTCCGCCCCACCTCCTCGGTCGGGTAGCCGTCGTCGCCGACGACCGCCTCGACCCGGCGTGTGAGCAGCTCCTTCAGCTCGGAGTGGGCGGACTCGGAGAGGCGATAGCCCGCCGGCATGAGGTCGGCCGTGACGGCGTACCCCTCGTCGTAGCGCTCGACGGCGAAGAAGGGTCTTCCCTCGGCCTCCGCGGCCGCGTAGGCGTCGTCGCGGGCTGACTGGGTCTCGTACAGCGGCACGTCCGACGGATCGTACCCGGGCACGGTCGACGATAGCGCCTCGACCGGCATGTAGTTGTTCCCGGGTAGCGGGGTTCCGACCGCAGGGAGGAACCCCGATAGCAGCGAGCGGGAGTGAGCGCAGCGAATACACGTGGGCCGCGAAGTCGCGACCGCAGGGAGCGGCCTCGGAGAGAGCGAGCGGGAACGGAGCGAAGTGAGGCGACACGCGAGCCGCGAGTAGACCGGCTGGCCCTCGTCCGAACCGCCCCTCAACCGGCCAACCGACCGCAAACGGCGGCGTCGGGGCCGCTGGCGGCGCACTGGCTGTCCCGCGACCCATATATTTATGTGGACACTATCGGAATCGAAGGGCGTATGGCATCTAGCGAGTCGGTATCTACGACAGGCGGTGACGCCGTCGACGTAGACGAGCTCCTCGAGAATCTCTCGCTCTCGGAGAAGGTCGGGCAGATGGTGGGGACGTTCGTCGGGTCGATGGACTTCGACGTCTCGCCGGAGGACGCCAAGGAGATGATCCGCGAGCACGACGTGGGCTCCGTCGCGGCCTTCGGGATCGGGGTGTCCTGGCACCACGACCCCGAGGCGGTCGCCGAGCTCTCGAACGAACTCCAGCGGGTAGCGGTCGAGGAGACCGACCACGGCATCCCGGTGTTGCTGCCGGTCGACGCAATCCACGGCAACGCGTACGTCAATGAGGCCGCGGTGTACCCCCACGGCCTGGGGATGGCGGCGACGCGCAACGAGCCGCTGGTCGAGCGCAGCGGCGAGATCACGGGCACGGAGATCCGCGCCAGCGGCGCCCGGATCAACTACGGCCCGAACTGCGACCTCGTCCGGGATCCCCGGTGGGGGCGCACCTTCGAGACGTTCGGCGAGAGCCCGCTGCTGTGTGGCGACTTGGGCGCGGCGCTGATCCGCGGCCAGACCGACCCGCCGGAGGGCGAGGGCGTCGCCGCGACGGCCAAGCACTTCCCTGCCTACGGCGACCCTGAGGGCGGCGAGGACACCGGCGCCGTCGACCGTTCGCCCAGCACTATCCACCACACCTTCCTGCCGCCGTTCGAGAAGGCCATCGACGCGGGCGCGCGCATCGTCATGCCCTGCTACAACTCCATCGACGGCCTGCCGGTCCACGGCTCCGAGCGGTACCTCACGGAGCTGCTGCGCGAACGCCTGGGCTTCGACGGTCCCGTCCTCTCGGACTGGGGCGGCGTCGACATGCTCCACGAGAAGCACAAGACGGCCCGCGACCAGCGCGACTCCGCCCGCCAGGCCGTCCAGGCCGGCCTCGACCAGGTCTCCATCGGCGGTCCCGAGTACGCCGAGCACATCCAGTCGCTCGTCGAGGACGGCGAGCTCAGCGAGGAGCGCGTCGACGAGGCCGTCCGCCGCATCCTCGAACTCAAACGGGACGTCGGCCTGTTCGCCGACCCCTACGTCGACGTCGACCGCGCCAGCGAGGTCATCGGCCGCGAGGAGCACCGCGAGCACGCCCTCGAGGCCGCCCGTCAGGCCCAGACGCTGCTGAAGAACGAGGACGACCTGCTGCCGCTCGACCCCGACGTCGACTCGGTCCTGCTGACCGGGCCGAACGCCGACGACCTCAAGCACCAGATGGGCGGCTGGGGCGTCGACGAGGTCGAGGAGACCTCGGGCACGACCGTGCTGGAGGGCGTCGAGGACGTCGTGGGCGACGAGACCACTGTCCGCTACGAGCGGGGCGCCACGGTGCGGGAGACGGACGACCTCGACGCGGTCCGCGAGGCTGCCGCGGACAGCGACGTCGCCGTCGCCGTGCTGGGCGAGAACTGGTACTTCCACGAGTTCGGGCCGCAGGACATCGCCGGCCAGACCGGCACCTGGCCCACGCGGACCGACCTCGAACTGTCCGACGCCCAGCAGGAGCTGTTGCGGACCGTCCACGAGACGGGGACGCCGACCGTCCTCGTGACGATCACCGGCCGGCCGCTGGCGATCACCTGGGCCGCCGACAACGTCCCGGCCATCCTGCAGTCCTACTACCCGGGCAACGAGGGCGGCCAGGCCGTCGCGGAGACGCTGTTCGGCGAGCACAACCCCGCCGGGAAGCTCCCCATCTCGGTCCCGAAGTCCGCGGCACACCTGCCGACGCGCTTCAACTACCTGCGCCATCCGACCCCGATCGGCGCGGACGAGCACCCCGACTCCTACGACCCGCTGTTCGAGTTCGGACACGGCCTAAGCTACACGGACTTCGCGGTCCGGAACCTGGAGCTGTCCGAGACCGAGATCGGGCCCGGTGAGTCGGTCACTGCCACCGTCGAGGTCGAGAACGTCGGCGACCGCGCGGGCACACGCGCCGTCGACGCCTTCCTGTCGGACGCCGTCAGCAGTCGCGTCCGGCCCGTGAAGGAACACGTCGGCTACGACCGCGTCGAACTGGCGTCCGGCGAGTCCGCGACCGTCGAGATCGAGGTCCCGAACCGCGCGCTCGCGGTCACCGACTCCGACGGCCGCAAGACCATCGAGCCCGGCCGGTTCGACCTCGAAGTCGGGGGTCTGGAGGCCTCCTTCGAGGTCACCTCCGAGTACTGACTGCGCCGTTCGAACCGCTCACTATTCAATTAAGTGCAACGACTGCGGCGGAACGTTTTACTCCTGAGACGTTTGCTATCCTCCATGGACACCGACCGGCTCCACGACGCGCTGACGCGCGCCGGGCTGACATCGTACCAGGCGGACGTCTACCTCGCACTGCTGGAACTGGGGTCGGCGCCAGTGGTGGACGTGGCCGACCGAGCCGGCGTCCCGACGTCACAGACCTACGACGTGGTGCGGTCGCTGGAGGATCAGGGCTTCGTCGAGACCGTCGAGCGCGACCGGCTGCACGCCCGGGCGACCGAACCGAACACCGTCCTCGAGGAGCTACGGGGGACGGGGGAGCTGCTGACCGACGCGGCCGACGAGATCGAGGACCGCTGGGAGCGGCCCGCCCCGGAGGACTACCGGGCCAGCGTCGTCAAGCATCGGGAGACGGTCCTCGACAGGGCTAGGGAGGCCCTCGGGGAGGCCGACGTCTCGGTCGAGATCGCCCTCAGGTCCGACCAGTTCGAGGCGCTGCGGCCGGCCCTCGTCGAGGCCGCCGAGCGGGGCGTCATCATCCGGGTGGTCCTGTACGGCCCGGCGGACGGTCTTGACCTCGCGGACACGTCCCTGACGGAGGTCCACCACAGGGCGCTCCCGGGGCCGTTCCTGGCCATCGTCGACCGGCGGCAGTCGTACTTCGCACCGAACGTCCACGGCGACGAACCGTACGGCATCCTGCTGGACGACACCATCCTCTCTTTCATCCTGCACTGGTACTTCATGACCTGCGTGAAGGCCCAGTCGGACACGCTGACCGTGGGGGCGGACCGCCCTACCTACGTCAGCATCGAGGAGTTCGTCCGCGACGCCGCGCCGCTGTGGCACGACGGGGCCGCAGTCGAGATCACCGCCGAGGGCCACGTGCCCGGGACCGGCGAGCGCGCGACCGTGGGCGGCGTCGTCGTCGACATGCTCGCCGAGGACGCGCTCTGGCCCTCCCGGTCGCCCACGTTCGAGGAACTGGCCGGCATCTCGGCGCTGGTCGTCCTGAACGACGAGGGGCAGCTCCGGACGGTCGGCGGCTGGGGGACCCTCTACGAGGACCTCGAGACCGAAGTCATCCGCGTCGACGGGATCTCTTACCCCGGCTCGTCGCCCGCCGACTCGTCGCCCGCCGACTGGCTCTCGCCCGGGGGCACCGAGTGGCCGGTCGACGAATCGGCGGTCGAGACGGCGACGGACGGGGAAGCGACGACCGACGGCGACGGTCGAAGGGGCTTTGACGCCGGCGACGAATGATCAGGGCATGACAGGCGGGTGGCTCCCATGACGGAGATCCGGGAACTCGATCCGGAGACGGTCGAGCGCATCGCCGCGGGCGAGGTGGTCGAGCGGCCGGCCTCGGCGGTGAAGGAACTCGTCGAGAACAGCCTCGACGCCGACGCCGACCGCGTCGAGGTGGCCGTCGCTGACGGCGGCCGCGACGGGATCCGCGTCACCGACGACGGCGTCGGGATGACCCGCGAGGAGGTCCGCCGCGCCGTCGAGAAGCACACCACCTCGAAGATCACCGACGTCGACGACCTGGAGGGCGGCGTCGCGACGCTGGGCTTCCGCGGCGAGGCCCTGCACGCCATCGGGGCCGTCTCCCGCGTGACCGTCACCACGCGCCCGCGGGGCGGCGGCGAGGGCACCGAACTCCGCCTGGAGGGCGGCGAGGTCACTGACGTCTCCCCCGCGGGCTGTCCCGAGGGGACCACCGTCGAGGTCGAGGACCTCTTCTACAACGTCCCCGCGCGCCGGAAGTACCTCAAGCAGGCCTCGACGGAGTTCGCCCACGTCAACACCGTCGTCACGAGCTACGCGCTCGCGAACCCTGCCGTCGCGGTCACCCTCTCCCACGACGGCCGCGAGACGTTCGCTACCACCGGCCAGGGCGACCTCCGGGAGACGGTGATGAGCGTCTACGGCCGGGAGGTTGCGACGTCGATGACCTCCGTCGAGGCCGACGGCGACGAGTTGCCAGACGGGCCACTGGACGCCGTCACGGGGCTGGTCAGCCACCCCGAGACCAACCGCGCCGGCCGCGAGTACCTCTCGACGTACGTCAACGGCCGGTACGTCCGCGCCGACGCCGTCCGCGAGGCCGTCGTCGAGGCCTACGGGACGCAGCTGGCGCCGGACCGCTATCCCTTCGCCGTCCTCTTCTGCGAGATGGACCCGGCCAACGTCGACGTCAACGTCCACCCGCGGAAGATGGAAGTCCGATTCGCCGACGAATCGGGCGCCCGCGAGCAGGTCGAGACGGCCGTCGAGGACGCCCTGCTCCGGGAGGGGCTGCTCCGCTCGACGGCGCCCCGCGGCCGGTCGGCGCCCGAGCAGACCGAGATCGCGCCGGAGCGCGGAGAAGAATCCGGCGGCGACGCCGCGAGCGAGTCGGGCGTCGCGGACGGCACCGCGGGCACAGTCGACCCGGACGCGGCCGATTCGGCCGACCCCGGCATGACGGAGGCCGGCGACCGCGGGCCGGCCGTCGACGGCCAATCTGCCGCCGACCGCGAACCCGCCGTCGACGGCGATTCGGGGTCAGGGGCGTCGGCGGGTATCGACGCCGGGGCGTCGACCGGCCGAGGCGAGACCGGGGTCGGTAGCGGCGACCGGTCGACCACCGACGCGGCCGCGTCGGCGCGGAGCAACGGCGGGTCCGCGCCGCGATCGTCCCAGGGTAGTTCGTCGGGCGCGGACCGCAGCCCCCGGCCGTCCGGCGGCGCGTCCGCGGACGCATCCGCCGCCGACGATGACCGTACGGCCCCCGCCTCGGGTCGAGCGGACGACTCGCCCACCGACGCCCCTGGCCGGAAGTTCGCCGGCGGCGGCGAGCAGTCCCGGCTGGGCGAGGACCCCGACGACCCCGCGGCGTCGTTCGACTCGCTGCCCGCGATGCGGATCCTCGGCCAGTATCGGGAGACGTACGTCGTCGCGGAGACCGACGACGGCCTCGTGCTGGTCGACCAGCACGCGGCCGACGAGCGGATCAACTACGAGCGGCTGACGGCGACCTTCGAGGGCGAGACGACGACGCAGGCCCTGGCCGAGCCCGTCGAGCTGGAGCTGACGGCCAGGGAGGCCGCCGCCTTCGCGGACCGAGAGGCCGCGCTGGCCAGCCTGGGCTTCCACGCCGAGCGGACCGGCGAGCGGACCGTCGAGGTGCGGACGCTGCCCGGCGTCGTGGCCGAGGCGGCCGGCCCGGACCTGGTGCGGGACGTCCTCTCGTCGTTCGTCAGCGAGGACCGCGACGCGGCCGAGACGGTCGAAGCGGCCGCCGACGACCTGCTGGCCGACCTGGCCTGCTACCCCTCGATCACCGGCAACACGTCGCTGACGGAGGGGTCGATACGGGACCTCCTGGCCGAACTCGACGACTGCGAGAACCCCTGGGCCTGCCCGCACGGCCGGCCCGTGGTGGTCCGGCTCGACGAGGCCGAACTGGAGGATCGCTTCGAGCGGGACTACCCCGGGCACACCGGCCGGCGGGAGTGACCGGGGCGACCGGGCCCGCTCGGGCGAACTGTCGGCTCGGACCCGGTCCGGTCTGGCGATACTCCCGCATGAGTTAAGCCGCACCGGACTGACGGGGTGTCCATGACGCGACTCGTCGCCGTCGGGGAGACGCCGCTGGCACTCGCGCCGTCGGAGAGCGACCGCCTCGAGCACGCCCGCGATCTGGGACTGCGGGCCGATGGGACCGAGAGCAACGCGGCCGTCGCTGCGTCGCGGCTGGGCGCTGCGGCGACGTGGGTCTCCCGACTCCCCGACACGCCGCTGGGACGGCGGGTAGTGGCCGAGCTGCACGAACACGGTCTGGACACGGCGGTCGACTGGATCGAGGACGGCCGCCAGGGGCTGGCCTTCAGTGAGCCGGGCCGAGAGCCCCGCGAGGGCGCCGTGATCGAGGACCGGACCGGCGCGGCGATGGCCGAGACCGAGGCCAACGCGCTCCCCAGAGCACCTATCGAGCACGCGGAGACGCTGTTCGTGGCCGGGTCGACGCCGGCGCTGTCCGAGACGGCGCGGCGCACCGCCCGATCCCTGTTCCGGCACTTCGACGGCACCCGCGTCCTCGACCTGGACTACCGGCCCGGGCTGTGGTCGGTCGAGGCCGCCCGCGAATACTTCACTGACGTGCTCGACGCGGTCGACGTGCTGATCGCCCGCGAGCGGGACGTCGAGCGGGTGCTCGGCGAGTCGGGGTCCGCCCGCGAGGTGGTCCACGCGGTCGCGGCGGGCCACGACCTCGACTGCGTCGTGATCACCTGTGCCGACGGCAGCGCCGCCGCCCGCGTCGACAACGTGGTCCACGAGGTCGCGGCCGTCGAGGCCGACGTGGCGAACTCCGCCGGCGATCACGAGGCCTTCACGGGCGCCTTCCTCGCGGCGCGGCTCGACGACGAACCGGTCGCGGACGCGCTCGACCGCGGGGCCGCGGCCGCCGCGCTGGCCCGGACCCTCGAGGGACCGATCCCCGACGTCTCCGCCCGCGAGGTCCAGCGACTCGTCGACGAGCGGTCGTCGAGCGGGCGGTGACCTGCGCTGAGGTGCCCACCCGGATCGCGGACCGGAAGCAAGTGCGGGAGCCTTAACCGGGTCACGCTCCCATCCGTGACCAATGACTGTCATCGAGGGCGTCCACGAGGACCACGGCGCGGCCTTCCGCGAGGTCGGGGGCCGGCGCGTGGTCGACCACTACGGCAAGCCCGAGCGCGTCCACCGCGCGGTGCGCACCGTCGTCGGCGTGATCGAGATGGGCTACGGCGTCGTGACCGTCACCGGCGAGGACCGCGTCGACTTCGTCGACGATGCCGTCTCGAACCGCGTGCCGACGACCGACGGCGAGGGCGTCTACGCGCTCCTGCTGGATCCCGACGGCGCCGTCGAGACGGACATGTACGTCTACAACGCCGGCGAGCGACTGCTCCTGTTCGTGCCGCCGAACCGCGCCGACCCGCTGGTCGAGGACTGGCGCGGCAAGACCTTCGTCCAGGACGTCGAGATACGCGACGCCACCGACGAGTTCGCCGTCTTCGGCGTCCACGGCCCGCAGGCCACCGAGAAGATCGCGAGCGTCCTCAACCACGCGGCTTCGCCCGACGGGTCGCTCTCCTTCGTCCGCGGAACGATGGTCGACGCCGGCGTCACCGTGATCCGGGGCGACGGTCTCGCCGGCGAGGAGGGCTTCGAGGTGGTCTGTGCCGCCGACGTCGCCGAGGAGGTGTTCGACACGCTGGAGAACCGCGGGCTCAACGCCGCTCCCTTCGGGTACCGGACGTGGGAGGCGCTGACACTGGAGGCGGGGACGCCCCTGTTCGAGCCCGAGATCGAGGGCCGGATACCGAACGGTGTCGGCCTGCGCAACGCGGTGGACTTCGAGAAGGGCTGTTTCGTCGGCCAGGAGGTCGTCGCCCGGATCGAGAACCGCGGCCGCCCGCCCGAGCGGCTGGTCGGGCTCTCCTGCGAGGCCCTCCCCGCGGCCGGCGCGGCCGTTCTGGACGGCGACGCCGCCGTCGGCGAGGTCACCCGCGCCGTCGAGAGCCCGACGCTCGGTGAACCGATCGCGCTGGCCGCGGTCGATTACGACCCGCCGGCCGACCTGACCGTCGGAGTCGACGGCGACGCCGTGGCCGCCGAGCGGACCGCCCTCCCCTTCGTCGACGGGTCCGACGACTCCGCTCGCCGGCCGCGCTACCCCGACGACGCGGCGTGACGGTCCGCTGACTGCGGTCGCGACGCCCGCGGCGAATTCGTGACCCCGATCGACTGGATCGATCGGTGCCGGATAGTCACCGATCCGTGACCGCCAGAATTTAAATACCCAATATCTGGATCTAGTATCAACGCCGCCCTGCGGCACACGAAAAACATCGCTCCTCTACACATGGTACGTCGGCACGTCACCACCGAACGTCTCGTTCTCGTGGCTGTCACGCTGGTCGTCGCGAGCGGGCTCGCCGGGACCGCCTGGCTGGTCGCCGCCGACGGGGACGCGCCGGCCCGCCCCGCCGTCGACGCCGACGTGGCAGCACAGTACGACTCGATCGACGGCGTCGCGGCCAACCGGACGACGGTGATCGAGCGCAACGGAACGGTCGCCGGCGAGACGACCTATGCGGTGCGCCTGCGACCCGGGACGGGCGAGCGGCGCCTGGTCCTCCGGTCGGGCCCGCACCGGTACGACCGCCGCGTCTCGAACGGCTCGGTCCGCTGGCTGTACGACGCCGACGAGGGCACCGCGATCGTGATCCCCGACGGCGGCGTCCCGGAGCAGACGGTCCGCGGCGAGCGGACCGAGCGGCTGTTCGCCCGACTGAACGCGTCTGCGGGCGACGAGAGCGCACGTCCGCCCGTCGAACCGCTGCCGGTCGTCCCCGAATCGGGCGGCGCGGGATCGGTGCCCGCCCGGACCGACCTCGGTGTCAGCTACGCCGGTACGGAGGCCGTCGACGGCCGGCCGGCCCACGTCCTCCGGATCACGCCCCGCGAGGGCGTCGACGTCGACTACGAGCAGACGCTGTGGCTCGACGCCGAGCGGTTCTTCCCGCTGCGCCAGCGGACGGCGTGGACCGACGACGGCGAGCGGACCGTCCTGACGACGACCTACGCGGACGTCCGCTTCGATCCGGGGCTGTCCGACGACGCCTTCGAGCCCGCCGCCCCCGAGAACGCGACCGTCCGGCACCTGGAGACGCCCGAGACGCGGACCTTCCGGCGGGTCGACGACCTCCGGGCGGCGACGAACGTCTCGGTACCGGCACCGGACCTGCCGCCGTCGTACGCCCTTACCTACGCGACGGCGACCGAGGGGCGCGTCAGCGGAGTCAGTCTCCGGTACGCGAACGAGACGTCCTGGATCGGCGTCGCGAAGTACGACTACACCTACCGGAACCGGAACGACGGCGAGCGCGTCCGGATCGGCGACCGGAACGGGACGCTCGTCCGCGGGACGACCCACTCGCTGTCCTGGCAGTGCGACGCCTACCGCTACACCGTCCGCGGACGGGGCGTTCCACCCTCGCTGCTCGTCGAGGTCGGCCGGTCGGTCGGCTGTCCGGCCGACCGATAAGGCGGCGTCGACGGTCGGTGTCGCCGGTGTCGCTCTGCCACCCCCGACTTCTGGGTCAGAAGCCCGCCGCCACGGTTTATGATCGCCCCGCGCGCAGGACGAAGTGCAGCGGTCGTGATGCCACACCCCTCGCGACCCACTCCATCACGGTCCCCGCTGCCATCCCTGCCCGAGCCCCGCTGTCGCTTCGGGGTGTCTCCGTCTCCCCGGCCGACCGGGCGGTCCGCCCGTCGCGGGCGTCGTTCCTGGCCGACCGCCGGTCGGCCGGGGGACCCGGACTTCTCACCCGGAAGCCGACGGAACCATTTATTTCGTGACCCGCCGATGACTCGAACCGTGAGTGGGGACTCGGAGCTGGCCGCGCTCCTCGACGTGCTCAGCGACGACTACGCGCGGTCCATCCTCGCGGCGACGAGCGTGCGACCCATGTCGGCGAAGCAGATCGCCGAGGAGTGCGACATGTCCGGGCCGACTGTGTACCGCCGCGTCGAGCGGCTCCGGGAGCACGACCTCGTCGAGGAACAGACCCGCGTGCGAGTCGGCGGCAACGACTACAACACCTACGCGGCGACCCTCTCGGAGTTCTCGTTGCAGCTCGACGAGGGCTCCTTCGAGGCGACGCTCGAGGCGGCGCCCCCGCCGGAGTTCCCCGGACAGCACGAAGACGACGCGGCGGACCGATTCACAAAGATGTGGGAGCACCTCTGACATGGCCGCCTGGACGCTCGTACAGTGGCTGATCGCGGCGCTCGCCTTCGGCTCGACAGTCGTGGGCGGGTACGTCGGCTACCAGGCCTACCGCGGCTTCCGCCGCCACCACAGCCGCACGATGCAGTACCTCTCGCTCGGCCTCATCTCGCTGACCGCCGTCTCCTTCGGCGTCGCCTTCGCCGGCTCCGTCCTGCTGCGGCGGGGCTACCTCCCGGCGTCGTACCAGCAGCCGCTGACGCTCGCGACGCGGACGTTCCAGTTCGTGGGCGTGTCGCTGATCGCCTACTCCCTGCACAGGCGCGGCTGATCGGTGCGTCGGTCGTCGAAACGAGAAATGAGGCGGCGGTAGAAACGCGCCGCCTCGTCGCCCTGAATGATCCCCGCTGACGCTCCGGCCCTCCAAGACGGAGCGTCGCCGACAACTCGGGCGAGGATCGATAAAACAGTTACGCCATGGGACGCCGCTGTCAGCGGAGCGACGGGACGAGCGCGCGCAGCTGTTCCCGGGAGAACAGCGTCGTCGGACGGTCCATGTGGACGCCAATCTCGCCCTCGAAGGCGCGCATACCGGCCCGCTGGAGCGGTTCGGGCGCCGAGTAGCCCGCCCGCACGAGGCGGCCCAGCCGGATCTCGTCGCGGAGGTCGTCGCGCCAGGCGCGCTCGTAGTCGCCCAGCGTTCCCGGGTCGGTCGGATCGATCTCGCGGGCGGCGTGGTCGGCCGCGGTCATGCCGTAGAGGATGCCGCCGCCCGTGAACGGCTTGGTCTGGGCGGCCGCGTCGCCGATCAGGAACGACCTGCGGCCCGTCACGCGCTTCGGCGGGCCGATGGGGATCAGCCCGGAGCAGCGGCGGTCGGTCTCGACGCCGTAGCCGCCGGTGAAGGCCTCGAAGCGGTCGCGGACGTCGTGGCCGGGCGGCATGGCCAGGCCGTACTCGACGCCGGTCTCGCCGCGGGGGATGCGCCAGGCGAAGAAGCGCGGGACGGTGAGGTGGACGTCGACGAAGTCGCCGTCGTCCCGCTCGTCGGTGAATCCCAGCACGCCGTGGAGCAACTCGTCCGGTTCGGGGAGAGAAAGCGCGCGGCGCACGCGGGACTTCGGGCCGTCGCAACCGGCCACCATGCGCGCCCGATGAGTCTCCGTGCCGTCCGGCCCGCGCACTTCGACGGCGACGTGGTCCCGGTGCTCTGCCACGTCCAGGACGGTGTGGTCCTCGCGGAGGTCCGCGCCGGCGTCGCGGGCCGCCTCGGCGAGCGTCCGGTCGAGGCCGACGCGGTCGATGACGTTCGAGATCACCTCGTCCTTGTGGAAGCGGTGGGCGCGGCTGTCGGCGTCGCCGAGGTGGAACCGGGCGCCGTACACCTCGTTCTGGAGGAGGTCGGCGCGGGCGCCGTC
This sequence comes from Halomicrobium urmianum, assembly GCF_020217425.1. Taxonomy (NCBI): domain Archaea; kingdom Methanobacteriati; phylum Methanobacteriota; class Halobacteria; order Halobacteriales; family Haloarculaceae; genus Halomicrobium; species Halomicrobium urmianum. The sequence continues at coordinate 2,199,996 of NZ_CP084090.1, forward strand.
GGGCGCGTACTCCCAGACATCGGTGCTGACGTGGCCGGAGCAGGCCAGCGGCTCGCCGACCGCGCCCTGCTCGAACGCGAGGACGTCGTAGCCGGCCTCGCTGGCCCGGCGGGCGAAGCGCGAGCCGGCGGGCCCACACCCCACCACGACGAAGTCGTGCATACGCGGCGAGTCCGTCGCCGATTCCCTTGTTAGTTGGCTTTTTCCGTCTGAACGCGGCACCGAATCCGGTGGCCGTCGGCCGCGCCCGGGCCACCGTCGCGTCCGGAGTCCGCGCCAGTCCTTTTGTGCCCCCCGCTCCTCTCCCGGATATGGACGCGATCCAGCTGTACACGCTGCGGGAGATCGACGCGCCGGTGACCGAACTCCTCGAACGGGTCTCCGAGGCCGGCTTCGACGGGGTGGAGTACGCCTACCGCGTGCCCGAGGCCGACCCCGAGGCGGTCCGCGACGCGCTCGCCGAGACGGGTCTCCGGGTTCCGGCCGCCCACGTCCCCATCGAGGACCTGGAGGGAGACCTCGAGGCGACCGTCGACCGCTATCGCGACCTCCGCTGCGAGCGGCTCGTGGTGCCCTACCTGGACGACGAGCACTTCGCCGACGAGGAGTCCGTCACGGAGACCGCCGAGCGCCTGGAGGCGCTCGCGGACCGCCTGGACGAGCACGACGTCCCGCTGCTCTATCACAACCACGACGCGGAGTTCACCGAACTGGCCGGCGGGACCGCGTTCGACACGCTCGTCGCCGAGACCCAGACGCTGGACTTCGAACTCGACGTCGGTCTCGCGGCCAGCGCCGGGACGGATCCGGCCGAACTGATCGAGAGCTACGGCGGCCGGATCGAACTGCTGCACTGCACTGACGCCGACTTCGACGACCCGGACCCGGCGCACGTCTCCTTCGGCGAGGGCGACGTCGACTACGGCGCGGTGTTCGACGCCGCCGCCGACGCCGGCATCGAGTGGTACGTCTACGAGAACGGATCGACCGACGAGCCCGCGGCGGAGCTCGCTCACGCCGGCGAGCGGTTCGTGCGGCGGTAGCCGCCCCCTCCCGCGAGCGGGATCACTCGACGGAGACGGGCTCGCCGCGCTCGACGGACTCGTAGGCGGCCTCGATCACGGCGACGATCCGCACCGCCTCCTCGCCGGAGATCTCGGGATCGCGCCCCTCCCGCAGGCTCGCGACGAAGTCCTCGATCAGGCCGGCGTTCGGATCCCGGCCCCAGAACGCCGTCTCGGTGTCGGTCTCGCCCTGGCTGCCGACGTACTCCAGAGTCTGACCGAAGCAGTCGACGGCCATCGTCCCGTCGCGGCCCTGTAGCTCCAGCGTCGCGCCGCCCCACGTGGGCCACTCGTCGGGCCGCGACCAGGACCCGTCCAGCAGGAACTGCGTGCCGTCCTCCAGCGTCATCGAGAGCACGTTGACGTCCTCGACGGGAACGTCGTGAAAGCGGGAGCCGCTCTCGGCGTACACCTCGGCGACCTCCCGCTCCGTCAGGTCGTGGACGACGTCGACGACGTGTGCGGTGTGGTCCATGATCGCGCCACCCCCGGACTCCTCGGGGTCGGTGAACCAGCCGCCGGGCATCTCGCCGCGGTTGGTCCCCGAAATCGCGTAGAGGTCGCCCAGTTCGCCCGCGGCCAGCGCGTCCTCGGCGCGCCGGATCGGCTCGCTGAACCGGAGCGGCATGGCCACGCCCAGACGGATCCCGGCGTCCTCGGCCGCCTCGACGGCGGCCCGGGCCTCGTCGACGGTCGGCGCCAGCGGCTTCTCCGAGAGGACGTGCGTCCCGCGCTCGCCCGCCCGCTCGATCCACTCGCGGTGGGCGGCGTTGGTCGAGCAGACGACCACGCCGTCCGCCGCGTCGAGCAGCTCGTCGGGCTCCCGGTAATCACAGCCGAGCGCCTCGGCCGCCGACCGGCCGCGCTCCTCGTCCCCGTCGGCGACGCCCAGGAACTCGACGCCGTCCATCCCCTGCAGGATCGGGGCGTAGGCCGCGTGGTGGAGGTGGGCCGTCGAGCAGATGCCGACGCGGGTCATGCGTCCACCTCCCCGTCCGCGGCCGTATCGTCGCCGTCGGCGGTCACCTCGGCGACCGCGACCGGTTCGCCGCGCTCGGCGGACCGCTCGGCCGCCTTCGAGATCCGCATCGCCTCGATGGCCGCGTCGACGTCCACGTCGGGCGTCGCGCCCGACCGAACGCAGTCGACGAAGTGCCGCAGTTCCCGCACGTAGCCGTCGGCCGGCCCGGCCGGACTCTCGTCGCTCGCCGCCTCCCCAGTCCACAGTCGCACGGGCGCGTCGTCGCCGGAGTCGTAGCTCACGACGCCCTCGTCGCCTGCGAGTTCGAGCTCGAACTCTAGCTCCCGGCTCCCGGGCTGGGCCCACGACGCCTCGACGTAGCCCGTCGACCCGTCTTCGAAGGACAGCGTCGCCGTCCCGTGCTCCAGGCCGTCCTCGCGGGTCCGGCGGGCGAAGACGCGCTCGACCTCGCCGACGGTCCACCGGAGGAAGTCGAAGTCGTGGATCGCCAGATCGAGGAAGACGCCGCCGCTCGACTCCCGGTCGGCGTACCACTCGGCCCAGTCGGGGAACGGCGAGAGCCGACGGGCGCGGGCGACGCCGGCCGCCCCGATGCGGCCGTCGGCGACCTGGTCGCGCGCGGCGGCGTACTGCGGGAAGTACCGCAGGACGTGCGCGACCATCACGGGCACGTCGGCCCCTGCGACCGTCTCGCGGACCGCGGCGGCGTCGGCGAGCGTCGGCGCCAGCGGCTTCTCGCAGACGACGGGCAGTCCAGCCTCGACCGCCCGCTCGACGTGCTCGCGGTGGGTGTGCGTCGGCGTGCAGACGTCCACCGCGTCCACGTCGGCCTCGGACAGCGCCGTCTCGACGTCGGAGAACGCCGTCGCGTCCAGCCCCTGCTCCTCGACGAACGCGTCGGCGCTGTTCGGCGAGACGACGGCCGTCACGTCGACGTCCTCGACGTAGTCGTACGCTCCGCAGTGCATCTCCGCCATGAACCCTGCGCCGAGCAGACAGACCGATACCATACCGGTCCGTGGGACCGGGTCACTAATTAGCTTATGTCGGTGAAAGCGACGGAACTCAGACGACCGCCAGGCCGCGGGGCACCTGCTCGCGGTACGCGCTCGACCAGGACAGGTCCAGCGGCTCCCAGGCGTACCCTTCCTCGCTTGCGTAGACGCCGTCGTTGCTCAGCGCGTAGAAGCGATCACGGTGGGCGAGGACCGGACGGGCGGCGCCCTCCGGTCCCGGCAGGCCGTCCATCGCGACCGCCCAGTCGTCCCCCGACCGCCGGTATACGTACGCGGTCCCGTCCGGGTCGTGAGCGGACCGCGCCCCGCTGGCCGAGGAGACGACGACGTCGTCCGGGTCGTCGCCGACGGCCAGCCCCCAGACGTAGCGGTGGTCGAGGCCGTCCTGCGGGTGGGTCCACGTGTCGCCGCCGTCGGTCGACTCGGCGTACCCGTCGCCGGCGGCCGAGTACACGCGACCCGGGGCGTCGGGATGGGTCGCGATCGTGTGGTTGTCCCGGCGCGCGCCGGCGGGGTGGTCGATCCACGTCTCCCCGGCGTCGTCCGTCCGGACGAGCGCGCCCGCCTCGATGGCGACGTAGAGGCGGTCCGGGTCGCGGGGGTCGACCTCGATCCAGCGGACGTGGTGGGTGTGGGGCCGCGGCGGGAACGACCAGCGCTCCTCGCTGTCGAGGTCGGTCAGGCCGGGCCGCGCGGCCCAGGTCTCGCCGCCGTCCGTCGAGCGGTAGACGGCGGAGGGTTCGGTGCCCGCCCAGACGACGTCCGGGTCGTGTGGGCTCACCGTCGCGGCGGTGACGCGAGCGTCGACGTCCAGCGAGCGGTCCCACGTCTCCCCGCCGTCGGTCGTCCGCCGGAGGCCCGCGTCGACGGTGCCGGCGAAAGCCCGGCGGGGTGCGTCGGGGTGGGCCGCGACGCACTCGAGGTCGTAACCGACGAGGGCGTCGCTGACGGCTTCCTCGACCGCGAGGACGCGGTCGTCGAGCGCTGCGTAGAGGGTCGGCATACCGCACGCTACGGTTTCGGGGGATAAACAATCTCGCCGGCGTCCGGGCCTGCACCACGACGCCGGGATGGCCCACGCTCGACGTCGGTGAGCGGTCCACGTCAGGGCACCGTCGTGGCGGTGGTCTGCTCGCGTCGACTGGCTGCCGCGGTCGGTAATCTACCGCCCCGGTCCCGCCCTAGGCCGACGGTACGCGCCGCGTGAGGTCGGTAAGGGGGCGCTGCTGGCCGACGTGCGTCGGCAACTCGCAGGTGATGACACCGAGTATGAAAGTCGGGCGGCCGCGACCGGCCAACGACCGCTAGCAAGTCACGGGCAACTCCGACTCGACGTCGCCACTATTCAGTTCCAGCCGGCCGCAGTAAGGCAGTCTTAGCCGATACCGCGCCGCTCCGGAACTGCAAACGGTCGCCCTGTTTACGTGTGTCAGAACGTCAACTAGAGCTGCGGATGGAGGATCACTCATGACTGACGACCACGACTTACTCGACAAGTTCACGGACCCGACGCGTCGATCGGTACTGAAAAAGGGAGCGGCGGCGACGGCCGGACTCGGACTGACTGCTGCGGGCTCCGGCAGCGCGGCCGCACAGGACGACGGGGACGACGATATCATCGACGACCGGGAGTGGGACAAGGCGATCATTCCGGCCGGGCAGTTCCAGCCCCGCAGTCGGTTCATCATCACGTCGCCGGTGCTCCAGTGGAACCCGCGGGTCGAGGAGATCCGCGACAACGTCTGGTCGGAGTACAACACCCGGGCCATCCGGTACCTGAACAGCAACGAGCACGTCCTGTTCTGGCAGGCCCAGGACGCCGAGGTCCCCGAGTTCGATCAGGAGGCGGGCTACGTCGTCGACGCTGAGGGCGACACCTTCCAGGACGACACGCCCCAGCCGGAAGTGTTCCGGATGCACTCGGAGGGTGCCCTGTTCGGCGACTCGGGGTACGTCACGATCAACTTCACCCCCGTCGGCGAGGACGAGGAGGACCAGTTGTTCAACGACGAGGGCGACGTCTTCTTCGAGGACGAACCGCGGGAAGCCGAGCCGGTAGGCCTCGACGACGTCCCCGGCAACTTCACCGACACCGACGGCAACAACTCGTAACTGACGCCCCGCCGGACCGCAGCGCGGGCGTCGAACCGCTGATCGATCGCGGCCGCCTCTCTTTTGGCTCCAGCGCGACCGACATCCTCGACGAACTCGCCGCCTGCCAAGCGACGAGTGGGCCCGGCGAGCGTATTTATGGTTAGGGAACCAACAAGAACGCGATGGCAGTACTCTCCGACGACGACGAAGGGAAGTACCTCGTGGACGACACCGGCGAACAGCTCGGCATCGTGTCAGAAGTCGACGAGGCGGCGGGCGTCGCCTACGTCGACCCCGACCCGGGCGTCATCGAGTCGCTCGTGGAGACGTTCGGCGGCGGCGACGCCGACGAGGACGACATCCGGGTCCCCGAGAACAGCGTCTCGAACGTGACCGACGACGAACTGCGAGTCGACGCGGACCTGTAGGTCCCTCTTCTCGACTTCTCGCATCGGTCGTCCGCCGACTCAGTACTATCGACCCCGGAGTTACGCGAAGGAGTGCAACCTGAAGGGCGTCACCACCTGCGTGAGCGACGAGGAGCCGGACTCCGTCGATCGACTGACCGGGGCGAAGGCCGAGAGCAGGAGCGACGCCGTTCGGTAGGCGCTTCGGCGCGGTGTACGGGCGAAACGCCGGTCTGATCGGGCGGGAGGAAGAAGCGGTAGCCGTCGGAACCGGACGTGAACGGAGTGAGCGTCCGGATTTGTCCGCCCACGTTTTTTGGCAGCGAGGGATCTTCGATCCCTCGGGCCGTGCGAACGGGCGCTGCGCGCTCGTGAGCAGACGGGGTCGAGCGCTCGTCCGGCGACCGCGAGGTCGTTCGAAAGATGCCTCCGGCGTCTTTCGTGATCACGAGAGCTTCGCTCTCTCGGACGACCCCGTGAAAAAGGGCAGTTAGTCGTCGCCGGTCCCTGCAACGACGTCGCCGTCCGCGTCGGCCGCGATGACCCGATCCGAGCGCGGCCCCTCCAGGTCGACGCCGGGCAGCAGGTCGCGCAGGTAGCGACCGGTGTGGGAGTCCTCGTTCCGGGCGACGTCCTCGGGCGTGCCCTCGGCGACGAGTTCGCCGCCGTTCTCGCCGCCCTCGGGGCCGAGGTCGACGATGTGGTCGGCGTTCTTCACCAGGTCCAGTTCGTGCTCGATGACGACCACGGTGTTGCCGTCGTCGGTCAGCCGGTGGAGGACGTCGATCAGCTTGCGCTCGTCCTCGGGGTGGAGCCCGGTGGTTGGCTCGTCGAGCAGGTAGAGGGCGTCGCCGGAGTCCTTCTTGCCCAGCTCCTCGGCGAGCTTGATGCGCTGGGCTTCGCCGCCGGAGAGCGTCGTGGAGGGCTGGCCCAGCCGCATGTAGTCGAGGCCGACGTCCTTCAGGAGCTTCAGTCGGCGACGGATGCCGGTGTGGCCCTCGAAGAAGTCGTAGGCCTCCGCGACGGTCATGTCGAGGACGTCCGCGATGGTGGCGTCCTTGTAGGTGACGTCCAGCGTCTCGTCGTTGTAGCGGGCCCCGCCGCACTCCTCGCAGGGGACCTGCACGTCCGAGAGGAAGTTCATGTCGATGGTGACCGTGCCCTGGCCGCCGCAGGCCTCGCAGCGGCCGCCCTTGACGTTGAACGAGAACCGGCCCTGGTCGTAGCCGCGCTGCTTGGCGAGGCTGGTCTCCGAGAACAGCTCCCGAATGTGGTCGAAGACGTTGGTGTAGGTCGCCGGGTTCGACCGGGGCGTCCGGCCGATGGGCGACTGGTCGATCAGGCGGACCGTCTCCACCTCGTCTAAGCCCTCGATGTCGTCGTGCTCGCCGGGGTTGACGTCGGTGTCGTTCATCCGGCGCACGATGCCCTTGTAGAGGACGTCGTGCATCAGCGTGGACTTGCCGGAGCCGGAGACGCCGGTGATGGCGGTGAACGCGCTCAGCGGCAGGTCCACGTCGAGGTCCTTCAGGTTGTGCTGGCGAGCGCCCCTGACCGTGAGGGAGCCGTCGGGATCGCGTCGCTCCTCGGGGACCGGAATCGCCCGCTCGCCGGCGAGGTAGTCGCCGGTGACGCTGTCCTCACAGGCCTTGACGTCCTCGACGCTGCCGTTGACGACGACCTCGCCGCCGCGCTTGCCGGGGCCGGGCCCCATGTCGATGACGTTGTCCGCGCGGCGCATCGTCTCGGTGTCGTGCTCGACGACGAGCAGCGTGTTGCCGAGGTCGCGCAGCTCAGCCAGCGTGTTCAGCAGGCGGTCGTTGTCGCGCTGGTGGAGGCCGATGGAGGGCTCGTCGAGCACGTACAGCACCCCGACGAGGCCGGAGCCGATCTGGGTGGCCAGGCGGATGCGCTGGCTCTCGCCGCCGGACAGCGTCGCGGCCTCCCGGTCGAGCGTGAGGTAGTCGAGGCCGACCTCGACCATGAAGCCGAGACGGGCGCGGATCTCCTTGAGGATCTCCTCGGCGATTTTGGTGTCGCGCTCGTCGAGGTTGGCCTCCATGCCCTCGAAGTGCGCCAGCGCGTCGCCGATGGACATCCGGTTGACCTCGGTGATCGAGGTTCCGTCGGAGGGAACCTCCGACGACGTTCCGCTCGCATCGCTCGCGGAACTTCCGTCCACGAGCACGGCGCGCGATTCGGCCTTCAGGCGGGTGCCCTCGCAGGCCGGGCACGTCGTGGTGGCCATGAACTCCTCGATGTGCTCGCGGGCGCGGTCGCTGTCGGTCTCGACGTGGCGCCGTTCCAGATTGGGGATGACCCCCTCGAAGCGCTCGGTCTTCTCGCGGGTGCCGTTCTTGGTCCGCCACTGGAAGTGGACCAGGTCGTCCGTGCCGTAGAGGAACTGCCGCTGGATCGCCTCGTCCAGCTCCTCGAAGGGCGTGTCCAGCGAGACGCCGAAGTGCTCGGCGACGTTGTCCAGCTGGCGCGAGTAGTAGGTCCGGTCGTAGCTCCAGGGCTCGAAGACGTGCTTCAGCGGCTTCGAGGGGTCCTGGATCACGAGGTCCTCGCTGACCTCCTTGGTCTCGCCCAGCCCCTCGCACTCCGGACAGGCGCCGTGGGGGCTGTTGAACGAGAACGAGCGGGTCTCGATCTCGGAGATGTCGATGCCGCAGTGGGTGCAGGCCAGGTCCTCGGAGAACTCCACGACCAGTCGCTCGCGGTCGCTGTGGTCCTCGCTGTCGCCCTCACCGGCGAGATCGCCGGTCGACCGGGCAGTCGAGCCGCCCAGCTCCGCGTCCTCGGGCGGGTCCGGGAGGATGACCTTGATGATCCCGTCGCCCTCCTCCAGGGCGGTCTCGACGGAGTCCGTGATTCTGGACCGGGCGTCCTCGCTGACCTTCACGCGGTCGACGACCACGTCGACGGTGTGGTCGTAGTTCTCGTCGAGGTCCGGGCGGTCCAGCGTCAGGTCGTACTCCTCGCCGTCGACCTCGACGCGGGCGTACCCCTCGCCGACGAGGTCGTCGAACAGGTCCTCGAAGGCGCCCTTCTGGTCGCGGACGACCGGAGCACAGATCTTCGCCCGCGTCCCCTCGGGCAGGTCGAGGATCCGACTCACCATGTTCTGGGCGCTCTGCTCGCCCACCTCGCGGCCGCACTCGGGACAGTGCGGCGTGCCGACGCGAGCGTACAGCAGGCGGAGGTAGTCGTGCAGCTCGGTGACCGTCCCGACGGTCGAACGGGGGTTGTTGGCGGCGTTCTTCTGGTCGATGGAGATGGCCGGCGACAGCCCCTCGACGTTCTCGACCTGCGGCTTGTCCATCTGGCCCAGGAAGTTCCGGGCGTAGGCGGACAGCGACTCGATGTATCGGCGCTGGCCCTCAGCGTAGACGGTCTCGAAGGCGAGCGACGACTTGCCCGACCCCGACAGCCCCGTGACGACGGTCAGCTCCTCTCGGGGGATCTCGACGTCGACGTCCTTGAGGTTGTGCTCCTCGGCCCCTCGGACCTCGATGACGTCCTTACTCATCTATCCAATCACAGGCGTCGGCAGTTGAAACCCTGTCGGTTGCGCGCGCCCGCGCGTTTTGACCGACATCCGGTCCCGAAAACCTTTACCACAAGGTGCGGCCATCCCTCAGCAGAGATTGACAATGAGCGTGACCAGTGAGTACGACATTCAGGGAGTCGACCTCTCCGAGGACAGGTATGTCGTCGAGCAGTCGCTGATCAGGAACAAGTACAGGGCGATGGACTCGGCGGGGGACGTCGTCCTGCGGGGCAAGCAGAAGCTGTTCAAGATGAAAGAGGAGTTCCCCTTCACCGACGCCGACGGCGAGGACGTCTTCACGGTGAAGGCCGGCGGGATCATCGACGTCGCCGGCAACTACGTCCTCAGCGACGCCCGGACGGGGGAGGACCTGGTCATCCTGGACAACGACTACTCGCTGCTACAGGACACGTGGAAGATCCGCGACGCCGACGACGAGCGGAAGATCGCCGAGATCAACTCGCGGGGGGCGCTGGTCACCGTCGCGCGGAACGTCCTGCCGTTCGGCGAGCTCATCCCGCACAGCTACGAGATCACTGACGCCGACGGCGACCACGTCGGCTCGATCGGCGGCCAGCTGTCGCTGCGGGACCGCTACGAGATCGCGATCGACGACGCCGGCGACGTCCCGCGGGAGCCGGTGGTCGCGGCCGCGATGGTCATCGACGCGATCCAGGACAACTAGCGGCTACCGTTCCGACGGACACGTACTTACGTGATCGTCGGGTAGCCCGAGCGTGGCATCCGACAACCGATCGCCGCTCACCAAACTGCTCGTTCCTGCCGGGACGCTCTACCTCGTCTGGCTCGCGCTCCGGCCGCCGCCGGCCCGCTGGGTGGGGCTGGCCTGCCTGGCCGTCGTCGTGCCGCTCGTGATCGGCTGGCTCCTCGGAAACCTGGCCGGCGTCGGACCCTGGGCGGATCCGGAGACGCGGTAGGGCCGGCCCCGGTCTTCCCGTCGCGCTACACCGTCTCGGGTAGCCAGCCGCCGTCGACCTCGACGTTCTCGCCGGAGACGTAGTCGGAACCGGGATCGAGGAAGAACATCGCGGCCTGGATCAGGTCCTCGAAGGCGGCCGGCCGGTCCCGCGGCAGGTCGTCGGGGAACTCGTCGGAGTTCTCGACGACGTACGGCGAGACGGCGTTGACCGTGATCCCGCCGTCCTGCGTGTCCGCGGCGAGCATCCGCGTGAACATCAGGACGGCCTTCTTGGCGGCGAAGTACGGGAAGTTCTTCGGGTTCACCATGCCCTGCTCGGCCGACGCGTAGCCGACGTTGACGATCCGGCCGTACTCGCCGTCGCGCATCCCCGGTAGCGCCCGCTTCGAGCAGAGGTAGGTCCCGTTGAGGTTCGTCTCCCACACCGCGTTCCACGTCTCGAAGTCCATCTCCTCCCAGTGGCTGGGCGCGAACGCGCCGACGTTGTTGACCAGCACGTCGACGTTCCCCAGGTCGGACTCGACGGCGTCGAACAGGTCGTCGACCGCGTCGGGATCGGTCACGTCGCCCTGCGTCGCCGTCGCCGTCGCGCCGGCCTCGCGCGCCCGCTCGGCCACTTCCTCGGCCGCCCCCTCGCTGGAGCGGTAGTGGACGGCCACGTCCGCGCCCCGGTCGGCGATGGCCAGCAGGAGCTCCCGGCCGATGCCTTTCGCGCTGCCCGTCACGAGCGCCGTCCGACCGCTGAGGTCCGGCGTGAGCATACGCTCCCTTGTGCCGGCCGCGCCTTCACTCCGGTGCTCTCGGCCGGCGCGGCCCCGAGCGCAACGCTTCTACCGGCGGAGGCCGAAGCCGGGTCCGTGCATCGCCGGTCCTTCCTCCGTACCATCGCTGGCGCCGCGGTCCTGACCGGCGCCGGCGTCGCTGGCGCCCACCCCACCGTCACCGACCCCGCGACGCCGCCCGAGGAGAGCGCGCCCGAGCCGCTGGGCGCGCTCGAAGTCGAGACCGCCCGCGAGGCCGTGGTGGGCGGCGACGGCCCGGTCTACGTGGCCGCAGACGACGGCTTCCTCGTCGTCGACGCCGCCGACCCCGCCGAGCCGACGGTCGTCTCCGAGACGCGCGGACTGGCCGGGGACGGCGACGCCGACCCGATGGAGGACGTCTACGACCTGAGCGTCGAGGGCGACCGCCTGCTGGTCGTCGGCCCGGCCAATCCCGGCCACGACGGGTTCCACGGCGCGCTTCTGTTCGACGTCTCGGACCCGGCCGCCCCCGAGCGCGTCGCGGTCCACGAGACCGACTATCCGATCCACAACGCCTGTCTGGTCGACGGACTGGCGTACCTGGCCGGCACCGCGACCGAAGGCAACCCGCTGGTGGTCGTCGACGTCGGCGACGGCGAGGTGGGCCGATGGTCGCTGTTCGACCGGGACGACGCCTGGCGCGAGGTCGCAGCGCCGCTGCGCGTGCTCCACGACGTCACCGTTCGCGGCGACCTGGCCTACCTCGCCCACTGGGACGCCGGGACCCGGATCCTCGACGTCTCCGACCCCGAAACCCCCGAGTTCGTCTCCCGCGTCAGAGGCCGTGACCCGGAGACGCTGGCCGACCTCGACTTCGACGAGGCGACGCGCCCGCCGGGCAACGACCACCGCGCCGCCGTCGGTCCGGAGGGGGACCTGCTGGGGATCAACGCCGAGGCCTGGGCGGTCGAGGCGGACGCCGACCGCGGTCCCGGCGGGATCGAGTTCTACGACGTGAGCGATCCGTCCGAGCCCGTGCGGCTGTCGCGCATCGACCCGCCGCCGACGCCGGACCCGACGCGCGACGGCGTTTGGACGACGGCGCACAACTTCCAGATCACCGGCGGGCGCTGCTACACCTCGTGGTACCAGGGCGGCGTGAAGGTCCACGACGTCTCGGACCCCCTCGCCCCGCGGGAGCTGTACCACTGGCGCGACGCGGGTCAGGCGCGGTTCTGGACCGCCCAGCGCCTGTCCGACGGCGACGCCTTCGTCGCGTCGAGCATGGGCGTCCCCGGCGAGGACGGCGCCCCCGGCGGCCTGTTCGCCTTTCCCGATCCCGACGCGCCGGACGACTCCCGGGGGAGCGAGTCCGCGCCGTCGGCTGACGGAGGGCCGCCGGGCGGAACGTCGACCGGCGGGGAGCCGTCCGACGCGACGGGGGACGCCCGGGCGCTCGGCCTGCTCGGCCTCGGGGCCGCCGCAGTCGGCGCCTGGGCGCGGCTCAGATAACGCGACGACGGCAGCGCTTCGAGTCGGCCCGTGCCGTCGCCGCTTCCGCGTTACTCCAGCGCGTGCTCGACGCTCGCGGCGACGCTGCGGGCCTTCTCCGCGAGTTCCTCGCTGACGTGGCCGGCATCGACGGCAGCGTCCAGTTCGTCGTCGTCTACCCGCTCGACCGTGCCGTCGGCGTGTTTCACCACGTCGACGTGGAGGTCGACGTACCGGACGCCGTCGGGGAACACCTCGACGGGTGTGCAGACGTTGACGTAAGTGCCGCGGCGCTGCCCGTCGCTGCCGCGGTACACCGTCGGGTACCACCACCGGCCCTCGCGGACCTTCGTGGTGGCGACGTCGCCCGCCTGCCGCCGGACGCCGAGGCCGTCGTAGGTCCCGCCGGGGGACATCTCCCGCTCCAGCGTGACCGTCCCGTCGGGGTCGACGGCCTCGACGCTGGCCTCGCCGAGCGTGATCAGCCGGCCGTCGGGCTTGCCGTGCTCGATGGCCACGGAGTCGCCCTCGCGCGGGCCGTACTGGCCGGTCACCGCCTCGAAGGGGAAGTCCGACTCCCCCGTACGGAACCCGTCGGCGACGGCCTCGGCGAGGTCCACCCCGCCCGACGCGCTCGCTGAGCCGGCCTTCACGCGGTGGTGGCCGGGCATCGTGGTCGTCACGTCGCGGCGGACCCCGTCGAGTTCGAAGCGGGCCTCGCGGCCGAACCAGACCCACGCCGTCGCCTCGGGAGCGACGTAGCAGTGGGGCGCGGCGTCGGCGGGCGACGGGGCGTCCTCGACGGCGGCGTCGACGGTCTCGGCGCGCTCGTTCGCGGCGTCCAGCGCCCCGCCGAGCGCGTCCAGGCCGGCGTCGTCGCTGGCGCGGTCCCAGGTGATCCCCCAGCCCTCGCGGGGGTCCGCCGGGAGCACGTCGGCCAGCTCCGGCCCGTTCGCGCTGCTCGTCCCGCCGCGGACCAGCGTGGCGAGCGCGCCGTGGGCCCGGACGGTCGTGTCAAGCACCGGCCGACCGCCGGTCCAGGGCACCGTCGGCTCGTCGACCTGAACGCGGAGCCGGTCGCCCTCCTCGATCCGTCGCTCTGTCTTCGAGTACGGCAGGAACCCCTCCGGATCGACGCCGGCCGTCGACGCCGGCACCGCGTCGGCCGGGTCGACCGCAGTCAACTGGACGACGGCGCCCCCGCCCAGCGTCTCCGTCACCTCGCCGGCGTAGACGGCCCCTCGGGGCGTCGGGTCCGCCCAGGCCATCGCGTCCCGGCCGACCGCGCGCAACCGCTCGACGGCGGCGGCGACCGTCTCCGGGTCGCCCGTGACGCCGACGCCCTGGCGGTCGTCGGTCGTGGTGACTGTCGCCCGCGGCCGCTCGTCGGAGAACTCGCGGTCGAATCGCTCGGCGATGGTCGGCGACGGCAGGGCGACGCCAACGTCAGCCAGCAGCTCGGTCAGCGCCGTCGCGTAGATGCCCCGCACCCGGACCGTCATAGGTCGGCGCGGTCGGCGGCGAAGCGGACCCGGTCGTGGACGGTCGGCCCCAGCGTCAGTTCGACGACCCCCTCCGAGAGGACGCGCCCGCCCTCGACGTAGACGCCCCACGCGTCGAACCGGAGGTACCCGCGGACGTCGTCGGCGTGGGTGAACAGGTCGAGGTACTCGACGGCGTGCTCCTGTACGTCGCTGCTGCTGTGGGCGCGGTCCATGTCCGAGTAGACGACGTCGCGGCCGTCGAAGAAGTCCTCGAGTTCCTCGGCCGCCGCCTCCGTCGCGTCGGCGACGGCGTCGGACGCAGCCCTGATCTCGTCGGTCGAGAGACCGGCCTCGCGCAGCGCCGCCTGTTCGCGGGAGCTGAAGTGCATGGCCGCGCTTCGCGGGCCCGGTAGGAAAACGTCGCGGTCCCGGAGCGCTACAGCGCGTTCAGCAGGAGGATCATGAAGCCGAAGGCGGCCCCGACCGCGACGACGGTTCGCGGGTCGAAGCGGATCGTGTTCTGGTCTTCCGCGTCGAAGTACCGCACCAGTCCGGCGCTGGACATCAGGCCACCGCCGTCGTTGCTGCTCATACTGAACTCTGGTCACCGGGCCGGAGTAAGCCTTTCCCTTCGGACGCCCGGCGGCGGTCGGCGTCCTCGCGGCTCGCGTGTCGCTCACTTCGTTCGCTCTTGCTCGCTCTGCCGAGACCTCTCACTGCGTTCGAGGTCTCGCGGCTCGCATGTCGCCTCGCTGGTTCCGAGGTTCTTCCCTTCGGTCAGAACCTCGCCGTGGGTAGGCACACCCGGCGAACGCGGTGACAATCCTTATCCCGCCTGCCGGGTAAGTACGTGGCGAGTATGTCTGTCACGCTCAAGGACTTCTACGCCGACTGGTGCGGTCCGTGCAAGACTCAGGACCCCATCCTGGAGGAACTCGAGGAAGACTGGCCGGACGTCGACTTCGAGAAGGTCGACGTCGACGAGGAGCAGGACGTGGCCAACGAGTATCAGGTCCGCTCGCTCCCGACGCTGGTCGTCGAGAACGACGACGGCGTCGTCGAGCGCTTCGTCGGCGTCACCCAGCGCGACGACCTCGAAGAGGCCCTGCAGACGGCCGAAGCGTAACTGTCGGCTTCTCGGCGGCCGATCGGCCGCCTCGCGTCGCTACCGTCCAGTAGCGGCGTCTCTGATCACGACGGATTTCGCCGTCGACGCTGCTCACGGGTCGCTCCGCTCCCCGCTCGCTGGTTCCGAGGGCTCGCTGCGCTCGCCCTCAACGGAACTCCAGCCCGAGATCGTGCATCCCGTCGTTGTGCCGCGCGACGTTGATCAAAAGCGGCGTCACCGCCTCGACCTCGGCGGCGTTCTCCAGGGGGCCGCCGTCAAGCGGCCGGAGCCCCTCGATGGACTCGGCCAGTTCCATCACGGTCGCCTTGGCGTCGCCGTCGTCGCCGACGACGACGGTGTCCCACTCGAGGGTGACGTCGAGGTTGGCCAGCCGGCCGGCCGCGAGGTTGTGGAACGCGCCGACGACGGAGACGTCCTCCGGCGCGGCGCTGGCCGCCAGTTGCGTCACGCTGCCGGCGCCGGGGCGGTTGTAGTGAAAGCCCGCCTCGTCGCGCTTCATGCCGACGGCGGGGGAGACGAGCACGTCGGTCGGTTCCAGTTCGTCGGCCACGGCCTCGACGGTGTCCGTCAGGTGGTAGGCCGGGACGGCGGCGACGACGACGTCCGCCCGCGCGGCCGCCTCCTCGTTGGCCAGGCCGTCGATGTAGGCCTCGACGCCGCGACTGTCCAGTTCCGTCTCGTACTCCTCGGCCTTGTGCGCGGCGCGGTCGGCGTCGCGCGAGCCGATGATCACGTCGTGGGGCGAGTCGTAGGCCCACCGCAGCGCCAGTCCCTCGCCGATGTCGCCCGTGCCGCCGAGCAACGCGATGTCCATGTCGAGGAATTGGACGAACGGCGAATAAGCGTTGTGCGACCGGCCGAGGTTGCCTCGGTCCCGGACGCGGTCGGACGTGTGCGTCCCGCCCGGCAAATTCGGTCGAGACGGCTACTCCAGCAGGTCCGGCAGGTCGTTGACGCTCTCGACGACGGCCGCCGCTCCCTCGCGGCTGTACTTCCGTCGTCCCTCGTCGCCGGTGAGGCCGCCGGTCAGCACGCCGACGCCGTAGTAGACCCGCTCGTCGGCCGCGTCGGCGTTGACCGCCGTCCGAACGTCGTCGAGCGTGTCGCCGACGAAGGCCACCCGATCGGCGCCGAACCGCTCGGCCAGCGTCACTAACGCGGCCGGGTCGGGCTTGCCCTCGTCCCAGTCGTCCATCGTGAAGCGGTGCTCGTCGGACACGTCCAGCCCCGCCCGCACCAGCGCGATGTCGGCCTCCGCGGCCGGCCGGCCCGTCAGGACGCCCACGTCGTAGCGCTCCCGGAGTTCGGCGACCGTCCCCTCGTCGACGATGACCGGCTCGTCGTGGATGAACCCCGCCGTCTCGAGATCGGGTTCGCCCCCCTCCAGGTCGCGGTAGAGGTCGCTCCCGAGGTACAGCCGCTGGAAGACGTCGCGGAGCCGTTCGGGGTCCCACTCCTCGAAGACGTCCTCGGCGTCCGTCTCGGGGAGCGCGTCCCGGACCACGGCCTCCGCCGCGTCCAGGCCGCCGCCGCGCTCGGCGATGCGGTCGGTGAACTCATCGACGCCGAGGTCGAACCCCGACTGCGAGCCCAGCACGTACAGGGCCGCCGCGTACGTCAGCTCCCAGTCGTTGTTGAACCCGCCAGCGTCCTTGAACGGCTGAATCTCGGCCCGGTCGATCGTCTCGCCGTACACCCGCTCGACGGACTCGACGATCGCGCGCCGGTAGGAGTCGGCCACGTCCACCAGCACGCCGTCGACGTCGAGCACGACAGCGTCCACGTTCATGTCCGCTCCCTGGCGGCCGGGCCACATTTCGCTTCCCATTCGCGGCGTCGGCGGACCGGCCGGTAGCCGCGCCGCTCCGCTACTCCGGCACGCCCGGCCCTTCCTCACGGGCCCAGTAGAGCGTCTCGCCGTCCGGCAGCGACGCCCGTTCGACGGGAATCGCCGGCCCGTCGCCGCCCAGCGTGGTGAACAGGAAGGCGGCGTCCGCCGCGCGGGCGGCTTCCCACGTCGGTCGATGCAGTTCCGGCGGGAGGCTCAGCGCGTAGACGGCGTCGACGCTGGCGTAGACGGACGGGTCCGGATCGGTCACGTCGTCGCGGACGAAGCGGACGCCGTCCGGCGTCGACCGCTCGACGACGTCGGTGGCGGTCACGCCGGTGCCGCGATCTGCCAGCGCCGCGGCGACGGCCGGCCGCCGGCCGATCCCGACCTCGACGAGCCGGTCGAAGGCGGACAACCGCTCGACGAGGGCGTCGCGGGCGTCGGTCATGGCGGGATGTTTATGGTATCCCCACCCATATCGCTTGGCATGCACGTCGACGTCGTGCCGGTGGGTGACATCTCGGCCCGGGTCAAGCGGGAGGCCTCGGACGGCCTGCGCTCGGTGTACGACTGCGAGGTCACCATGCACGATCCGGAGTCGGTGCCGACCGGCGCGTACGACGCCAACCGCGACCAGTACCGCGCGGAGGAGTTCATCGACCTGGCCCAGCGGGTGGGGGACGGCACCAAGAACATCGCGATCACGTCGCACGACCTCTACTACCGGCGGCGCAACTACGTCTTCGGGCTGGCGTACCTCTCCGGTAGCGGGAGCGTCATCTCGACCAACCGCCTCCAGACGTCCTCCGACGGCGGCTTCTCGAACCGATCGGCCGGCGACATCTTCGCCGACCGCGTCCGCAAAGAAGTCGTCCACGAGATCGGTCACACGCTCGGCCTCGAGCACTGCGACAACAAGCGCTGCGTCATGAACTTCTCGCCGACCGTCCGCGAGGTCGACGTCAAGGAGCAGTCGCTGTGCGGCTCCTGCCAGCGCCAGCTCGACTGATACGGACCGTCGTGGCGACGTTGCACTCCGACAGTCCGTCCGACGACCCCGCAGCCCCGCGGTTCTCGCGCTCCCAAATCAGTTAGGCAATATCGCTATTTACTGTGTGCTGTTATGACACGTTGTCATGAGCGAGAGTCAATCCAACTCCAGCACCGAGGACCTGAGCGACCTCTTCGTCTCCGTCACGGGCGACGACTCCGTCACGGAGCGCCAGGAAGAGGACCAGACCAACCGTGAGGTCGCCGAAGAGGAGGTGATCGACGTCGACGACGGCCTCGACGACGCCGTCGAGGGTGCCGAGATCGGGACCGTCGGCGACCCGTCGGCCTGACGGCGACGGATGTGAACCGACGGCGAATCGACCGCACGCCGTCGTGCGGCCGCGTCGGCCCGCCCGTCACCTGACGGGACGCGTCGCGGACACCCGTCGCTTCTGCCCGCGCATCGACACCGGGACGTCGGCCACCCCTGACTGGTCACGACGTCCTGATCAGGCGACTGACCGCGAAGCCCCAGTTACGGCGGTCGTACCCGCCGATGCGACCGGGAACACTTGGGGCTGGCGCTCGATGTGTCAGTATGGTATCGGATCCCTCCGACCGGTGTGGGTTCCGTCTGAACGTCGGCGTCGACGGCGCCGGCCCGGACGAGCCCTGCGACCGACCGACGTGGGAGGACCACGACCACTGCATCTGGCACGCCGAGGTCGACGGCAAGACGCGCGATCAACTCGAGGACGCCCGGTCCGATGGTGAAGACGGCCTGAACGGCGCGTACCTCCGGGAGGCGTCGCTCGTCGGCGTCGACTGGTTCGCCGACGCGTCGCTGATCGGTGCGGACTTTTCGGGCGCCACGCTCATCGACACAGACTTCTCCGGTTCGGATCTCACGCTGGCGACGCTGACGGACGCGAACGGGATCAACGCGGACTTCTCCGGTGCGAACCTGGAAGGCGCGATCTTCACGAACGCCGACCTCCGGCGCGCGAACCTGCTGGACGCCTACCTCAACGACGCGGTGCTCACCGACGTCCACATCGGCGAGGAGACCGAGTTCGGCGATCTGTCCATCTACGAGCGCGAGACCGCCGAACCCGGGTTCGGGAACAACCACCCGCTGGAGGCCGCGTCGTGGACCTACCGCGAACTCCAGCAGCTCTACCGCGACAACGCGCTCCCGAAACTGGCCCGCCGGAGCTACAACCTCGAGAAGGACGCCCGACGCCGGCTCGCCTGGACGCAACGCGACTACGGGAACGCGATCAAGTGGGAGGTCTCGCGGTGGGTGATGCACTACGGCTCCAGCCCATACCGCGTCCTCGGCGTCTCGCTGTCCGTGATCGTGATCTGCGCGCTCCTCTTCCCGCTCACCGGCGGGATTCAGGAGACGCAGGGCGGACAGGCCATCACCTACACGATCGAAGACCCCGAGGCGACGCCGCTCTGGTGGACGGCCGAGATCCTCTACAAGAGCCTCTACTTCAGCATGATCACGTTCGCCACGCTCGGGTACGGCGACATCCAGCCCGTCGGCCCCTACGCCCGCATGCTCGCCGCCGTCGAGACCATCATCGGCTCCCTGCTGTCGGCGATCCTCGTGTTCGTGCTCACACGAATCGTCACCTGGTGAACGTTCCACGTTGTCGCCACTTTGCCCCAGGTTTCGAGTGGAGAACCACGACGAGCGGTGGCCGAAAGCGGCCGCCTCCCTGCGATTCACCGATCATTGCGTCTCCCGATCGCCAGTGAGGTACGCCACGGTTCGCTCCCCGTTTGCCAGTTCAGAGAACCGTCGCTTCACTCAGGAGATCCCTCTCTCACGGTTCCCTGCGGTCACCGCTCGCATATAGGAGGTTCTCACGCCGCTCACTGCGTTCGCGGCGGTCAAACCTCCCTACAGCGTCAGAGACGTTCCTGCAGCGGCACGCAGACCAGACAGCCAGGCCGATGGCTCGGCCCCGTGCGGTTCGAGTGGAATGACCACCGATGGTCGGAGTCACCACACTCTCCCGTGAGGGTCAGTCCCAAAGAACAGCGCACAGACATCAGTACCGTCCACAGTGACGGGAATGTTGCCTCCGAGGATTCGTAGACTAACTAAGACTCCCACGGAGGAAACCCCGTCGTGAACGACGGGGAGGATGTCATGGCGCGTAGTAGTACTCCCCGTCCCGCTTCTGTTGCTTGTCCAGCTGCGAGCCGGGCTTGTTGATCCGGGGCCGGCCGGTTCGCTCGTCGCGGCGGAAGGTGACGTCGAGGTTCGCGAGGAACTCGTTCATGCCCTCGCGCATGCCGACGGGCGGGCTGGCCTGCCCGCGCTTCGCGGGTTCGCCGTCGAAGACCAGCAGGCGATCGGACAGCAGGTCGATCATGTAGATGTCGTGGTCGATGACCATCGCCGTGGCGTCGTTGTTCTCGGCGTAGCGGCGGATGGCGTCGGTGGCGAGCACGCGCTGCTCGACGTCAAGGTGCGCGGAGGGCTCGTCCAGCAGGTAGAGGTCGGCGTCCTTCGAGAGGCAGGCCGCGATGGCGACCCGCTGGCGCTCCCCGCCGGAGAGGTCGGTGAGATCCTGCTCCATCACCCGCTCCAGCTGGAGGGGCTTGGCGATCTCCGTGTTCCAGTAGGAGCTCCCGAAGTCGTCGGTGATCGACGAGAGGAACGCGTCGACCCGCATCGGCTGGTCGATCTCGATGTACTGGGGCTTGTAGGCGATGTCGAGGTCGGCGTCGACCTCGCCCTCGTCGGGTTCGAGGCGGCCGGCCAGCAGCTTCGCGAACGTGGACTTGCCGATCCCGTTCGGGCCGACCACGCCCAGCACTTCGCTCTCGCGGATGTTGCCGCCCTCCACCTCCAGCGAGAACTCGCCCTCGCCGTAGGACTTCGACAGGTCCGGGTACTCGATGACCACGTCGCCGGCAGACACCTGCCGTGGGGCGTGCTCCTCGAACTCGATCTCCTGCTGGCGAAAGCGCATGTTCTCGTTCTCGAGGTAGCCCGAGAGGTACTCGTTGATCCCGTTCTTCGTGGACTTCGGGCTCGTGATGATACCGTACGCGCCCGGCTCACCGTAGGCGACGTGTAGCGCGTCGGCCAGCAGGTCGAGGATGGCGAGGTCGTGCTCGACGACGAGCATCGAGCGGTCCTCCTCCTCGGCCAGCTCCTGAATCAGCCGCGCGGCGGTCATCCGCTGGCCGATGTCCAGGTAGGGCGTGATCTCGTCGAGGAAGTAGAAGTCGGCGTCCCGCGCCAGCGTGGCGACCAGCGCGACCCGCTGGAGTTCGCCCCCGGAGAGGTTGTCGACGTCGTTGTCGACGACGGGGGCGATGCCGACCCGCTCGATCAGGTCGTCGAGCGCCCCGCGCTCGTCCGTGGACTCCAGCAGCTGGCGGGTGGTCCCGTCGAACTGGTCGGGGATCTGGTCGACGTACTGGGGCTTGCGAGCGACGGTGACGTCGCCGTCCCGGAGCTCCTCGAGGTAGCCCTGCAGTTCGGTGCCGCGGTACTCCTCGAGCACGGCCTCCCAGGACGGCTCGTCGTCGAACCGACCGAGGTTGGGGGTCAGCTCGTCGGCCAGGATGTGGACGGCCGTCGTCTTCCCGATGCCGTTCGGCCCGAGGATGCCCGTCACGCGGCCCTCCTGGGGCGCGGGGAGGCCGTACAGCGCGAAGGTGTTCTCCCCGTAGCGGTGGACGGGCTCGTCCTGCAGTTCCTGGGGCAGGTTGATGATCTCAATGGCGTCGAACGGGCACTTCTCGACGCAGATTCCGCAGGACTCGCCCAGACAGATCTCCTCGGAGATGCTTATCTGCTCGGGCGTGCCGTCGAACTCCTCGCCCTCCTCGAAGCGCTCGTCGCGCGTGACGATGCACTCCTTGCCCGTCCGGTTGGGCGGGCAGAAGTTCGCGCACTCGTAGTTACACCGGTCGGGCTGGCACCGATCGAGGTCGACGACGGCGATGCTATCCTCTGCCATCGTTAGATCTGGGTGGTCGTCAGCAGGATTCCCCAGGAGACGAACCAGAGCGCGAACGTCATGAACGCGACGTAGAGGTAGTCCTTCGTGGAGAAGTCCTCGACGTCGACGCCGATCAGCCGCAGGATCGGGAACTGCGCGATGATCGCTGCCGCCAGAACCACGAGCCCGAGGTTGTCACCCGGGCCGGCGGCGACCATGCTGGCGGCGACACCGGCGGACAGCCCGCCGATGGCCGCCACCGTCGTCACCGTGAGCCCGCGCAAGTGGGGGCTCATTCCCTCGACCGTGTCCGTAGCCATGGTCCAAGGTCGGCCACCCGGGACCAAAAGCCGCCCGGTTCTGTCGCCGCGCGAGCGCGCCCGCCGCCGCTCCATCCCCGGACGCGACGGCCGCCTCGCCGCCTCACTCCTCAATCTTTATTGCGAACGCGCAACTCGTACCACGTGATGACCGAATCCGACGGGGAGGCCCTCGCAGACCTTCCGCCGAGCGCGAAGCTCGTGTACAAGGTTCTGGAGTACGACGGCCCACTCACCCAGAAGGGGATCGTCGAGGAGTCGATGCTCTCTGCGCGGACTGTCCGCTACGCGCTCGAACGGCTGGACGAGGTAGGCGTCATCGAGGAGGACGTCTACTTCGCCGACGCCCGACAGAACCTCTACGAGATCAGCGAGCCCCCTGCCGAGCAGGCCGACGCCGCCGTCTCCGACTAACAGGACTGTCGTAGCCGCGCTCCCCCGCTCTTTCTGCCCTCCCGCTCCGGGCGTCTCCTCCGTCCGATCCCGGACCGACTCCGATCACTCGACCCACTGCTCGTCGCCGCCACTTGCCCGATACCTGCCACCCCCGGCCACGGTAAGGGCGTCCGGCGCGTAGCGGGCACATGGTCACGCTCGACGACCGGGACACCGCGACGCTCTGGCGGCTCCGCCGGGGCGACGCCGACGTGGGAACGCTGGCCGAGACGGTCCGGTGCGACCCCTCGCCCCTCCAGGACCGGCTGGCCGAACTCGCGGACAACGGGCTGGTCGCCGCCGTCGACGGCGGGTATCGCATCACCAGCGACGGCGAGCGCGTCCTCGCGGCCAGCGGGACGGGAGCCGACGACGACCGGATCGACACGTCGCCGGACGTCGAGCAACGGATCGAGTCGTTCGCCCTCCGGGCCGACAGGGAGGCTGCTGTCCGGTCGGCCTTCGCCGTCCTCCACTACTGGGGCGACGCTACCCGGGGGGAGATCATCGACGCCGTCTACAGCGAGGACCCCGCCGGCTACGAGACGCGCGACGAATGGTGGGGCGAGGGCGTCCGCGCGAACGAAGCGAGTGCGGGCTCAGAAGACGACCAGCGGGAGTCTTCTGGCGTTCGAGAGTACCTGGCCGACCTCCCCACCGTCGATCCGCCGGACTCGCCCGACGCGCCCGGTGCCACGTGGCGCTACGAGGGGACGCCGACCGTCGCGGAACTGACCGACGATGGCCGCGTCCTCCTCGAACGAGCGGTGACGCCCTTCAGCGCCCGGTTCGCCGTCGAGCGGCTGGACCTGTCCGACGACGAGCGAGCGGCGGTCCGGGCCGCCGTCGACTGGCTCGTCCGCGAGGGCGAGAGCGACGCCGAGGGGATCGCGGACGCGGTGTTCGGCAACTATCCCGCAGGTCACGACTCGCCGGAGAAGTGGTGGGCCAGTTGCGTCGAGCCCGCGTTCGAGGCGATACCGGGCGTCCAACGTGCGGACAGCGAAGAGGAGCGGTGGCGCTATCGGCAGCGGTCGATCGGCCGGACGTCGACCGATCCCGGCGCGGGCCTGCCCGACGAGTCGCTGGCGTCGGACGAGGACCCGTGACGGGATCTGTGTCCGCGTTTACAGGCTGTCGAGGTGAATGCCCCGAGGCTTGACCCCGAGGCGGTTCACGACGACTTCGCCACGACTTCTCCGTCGTGCTCGACGACGACGGTCTCCGGTTCCGAAGACACCGATCCGGACATCTCGTATTCGAGCTGGTTCTCGAGGGTACACACGGTCCCCTCTGGTGGGGCGGCCGTGGCCACCGACAGCGTCAGCCGTCCATTGTGATACGTGACGTCGTCCAGCAACGCGTCGTAACACGTCCCAATCTGAATTGTCCCGTCGACGGAGACGTCGGTTCCGTCGACGCGAACGGTGGCGTCGTTCTCTGTACCGACACTCGAATCGGTGATACGGAAGCCGAAGCCCGATACCTGGAGTTCGTGGACTACCTCGACCTCTGCGGGCTCGCTCGTCGTGGCTACCGTCACCTCGTAGTCGACTGCGGAGGCCGTCGTCCCCCTCCGACTGCGAGTCCGCCGACTGACGCCCGACTCGTCTTCGTTGAATCCGGCCACCACGGTCAGTACGCCGTCGTCGAGCGACGCCGCGAAGTCGGTCAGCTCGACCGGATCGTTCGTCGGTCCGGTGACGGTCCCGGTCACGGTAATCGTCCGTCCGTCGTCCGACCTGGAGACGTCGTAGCCGTCGTACTGTGCCACACTGGGTCCCCACGTGGCAAACTCGACGGAGGCCTCGGACTTTGTGGCGGTCCGGCGCGCCGACGCAGCACTGGTCGCACCGAGGAGGGCTGTACTGGCGAGGGTCCGCTTCAGGAAGTTACGGCGTTGCATCAGATTAATCAATATACGAGTTGTAACAAATATATTTACATTACGCCCGCGCATCACGAATTGCGAATCGGAAGCGGTGGATCTGCTACCCGACGGCGAGACGAGCCGTCCCGCGTCGCGCGGCCGTCACGACGGGACGACGCTGATCGTCTTCCCGCGGTCGATGGCCTGTTCGAGTTCCTCGGCGATGGCGCTCCCGCGTGAGACCTGGATCTCGCCGCCGCGGGAGACGGTGGCGGTGAACAGGTAGTCGCCGTCGGCCTGCACCTCGACGGTGTCGCCCTCGTGGCCGTCCATCGGGACGACGACGTGGCGGGAGGTGACCTCCGGCGTGACGGTCTGGCTGGCCTGACCGCCGCTGGGACCGCCGCCGCTGGGACCGCCGCCGCCGGCACCGCCGCCACCGGTCGAGGGTTTCTCCGAGAGCGTGCGGACGTCGATGTCGATGCCGAGGCGGTTCTCGACGTCAGAGATGCGGCCGCCGCCCTTGCCGATCACGCGGGAGATGTCGTCGTCCTCGACCCACACGACGGCGGTGTCGGAGCCCTTCAGCTCGACCTCGACGTGGCCGTGGGCGATCGACCGGATCTCCCGCTCGATCTCCTGCTTGGCGATGCGGTCGACGCCGGTGTCGCGGCCGTTGCCCTCGCCCTCGTCCAGCGGGACGGTGACGACTTGGCGGTTGAACGTGTAGATCTCGTAGGCGGGCTTGCCGGTCTCGAAGTCGCTGACGAGGATGACCGGCCGGGCCAGGTCCTCCTCCATGAGCCCCTGCGGGACCTTGACCTCCGTCGTCACGTCGTAGACGGTGTCGACCTCGCCGGCCTCGATGTAGACGACGGTGTCGACGACCTGCGGGATGAGGCCGAGTTCGACCCGGCCGATCAGCCGCTGGAGCGCGTCGATGCCGCGGGTGGCGTGGACGACGCCGACCATGCCGACGCCGGCCAGGCGCATGTCGGCGAACACCTCGAAGTCGTCGGTCTTGCGGACCTCGTCGTAGATGGTGTAGTCCGGCCGGACCATCAGCAGCGAGTCGGCGGTCTTTGCCATCGAGCCGCCCAGTTCCGTGTACTGGGTGATCTCGTCGCCGACCTGCAGGTCGCGGGGCTTCTCCATGGTCTTGACGGCGAAGCCCTCGTCGGCGAGGAACTCGCCGACCGCCTGCGCGAAGGTGGACTTGCCGGCCCCGGGCGACCCCGAGATCAGGACGCCGCGCTGGCGCTCCAGCAGGCGCTCCTGCAGTTCGTCGGCGTGCTCGTAGTCCTCCATCGTGGTCTTGACGATGGGGCGGACCGCGGTGATCTCCAGCGCGTCGGCGAAGGGCGGGCGGGCGATGGCGATCCGCATGTCGCGGAACTGGACGATGGTCATGCCCGGTTCGTCTAGTTCGACGAAGCCGTCGGGGCTGGCGCGGGCGCCCTCCTCGATGTTTGCGGCGTACTCGCGGATCTCCGCCTCGTCAGCGGGATCGTCGCGGATGGGCTGGTACTCCATGTCGCCGATCGAACCCCGCTTGGCGTGGGGTCGCATGCCGGCCCTGAGGTGGACGCTCATCGTCCCCTCGTCGAAGAAGTTCTCGATGGTCAGCCGCTCGAAGTCCCGCACTCGCGGCTCGATGTACTCGACGTCGAGGCCCTTCGACTGGGCCACCTCCGCCTGGACGTCGTCGCTGGTGACCAGCGCCGCGCCGCGGTCGGCGGCGACGTCCCGGATCAGCGCGTCGATCTCGCCCTCGCCGGCCTCGCGCTTCTCGACTGCGTCCGGGCGGCGGCCGACGTACTCGACCTCGATCTCGTCCTCGTCGGACAGGTCGACCAGGCGCTGGAGCTCCTCCAGCCCCTCCCAGCCGGTCTCCCGGCCGTCGTTGGCCTGGGACTCCAGTTCGCCCACGACGGCTTCGGGAACGACCACGGTGGCGCCCGCGAACTCGCCGGACTCCACGCGCTCGGACACGCGACCGTCGATGATCACGCTCGTGTCCGGTACGATTTCCATACCCGAACTTGGCCGTCGCCCCTCAAAAGGGTGTGGAGTGCCGGCGGAGCCGTCGGCTCCTCTGTCCCGGAATCGGCGCGAATCGCGGGGGAAGAGTGGTGGGAGTGAACAGCGATGGAAGTGAAGGTGGGGGGTGAAACTGGTGGGGGATCGCTGTCGTCCGATCACCGGGACCGGACGCAGATATGCTTTGACGAGTGATACACAAAAAATTACGTGCAGTTTTGACTGTCGTTACGGGGCCCGGCGTCGGTGGTGGTCTCCCGAGACCGAACCGAGTTGCTGGCGGCCGCCCTCAGACCGCCAGATACCGCTTGAGGGCGTCGTCGCCGGTCAGTTCGTCGGGGCCGAGTTCGTCGACGACGGTGCCTCGCTCCACGGCGTAACACCGGTCGGCCATCTGGCGGATCACGCCGAGGTTTTGCTCGACGAAGAGGACGGTCGTTCCGAGTTCGTCGTTGATCGCGCGGACGTCCTCGCCGATCCGATCGACGATCGACGGCTGGACGCCCTCGCTGGGTTCGTCGAGCAGCAGGAGGTCGGGGTCGCCCACTAGCGCGCGGGCGATGGCGAGCATCTGCTGCTGGCCGCCGGACAGGGTCCCGCCGTCCTGCGTGGCCCGCTCCTCGAGGACGGGGAAGAGGTCGTAGACCTCGTCGTAGAGGGTCTCGGGGAGCCCGCGTTGACGTGTTCGCCCATCCTGAGGTTCTGCTCGACGGTGAGGTCCGGGAAGACGCCGCGTCCCTGTGGAATGTAGCCGATGCCCGCACGGGCGCGGGCGTCGGCGGGCGCGTCGGTGACGTCCTCGCCCCGGTACTCGACGCTCCCGCTCTCGGGTTCGAGCAGTCCGATCACGGTCTTCAGCAGCGTCGTCTTCCCGACGCCGTTCTTGCCGACGACGCCGACGATCTCGCCCGCCTCCGCAGCGAGGTCGACGTCGCGGAGGACGGGCGTCGCGCCGTAGCCGGCGGTCACGTCGCTCAGTTCGAGCAGCGCCATCACTCCTCACCTCCGAGGTAGATGCGACGGACCTCCGGATCCGACTCGATCTCCTCGATCGACCCCTCCCGGAAGACGTCTCCCCGGTGGAGGACCGTCACCGTGTCGGCGATCTCGGCGACGAAGTCGGTGTCGTGCTCGATGACAACGAAGGCGATGCCCGCCGCCTCGTTGAGCTGGGTGACCCGCTCGGCGATCCCCTCGCGCTCCTCGACGGAGAGGCCGGCGACGGGCTCGTCCAGCAGGAGGAGGTCCGGCTCCAGCGACGCCGCCATTCCGATCTCCAGTTGCTGTTGCTGGCCGTGCGAGAGGGCGCTGGCGGGGACCTTCTCGTAGCCGTCCAGGCCGGCGGCGGCGACGGCCTCGTCGACGCGCCGCCGCCGCTCCTCGCCGGCGGCGAACTGCTGGACGGGCAGGCGGGCGTTCTCCCGCACCGTGAGGTCGCCGTACACCGACGGCACCTGGAACTTCATGCTGATCCCGCGCTGGACTCGCTCGTGGGGCTCCAGGTCGGTGACGTCGTGGCCGTCGTAGTAGATCCGCCCGGCCGTCGGCTCGTAGGCACCGGTGATCAGCTTCAGCAGCGTCGACTTGCCGGCGCCGTTCGGGCCAATCAGACACCGGAGCTCGCCCTCGTCGACGGCGAAGCCGGGCTCGTCGGTGGCCGTGAAGCCGCCGAACCGCTTGACCAGCCCGTCGGTCTGCAACAGCGTGTCGGTCTGCTCGCCGGTCGCCTTCGCGGCGGGCGTCCGGCGGACGTTCGGTCCGAGGTTCCGTGCGCTCTCGTCGGTCTCGCTCATTGATCGCTCA
Source organism: Halomicrobium urmianum (assembly GCF_020217425.1). Taxonomy (NCBI): domain Archaea; kingdom Methanobacteriati; phylum Methanobacteriota; class Halobacteria; order Halobacteriales; family Haloarculaceae; genus Halomicrobium; species Halomicrobium urmianum. The sequence continues at coordinate 2,228,165 of NZ_CP084090.1, forward strand.
CCTCGGTGTGTGCGTCGGGGGTCCCCGGACCCTCGACGTCTGCCGGATCGGGGCGGTTCCGGACGATCGTCCCGTGGAGCCACGGGACGAGGCCGCCCGGCAGCGCCAGGATCGTCACGAGCAGCAGGGTACCGAGGACGACGAGGCCCCACTCGCCCGACGTGGAGACGCGGATCCACTCGACGGCGACCGTCGCGACGACGGCGCCGAGCAGGCTCTTGCGCCCGCCGACGCTCACCCAGATGACCGGCAGCGTCGCGAACGTCAGCGAGAACACCGTCGGGTCGATGAACACGTTCCGCGCGGCGTACAGCACGCCGGAGAGCCCGGCGAGCGCGCCGCCGATCACGAACGCGGTCAGCTTGACGCGCCTGACGTCGTAGCCGAACATCTCGGTCCGGTCCTCGTCCTCGCGGACCGCGACCATCACGCGGCCGAAGTCGGAGTTGACCAGCGCACGTAGTCCGAGGTAGGCGATCACCAGGAGCGCGAGCGCGAGGTAGTAGAACGGGTCGAACTCGGCCGTTCCGAGCAGCGGCAGCCAGAGGACGAACTCGTTGTAGACGAACTGGAACGACGCCCCCTCGACCCCGAGCGCCAGCAGCGGGATCTGCGGCATGCCGTTGAACCCGCCCAGCGGGGCCTCTCCGATAGTCCACGCCGAGCCCGCGGTCTGGGCCATGAACGTGTGCAGCACCATCGTCGTGACCAGCGTGATGATGGTCACGTACACGTCGCGGACGCCGCCGTAGAACATGAAGTAGCCGAGCAGGGCCGCGCTCAGTCCGCCGCCCACCACGCCGGCCAGGACCGCGGCGGTGATCCCGCCCGGCGTGGCGACGTTGATCGAGACGACGCCGAACGCGTACCCGCCGACCCCGAAGAACACGACCTGGCCGAAGCTCAGCACGCCGGAGTAGCCCCACACGAGCGACAGCGAGAGCCCCAGCAGCGCCAGTACCAGGAACAGCGAGAACTGCCCGCTGCGCCCGTACCAGGGGAAGAGGAACAGCGCGAGGACCGCAACGGCGAAGGCCGCCCAGAAGCCCCGCGAGCTCCCGATGGTGTGGGGCCCCTCGAGACGGGCGCGGAGGCGGGCGAGCGCGCCGCCGGCCGCGGCCGGATCGGCGGCCATCTACGCTCCCTCCCGCCTGCGGGTGCGGACCCGCTCGACGAAGCCGGTGACTCCCTCCGGCAGGAACCGGAGCGCGATCACGGCCGCGATCAGCAGCGCGATGCGGCCGACGAACGTGCCGTAGAGGTTCGAGAACGCGGCGTCGATGGCGCCCAGGACGACGCCGGACAGGGCCGTCCCGAGGACGACGCTCGGGCCGCCGACGACGACCGCGACGAACGCCTCCACGAGGAACTGGTCGCCCAGCGTCGGCTGCATCGAGACGATCGGTGCGAACAGGGCGCCGGTCAGACCGGCCAGCCCCGAGCCGACGGCGAAGGTCGTCACGTACGTCCGCTCGGTGTCGACGCCCAGCGCCTTCGCGGTCTCCTCGTCCTGGATCGTCGCGCGGGCGCGCATCCCGTAGTCGGTCCGGGTGAACACGTAGTACGTCACCAGCAGGACGGCGACGCTGACCCCGGAGAGGACGACGCGGTACGTCGAGTACGAGAACGCCCCGTAGGCGATCTCGCCGAGGGGCGTCGCGATCTGGTCGATCGAGTTCCCGAAGACGATCCGGGCGCCCTGGACCATGACGAGGCTCAGCCCGAACGTCGCGACCATGGAGTCGGCCAGGCGGTCGTACAGCGGTTCCATCACGTCGCGGCCGGCGACCCGCTGGCCGACGGCGTTCGGGACGGCTCCCGAGACGATGGTCCGTTCGACGACCAGGCCGAAGAGGGCCGTCACGAGCGTCCCCACCGCCATCGCGACCACCAGCGGGAGTCCCAGCTGGGTCGCGGCCAGCGTCGTGGCGTACGCCCCCACGAGGATGAACTCCCCGTGGGCCAGGTTGATCACGCCCATGATCCCGAAGACGATGGCCAACCCCGCCGCCGCCAGCACGATGAAGGCGAAGCTATCGAGGAACTGCAACGCGAGACTGAGCCCGTTGACCATCCCTACTCGGCCTCCTCGAAGTAGTCTCTGGGCGTGTACTGCGTCTGTTCGGCCTCCTCGCGCAGGTCACAGCCGACCGTCTCCGAGAGGAACTGCTCGGGGACCGTCCGGTCCTCGACGGCCTCGATGGTGTGCTCCTCGTCGGCCCGGAGGACCCACATGTGGTGGTCGACGTGGTGGGTCGCGCCGTCGAGTTCGACGGTCTCTCCCTCGGGCGCCTCGGGGGCCCGTTCGGTGCCGAGGCTGATGCCCGATTCGAGGGCCTCGATGACCTCCGGCTGTTCGAGCGTCCCGGCCTGCTCGACGGCCTCCTTGTACATGTACGTCGAGAAGTAGTTCGTCTCGGCCTCCTCGTTGAGGTAGGGGGCGTCGGGGTACTTCTCGAAGTAGCGGTCGACGAAGCCGCCGTCGCTGGTGTTGCTCTCCGTGGGCACCTCTTCCATGTAGTTGACGCCCGCGTAGATGTTGGCCATCGCGGGCGGTTCGAGCCGGCGGTGCTCGTAGCCCTGGGCCATCGCCGTCGAGGTGCCGATCGGGATCTCCAGGCCCGCCGAGGCCTTCTGCTCGTAGAAGGACGTGTGGTTCGCGCCCACGAGCATGGACATGACGAAGTCGGGGTCCGCCTCCTGGATGCGGTTGATCGTCGAGCCGAACGAGGACTCGCTGAGCGGGACGAACTCCTCTCCGACCACCTCGGCGTCGTGCTCGTCGGCCAGGACCTTCACCCAGTCGGCCGACAGCTGACCGAAGTTGTAGTCGGCCGCGACGGTGTAGATCTCCGGGCCGTACTCCTCGCGCAGGTACGGCAGGACCGTCCCGAGCTGCTGGCGCGCCGTCGGGCCCGGTGCGAACGTGGTCTCGTCGCAGACGCCGCCCTCGTACTGGGTCGTGTAGAAGTACAGCTGCTCGTTGCGGTTGATGATCGGCCGGATGGCCTCCCGGGTCGCCGAGGAGTAGCCCGCCCAGAGGACGTCGACGTCGTTCTCGTCGATCATCTCCCGCGTCAGTTCCTGGTAGCGCTGGTTGTCCGACTGCGGGTCGCGGGAGTAGACCTCGATCTCCTTGCCGTCGATCCCGCCGCTGGCGTTGATCTCCTCGATGGCGAGCATCGAGGCCTTGTGCTTGGGGTCGCCGACCAGCGCGAAGTTCCCCGACTGGTCCTCGAGGACGCCGATCTCGACGACGTCGGCGCTGCTGGCCGTGTCCGTCGACGCGCCGCTGCCGCCGCCGCTCGAACAGCCCGCGAACCCGGACACCAGAGCGGCGCCTCCGGCCGTGACGAACCCTCGGCGACTGACGGTCGAACGGCTCACGCGGCTCCCCCCGTCGGACCGCGTTCGTCTACCTTAAGGACGGATTCTGTGCTCGTACCGGATGTACTTCCGACTGAACTCGGACGTTCGTCCATCATTTCGCTCACGGACTGGAATTTTGCAGTGCATAAATAAGGTTTCCCACTTCATTCTTATATTCGCCTTGGTATGGGTGATTGTGTATAAGGATATTCTAAGATGCTGCGATAAATCGAGAAGTTCGAATAGAGAACTGGAGAATTAGTTGAAACAAGTGATTTTCGGCGGGGGTCGGCCGGGGCCGCGGCAGGCGTTGCCGTGAATGACGGTCGATCCCTCAGTCGCCGACCACGACCACTTTGACCTGCTGGACGCCGGAGACGGCACGCAGTCGGTTGGCGAGTTCGGTGATCTCCGTCCCGGGTCCCTCGACGATCAGCGTCTCCATGCAGGTGTCGTGCGAGAGATGGATGTGCTGGACGGACGTGACGATGTCGGCCATCTCGTGTTGCACGCTCTGGAGTTCGTCGGCGATGCCCGAGACGTGGTGGTCGTGGACGACGACGATGGTCCCGTGGTGAACGGCGTCGCCACCGGACTCCCACTCGTAGGCGGCGAAGAAGTCCCGGAGCGCGTCCCGGAACGCCTCCGACCGGCTGGCGTACTCCCAGTCGTCGACGATGTCGTCGAGCCGGTCGACCATCGCCGGCGGTAAGGTCAGGCTGATGCGGTCGAGGTCGTCGCTCATGGCCGCCGTACGGAAGCGGACGGTAAAAGGAGTGGCTACCGACGCTCGGGGGACGCGCCCGGCGCTGCGAAGCCCGAGTAATACTGCACTATCGAAAAGTATTATTGGCGGGCGCGGGGACGGGACGGACATGCACATTCCGGACGGCTACCTGGACCTCTCGATCGCGCTGCTGGTCGGCGCGCTCTCGGTCGCGGTCCTGAGCTACGCTGCCAGGCGCATCAACGGCGAGATTACCGATGCGCGCGCCCCGATGCTCGGCGTCGTCGCGGCGGGGATCTTCGCGGCACAGATGCTGGACTGGCCGATCCCGGGCGGGACCAGCGCCCACTTCGTCGGCGGCGCGTTCGCCGGCATCCTGCTGGGCCCGCACCTCGGGGCGCTCTGTGTGGCGACGGTCGTCACCATCCAGGCGCTAGTCTTCGGCGACGGCGGCCTCGTCGCGCTGGGGGCCAACGTGTTCAACATGGCCGTCGTCGAGGTGTACCTCGGCTACGCCGTCTACCGGCTGCTGGCCCCCTACGGCGAGTTTCGGGCGGCCTTCGCCGCCGGCTGGCTCGGCATCACGGCCGGTGCCGTGGCCGCGGCGCTGCAACTCGGGCTCTCCTCTGCCTTCCAGTACGAGGTGGTGACGACGCTGTCGATCATGGGCGTCGGCCACCTCGTCCTGGGCCTGATCGAGGGCGGGATCACCGCCGTCGTCTACCGCTACCTCGCGGAGGCTCGGCCGGACCTGCGGCCCGACGCCGCGCCCGAGGTGAGCGCCTGATGGCGCCCGACTGGCTCCCCCGCGCGCTGGCGGTCCTGCTCGTGCTGGCACTGCTCGCGCCGGTCTTCGCCTGGGCGGCCGGGCAGGTCGGCTACGCCGAGCCCCTGGAGAACGCCGCCGAGGCGACCGGCGCGACCGAACACGCAGAGAGCCTCCACGAGGGCCTGTTCCCCGACTACGGCGTCCCCGGCATGGACGCCTCCTCCGGCACGTTCGTCTCGGCCGTCGTCGGGACGGCGCTGACGCTCGCGGCCGCCGCCGGGATCGGCCGCCTGCTGGCCGACGACGACCCGAGCTAACATGTCGCGTGACCTGCTGGATCGCACCGTCGCGACGGTGGCCGACCGCGCCCGGTGGTTCCTGCTCGTCGAGGACGTCCCCGACCGCGACGGCTTCCTGCAGGCCGTCTCGCCGGGCGTCAAGCTCGCCGGGACGGTCGCGCTGGTCGCCGTCGCCGCCACCCGCCGGACGCTGCCGCCCGCCATCGCTCTGGCGGCGCTGTCGGCCGCGCTGGCGCTGGCCTCCCGGGTGCCCGCCCGGACCTTCCTCGGCCGCCTGTCCGGCCCGCCGGCGTTCGCGCTGGTCGTCGTCGCCCCCCAGGCCGTCCTGATGGGCGGCCCGCCGCTGTCCGGGACGCCCCTGTCGGCCGCCGGCGTCGAGTACGTCGCCGTCTTCGCCGTCCGGGTCGCCGCCTGCGTCGGGCTCCTCTCGGCGCTGCTGTTGACGACCCGCTTCGCCGATCTGCTGGCCGCGCTGCGCCGCCTGCGGGCCCCGCCCATCTCGGTCGCGCTGCTGTCGATCACCCACCGGTACCTGCTGGTGACCTTCGGCGAACTCGGCCGGATGGTCCGGGCGCGCCGCGGGCGGACGCTCGCCGAGCCCGACGCCCGGCGCACGTGGCGGGACTCGGGCAACTTCGTCGGCACCTTCCTGCTGCGGACGCTCGAGCGCGGCGAGCGCGTCCAGCGGGCGGCCCGCGCCCGCGGCGGCACCGGGACGCCGCCGCTCCGACAGCGCGACCCGCTCGGCCTCCCCGACGCCGCCTTCGCCGCGGTGGTCGTCGTCGCCGTCTCGGTGGTGGTCGTGGCGTGACCGCCGTCGAGGCGACGGGGCTGCGCTACGCCTACCCCGACGGGACCCTCGCCGTCGACGGAATCGACGTGACCGTCGACGACGGCGAGCGGGTCGCCCTGCTTGGCCCCAACGGGGCCGGCAAGTCGACGCTGCTCCAGCTGCTCGGCGGCCTCGTCGAGCCAGACGACGGGACGGTCCGGTACTTCGGCGAGACGACCGACGCCGACGCCGTCCGCGACCGGGTGAGCGTCCTCACGCAGGACCCCGCCGACTACCTGTTCAACCCGACCGTCCGCGAGGACCTGGCCTACGGGCCGGCCCAGCTCGACGTCCCCCGCGAGGAGGTTGACCGCCGGATCGAGCGCCTGGCCGACCGGCTGGACCTCGACGGCCTCCTCTCGAAGCCGCCCTTCCGGCTCAGCGGGGGCGAACAGCGCCGGGCCGCGCTGGCCAGCGCCCTCGCCGTCGAGCCGGACCTCCTCCTGCTCGACGAGCCGGTGAGCAACGTCGACGCGGCCAACCGCGAGGCGGTGCTCGCCCTGCTGGACGAACTGGCCGCCGAGGGCGTGACGCTCGTCGTCTCGACGCCGGACACCGAACTCGTCCCGCGCGTCGCCGACCGGGTGTCCCTGCTGGCCGCCGACGGGACGGTCGTCGCCGAGGGATCGACCCGAGAGGTGCTGACCGACGCGGACCTGCTGCGGGCCTGCGATCTCCGTCCGCCCCAGGTCGTGCGGCTGTTCGCCGACCGCGAGGACGTCCCCCTGACCGTCGACGAGGCGGCCGAGCGGCTGGACTGACGGTCGGCGACTCGCCGGCCTGCCGCTCAGTAACTCGCCAGCCCGCGAGCCGCGACTGGACGGTCAGCGACCGACGGCGTCGACCCAGCGGCATTTTTGACCGATTGTCTACTATAGCGGCGTGAAAACCTCATTAGTGAGGTATTATGGCGGCGCTATCGCGGTAATTGCGCCGAGCAGTATCGGTTTATCCCGAGTGTCCAAACCTGTCGGCGTATGTTGGACGAACGGTCGCGTCTATCGCGGGGCGTGGTACGGCATGAGTGAGGAGCTCGTCCCGGGCGAGGTGGTGCCCGGCGAAGGAACGGTGACGCTCAACGAGGGCCGGGAAACGACCGAGGTGACGGTCGGCAACGCCGGCGACCGGCCGGTGCAGGTCGGCTCGCACTTCCACTTCTTCGAGGTCAACGCGGCCCTGTCGTTCGACCGCGAGGCCGCCTTCGGGATGCGACTGAACGTCCCGGCCGGGACGGCGGTCCGGTTCGAGCCGGGCGAGCGACAGACCGTCGAACTGGTCGCCATCGGCGGCGAGCGCCGCGCCCACGGGATGAACGGGCTGGTCAACGGCAGCGTCGGCGGCGAGGGCGGCGAGGCGCTGGAGCGGGCCCGCGAGGCCGGCTTCGGCGATACGGGGACGAGCGAACAAGCGGGAGCGGACGAGGAAGCGGGCGCCAGCGGCGACCCGGAGGTGATCGAGGAATGACCCGGGAGATCGACCGCGAGGCCTACGCCGAGCTGTACGGCCCCACCGAGGGCGACAGGGTTCGGCTGGGAGACACCGAGCTGTTCGCCGAGGTCGAGCGGGACCTCCGGACGCACGGCGACGAGGCGGTCTTCGGCGGCGGGAAGACCCTCCGCGACGGCCTCGGGATGGCGCCCGACGTCACCCAGGAAGAGGGCGCGCTGGACTGGGTGATCACGAACGCGACGATAATCGACCCCGTCCTGGGGATCGTCGCGGCGGACATCGGCGTCCGCAACGGCGAGATCGCCGGGATCGGTAAGGCCGGCAACCCGGATACGATGGTCGGCGTCGACATGGTCGTCGGTCCGTCGACGGACGTCTACCCCGCCGAGGGGGAGATCGCCACCGCGGGCGGGCTGGACATCCACGTCCACTGGAACTCCGCCCAGCTCCACGAGCACGCGCTGGCCTCGGGGATCACGACGATGCTCGGCGGCGGGTACGGCGGCGGCGCGACGACCTGCACGACCGGTCCGGAGAACGTCAAGCGCCACCTGCAGGCCGCCGAGGAGTGGCCGGTCAACGTCGGCTTCTACGGCAAGGGCAACGCCTCCGATCCCGAGCCGCTGCGCGAGCAGATCGAGGCCGGTGCCTGCACCCTCAAGCTCCACGAGGACTGGGGGTCGATGCCGGAGGCCATCGACACCTGCCTCGACGTCGCCGAGGAGGAGGACGTGCAGGTGTGCATGCACACCGACACGCTCAACGAGGCCGGCTTCGTCGAGAACACCTTCGACGCCGTGGACGGCCGGACGATGCACCTGTTCCACATCGAGGGCGCGGGCGGGGGCCACGCGCCGGACATCGTGGAGATGGTCGGCGAGCCCAACATGCTACCCTCCTCGACCAACCCCTCGATGCCGTACACGGACAACACGTTCGACGAGCACCTGGACATGGTGATGGTCTGCCACCACCTGAACCCGGACGTCCCCGAGGACGTCGCCTTCGCCGAGTCCCGTGTCCGGGCCGAGACCATCGCAGCGGAGGACGTCCTCCACGACGAGGGGGCCATCTCGATGCTGACCACCGACTCCCAGGCGATGGGGCGGATGGCCGAGCTGATCCCCCGCACCTGGCAGACCGCCTCGAAGATGAAGGCTCAGCGCGGGCTCCTCCCCGAGGACGCTGACGAGCGAAGCTCGTCGAGCTCTCGTTCGTCTCCGACTCACGAGAACGAAGGAACCGGCGCGGACAACCACCGCATCAAGCGGTACCTCGCGAAGTACACGATCAACCCCGCGATCTCCGCCGGCATCGACGATTACGTCGGGACGCTCGAACCAGGAAAGATCGCCGACGTCGTGCTGTGGGACCCGGCGTTCTTCGGGATCAAGCCCGCGATGACGTTCAAGGGCGGCTTCCCGGTCCACTCGGAGATGGGCGAGGCCAACGGCTCGCTGATGACCTGCGAGCCGATCCGCCAGCGCGAGCGGGCGGGCGCCGTCGGCAAGGCCGCCCAGGGCCTCTCGTTGACGTTCGTCTCCCCGGCGGCCGCCGAGGCCGGCGTCGGCGAGGACTACGGCCTCGACTCCCGCGTCGTCCCCGTCGAGGGCGCTCGCACGCCCGGCAAGGACGACATGCTGTACAACGACTACTGCCCCGACGACGTGGAGGTCGATCCGGAGACCTTCGAGGTCCGCGTCGACGGCGAGCACGTCACCTGCGAACCGTCCTCCGAGATCCCCCTGGCACAGCGGTACATGCTCTGACCATGAAGCTCACGCCCAAGGAAGAGGAGCGACTCACGATCTTCACGGCTGCAGAGGTCGCGCGGCGCCGCGAGGAGCGCGGCGTCCTGCTGAACCACCCCGAGGCGGTCGCGTACGTCAGCGACTGGTGCATCGAGCGGGCCCGCGAGGGCCGGTCCGTCGCGGAGATCCGCGCCGGCGCGTCCCAGCTGCTGGGCCGCGACGACGTCATGGAAGGGGTCCCCGAGATGGTCGACGTGATCCAGGTCGAGCCTGTCTTCCCCGACGGGACGAAGCTCGTGACCGTCCACGACCCCATCCGATCGGACAGCGTCGGCGGGACCGACGAAGCGTCTCCCGATCGCGGCGAGGAAGCATGAGTCCGACCCACCGCGACGTGGCCACCGTCGGCGTCGGCGGCCCCGTCGGCTCGGGCAAGACCTCGCTGCTGACGGAGCTGGTCCCGCGGCTGCGCGAGGAGGGGCTGTACGTGGGCGTCATCGCCAACGACATCCTCACCCGGGAGGACGCCGAGCGGCTGCGCGAGCGGTTCGCCGGCGTCGTCCCCGAGGACCTCGTCGCCAGCGTCGAGACGGGCGCCTGCCCGCACACCGGCATCCGCGAGGACCCGTCGATGAACCTCCAGCAGATCGACGCCTTCCTCGCGGACTACCCCGACCTGGACCTCGTGCTGATCGAGAGCGGCGGGGACAACCTCGCGGCCACGTTCAACCCCGAACTGGCCGACTACTCGCTGTACGTCATCAGCGTCGCCGAGGGGGAGGACATTCCCCGCAAGCGCGGGCCGGGCGTCGTCGACTGCGACCTGCTCGTCGTCAACAAGACCGACCTCGCGCCCCACGTCGGCGCGGACCTCGCCGTCATCGAAGAGGACGCCGCCGAGGTGCGCGACGGCCCCGTCACGTTCACCGACTGCAAGTCCGGCGAGGGGATCGACGCGGTGCGGGAGCACGTCAGCGAGGGGGTGCTGTTCGCCTGATGGCCGCCGACGCCCCGGACGCCGACGGGGAGGCGCTGGACGCCCCCGACGCGGGCGGAGAGTCCGATGCCCCGCACCCGGCCTTCGAGCCGTACGCGGCCGAGCCCGTCCCGCAGGCCGCGGTGGGTGTCCCGGGCAAGGACGGGACGCTGGAGCTCACCTTCGCCAGCAACGAAGGCGGGACGAAACTCGTCCGCGACTACGCGACGGTGCCCTTCCACGTCTCGGGGACGCTCGGCCACGACCCCCACCCCGACGCATCGACGGTGTTCGTCCAGTCGCCCACCGGCGGCGTCGCGCAGGGGGATCGCCACGACGTCGACGTCGCGGTCCGCGAGGACGCCGTCGCCCACGTCTCGACGCAGAGTTCGACCAGGGTGCTCACGATGGAGCGCAACTACGCGGCCGCGGACGCGACCCTCTCCGTGGGCTCCGGCGGGCACCTCGACTACGTCCCGGAGCCGACCATCCTCCACGCCGACGCTCGGTACTACCAGAACACGACGGTCGAACTCGACCGGGACGCCACGGCCGTCGTGGCCGACGTGGTCGTGCCCGGACGGCTCGCCCGCGGGGAGCGATTCGAGTTCGAGCGGTACCTCTCGCGGGTGCGCGCAGAGGGTCCCGACGGCCTCCTGTTCGAGGACGCGACCCACCTCACGCCCGCCGAGTCCGACCCGCGAGCGCCCGGCGTCCTCGGCGAGTACGAGGTCTACGGAACGCTGTTCGTCGTCGACCCGGACGGCGACGCGGTGGACAGCGACGCCCTCCACGACGCCGTCGCCGATCGCGAGGCCCGCGCCGGCGCGACCCGACTGCCCAACGACGCCGGCGTCGCCGTGCGGGCGCTGGGCGACCGGGCAGAGACGGTGACGGACGCGCTACACGCTGCGTGGGACCGCGCGCGCCGCGAACTGATCGACGCGCCGGCGCCGGAGGGGCGGAAGTACTGATGCTCGTCGCCGACGCCTACCTCGGCCACCGCGAGGACCCCGACGTGGCCGAGCGACTGGCCGACGCCGACCCCGCACGGGTCGTCCTCTCGGACGTCGACCGCCGGCGCTCGCGCGTGCGGACGGAGACCGAGAACGGCCGCGACCTGGGCGTCGTCGTCGGCCGCGAACTCGCCGACGGCGACGTCCTCGAGACCGAGTCCGGCGAGTTCGTCGTCGTCGAACTGGCCGCCGTCGAGGCGCTCGTCGTCGAGTTCGAGGACGCCGACGTCTCGACCACGGCCGCGCTCGCACTCGGCCACGCCGCCGGTAACCGCCACTGGGACTTGGCCGTCCGCGGGGGCGAGGCGCTGTTTCCGCTGGCCGACTCCGCCGACCGGATGGAGGCCGCCCTGGCCGACCACCTGCCGGAGGACGTCGCCGTTCGCACCGAGCGCGTCCCGCCCACGACGTTCGACGACGGCGGCGCGCACGCGGGCGGTCACGACCACTCGTACGGGGACGGAGACGGCCACTCGCACGACCGCGGCGGCGGTCACAGCCACTCTCACGGCCACGCCCACGACCACGGCATCCGCACCGTCGACGGGGGTGACGACGCGTGAGCGACGACGCCGCCGAACTAGAGGCGTTCCGCCTCGCCGACTCGTTCCTGCCAGTCGGGACCTACACCGTCTCCTACGGGCTGGAGCAGTTCGTCCAGGACGGGCGCGTCGAGGATGCCGAGGACCTCGGAGACCTGCTTTCGACGTACCTCCGCCGGCAGGTCGGGGCGTCGGAACTGGTCGCGCTGCGGGCGGCCCACGCCGCGGCGCGCGAGGGGGACCTGGAGGGGATCTGCGCGGCCGACCGCCGGCTCGACGCGGCGACCCTGGCCGCCGAGTTCCGCGAGAGCGCCCGCCAGTCCGGCGACCGACTTCTCTCGCTCCAGCGGGAGCTCCGGGACGAGCCGCTGCTGGACGAGTACGCCGAGCGAGTCGACGACGGCGACGCGCCGGGCACCTACGCGGTCGCGCTGGGCGTCGCGACGGGGCTCGCCGGCGTCGACGAGCGGCGGGCGTGCCTGCTGTGCTGTCACGGATTCGTCACCGGACTGCTCGGAGCCGCCCAGCGCCTGCTGTCGCTCGGCCACACCGACGCCCAGCGGATCCTCGACGACTGCAAGCCGGCGATGGCGGCCGCCGTCGACGACAGCGCCGGCCGGTCGCTCGACGACGTGACGCCGTTCGCGCCGCTGGTGGACGTGCTCTCGGCCGACATGAGCGGGCCGACAGACGGCTGTTCCTGAGCTAGATCGTCCCCGAAGTAGTCGGACCCCGGATCAGGCCGTCTCCAGGTCGATGTCGACGGCGAAGTAGTCCAGCACGAGGACGACGGCCGCGCCGACGGCGGCCGCGGCGGCGAACGCGACGATCGTGTCCGTCGTCCACGCGATGCCGCGCGTGCCGATCCGGTCGACGGGCGCCCGGAGCGCGCCGACGACCAGCGCCACGAGGAAGGAAAGCGTCGCGCCGCGATTGGCGTCGAGCGCGCGCCGCACCACGCGCGCGATGGTGAACAGCCCGACCAGCCCGCCGAGGACGAAGGTCACGACGACGGTGCCGTGGTCGACGAGGTCGGCGGTCGCGCCGCCGGTCACCGCAGCGCCGAGGGCGTCGATGAACGCGTGTAGCGTCTCGGACATCCGCGTGTACTGGCCGAGTATCACGAGGATGAGCGCGCCGGAGAGCCCGGGGAGGATCATCGCGCTGACCGCCAGCGCGCCCCCGACGAAGACCAGCGCGAGCCCGCCGCCGCCGAGGAGGCTGGCCTGTCCGGCGGCGACGAACGCCGCGGCGAACCCGGCGACGGCGGCGGCGATCTCGTCGGCCCGCCGAATGCTGATCGCACGCAGCAGGATCACGGCGGAGGCGCCGATGAGCCCGAAGAAGACGCCGAACAGGAGGACCGGATACCGCTCGTCGGCCCAGTCGACGACCCCCGTCACCGTGACCAGCGCGGCGACGATACCGACCAGCAGCGCGAGCAGGAACCAGCCGTCGACCTCGTCGAAGATCCCGATCGCCCGGTCGACGTCGATCCCGCCGTCGACCGGCGCGAGCGCTCGCAGGAATCCCCCGACGCGACTTGGCGTGACGGCCGAGACGCCGGCGATCAGGCGCTCGTAGACGCCCGCGATGAGGGCGATGGTGCCGCCGGAGACGCCCGGGACGGCGTCGGCCGTCCCCATGCACAGGCCGACGAGGAAGGTGGTCAGCCACTCACGCAGGGGCGGTACCGACTCGCTCAGGCTCAACGTTCGCTCGCCGTCGGCCGTGGTCATTACCTCACCGTACTGCTATCGGCGTCATGGTTCTTGTGGAGTCGGGGGCGTGCGTCCGGCGGACGCGGCCTGCCAGTCCGGACAGCCTTTAGTCGACGCCGCCCGCCCTGGGAGTATGGACGTCGCGGACCTGACGCGGGAACTGGTCGCGATTCCCAGCCACGACGACGAGACGGCCGCCGGCGACTACGTGGAGGAGTGGCTCCGGGAGCACACCGACGCCGCTGTCGAGCGCGACGAGCACGGCAACGTCTTCGCGCGCAGGGGCGCGGGCGAGGCGTCGCTCGCGCTCGCCGGCCACCACGACGTGGTCCCGCCCGACGCGTCCCAGGTCGTGGGCGGTTCAGTCGAGCCCGAGAGCGACTACGTCCTGGAGGAGCGCGACGGCCGCCTCTACGGCCGCGGCACGGCCGACATGAAGGGCTGTCTGGCGGCGGCGATGTGCGCGTTCCGCGACGCCGACCCCGACGACCTGGACTGCGAACTCGTCTTCGCCTCCTTCGTCGAGGAGGAGGACGGGGCACTGGGCTCGGAGAAGGCCGTCGAGGACGGGTTCGCACCCGACTACGCCGTCGTCGGCGAGGGATCGACGGGCTACTCCGCCGCGGGCGTCACAGACGTCGCCGTCGCCCACAAGGGCCGGCGCGGGAGCACGATCACCGCCCGCGGGACCGCCGCCCACGCCAGCGAGGCCGAGGAAGGCGAGAACGCCGTCTACGCCGCGACCGACGCGATCGAACTCCTCCGCGAGATGGAGGTCCCCGAGACGGAGGTGCTGGGCCACGAACTCGAGGGCAGCGTCGTCGTCACCGAGATCGAGGGCGGATCGGCCTGGAACGTCGTCCCCGAGCGCTGCGAGATCACCGTCGACGAGCGGACGGTCCCCGGCGAGCGCGCGCCCCTGGAGTGGGTCGAGACCTACGAGGCCGTCGAGTGGACGGTCGATCAGGACCTCGAACCGATGGCCTGCGGCGACGCCGACTTCGCCGAGCTCGCGCTGGACGTCGCCGCCGCGGAACAGGCCGGCGATCCCGAGCACGTCGTCAAGCCCCACGCGACCGACGCGGGCAACCTCGCCGAGGCCGGCACCGACTGCCTGGTGATCGGCGCGGCCGAGCCGGGGGAGGCTCACACCGCCGACGAGTCCGTCTCGATGGACGTCCTCGACCGGTGTTTCCGGATCTACCGGGGAATCGCGGAGTCGCTGTGAGCCGGCGGCGCGGCGGCGGTCGGCCGGAGTCGGTCACCGGTAACGCGGGGTTTTAGCCGGGCCCGGCCGTCCCGTGGGACATGGCCACGCAGGAGGCGACTGACGTCTACGAGGAGTTCGAGGACCACGTCCGGCGGCTGACCTACGTCGGCGACGCGGCCGGGATCCTCCAGTGGGACCAGGAGGTCATGATGCCCGAAGGGGGAACGCCGGCCCGCTCGAAGCAGACGTCGGCGCTGTCGACGCTGAAACACGACCTGCTCACCGACGACCGGCTGGGCGAGTGGCTCGACGAACTGGAGGGCAACGACCTCGACCCCGAGCGCGAGGCGGTCGTCCGGGAGGTCCGCCGGGACCACGAGCGGGCGGTGCGCGTCCCGAGCGACCTCGTCGAGCGCATCTCGGAGACCACGTCCAACGCCCTGCCCGTCTGGAAGCAGGCCCGCGAAGCGGACGACTTCGACGCCTTCGCCGACACGCTCGAGGAGATCGTCCAGCTCAAGCGCGAGTACGCGGAGGCCATCGATCCCGACCGGGACCCGTACGAGGTGCTGTTCGAGGACTACGAGCCGTACCTCGGCCTCGACACGGCCGAGCGCGTGCTGGAGCGGCTGCGGGACGAGCTGGTGCCGCTGATCGACGACATCCAGGACAGCGACGTCGAACTGGCCGACCCGTTCTCCGGGAGCTACGACGAGGGCGCCCAGGAGGAACTGGTCCGTGAGGCGCTCGACTACCTCGGCTACGACTGGGACCGCGGCCGCCTCGACACGGCGCCGCATCCCTTCTCCTCGGGGACGCAGTTCGACGCCCGCGTCACCACGCGGTTCGACCCCGAGGACCCGCTGGACGCGCTGGGGTCGACGATCCACGAGTTCGGCCACGCCACCTACACGCAGGGGCTCCCGCGCGAGGAGTACGGCACGCCGCTGGGCGACTCGCGCGACCTCTCGGTCCACGAGTCCCAGTCGCGGCTCTGGGAGAACCACGTCGGCCGGTCGCAGCCCTTCTTCGAGGGCTTCGCGCCGACGATCGAGGACCGCCTCGGCGTCTCGGCCGACCCGCGTGCGCTCTACGAGGCCGCCAACACCGTCCACCCTGACAACCTGATCCGGGTCGAGGCCGACGAGCTGACCTACCACATGCACATCGTCCTGCGGTTCGAGATCGAGCGCGACCTGATCCACGGGGACCTCGACGTCGCGGAGGTGCCGCAGGTGTGGAACGACAGGATGGAGGAGTACCTCGGAGTGCGCCCGGACACGGACGCCGAGGGCTGCCTGCAGGACATCCACTGGACCCACGGCTCGTTCGGCTACTTCCCGACCTACTCGCTCGGATCGGTGCTGGCCGCGCAGCTGTTCGCCGCGGCGGCAGACGAGTTGGACGACGTCGACGGGCGGGTCCGCGACGGCGAGTTCGACCCGCTCCGGGAGTGGCTCGTCGAGAACGTCCACCGCCACGGCGCCCGGTACACCACCGACGAACTGATCCGCGAGGCCACCGGCGAGGACTTCACGGCGGACTACTTCCTCGACTACGCCGACGGGAAGTACCGGTCGCTGTACGACGCCTGACGCCGGCCATCGCCGACCGCCTGCGGCGCCCCCAGTTCTCGCGTCTGATACTGTTAGGTACTGGGTTTTATACGGTTCACCCGGAAGCCGGGCACACCAATGGCCGACAGCGAACTGGGGACCGACGGGCTGGCCGACGACCGCGCGGACGACGCCCTCCGGGAGAGCGTCGAACAGGACATCGACGAACGGGCGGGCTACGACAGCGAGGCGGCGAGCGAGATCCAGACCTCGATCGCGGAGCTCCAGGCCTCCTCCGAGGACATCGCGGCGGAGACGGCCGACATCCGCGAACTGGCCGCCGAGCAGTACGACGGCATGACCCGGGTCGCAGAGGAGGTGTCGAACCTCTCGGCAGCCGTCGAGGAGATCGCCTCCTCCTCCGAGCAGGTCTCCGCCGCCAGCGAACAGGCCCGCGAACTCGCCGAGACGGGCCAGGCCAACACCGAGGACGTCCACGACGCGATGGAGTCCATTCAGGCGGCCGCCGAGAGCGTCGCCAGCGACGTCCGGACCATTCAGGACGGCGTCGGGGAGATCGACGAGATCGTCGAGGTGATCAACGACATCGCCGATCAGACCAACATGCTGGCGCTGAACGCCTCGATCGAGGCCGCCCGCGCAGGCGAGGCCGGAGAGGGCTTCGCCGTCGTCGCCGACGAGGTCAAGAGCCTCGCCGAGCAGGCCCAGTCCGAGGCCGGCGAGATAGAGGAGATGGTCGGCCGCATCCAGGGTGACACCGAGAACGCCGTCGAGAGCCTGGAAGAGTCCAACGAGGTGATCGAGACCGGCATCGAGTCGGTCTCGGAGTCAGTGAACATCCTCGACGAGATCGAGGACGCCGTCCGCGAGGTCAACGACGGCATCGAGGAGGTCGCCACGGCCACCGACCAGCAGGCCGCCTCCACCGAGGAGGTCGCCAGCATGGTCGACCAGGCCACCGACGCCGCCGAGGACATCGCCGAGTCCACTGCTGAAATCGCGGACGAGGTCGACGACCAGACGCGCCAGATCAGCGACGTCAACCACGCCGTCGACGACCTCGTGGCCGACTGGCAGGGCTAATCGAGCGCGCCGGAGCGGCAGAGAAAGCGAGCGTCAGATCGACTGACGCGGCAGGTGTGCTACTCCTCGACCGGTTCGAGCAGGAGCCGTTTGTTCTCCTGTGCGATCTCGTCCCAGCTCACCGAGCCCTGCTCCTGGATGTTCTCGGGGGCCAGCGCCTCGTCGCTCAGGACCAGTCCCGACGTGTACTCGGGCGGGCGGGCCTCCTCGCCGCCGGGTGCCTCGCCGATCGGGTTCGCGCCCGGGCCGCTGGCCTCGCCGACGACGATACGGCCCGACATGCCGAACACCTCGTGGGGAGCGCAGGTGAAGTCGTGGACGCCCTCCTCCTCGAAGGTGTACAGCCAGTAGTCCCCGGCCGCGAGGATCGGCGAGGAGAACGGCGGCACGCCGTCGGGGACGCGCTGGGTGTAGCCGAACGCGGGGTGGAAGGCGTTGACGTTGTGGTGGGGCGTCGCCACGTTGAACTTGACCGTGTCCCCGGGCTCGATGGCCAGCCCCGTCGGTTCGAAGTAGAACTCCGGGAGGTCGCCGCGTCCCTCGACGAACGTGAACTCGAGGTTGATCGTGTGGTCGGGCTCCACCGGCGGCTCCTCGTCGGACGAGGTCCCGACGTACCCGAATCGCGATCCGATCTCCGGTTCGTCAGCGGTCTGTGTGCTCTGAGTCATCGTGTCCGTCTCCGCGTCGGTCTGGGTGCTGGTCGCCGTCGCGCCGGACCCGCCGCTGTCGCCGAGGCAACCGGCGACGGCGGCCGCTCCGGCGGTGCCGATCGTCGCGATGAGGTCCCGTCGCCTCGTCGCGAGCGACGCGAGGTCGGGGCAGTCCGCCCCGTCCGTCGGATCCGTTCCGTCTTCAGTCATCCGCTCGGTCGATGAATTCCCTCCTACAAAGGAATTTCTAAAGCCGTAAGCTTAACCGAACATATTACGTCCCGTATTTTAATATTTCATTACACTTTTTATAGCCGTTAGGGTGCGTGACGGAGCACTACGATTTGTTCGGGTCAGGACAGTCGCGCCGCTTTTGGCGTTCGGTCGCCAGACTCCGGTATGGCCGACCTCGACCCGGAGCAACTCGACCGCTACTCGCGCCACGTCATCATGGACGACGTGGGGCCGGAGGGGCAGGCGGCGCTGCTGGACGCGCGGGTGCTCGTCGTCGGCGCCGGCGGTCTGGGTGCGCCCGTCCTCCAGTACCTCGCCGCCGCCGGCGTGGGGACGCTGGGAATCGTCGACGACGACGTCGTCGAGCGCTCGAACCTCCAGCGCCAGGTGATCCACGGCGACGCCGACGTGGGCCGCCCGAAGGTCGACAGCGCCCGCGAGTTCGTCGCGGACCTGAACCCAGACGTGACTGTCGAGACCCACGAGGCGCGCCTGGACGCCGACAACGCCGACGACCTGATCGCCGACTACGACCTCGTGGTCGACGCCTCCGACAACTTCGCCACGCGCTTTCTGGTCAGCGACGCCTGCACGCTCGCCGGCGTTCCCTTCTCCCACGGCGCCATCTACCGCTTCGAGGGCCAGGTCACCACCTTCTCCGGCGACGGCCCCTGCTACCGCTGCCTGTTTCCCGAGGCGCCGCCTGAGGGCGCCGTCCCGGACTGCGCCGAGGCGGGCGTGCTGGGCGTGCTTCCCGGCACGATCGGCAACATTCAGGCGACGGAGGTCGTGAAACTGATCCTCGGCGAGGGCGAGACGCTGGAGGGCCGCCTGCTGGTCTACGACGCCTCCGGGATGTCATTCGAGGAAGTGCCCGTCGCGCCGCGGTCGGACTGCCCGGTCTGCGGCGACGAGCCCGCTATCGACGCCGTCGCCGAGGCGTCCTACGAGGGGCGCTGCTCGCTGTCCGATTGACGGTTCGTTTTACGCTTCGATTCCGCTTCCGCCGTCGCCAGCCGCTCGACCACGCCGTCGGGCGGCGACTCGAACAGGTCCGGGTGGACGATCCCGGCGAGGGACTCCAGCGTGTCGACCAGCCGCGGGCCCGACCGGTTGACGTAGTGGTGGCCGTCCATCAGATAGACCCGCCCCTCCCGCACCGCAGTCAGGTCGTCCCACCCCGGCCGCTCCGTGAGGTCGGTCAGGTTCTCGCGGGTCTGTTCGAGGTCGAACCCGCAGGGCGCGACGGCGAGCACGTCGGGGTCGTACTCCCGTACCTCGTCCCACCCGCGCGGGCGCGAGTGCGCGCCCGTCGACTCCATGCCGTACTCGCCGCCGGCCAGGTCGACCATCTCCGGGACCCAGTGGCCGGCGACCATCACTGGATCGATCCAGTCCAGCACCGCCGCGCTCGGGCGCTCCTCGGCCGCCGCCGCCCGCGCCTCGACGGCGTCGACCCGCTCTCGCAGGTCGGCCACCAGTTCGGCCGCCCGCTCCGCTCGGTCCACGGCGTCGCCGATCCGCCGGATCGACGCGAACAGGTCGTCGAGACTGTGGACATCGAGCGTCAGCACTGCCGCGTCGAGCCCCAGGTCGTCGACGGCCTGCTCGACCACGACCTCGTCGACCGCGCAGACGTCGCAGACCCCCTGCGTGACGATCAGGTCCGGATCCAGCTCGGCCAGCCGGTCCTCGTGGATGCCGTAGACCCCCTCGCCGCGCTCCGCCTCGGCCACCTGCTCGTTGATCTCGGCGCTTCCCGCGTCGGGGTCGATCCGGGCGTAGTTGACCGCCGGCAGGTCCGCCGCCTCGGGCGGGTGGTCGCACTCGTGAGACGTTCCCACGGGCTCGACGCCGAGGGCGTAAACGATCTCCGTGGCCGAGGGCAGAAGCGTGACGACGCGCATACCCCCGCTTGTCCCCGTGTCTCCGTAAACGCAGCGGGGCGGGAAAGCGGTCCTACCCGAGGTGCCGCGCCCGAGAGCGGTCCCGCGCTCGATCGCTGACCTGTTTGCGTCGGCGGCTCTCGTAACGCTGCTCGGAGTACCGAGCTTTCCGGACGCGGCCGACCGCGCCGGCGAGCATCGCCTCGATTAGCGCCCGAACCGGCGCTTGATCGCGTCGAACAGCGACGCCTCGTCGTCGGTCTCGTCGGGCCCGACGACCCGTTCCTCCGGAAGGATGACGGTCCGCTCCGTCTCGTTGGTCACCTCGATCAGGTCGTCCTCCTTCAGGTTCGCGAGGGCGTCCTCCAGCGAGTCGATGTCGACGTCGACGTGGGACCGGAGCTCGAGGACCGTCAGTCCCTCCTCCGGCCGGTCGGCGAGCGCGTCGAGGATGGCGACCTCCGTGTCCGGCCGGTCGCGGAACTCCGCCTTCGCTTTCATACGTGTCACGTACTCTCGGCCCACTCTTGTGCTTGTCCCTCGGGTCGGGGAGTAAGTGCGCCGCGCGCTGGATCCGCCCGACGGCGCGACCGCGTTCCCGCCGTCCACCCGTCCCAAGCAGTAGGCTTATGTGCGGTAGGGAGCCATCACGTGACAATGAGTCTCAAGTGTTCCGTCCTCGGTCACTCGTTCGGCGAGACGGAGGTCGAGCGAGACCGGGAGGAGCAGGGCAGCGAGGTGGTCATCACGATCCGCGAGGTCGAGACCTGCGAGCGGTGCGGGACCGAGCGCACCGTCTCGGAGAACAAGGAGGTCACCGCCATCGAGACGCCGGACGACGGCGTCGTCGGCGGCCCGGCCGACGACGCGGACGAGCCGGCGGACGCGAGCGCGGCGACGGACGACGGCGGCGAGACGGCCGGGGCGGAGTCGGACGAGGCGGCCGTCGACGAACCGACCGACGACGGGGCGGCGGAGATCGTCGACGGCGAGCCGGCCGACGAGTCCGGCGGCGACGGGGACGCCGAACCCGCGGTCGCCGCCGACGCCGCGGCTGAGGCCAGCGGTTCCGACGGCGACGCCGCGGACCCGGACGCCGCGCCCGGCGGTGCGTCCGCCGCCGACGCCCCCGACCCCGACCAGGGCGCGGAGATTATCGACGCCGAGGACGACGAGCCCGTCGAGCCCGTCGACGACGAACTCGCAGACCCCTCGGTGGGCGAGCCCGAGCCGTCGGACGAGCCCGAGCCCGACCCGGCCGAGGCCGACGACGCGGTGTTCATCGACGACGCGGACGACGAGGACGACGATCGGGACGACCGCGCACCCGGCGAGTGGCCCGACGAGGGCGACGAGGACGACGGGGGCGACGGGGAGTGGACGCCGGACGTCGGGACGGGGGAGCCGGCCGAGGGCCCCGAGATTCGCAACTCCAGCGGCGTGTCCGTGACGGTGCCCGAGGGGCAGTTCCGGTGTCCGGAATGCGACTACACCACGCCCGTCGAATCGTCGTCGCTGCGGGCCGGTGACTTCTGTCCGGAGTGTCACCGCGGGAGCCTGGTCAACGAGCCGGTCCCGGAGGACGGAACGCGAAAAGAGTAAGGCTGGTCCCCTGCAACCCATCGCTCATGCGAGAGTACAAGATGCGCCGGGGCGAGCACCTCGAGGACCGCGTCCCAGACATGGAGGCGTTCATCGAGGAGTACTTCGGGGAGATCACGGGGACCGAGGAGTACAACGACACGGAGCTGTTCGTCGTCGCCGATCCCGACAACCCCGCCTTCGATCGCGTCGTCGCTGGAACCGTCGAGTACAGCAGCAAGAAGGACAAGCTCGCGCTGGACATCGAGGAACGTCCCGCCGAGGAGGTCATCGCCGAAGGGCACGTCGAGGCCGCCGAGGACGCCGTCAACGCCAAGAACGACTTCCTCGAGGAGGCGACCGGCCGCGACGCAAAGGCGCGCCGCGACTCGATGAAGCGCTCCGTCGAGGACGACGCCGAGACGCCGGACAACGTCTGATCGCCCGTCTTCTGCGGTACTCGTCACCCGCCACCAGCGTCAGCCTCAAATACGTGCATGACATACGGTCTCATACGCCACGGTCGGAGGCGGTCCGAAATGTCCGGCCACCCCGCGACGCCACAGAGTGGCGCGGACTCACGTCGACGCGCGGCCGGTCGGGCGGGTAGGACCGGCTGGCCGCGCCGTGTCGACGACGCCGTTTTCGCCCGTGACGTCTCACTCCGTCGTATCGACTGGTTCGAGCGGCGTCGCTGCCGGTACCGGTGGCCAGTCGCCGGGCGTCGCCCGCGTGAAAAATGAGTCGGCGAGTCGTCGGCTTGCGGTCTCGTCAGTTCTCGTCGCGGGTGATCTCGTAGCCGAACTCGATGGTGTTCTCCGGCATGACGCGAGCGGTCCACTCGCCGCTCGCGGGGTCCTCGATCCGGTACGTGAACTGCTGTTCGGCGTTGCTGTCGGCGTAGTCGCCGTCGGTCCGGACTGCCCGGCGGTCGGCACCGAGACTGACGCGCCCGCTGTCGGCCCGTCGGACGCGCTCGGCGTCGACCTCGGTCCCGTTGGGCGCGACGAAGGTCACGTCGAAGCCCGGCTCCGGACCGTCGTTGCCGTCGGGACTCCGTGCCGTCAGCGTCAGCGTCGCGTTTTCGGTGCCCTCGACGACCTCGAAGTCGGTCTCGAAGGGCTCGGCGGGCTGCTCCCAGACCTCGACGGTCAGATCGACGCGCTGCCAGTGGTCGCGGTCGTCGGGTCGGGCGGGGTCCTGGAGGCCGAGGTCGATCACCGCGTCGTAGCGCCCCCGGTCGGCGTCCTCGGGCGGCGCGACGACGACCTCGATGGTCTCGGACTCGCCGGGTGCGACCTCGGCGGGGGCGTCGATGTCGAACCACGAGGCCTCGAGCGGCTGGAAGTCGCCGGCGTAGTGGATCCGATCGTTGGTCTCGATCTGCGGGTTCACCGGCACCGGCTGGTCACCGTCGTTCTCGACGACGATCTCGTGGACCGTCGTCTCGCCGGACTGGACCTGCGCGGCCCCGTAGGATCCGGACGTGACGGTCACGGTCGGCTCTTCACGCACGTCCAGGCTCAGACTCGCGGTGTGGACCGGGTACGCCGGCTGCCCGGGGTAGTCGATCGTCTCGTTGTTGAACGCGATCGCGCCGCTGTACCGGCCCAGTTGCGCGTCCTCGGGGACCGCGACGGTCGCGTTGACCGTCAGCGTCTCTCCGGCGTCCAGGGACGTCTCGCCGGCGTCGATCGACACCCACTCCTCCTCGACGGGCCGCTGGCCCGCCTTCGGGACGTAGACGTGGGGATCGATCGTCACCGCCTCGTCCTCGCCGTTCTCGACGCTGACCTCGATGCTCTCGGACTCGCCGTGCTTGAGCGTCAGCGACCGGTACTGCTCGTCGACGTACAGCCGCGTGACGTTGCTCCCGTCGTCGGTCTGGGCGACTGCGGCGGTGGCGTTCCCCTCGATTCCGTGACTGTTCAACTGACCCGTCACGCCGACGGTCGCGGCCGGGAGAGCGACCGCGAACGCCAGCGCGAGTGCGAGCTTTCGTTGCATAGTTGTGGCTGTTCACCCCTCGACCATTGCTGGAGGGCAAGTGGGAGCGGGGGCTCGTCCGGTCGATGTCATGTCTAATACGAATACTTTCAGGTAGAGAATCAGGTGTGCGTCGGGTGCATTCCAGTCCCGGGCGGACCGACGGGTCTCCAGAGGGCGTCTCAGTCCACCAGGCCGTACCCGCGGCGGACGAGTTCCACGTCGATCAGGAGTACCGTGACGGTCAGTCCAGTCAGCACCGCTAGCGAGAGGTCCGGTGCGACGTCGACGGCGTCCGGTACGACTCCGTAGCGAACGCCGTTTACCATGTACACCATCGGGTTCAGGTAGGAGACGTCCCGGGCGAACCCCTCCAGGGCCTCCAGCGGGTAGAAGACCGCGCCGAAGAACACCAGCGGGCGGATGATGAACTGGTTCATGACGGTGAGATAGTCGAAGTCCTCCGCCCACAGGCCGCCGATGACGCCCAGGCTGGCGAACAGCACGGGGATGACGATCATGAAGGCCGCCAGGTAGAGCGGATTGGCGATCGTTATCGGCGCGAAGAGGGCGCCGATGACCCAGATGATCCCCGCCACGATCAGTCCCCGCAGCGCAGAGGAGAGGACGTAAGCCAGCACCATCTCGGTGTGTGAGAGCGGCGACGTGAGCACCTCGTGGATGTACTCGTTCCAGCGCCCGTGGAAGATGGAGAACGACGAGTTCTCGAAGGCGTTGGAGATGGTCCCGAGCACGACGAGGCCGGGCAGGATGAAGAGGATGTACGCCTGGCTCGGCGAGAGCCCCGTGCCTGCGAGGCCGACCCCCTCCAGATCGATCCGTCCGCCCAGCACGACGCCGAAGACGGTGAAGTACAGCAGGTTGGTGATCATCGGCGGCAGGAACGTGTTCCGGGGCCGCCGGACGTACCGGAGGATCTCCCGCCGGAGCAGGGTGACGAATCCGGTGGCCCTCATGCTTCGACCTCCGCCGCCTCTCGGTCGCCGTCGTCGGCCTCCTCACCGTCGTCGCCGGTGCGAGTCATGTCGACGAACACCTCCTCCAGCGACGCCCGGCGGATATCGAGCGAGGCCACGGTGTGGCCCGCTCGCTCCAGCTGGCGCATGACCGCCGGGGCAGCCTGGCTGCCGCCCGCGGCGGTCACCAGCAGGCGATCGCCCTCCATCGTGACCCGGTGGATGCCGCCGACGTCCAGCGACGGCGCCGTCGCGGGCGGGTCGGCGAGCTCGAACTCCAGAGTGTCGGTGCCGCGGTCCCGGAGCTCCTCGGGCGTGGCCACCTCGACCTTGCTGCCCTCGTCCATGATGGCCACGCGGTCGCAGAGCCGCTCGGCCTCCTCGATGTAGTGGGTCGTCAGCAGGATCGTCGTCCCCTCGTCGTTGAGGTCGGTGATCAGCTCCCAGAGGTCCCGCCGCAGTTCCACGTCGACGCCGGCCGTGGGCTCGTCCAGGATGAGCAGGTCCGGGTCGGAGACCAGTGCCCGCGCGAGCATGAAGCGGCGCTTCATCCCGCCCGAGAGCCAGTCGAAGCGGGTGTCGCGCTTGTCCCAGATGCCGACCGTCTTCAGCGCGTCCTCGGCACGCTCGCGGGCCTCACCGCTGGGGACGCCGTGGTACCCGGCCTTGTGCTCCAGGACTTCGACGATCGGGAAGAACCGATCGACGTTGTATTCCTGGGGCGCGAGGCCGATCCGGTCGCGGGCCTCGCGGTAGTCGTCCTCGACGTCGGCGCCGAAGACGGTCGCCTCGCCGCCGTCGGCGTGGACCAGCCCCACGAGCGCGTTGATGAACGTCGTCTTCCCGGCCCCGTTCGGGCCGAGCAGGCCGAAGAACTCGCCCGACTCGACGGTCAGCGACAGCCCGTCGAGCGCCTGCACGTCGCCGTACGACTTCTGCAACTCCCTGGCACGGATAGCCGGCGCTGTCATCGGTATCGACTACCCGCGGACGCGGTTAAGAACACTGATACGGCTGTCGTAGCTGTTTTTCCGGTCGACCGACGCCGGGCTGTCGTGCCGGTACCGAACTACGAGAGCCCGTATAGAACCGCGGCGTCAGCGATGGATCCGCCCTTCGGATCCCCTGTGCGCCGGCTCAGCGACCGAGGCGCTCGCGGCTGATCGCCACGCCGGACGGCGTGATGATGAGCTGGTCGTCGTCCTTCTGGACGATGTCGCCGCCCACCTCGTCGGCCACCTGCTTGAGTTCGTCGCTGATGTGCTCCATCGTCCGGTCCTGCGTGCTGTGGCGGGTGATGTCCGCGATGACGATGTCGCCGTCGTACACCGCGTCCTTGATGTCGATGACGTCGCCCTTCTCCCCGATGCGAGCGATCCGGACCTGGCGATCGGCCTCCCCGGCCGACGCGTCGAAGTCGTCGGCGTTCAGTTCGACGTAGTCCTCGGTCTGCCGGGACGGCCCCGAGTCCCCGAGGATTTTGCTCATCAATCCCATGTTCCTCCAGCGGGCGGGAATCCGTATAGGCTTTACGTCAGACGCACCCCGCGGCGGCGGTCTGCCCGCGTGTACTGCGCCGCCGGCGGCGGTCCGGTCGGAGACCGGATCGCGTCGGACCTGCGGTCCGACGGCGTCTCGGCGGCCCTGTTTGGTAGTCGCCCGATACTCGATCGGACGGACTGGGGTCGCGACGCCGGATCGCGATATGTCTCCGTGAATGGCATAAACGAGGCTGTACCGCAGTCCGATGCCGCTGACGCGGTACGACGACTGAAGACGGCGACGCGGCGGTCGCTCGCCGTAGCGACCGGGGAAACGGCGCGTTACCTGGTCGGGGCGAGCGGCCGCCGTCGAAAACGGTTCTGCCTTTTTAAGTCACGGCCGGGTCTCTGCGTTCGCCCGAACAGCGCGGCCGGAACGACTACCGCTTACTGTCGGCCGCGGCCGACCGAATCATCCAGATATGACAGACGTAACCACGCGCACCGTTGGCACGATCGACGACGTCAACGAGAACCAGCTCAACACGCTCGTCGAACAGGCCGAACAGGGCTCGATCTTTCACAGGCACGAGTGGCTCGCCGCCCACGAGGCGGCCATCGACCACGACCCCTACCACGTCGTCGTGACGAAGGGGAACAACCCGGTGGCCTTCCTGCCGAACTTCGTCCGCGACGTTCCCGTGCCGACCGCCGTCGCCGAACGCGCCCTCGACGCCCTCGCGATCAGGATGGTCTCGCCCCCGAAGCCCGGCTACGGCGGGCCCGTCTTCGTCGGGAACGAGCGCGAGACCATCGATCGGCTGTTCTCCCCGTCGAGAGACGGCCACGACGCCCGGTTTCTCCTCCACCGCATCCAGGGCTTCGACTCGGAGCTCGTCCGCTACAGCAAACAGCTCTACGCGATGGGGTACGAGCCCCGGATGCAGCAGTCGCTGCACTTCCTCTCGCTGCAGGACGACTGGGAGACGATCAGGGAGAACATGGACGCCGAGCGCCGGAAGGCGCTGCGCAAGGCCACCGATCAGGACCACGAGGTGACCGTCGCCCCGCTGGCGGACGACCTTGACCGCACCTACGAGATGTACGTCGCCAACATGCACCGGATCGACGGGGAAATCCTCCCCCGGAAGTTCTTTCAGGAACTCGCGGACCGCATCGGCGACCGGGTCCAGGTGTTCAGGGCGTCCGTCGACGGACGTGACGTCGGCCGGTACGTCCACGTCCTCGACGACGAGAGCGGCGTCCTCCACCACTGGCTGACGGCGATCGCCGACGAGTCCGACTTCCAGTACTACCCCTCGGAACTGCTCCACGGGCGTGCGATCCCGTGGGGGATCGAGCGGGGCTACGACCGGTACAGCTTCGGCATCTCCAGTCCCCACTTCGACGACTCCATCTTCAGGTTCAAGGACAAGTTCGGGGCCACCGCGGAGCCGCTGTTCAGGTGGGAGAAGGGACTGCTGCCCGGGATGTGGCACGCCTACGACGCCGGGCGGGCGTGGTACCTGCGCAAGGACCTCGACGGCGACCTCGCCGAGGGGTGACCGCCCTCCCGGTCGCGATACCTGATCTGATTTGCGCGCCGTCGTTCCGCACGGTCGACGGATCAGGACCGTTCACCGCCTCGATGACATCCTCCCCGGCGTGAGCAGAGCGGGACCGGAGGTCCGCTGGAAGCGGGCCGCAGGCCGGCGACAGAGCGAACGAGAGCCCGGGAGAGCAAAGCTCTCCCGGTGGCGAACATTCGGTCGATAAGATCTCTCAGACGGTGAACTCGAAGAGGTCGTCGCCGACGTGGTGGATGGACTTCACGACCTTGCCGCTGTCGCCGACCATGTCGTCGCCGTCGGTCATGGCGCGGCCGACGGCGAGGAACTTCCCGTGAGCCTCTTCGTTGATCGCCACCAGATCGCCCTCATCGATGCCATCGTCGGCCTCGACGATGCCGGGCCGCATCACGTCGGCGCCGTCTGAGACGAACGAGACGGCGCCGGCGTCGACGGTGACGACGCCGCGCTCGGGCGGGTACTCGTTGGCGCCCTGGACCGTCAGGAACGGTTCCGTCTCGTCGGTCGCGGCTTCGCCGCTCCCACTCGAGGCGGCTCCCGCCTCGCCGCCCACGTACAGGACGAGGGGCTCCCCGTCCAGGAGGACGACGTTCCAGTCGCTGTCCTCGAACTCGACTTTCTCGTAGCTCTCGGCGTCCAGTTCGACTCCGAGGTGCTCCGCGACGGCGGTCTCGATCTCGTCGACCGCGTCGTCGCGGAGGTGGTGACGCGACTTGACGTCCATGCGCGAGGGGTGGACCGGCGGGGGGATAAATCGCCCGTTCGCCCGCGGCACCCCGCCCGTCCCCGGCCGCCGTCTGAACGTCCGTCCCGACGCTGGCCGGGGGAGCGGCGGTCTGCATACCGCGCGCTCGCGAACACGCGGTCCGAGAACGAGATGAGACGCACGCACCGATCGCCGGTACCGCCGACGAACCCGCTGGCGTCCCGGTCAGATCGGCCGGAGCGAGTACCTCGCGAAAAGCGCTAAGTGATAGTAGGACGAACGGTTAGCCATGCTTGGCTCCCGGCGTTCCCGCGACGCCGTCACCTGCATCGCATGCGGCGAGTCGGTCCCCCGGGCCAAGGCTCGCGAGTACGACAAGCACGGCGACCGATGGGATCGTCGCGACAAGGAGTTCGAGTACCTTTGCAAGCCCTGTCACGGCGAACTCACCCACCAGCCCCGCTCCGGCCTCGAGGACCTGCTCGCCGCCGTCGAGGACGAGGCCGACGACCGCGATGCCTTCCTCCATCGCTATCAGGAGTTCGTCGAGCAGCGCCAGGACTGACGTCCCCGTTCCCTCTCCGGGTTTCGATCGCTTTCGTCGGGATACAGGGTAGTTACCAGTCCGTTACGGTTGCTCGCAAATTGAAACATTTAGGCGATTCCCTCAACCCCCAGGCTGGGTAATGGAGGGATACGATGACCGTCACGCAGGCGGATCAGGGGCAGTCGATCGATCAGGTGATTGGGGCGATCGCGGACGAGCGGCGCCGCACGTGTCTCGCGGTTCTGGGGGACCGCGACGGCTCCGTTCCGGTCACGGACCTCGCCGCGGCGGTCGCGGCCCGGAGCAGCGGCGTCTCGCTGATCGAAGTGAGCGACGAACACCACCGGCAGGTACTGACCGACCTCGTCCACGCGCAGCTCCCGGCGCTGGCCGAGGCCGACCTCGTCGACTGGGACCGCGACGCGGGGGTCGTCGCGGCCGCCGACCACCCGGCGCTGACCGACGACGCCGTCGAGGAACTCCTGGCCGTCGACGAGGCGGGCTGGGACGAGGTCCTCTCCGCGCTGTCCGACGCCCGACGCCGCCGGGTGCTCGCCGTTATCGCCGCCGCCGGCGAGGCCGAGCGCGACGCACTCGTCCGGCGCGTCCTCGCCGGCGAGCGCGATTGCGAACCCGACGCGGTGTCCGACGACGACGTCTCCGACGCCGCCGTCGAGTTCCACCACGTCCACCTCCCGGTGCTCCAGCGGGCCGGCCTCCTCGCCTACGACGGCGACGCGGCCGAGTACCTGGGCCACCCCGCCCTCGACGTCGACCGGCTCCCGCTGGCCGCGGACGCGCCCGGGGCGTGGGCCGACGACGCCGGCGACGCGACCGGCGACAGTGGGACCAGCGGCGACGCTGTTCGGACGATCGACGGCCGGGCAGACGTGATCGAGCGCGGCCAGCGCCTCATCGACGGGGCCGACGAGGAGCTGTTCCTGATGATCACAACCGACGGCCTCCTCGAAGAGGCCTGCGTCGAGAAGCTCCGGGCCGCCACCGACCGCGGGGTCGACGTCTACGTCGGCTCGCAGACGCCCGCCGTCCGCGACCTGGTCCGCGAGGAGGTGCCCGACGCGATGCTCTGGGAGCCCCAGCTGGACTGGATGAACTTCCCGCCCCGCCGCGAGCGGGTCGGCCACCTCGTGTTCGCCGACCGCGAGGCCGTCATGGTCGGGACGCTCGGCCGGGAGACCGACGACGGCGTCCGCCGCGAGACGGCCGTCACAGGCGAGGGGGCCGGCAACACGCTCGTGCTCCTGCTGCGGGAGCTGCTGGGCAGCCGGCTGGACCACCTCGACGAGCAGAGCCCGGATTTCCGCTCGCAGATTCCGCTGTGATCCCCTCGCGGACGGGCTATCCGGCTCGGCTCGCGTGACTACGCCGAGTGCGGCCGGTCCGCGCACGGGCGACTGATAGAACGCGACTGCCGACGCTTCTGCCGTCTGTCGCAGCGACGACGTGGCCGCCCGCACAGTCTGCTCTCCATTCGTCGATCCGACGGCAGCGGTCCGGGGTCACCGGAACGGGATCGGTGACAGTCCGGAGCCGCCGGGGTCGGTCACTGACCGGCGGAGCCGGGACAGCTCTCGACCGTTCCGCTCTGGGGGAGATCTCCCGATCCGCCGCCGTAGGTGCACGTCTCCCCGCCCGCGCCGACGACGGCACCGGTCACCTCGTAGGTGCTCGAGGACCACGTGGCTGCGACCGGTTCGCCGGGTTCCTTGAACTCGGTCGCCGTCACCGACGTCCCGGCCGAATCGCCCTCGGGGGCGAACGTGCTGCCGGTCCACTCCCAGCGTACGAAGGGCTCTCCCGACGGGCAGTCGCCGGATCCCGCCCCGCCGACTGACGGCGCGCCCTCGTCGGTCGTACAGAGGAGGACGTAGCTGATGGCGGCACGGTCGTCTTCAGTCGGGGTCTCGGGCGTATCGGTTGGCGTAGCGGGCGTGTCGGTTGGCGTCTCAGGCGTGTCTGTCGGAGTATCGGGTGTGTCAGTCGGAGTCTCAGGCGTATCGGTTGGCGTCTCAGGTGTGTCAGTCGGAGTATCGGGTGTGTCGGTTGGCGTGTCGGGGGTATCGGTTGGCGTCTCGGGCGTGTCTGTCGGAGTCTCAGGCGTATCGGTTGGCGTCTCAGGTGTGTCAGTCGGAGTATCGGGTGTGTCGGTTGGCGTGTCTGGGGTGTCCGGGGTGTCCGGAGTGTCAGGCGTGTCAGGCGTATCGGGCTTGTCCGGCGTATCGGGCTTGTCCGGCGTATCGGGCGTATCTGGAGTGTCAGGCGTATCTGGCGTTTCCGGTTCCTCGGTCGGGGTCTCGGGCTTTTCAGTCGGCGTTTCGGGTAGTTCGCCTGGCGTCTCCGGCTTCTCAGTAGGTGTCTCGGCCTCCTGGGTCTGCGTCGCGGGCTTCTCCGTGGGCGCCTCCGTCGGTGTTCCCTTCGGCGTCTCGGTCTCCGCCGCCGTCTCGTGGTCCGTCGGCGTGTCGGCCTCCGTTCTCGTCTCCGTCGGCGTGTCCGCCGCCGGCGTTGCGGTGTCCTCGGGGGTCTTCTCCCGCGTCTCGGTGTCCTTGGGAGTCCGTTCGGTCGTCTCGGTCTTCGTCGGCGTTTTCTCGGGCGTCTCGGTGTCCTTGGGCGTCCCGGTCCGCTCGCGCGTTTCGGTGTCTTTCTCCGTGGCGGTGTCTTCCGCGGCGCAGTCCCCGTGGACGACGTACGTGGCACCGGCGTCGGGGTGCGGGTCGTTGTACGGCGCACCGATGACGACGTCCTCGTCGCCGTCGCCGTTCAGGTCTTCGCCGTCCGCGACGGCGCGGCCCGCGCGGTCGCCGTCGGCCTCGCCGAGCAACGTCGCCTGTGCGTCGGCCAGGCTCCGGTTCGCTTCGTCCGTGCCGCCGGCGACGATGTACGCCGCTCCGGCGTTCGTCGCGGCGGCGTCGGAGCCGGGCGCACCGACCAGCAGGTCGTCGACGCCGTCACAGGTGACGTCGCCGGAGCCCGCGGCCGACACGGAGTAGCCGGCCTCGTCGCCGGCGGCCTCGCCGGTCAGCCTCACGTCCGCGTCGGACAGCGAGTTGCTCCCTTCGGGGTCGCTCGATCCGAACACGACGTAGGCAGCGCCGGCGTCGGTCCCAGCGGCGTCGGCGCCGGGTGCACCGACGGCGTAGTCGTCGCGTCCGTCGTCGTCGTAGTCGAACTCGCCGGCGACCGATGCGCCCGCACGCTCGCCGCCGTCGCCCTCGTGTCGGGCGTCGGCGCCGGCCAAGTCGATCTGCCCGGACCGATCAGCGACGCCGGAGAGCAGGTACGCCGCGCCCGCGTCGCCGTCGTATCCCGGCGCACCGATCAGTGCGTCACTGGCACCGTCGCCGCCGGTGTCACCGACGAACGCGACCGACGTGCCAGCTTCGTCGCCGGGTGATTCCCCACTGTACCTCGCCGCGGCGTCACCCAGGGTATCGCCGGTCGACGGGTCGCTGACGTAGTACGCGGCCCCGACGGCTTCGTCCTGGCCGGGGGCACCGACGAGTAGCCCGGTGCCGTTCTCCGGGGTCGCGACGGCGAAGCCCGCCGACGCGCTCTCGCTCGTCCCCGCCAGCGCGTAGCCGGCGTCCGAGAGCGACTGCGTGCCGTCTGCGCTCCCGTCCGCCTCGACGACGTAGACGACCCCGGCGCTGGAGCCGGCAGCGGTGTCCCGACCGGGCGCACCGATCACGACCTCGTCGCCGTCCGTCCCGTCGACGTCGCCGACGGCGACCGACCAGCCTGCGGCGTCGCCGGTCGCTTCGCCGACGAACGTCGCGTCGGCGTCTGAGAGGGAGACGTCGCCCGCCTCGACTGGTCCGTAGAACAGGTACGCGGCACCGGCCAGGTCCTCGCTCAGGTCGCTCTGGGGCGCGCCGATCAGCAGGTCGGTTCGCCCGTCGTCGTTCACGTCACCCGTCGCGACCGACCAGCCCGACGTCTCGTTCGCGCGCTCGCCGAGCAGCGTCGTCTCGGCCGCGCCGAGACCGCGCTCCCCGCTGAGCGGCGCCGTCGCCTGATCGCTCTGGGACAGTGCCGGGTGACTCATTGCTGTCGCCCCGTCGGGCGAGGCCGGTGCCGTAGCGGGCGGTACGACGAACCCTGCGACGAGCCATCCTGTCACGACGATCGCGGCGATCGAGGCCAACTGACGATGTCGAGCCATAGCGGTATCACCGTGTCTACCTCCTTTGTAATTTGAATGATATCTACGGCTATCGTTACCCTATCAGCCGTCGGTCTCGGCTCATTCGCCGATTTTTCGCCGCGCCGTTTCGTTACGGATCGGCTGTAATCACCCGCTTCACGGAACGCGGGCGTTACCGCCGGCGACGCCGTGTTACGGGCTCGTCGTCGCCGAACCCGCAGACGGCGGCGAGTAAAAGACGGCCCTAGCCGGCGACGGGACCCGGTAGTGGAGTTCGGTACTCCGGAGGTCGCGGTTCTCAGCACAGCGTACTCGCGAGCGAGACCGACGCTCGGCCCCGAACCGCGACCGGATCCGTCGATCAGTCTGCGGCCGGCCGACCGCTTTTCCGGCCCGCGCCCCTATCGAGACCATGTTCGACGGGAACGTCTCTCCGGACGTGTCCGTGGTCGGTCCCGGCGACCACGACGATCCCGATGTGGCCGTCATGGTCAGTGTCCACGGCGACGAGTTCGCCGGCCCGCGCGCGGTCTACCGCTTCCTCGACGAGGATCCCGACCTCCAGCGTCCGGTCAAGTTCGTCGTCGCCAACCCGCCCGCGGCCGTCTCGGACCTCCGGTACCTCGACGTCGACCTGAACCGCGTCGTCCCGGGCGATCCCGATTCAGAGGATCGCGAGCGCCGCCTCGCCGCACAGATCGTCGAAGAGATCGAGGGCTGCCTGACCCTCTCGATCCACACCACCCACGCCACGCCGGAGCCGCTGGCCTTCCTCCACGCCGGCTTTCCCGACGCTCTGGCGGCCGCCGCGGACCTCCCGCTCGACCACGTCGTCGAGGAGGGCCGGGTCCTGGAGGGCGTGTTCGCCTCCCGCGGCGTGGTCTCCGTCGAGACCGGCATGGCCCGCTCGGACGCCGCGACGAGCAACGCCCGGAAGATCGTCCGCGCGTTCCTGCGGCACGCCGACGCCCTCGAGGGCGAGCCCCGCGGCGCGGATCGGGAGACCCGCTACTACGAGATCTACCAGATGGCGACGAAGCCGTCCAGTACCGACGACTACCGCCTCCTCGTGGAGAACTTCCGACCGGTCGAAGCCGGAGAGACCTACGCGGAGTACGAGGACCAGCGCCTCGTCGCCGAGGAGGACTTCGTTCCCGTGCTCATGTCGGTCCACGGCTATCCCGACATCTTCGGGTACAAGGGCCGCGAGGTCGGCCGGACTCTCGAAGCGGCGCGAGAGGCGTGGATCGATAACGAGTGAGTTCACGCCCGTCGTGCCCCGTCCGTCGACGCCGTCCGAGACGTGCCTGCCCCCCGAGTGCAGCACCCGACGCCCTATTTGCGGGTGTGACGGGAGATCGTGAGCGTGTCGTAGACGACGAAGAGGGACGCGGGAACGGCCAGCGCCCAGCCGGCGTAGGCGATGTCCTCGCTGCGCTCGGACATCGTCTGGCTCACGGGTCGCTTCGCTCTCACGGCTCGCGCTGCTCGCCGTTCGAGCATTCGAGGTCGCTTCGCGACCTCGCGCTCCCCGTTCGCCCGTTCGGAGCGATTCACTTCGTTCATCGCTCCTGCGACACGCCTAACTACCCACTCCTCATAGCCGCCGTCATGAGCAACGAGGACGCACAGGCCCAGGCGGGGACGCCGGAGGGCCAGGGCCCCGTCGAGATCGACGAGGAGATGGCCCGTCACCTCGAGAACAAGCGCGAGGAGCTGTTCGAGAAGTTCGAGATCCCGGACGCGTTCCCGCCGGAGGTCATGGAGGAGGCCGAGGCACGCACCGAGGACGTCCAGGCGGAGATCCAGTCGGCGGTCGACGAGCGCCGGGACCTGCGGGACATGACGACCTGGACGACCGACCCCATCGACGCCCAGGACTTCGACGACGCCCTCTCGATCGAGGAGCGCGACGAGGAGTACGTGCTGTGGGTCCACATCGCGGACGTGACTCACTACGTGAACCCCGACACCGCGATGTGGGACTCCGCCGTCGAGCGGGCGAACACGGTCTACCTCCCGGGGTATACGGTCCACATGCTGCCGCCGATCCTCGCCGAGACGGTCTGCTCGCTGGTGCCTAACGAGGACCGGCTGGCCCACACCGTCGAGATGCACCTCGACAAGGAGAACCTCGGCTACGAGACCATCGACATCTACAAGTCCGTCATCCGGTCGGACGCCCGCCTGACCTACACCGAGGCCGAGAACATACTCGACGAGCCGGCGGCCGCCGACGACGTCCTCGAGGACACCGAGGTCGACCTGGCGGAGAAGACCGAACTCGTCTGGGAGCTGGCCGACGCGATGCACGAGCAGCGCAAGGAGGAGGGCTCGCTCGTCCTCAACCCTCGCCGGGACCGCGCGCACACCATCATCGAGGAGTGCATGCTCAAGGCCAACAAGGCCGTCACGCACGAGCTCATGTGGGACCGCGGCGTCGAGGCGATGTACCGCGTCCACCCCCAGCCCTCGCCGGAGGAGTGGAACGAGGCCCTTCAGGAAATCCAGGAGCTGGACGGCGTCTCCGTCCCGGGCGAGGCCTGGGACGACCCCCGCAAGGCCGTCAACGCCACGCTGGAGGAGGCCCCCGAGCGCCAGCTCGACAAGATCCAGTGGGCCGTCATGAAGGTGATGCCGCGCGCGAAGTACATGAACGACCCCTTCGGCGGCCACCACGCGCTCAACTTCGAGATCTACGGCCACTTTACCTCGCCCATCCGCCGCCTCTCGGACCTGATCAACCACTGGATCGTCCACACCAACGACGTCCCCGAGGACCTGATCGCCCTCTGCGACCGCGCCAGCGACAAGCAGCAGGACGCCGAACAGTGCGAGCGGGAGTACAAGCAGTTCCTCGAGGAGGTCGGACTCGACCCGTCGGCGGTCAACAACCGCGGGATAGAGGTCGTCGACGAGGCGTAGCCGAGTCGACTGCTCGACAGACGGAGTCTGTCGGTGTTATCGAGTCCGAATAGGACTCGATCGCTCGGGAGAGCTCTGCTCTCCCGGTGTCGTCGACTGAGAAGGGCCCGAGCGCAGCGAGGGGCCTCCTGTCGGGCGAGCGGTGACGCCGGGAACCGCGGGCCGGGCTGAATCGCCTTCAGGACTCGCCTTCTTCGGACGACTGCGCCCGCCCGCCCCGTGACGGCTGGCCCTGCCTGGACGGCCGTCCCAGCCCCCAAGCACCTCGCTCCTGACCGCCCTGTACCTGTTCGCGGGCGCGCTGTGCGGCCTGGGACTGCGCGAACGAGCCGGCGATGTCGGTGAGCCGCTCCAGCTG
Organism: Halomicrobium urmianum; assembly: GCF_020217425.1. Classification (NCBI taxonomy): domain Archaea; kingdom Methanobacteriati; phylum Methanobacteriota; class Halobacteria; order Halobacteriales; family Haloarculaceae; genus Halomicrobium; species Halomicrobium urmianum. The sequence continues at coordinate 2,264,571 of NZ_CP084090.1, forward strand.
CTGGCGCTCGTCCGCGAGGTTGGCCTCCAGCAGCTGGGCCACCCGGTTCAGTCCGAGCACGTTGGCTATCCGGACCAGCTCCTCGTAGGCAGCGACCTCGTAGTGCTCGGCCCGCTGGCCGACGCCGACGTCGAACAGCGCGTGCATCTCGGCCGTCGGCTGACGCCGCCCCACGAAGCTCTCGTGCTCCGCGACGATGCCGTCGATCCCCTCGCAGCGGACGTCCGCCGGCTGCTGACCGATCGTGCCGAAGACTTCCTGCAGCCGGTTGACGTGCGTCTGCGTCTCGGCGCGGTGGGTCCGGAACGCCTGCCGTACCTCCTGGGTCGTCCACTCGCGGGACATGCGATCGAGCGCCTCCGCGAGCGCCAGTTCGGCGGCGTAGACGTCCTGCAGTTCGTGGACGAACAGCTCCTGGGGCGTTTGCATGCTGGTGTCACCCACTCGAACCGTGGGACCGGCCGCCGTAAGGCGTTCTTGCGGACCGGTGATCAGCTGCTGTGGAGTTATACCGTCGGCTGTAACGTCTCGAAAGGACTCGCCTCTCCGGGGTGGCGAGTATCTTCGTGCACTACAGCCGGCGGTGTTACTCGTCCCGCGCGTCGAGGTAGCGTTCCCCCCACTTCTCCATGACGGTGACTACCAGTTCGAGCTGTTCGCCCCACTCGGTCAGGGAGTACTCCACCCTGACTGGCTTGTCGTCGAGTACCGTCCGCTCGACGAGGTCGCGCTCCTCCAGGTCGTCGAGGCTCTCGGAGAGCACCTTGTCGGAGATGCCGGTCACGCGTTCCTTCAGGTCGTTGAACCCCAGCGGTCCGGCCTCGAGCAGTTCGGCGACGATGAGCGGGTGCCACTTCTTCCCAAGAATGGTGGCTGTCGTGGTCAGCGGCCGGGAGGCCCCGACCCTGTTCGTCGTGTTGTCCCCCATCCCTTCCATGCCTCGTTTCCGTCGCCCCAGCCAAATAAAAACCCCAGTTCGTTCGACGGCGGCGCTCACGACCGGATCCTCGGCTCGCCGGATCACTGGCCGACCGGGCGGGGCCAGGGCGGCCTGAAATAATATACGTATTATACCAGTATGCTAGATGAAAAACCGAAATGACAATGAAGTATGTTCGGAAAACTGAACTCACGTAACATTTTAGTACGATCCCGTAGAAGTGACAGACAGGAGGTGAACACGTATGGCGGTCAGCGACAAGGACGACCCGCAGTACGGCATCGACGGACGACCGGGCCGGTTCTCCCGGTACGACCTCGTTCTGACCGTCATTCCGGTGGCGTTCCTGCTGGCGGGGCTGGCGAGCCAGGTCACGCCGCTCGCGCCGCAGACGCTGCTCGGCGTCGCAGCCCTGATCGGAGCGCTCGGCCTGGTCGACGTGCTGTTCATCAACCCGCCGCAGGCCTGATCGGGTCAGTCGGCACCGGTCGTCAGTCCTCGCTGCTCCTGTCCCGATAGCCGCCGCTGTCTGCGGGGCCGTCGTCGACCGTCGCGTTCCGGATTGCCGGCGCGACACCTACGCTGTTGGCACACTACTTATGGTGCTTCTGCGATATATGTAAATCATCCAATGACTATTCCGACGCCACCGGTCGACGGTCGAGATCGGCAGTCCGTTCCCCGGGGAGCCGTGCGCTCCCGCGCACACGCCCGCCAGCGCCGTTCCGACTCGCCGGCCCCGGCCGAACCGGGGCGGGGCCGATCGATCGCTCGACTGCCGCGGTCGCGCCCGTCGAGATGGTAGACGCGGACTCGGTCAGGACGGCCAAGGCCGTCCAGCAGCGAACCGGCCGGACCTTCCACCTGGCGACGCGGCTCCTCCCGGAGCGGATCCGCCGTCCGACGTACGTGCTCTACGCGTTCTTCCGGGTCGCCGACGAGGTCGTCGACCGGACGGACGACACGCCGGCGTCCGTCCGGCGGGAGCGCCTCGAGCAGATCCGGTCAGCCGTGCTGGACGACGCCTCGACCGACGACCCGGTGATCGCGGCGTTCCGATCGCTGTGTGCCGACGGCGACGTCGACGACGAGGAGGTGGCCGTGTTCCTCGACGCGATGGAGAGCGACGTCGACCGGGCCCGCTACGACACCTTCGCCGACCTCCGGGAGTACATGCGCGGCTCGGCCGTCGCCGTCGGCAACATGATGATGACCGTCATGGACGTTCCCGACCCCGAGGCCGCACGGCCCCACGCCGCCGCCCTGGCTGAGGCCTTCCAGCTCACCAACTTCCTCCGCGACGTCCGCGAGGACGTCCGTGACTACGGCCGGGTCTACCTGCCGCAGGAGACGCTGGCCGAGCACGGCGTCACGGAGGCGGACCTGGCCGACGCGAACGTCACCGAGGGGTTCCGGGACGCGATGGCGGACGAGCTCTCGCGGGCCGAGCGGCTGTACCGCGAGGGGGTCGCCGGCATCCGCTATCTGCCGGCGGACTGCCGATTCGCCGTCCTCCTGTCGGCCACGCTGTACGCGGAGCACCACCGGCTCATCAGGGATCGCGACTACGACGTCCTGACCGCGACGCCGGAGCTGTCCCGCGGTCGCCGGCTTCGCGTCCTCGCCCGCACCTGGTGGCACTGGTGGCGCAGGCCGGACCCGGAAGCGGCCTTCTACGCGGCCAGCCCCGTTCCGGAGTGGTCGAGCGACACCGACCCGCCCGTCGGCGTCCCGGACCCCGGGCATCCGGTCTGACGGCGCTGCCGTCAGTGCGCTCCGCTCTGCCCGGGACGGAGCAGCCGCTACGCGGTCGAAAACGGGAGAGAAGACCCGGTTACTTGCCGCGGCCGCGGTTGGCCGAGAGGCTCGGGCGGGTGTGCTCGCTGCCCGTACCCTTCTCGCTCAGGCCGCGGTTGCGGCGGCCGGCGCCGGTGATGCCGCGCAGCGCGCGCTCGGCCTGGTCGTCCTCGCAGATCCAGTTGAGGTCGTCGTCGTTCTGGATCGCGGGGTGTTCGGGGTCGACGAGGATGACCTCGTGCCACTTCTGGCGGCCGTCCTCGCCCACCCAGTAGCTGCTCAGCACGCGCAGGTTGGGGAACGTGCGGGTGGCCCGTTCCTCCGCGACGCGCTGGATGTCCTTGCGGCGAGTGACGCGGGTCACGCCCTGGCGCTTCGAGCGGCGCCCGGCCGTGAACCGCTCCTTGCGGGCCCCGCCCTTGCGGACGGAGACGCGCGCGACGACGATGCCCTGCTTGGCCTTGTAGCCGAGCGAGCGGGCCTTGTCGAGGCGGGTCGGGCGCTCGATGCGAACGACCGAGCCCTGGTCGCGCCAGTCTTGCTGTCGCTGCCACTGCAGTTCCGCGAGCTTGCCGTCGTCCGGGTCCTTCCAGGCGTCCCGGATGTACGAATATGCGCTCTTAGCCATGTGTATCACCACGGGCGTTTAGCGGTTCAAATCCCTCGGCGGCCGCGCCGCCTCCGTCGAGGCGCGAGGCCTCGCTGGATTCACATCCCGACCTGTACAGACAGGTGCCCGCTGGTGCCCGTCGCCCAGCGAGTTACCGGTTGTATCCGCGAAACGCCCTTAAGAGATTCGGACTCGCCTCGGCGTTCCCCGGCCCGCTACCGGGACCCCGCCAGGGGGACCCGTCATCGCGTCGGTTGCTCCATCGGTGGCGGCGTCGACACCGCGTCCTCGTCCGGACCCCCGGCGGGTTCAGCTACGAGTGCTCTGGCCGGTTTCATGGCAGTCCGCAAGCGCCGATATCGACTCAGTTAGACGTCGAACAACCGTTCTCCGATTCAGCCGGTCGAGACCATCGACGTCCAATTCCGTATATCGATATTTGATTTATGCATGTCTATCCCGGTCTGTCTCGCCCTGGCCGAACCGACGGACTCCCACGCCGTGGCGCCGTGACGGCCGTCTCGATGTCTGATCCGGCCGGTCGGTCCCGGCCGGCGACGCAGCGGACTAGCGACGAAGACAACCACTGAACTACTCGACCCGTACTGCTAACCGGTTCCCCAGCAGCGGGGGATCGCTGGACCTGATGACCGGACAGTGAGACACACCGTATCCGTACCCTGGACGACCGACGCCGTACCGCCGGCCGCCCCCGAGCGTCCGTGCCGGGACGGTGAACGATGGTTGCGATGGAGCCCCATTTTCCACACCGAGTCCCTGGGGTCGAGCGTCGAAGACCCACCGCGAGGCCGGACCAGGATACGATTCCTACGCCCCCGAAGCGGCGTCTCCTCTCCGGATTCCCGCTGACTGCTGGCGGACTCCATCGTTACCTGGCCGCCGAACTCGCTCGACCTGCCCGAAACGGCGACCCGACTGCAACGGCTGCCGAGGCAGTCCTCGACGACTCCGGCGACGGGCCCCAGCCGTGCTGCCTGAGGCTCCGACGCCGGGCGTACCGTCGGGCTCGTTCGTTGCCCCCGTTCTGGGCTACCGTTCCGGCCGTTTGATATAGCGGACTGGAATTTACGCAAACGACGTCCGTTCCCGCAGCTATTGGGCTGATACAGTCAGCGACCGCGAGACCGGGGACGAGCGAGAATCAGACGAGGCCGTCGAAGTCGCCGGCCCGGAGTTCCTCGGCGACCCGATCGTCGTCGACGTCGCCCACCTGTCCGGGGTACTTCCGGCGGAAGTAACCCAGCAGGTTCTCCACGTCCCGGTCGAGGAGTTCGTCCGCGTTCTCGTGGTCGACGGGGACGGCCTGTGGCCAGTCGAACACCGTCACGCCGTCGCTGGCGACGAAGACGTTGTACTCGCTCATGTCCGCGTGCACGAACCCCTCGGCGTAGGCCGTGGCCATCTCGTCGAGGATCAACTCCAGGACCGGAACGACCTGCTCGTCTTCCAGGGCCGTCCGGGAGAGCTCGACGCCGTCGATCTTCTCCATGACGATGGCGTGGCGGTTGGCGTCGATCGGCTGGGGGACGCTAACCGACGGGTACAGCGTCTCCAGGGCCTCGTACTCGCGCTCGGCGGCCTTGCGGGCGGTGTACTGCCAGGAGACGTGGTCCCTGTCGGCGGTGTACTCCCGCTCGCGGTTGACTTCCCGGAAGTTGGTGTATCCCTCGCGGTGGAACTTCAGGGCCATCGGCTTGTAGGAGGCCACCTCGTAGACGTCGCTCTCCTTGCCCACCCCCAGGGGCGCGCCCACGCTCTCGATGGTCTCGCGCTCGGCGAGGGTGTGCAGCGCCAGCGCGTCGTAGCCCTCGAAGGTGAGCTTGTACCCCTCGTACTGGATCGTCTTCCGTTCGAGCAGGCCGCGGTCCTGACAGCGGTCCAGCCGGTAGTCGACGTCCTCCGCGGTCAGCCGGGAGAACTCCGGGAGCTTCTCCCTGGCCACGTACTCCGAGAACCGCATCCCCTGCTCGACCCCGGAGAGGAGGTAGAAGTCCTCGTCCTCCAGGTCCGCCATCTCGGCGGCGACGTTCTGGACCATCAGAGAGCCATAGTCGGCGGATTCGTATAAGTGCGACGCGTCAGGGCGCTATTTAGTGGTAAATCGCATGCTGCTATATCGAACACAGATCGGCACTGACACTGCTGTTCGATCCGGCCGTCGCCGTCCAGCATCGCCTGGAAACCCGCAACGCGCTTCACGGATCCCGGCAGCGAATCAGTCCTGCCCCGTCTCGACGTCGACGTCCTCGAAGGTCTCGTCGATGGGCTCGGTGAACCGGTCGCCGTTCTCCTCGTCGTGGCGCGGGAAGCCGGGCGCGTCGGCCTCGACGTGCAGGTCGTATGTCCCGTCGCCGGGCAGCGAGACGTTCACGCCGTAGTGGTACAGGCCGGGGTGCCAGACGAGTGGCACGTCGACGGGACCGACCGTCTCCTCGTCGCCCTCGAAGGTGACCTGCGGGTTCATTCCCGGGAGGAACCGGCCGTCCGCCGAGCTCGCGACGACGACCTCGACGTGGCAGTTCTCGTCGTCGCCGGGTTCCCGCCAGTTCAGCTCGCCGTCCTCCACGTGGTACATCCCCTCGGCCTCCTCCTGGGCGAACCCGACGAGGCAGTCGCCGACTTCGCGGGTGTCGCCGGTGTGAGCGACCTCCTCGATCATGTACTCGACGGCCGCCGTGAACGCGTCGCCGGCCTCGCGGGCGAGTTCGAGCTGGCGCTCGTCGGCCTCCTCGCTGGGCTGGAGCGGATCGGTGGACATGCGCTTATTATTAGCAATTCAACACGAATAAGCCCCCGCCCGAGCCACGAGAACCGCGGGACGGGACCGCCGTGGATTGAAGGGGCTGGTGGCCCGAGTGGATCACGTGACCGTAGACGACGCTCCCGACGACCCCGGGAACGCCCCCACTGTGTCCTGCCGCCGCTGCGGGCGCGAGTGGGACCTCGGCGACGAACTGGACGCCGTCGGCAACAGCGCGTTCGAGCAGTTCGCGCTCGACCACCGGCGCCACACCGGCCACTTCCCCGACGGCATCGAGACGTGGCGAGCCGTCTGTCGTCACTGCCCCGAACGGGCCGAACGGATCGAGGAGTCGGGCGTCCGCCGGTGGGCCCGGACGCACGCCCGTCACACCGACCACGCCGTGGAGATCGAGGGGGCCGACGGCGAGTCGGCACTGATCGAGCCCGGGTCGGGGTAGCAAATACCGTTATGTGGTCTCTGATGGTGTCTGACGGCATTTAATGGGGTGCAGTGGCCGATGCCGAGAGCCGCTACTCCGCGTCGAGCCCCTCGAACTCGACGATGGCCTCGCGCCACCGATCGGGCAGCGGTCGGGACTCGGCGGCGGCCCGGTCGTAGGCGACCAGCGTGGTCTCGCCCGTCGCGACTACCGCCTCGTCGCGCAGTTCGTACTCGATCGTCACGCTCGACCGACCCAGCGCCGTCGTCTCCACGGTGACCGTCACCGCGTCGACGGTCCGCAGCGGGCGCTCGAAGTCCAGTTCGAGTCCGGCCATGACCAGCCCGGTACCGTCGGCGGCCGGCGACAGCAGGTCCGCCGCCTCGTCGCCCAGCACCGCCTCGAGGTACGCGATACGGGCCTCCTCCATGTACGTGGCGTAGACGGCGTTGTTGACGTGCCCGTAGGTGTCCACGTCGGTGAACCGGACGTCGACGGTCGTCTCGAAGGTCATGCGGGCGTTACGCGACCAGCTCCCGGAACCGATCCCGGACCTTCGAGACCTTCGGCGCGACGTTGACCGTGCAGTACGCCTGGTCGGGGTTCTCCTCGTAGTAGTTCTGGTGGTAGTCCTCGGCGGGGTAGAACGTCTCCAGCGGCTCGATCTCTGTGACGATGGGGTCGTCGTACTCCGATTCGAGGTCGTCGACGAACGCCTCGACCGTCTCGCGCTGGGTCTCGTCGTGGTAGAAGACGGCCGAGCGGTACTGGCTGCCCACGTCGGGGCCTTCGCGGTCTCTCGTCGTGGGGTTGTGCGTCGCGAAGTGGACGGTCAGGACGTCCTCGTAGTCCAGTACGTCGGGGTCGTACTCCACCCGGACGCACTCGGCGTGGCCCGTCTCGCCGGAGCAGACCGCCTCGTAGCTGGGGTCCTCGACGTGGCCGCCCGCGTAGCCCGATGTGACGGACTCGACGCCCTCGATCTCCTCAAACACGGCCTCGGTACACCAGAAGCACCCGCCCGCGACGGTGGCTGTCTCGGTCATGGACCGCGGTACGCGCTCTGGCGTCAAAAAGCGACCGTCACGCCGTGTCGGTCGGGCCGCCGTGGGCAGTCAGCCCGCAGTCGACGTGGCCGTCCGCTCGGCGTCCGTCGCGGCCGGCGTCTCCGTTCCCCCGGCCTCGGTCGTCGCCGCGTCTTCCCCCTCGTCGTCGGCCTCCCGGAGCAGCCGGTCGAGGACGGCCAGGTCGTCCTCGAAGTCGCCGGAGAGCGCCGAGGCCTCCGCGCGGAAGTGCTCGGCGAACCGCGGGAGTCGCTCGTCGTACGGCGCCGTCACCCGGAGGTCGACCGACTGCTGCTCCCACTGGCCGAGTCCGCGGCGCTCGATAGCGTCGTCGGCCTCGACCGCCACGCCGCCCCGCTCGTGGGCGGCCCATGACCGCAGCAGGTAGGCGTAGTCGGTCAGCGCGACGGCCTTCCGGACGCCGGGGCTCTCGTAGTGCGGTGCCTCCCGGTCGGTCAGGTCGACCTCGCGGGTCGTCTCGTGGACCTCGCCGTCGGGGTCCTCGTAGCTGGCCGTCAGCGTCACCGTCGCGTCGGGCGCCGTGCGGTTCAGCTCCACGAGCATGACGCCGCCCTCGGTGCCGTTCTCGCTGGTCCGCGAGGGAAAGAGCGTGTTCACGTGCAGCAGTTCTCCGGTCTCGGGGTCGTTGGGCGACCCGTAGACGGCCTCGACGTCGGCGCCGTCGCTCTCCACCTGCAGGCTCAGGTTGTACGCGAGCGGGGTCACCATGTAGTCGAAGCCCTCGGTCATCCGCTCGTCGAAGGCCGTCGGCGACTTCACCGAGTAGTAGTTCGCGCCCCGCACCGTCGCGATGGATTCGGTCAGGTCGGCGTTGAAGTCGACGCCGGCGCCGACGAAGGTGGTGTGAATCCCCTCGCCGGCGCGCTCCTGCAGGCGGTCTTCGAGGCTCCGTCCGTCCGTGTCGCCGAGGTTCGGCATCGCGTCGGTCACGTAGACGACCCGCGCCGGGCGGGACTCGTTGGCCCGCTCGTCGAGCATCGCGTGGGCGGTCCGCATCCCGGCGTCGAGGTTCGTGCCCCCGCCGGCGCGGACGTCCCGCAGTCGCTGGTCGACGCCCGAGCGCTCCAGTTCGTCGACCCGCGCGAGCCCCTGCACCCGGCCGGCCGAGTCGTCGTAGGTGACGACGCCGAGTCGGTCCGCGCCGTTGAGCTCGTCGGTCATGCTGGCGACGGCGTCGGTCGCCGCGGTGATCTTCCGCCGGTCCGCGGCGGACTCGTCACCGTCGTAGTGGTACTCGGAGAACCCGCTATCCATCGATCCGGAGGTGTCCAGCACGACGACCACGTCCATGGGCTCGTGGTCGAAGCCCTCCGCCGAGATCCCGGAGTCGAGCCCCACGGTCAGGTAGTGTTCCGTCTCGTTCGAGAGCGGGTCCTCGACCACGCCCTGGCTGTAGGACGGGCAGAACCGCCGGTCGCAGTCGCTCTCGCCGGTGTCGAAGTAGTAGTCGTGGTACAGCCCCTCGTAGGTCATCGCCGACGGTCGCGGGACGTACCCCTCCTCGACGTTGCGCCGGAAGGCGGTCGCGTCCTGCGCGCCGCCGACGGAGGCGCCCAGCGAGGCGCTCCTGCCGGACGACGCGGCGTCGCCGCCGGTGAGGCCGGCGCCGCCGCCGGCCCCGGAACAGCCCGCCGTTATCGTGAGCAGTGCCACGCAGACAGTCGCGAGCGCGGATCGCATGCGAACTACTTGCACGGTAATTGTAAATAGCGACGTCGATGGCTCTAACGGCGCTTTCAGTGAAACGGCTGTTTCAGTAACGCCCGCGCTTCACGCTCCGGGCGACGTCGGCGGGTCGGCGACGACCGGTGAGCTATCGGTCGACGTCGCCCATGATGACGTCGAGGCTACCGATGGCGGCGACGAGGTCGGCCAGGAACTCGCCCTCGGCGACGGTCTCCAGCGACTGGAGGTTCGAGAAGGAGGGGCCGCGGATCTTGAACCGCGCGGGCGTGTCCGTGCCGTCCGAGCGTATGTAGATTCCCAGTTCGCCCTTCGCCGTCTCGACGGCGCTGTAGATCTCCGCGTCGCGGTCGGGCCGCAGCGTCCGCGGAACGTCGGACTGGATCTCCCGCTCGTCTTCCGGCCAGTCGGACAGCAGATCGACGCACTGCTGGACGATCCGGGCGGACTCCTCGACCTCGCGCAGGCGCACGAGCAACCGCGAGAAGTTGTCGCAGCCGTCCTCGGTGACGACGTCCCACTCCAGTTCGTCGTAGTAGCCGTAGGGGTCGTCCCTGCGGAGGTCGTAGTCGACGCCCGAGCCGCGAGCGACCGGGCCGGTACACCCGTAGTCCTTCGCCACCTCCGACGGGAGGACGCCGGTGTCGACGGTCCGCTTCTGGAGGATCTCGTTGCCCGTGATGAGGTCGTGGTACTCGGCCATCTTCTCGGGGAGGCCGTCGAGGAACGCCCGGATCTTCCCGAGGAACGCCCCGCGGGGCTCGGGCAGGTCCCAGGCGACCCCGCCCAGCCGGAAGTAGTTGAACATCAGCCGCTGGCCAGTCAGGTCCTCCAGGATCGACTGGACGATCTCGCGGTCCCGGATTGCGTACATGAACGCGGCGCAGAACTCCCCCACGATGTCCAGCGCGAACGTCCCGACGGCCAGGAAGTGCGACAGCATCCGGGAGAGCTCGGCGCTCATCGTTCGGACGACCTGCGCGTACTCCGGCACGTCGAGGTCGGCCAGCCGCTCGGCGGCGCGGGCGTAGGCCCACTCGTTGCAGAGGCCGGCCCCGCCCCAGTCCCAGCGGTCGGGGTAGGGCATGATCTGGTGGCGGTAGGTGCCCTGCTGGCACATCTGCTCCTCGCAGCGGTGGATGTAACCGATGTCGGGCTCGACGTCGACGATCTGCTCGCCGTCCAGCGACACCAGCAGGTGGAGTACCCCGTGCGTGCTGGGGTGGTGCGGTCCGATGTTCAGCAGCATCGTGTCCGAGCTGACCCGGGTGTCCTCGAAGACCTTCTGGTGCTCCCTGTACGGCACGATCTGCGGCTGGTCCTGGTCGTAGTCTTCCCTGAGGGGATGGCCCTGCCAGGTCTCCGGCAGGAGGATGCGCCGGAGGTCCGGGTGGCCCTCGTACTCGATTCCCAGCAGGTCGTAGGCCTCCCGCTCGTGCCAGACCGCCGTCTCGTAGACGGGCGCGGCGCTCTCGGAGACCGGGTCGCCCTTCGGCGTCGGGACGACCACGGAGACCTCGTCCGTCCGGTCCTCGTACGTCGCGAGGTGATAGATCGTCTCGAAGCGGTCGTCGTACTCCTGTGCGGTGACGCAGGTGCAGTGGTCGTACCCCTGCTCGCGCTTCAGCGCCGAGAGGACCGACTGGACCGCGTCGGCCCGGATCCTGATCGCCGGCGCGTTCAGGTGTTCCTCCCGCCCCAGGACCCCGTCGAGCCCCACCGTCACCGAGTCGGACGTGCCGTCGTGGATCGCCTGCTGCATTGGCTTTCGTACGGATCCAGGCCCGCCACCCACCTCGCCGTGGTGCCTCACCGACGAGGCGAATTTAAGTACCACCGGGGACACCCGGGACCGTGAAGTACGTCAGGCTCTCGCTCGACCACGACTCCGAGGCCAGACACCCCATGCACCAGTTCGTGGTCGACCACGAGGGGTTCGAGGCGTCGCGGCTGGTCGCCGCCTCGCCCGTGGTCGACGGCCTCCGGTCGGCCCTGTTCCACGTCCGCGGCGGCCCGATCGAGGACTACGAGGCCGCGCTCGACGGCGTCGCGTCGGTCACCGAGTACGCCGTCTCGCCGTGCCCCGACGACTCGTTCTACCTGTACACGCGCGACGAACTCTCCCCGGAGGGGCAGCGACTGGCCGACGCCTTCGCCACCGTCGGGCTGGTCCTGCTCTACCCCGTCGCCTACCGCGCGGACGGGACTATCCGCGTGAGCGTCGTCGGCCCGGGCGAGACGGTGCAGGCGGCACTGGCGGACCTGCCCGCCGGCGTCGCGCCCGACGTGCTGGAGGTCGGCGAGTACGGCCACCGCCGGCTCGCCGACGGGGAGCGCCTCACCGACCGGCAGTTCGAGGCCGTCCGCGCGGCCGTCGACTGCGGCTACTACGGCGATCCCCGCGACGGGAGCGTCGCCGACGTGGCCGAGGAACTCGGCTGCGCGCCCGGTACCGCCGCCGAGCACCTGCGGCGCGCCGAGCGGCGGGTGATGGCCGCGCTGGTCGACGGGTCGCAATCGCTTTCGGGACCGATTCCGTAGCCGGGCGCATGACCGACCTGGCGGGACTGGACTGGCGCGTGATCGGGGCGGAGGCCCGCCCCGGCGCGGAGACGATGGCGCTGGACGAGGTGGCGGCGGCGACGGCGGGCCAGGGCGGCCCCGCCACCGCCCGGGTGTACCAGTGGTCGCCCAGCACGCTCTCGCTGGGCTACTCCCAGGACCCCGAGACCGTCGACTGGGACTACTGCGAGCGCGAGGGCGTCGACGTCGTCCGCCGGCCGACCGGCGGGGGCGCCATCTACCACGACGAGTTCGGCGACGTCTCCTACTCGATCGTCGTCCCGGCCGACGCCGTCCCCGGGGACCTCATGGCGTCGTACGAACTGCTCTGCCGGCCCGTGCTGGAGGCGTTCGCCGCCATGGGCGTCGAGGCCGACTTCGCGAGCGAGGAGCGCCCCGCCGTCTACGAACCCGCCTGCTACCTCCGGCCGCTGCACCCCGCACACGACGTCGTCGGACCGGACGGGCGCAAGATCAGCGGCAACGCCCAGTACCGCCGGCGCGACGCCGTGGTCCAGCACGGCTCGCTGACCTTTCGCCGTGACGCCGACCGCCACACCGCCGTCTTCGACGCGGACCTCGACCCCGACGCCTTCCGCGACCGCGTGACTGCGATCGAGGCCCACGCCGACGGCTCTCGCGAGGCGGCCGTCGCGACGCTGACCGACACGCTGACCGACTGGGCCGGCGCGGACCCCGGCTCGTGGACCGACGACGAACTCGACCGGGCGGCCGCGCTGGTCGACGCCAAGTACGGGACCGACGCGTGGACGCGCGACGGCGAGGACCCGACCTGACGAAAGATTCTCACGAAGGCAACAAACGGTAGCGTCGACGGTCCGGAACCTCTTTGCCGGGTCGCCACAGAATCCAGCGCATGCGCGTCGGAGCACACACGTCGATCGCTGGCGGGGCGTACAACGCGGTCGACGAGCAGGTCGAGTACGGCGGGACGTGCGGGCAGATCTTCAGCCACTCGCCGCAGGTCTGGCAGGACCCGAACATCGACGACGACGAGGCCGAGCAGTTCCGGGACCTGACCGACGACCACGGCGTCGGCCCGTGGGTCATCCACTCCTCCTATCTCGTCAACCTCTGCACCCCCAAAGAGGACCTCCGCGAGAAGTCCATCGACTCCATGCAGAAGGAGGTCGACGCCGCCGACAAGCTCGGCGTCGAGTACGTCAACGTCCACCTGGGCGCCCACACCGGTGCGGGCGTCGACCAGGGGCTGGACAACGCCGCGAGCGCGCTGGACGAACTGGACATTCCCGACGGCGTCACCGTCCTCGTCGAGTCCGACGCCGGCAGCGGCACCAAGCTCGGCGGCGAGTTCGAGCACCTCGCCGAGGTCCTCGACCGCTCCGAGCAGGACCTGGAGGTCTGCCTCGACACCGCCCACATGTTCGCCGCGGGCTACGACCTCTCGACCCCCGGGGGCGTCGCGGACACCGTCGCCACCTTCGACGACGTTGTCGGGCTGGACAAGTTGGCCTGCGTCCACCTCAACGACTCCAAGCACGACTGTGGCACCAACAAGGACGAGCACGCCCACCTCGGCGAGGGGAAGATCGGCGAGGACGGGATGGAAGCCATCCTGACCCACGACGACCTCGCGGGCGTCCCCCTCGTGCTGGAGACGCCCACCGAGGACGGGAAGGGCTTCGCGTGGAACATCGAGCGGGCGAGAGAGCTGGGCGACTCGTAGAGTCGCCGAATGAGCGAGCGGGAGCGACCGCAGGGAGCGACACGCGAGCTGGGCGGCGCGTAAGCGTCACCGGACAGGCGAGCGGGAGCGAGCGATCGACCTATTCAGACCGGCCGACCGTTTCTCGGAGCCCGTCGACGCCGACGCCGAACGCGAGCCACCCCGCGATCAGCAGGGCCGTCGCAGTGAGAAGGAACGTTCTCGACCTGCGAGCGAGCCAGACCCACGACGAAGACCTGACCGACGAACAGCACCGCTACGGTGCCGACCACGAACAGCCAGACGTCCGCGACGGTCGCGTCGAGCCGGTCGGCACCTCCCCGGACGAACCGGACGGCGACGACGGCGGCGGCGACCGTCCCGCCCAGCCACATGCGCACCTGCGTGAACGGATCGGGCGGGGCGAGCATCGGGGTGAGCCCGAACACGAGCGGCACCAGCGCGACGAAGGTCAAGAGGACGGCCAGCGAGTCTCTCATCGACGGTTCCGTGACGTCCATCGGTGAAAACAATGTCCGTCCACCGGCGAACTCGACCCCGGCCGCTCCGGAGCGGACGCGATCGAACGGTTCCCGGAACGACCCTCGACGCGGCGAAGACGGGCGAGGGGTCCCGCCGCTCTAGGTCGACGTTATTCCGATAACCGGGACATATCCTTCCCCGCGAGTCACCAAGGGTAGGTATGGTCGACGTCGTCGGACACCTCGGCATGGCGCTCGTGTGGCTCGCCCCCGCGTGGTTCTTCGTCGCGGAGGCCAGGACCGCGGTGACGTTCGTCGGCGCGGGCGTCTGGTTCGGGATGCTCCCCGACCTGGACCTCTACCTGCGGGGGATCTTCCCGACGGTACAGCACCACGGCGTGCTCCACACCGTCCTCGCCGTGTCTCTGGTCGCCGCCGTCGCGGGCCCGATACTCGGATGGATCCTGAAGCGGACGCTGGACGACAGCCGCTGGTTCTCGGAGCGCGCGGAGAACGACGCGTTCGCGCTCGGCTTCCTGGCCGTCTGGATCCCCGGGCTCGCGCACGTCTTCGCTGACATGCTGTCGGCCCCGGACATCGCCCAGGCGGTCGAGCCGTTCTGGCCGCTCTACCGGCAGTCGCTCGGCATCGACGTCGTCTGGTACAACAACCCCTGGTTCAACTGGGGACTGCTGATCGCTGGCCTCGCGCTCAACCTCGCCCTGTACTGGCAGTACTCGCGGACCGCGTCGCCGGTGCCCGCCGGCCAGTAGCGGCCCCGACCGCTCTCACCCCGCGAACTCGACGCCGGTCACCTCGAAGCGCGCGCCGCCCTCGTCGCCCTCGATCACGCTGCCCTCCCAGCCGTGGGCGTCGACGGAGAGGCGGCCGCCGTCGGCGTTGATCTCCCAGGCGTCGCTGGCGGCGCGCTCGAGGGAGACGGCGCTAGAGCAGGTCTTCGAGCACCCGATGAACGAAGCCGCCGGCGTCGTCTTTCGCCATCCCCTCCAGCGGACGCACGTGCCCGATACCTTCGCAGGTAATATCTGGCAACGGGCCTACGAGGCCTACGTGGCCGACCCGGACCCGCTGCCGGCGTCCTACGAGTCGGTCCCGCGGGCGGTGCTCAACGCAGTCCTCCACCTGCGCGAGAATCGGGGCCTGCGACCCGCCGTAGACGGGCGGTGTGTCGAGCGCTGCGAGCGAGCGACCGTCGCGGGCCCGGTCTGTCACGTCCGCCAGAGCTTCGTCTCGCCGGTGACGAGTTCGTCCTCCGTCGAGAACGGGCTCCACGTCCGGGTCGACGGCGAGATGATATCCGTCGGCGGATCCGGGGCCTTCGTCGAGGACGTCGAGGACGTCGAGGACGTCGAGACGACGCTCGAACCCGCCCGATCCGCGGTCGCGTCGGAGCGGTCACCGGGTCGGTTCGCGGCCCGCGGTGACCAGCAGCGAGTAGGCGATGACCGCGAACCCGACCGCTGTCAGCGCCGTCTCGACGACGAGCGCGGTGCCGGAGCCGACCGACAGGAGCTGGTCGGCGACGCCGGCCAGCAGCGACCCGAGCGTGACGACGCCGAACCCGGTCGCGAGGTAGGCCAGCCCCTCGGATCGGGTCCGCAGGGCGGCCCGCGCGGCGAGGGCGGTAACGAGGCCGCCGAGCAGCAGCGTCGCGGTCTTGAAGCCGATGGCGACGGGTGGAATGGAGTCGATCACACTTCTTCGCTGACCTCCTGCCAGAGCCGGGCGAGTCGTTCGTCGGGCGATTCCCGCTCGCGGAGGACCTCGACGTCGAAGGGCCGCTCGTCTTCGACCGCGACCCAGACCCCGGAGCAGTCGCGCTCGTAGGTCGTCACGTGGTGGCCGTCCGCGCGGACGCCGGTGGCCTCGGCGAGGAGGTCCGCTTCGGTGAGCCGCTCGAGCTTCCGGTAGGTCGAGGTCTGCGAGAGGTCGCAGGCGTCCGCGACCGCCTGGGCGGGCAGCGGCTCGTCGAGGGTCGCGAGGATGTCTCGACAATCGGGATCGGCCAGCGCCTCGAAGACCGCCTGTCGGTCCGCCGGTCCGTCGTCGGTCACGGCGGATCCCTCCCGGTCGTCTGCGGGGCCGAAGGGGCGGGGAGCGTCATGGTCTGGACTGGATGCGTTTCGTCGCAACGCTCCGGGCGGGCCGCCGTCATACTGTCGGTCTCGCCCGCGACGTGGCGGGCGAACGCCGCCCGCGTCCGGACGGTCGCAGTCCGTACCACCGGTTTCGTCTGTACGGCCCGACACATTAAGGGCGGCTGTCGCTTTTCAGATTCTGGAAAGCGGCGCCCGAATTATCCCGTCTGTGGGCGTAGCCCGAGCCGTAATGGAGCCCTCCAGTACCCGCAGACGGCTGCTCAGATCCGCCGGCGTCGCCGGCGTCGTCGCGCTCGGCGGTTGCGTCTCAGGACGCGGCGCCGACAGTTCGGACCCGACCGAGACGGCGGCCGACGGGGCCGCGACGGACCAGACCGGAACGGCGACGGATCAGTGCGAAACGGCGACGGAGTACACGCCCGCCTCAGAGCTGTCCCCGCCCGAGTCGCTCGAAGAGTGGCTCGCGGACGCGAACGGCTACGGCGAACCGATCCGGGCGGCGCCGCCGGAGACGGAGATTCTGGTCGGCGACCCGACCGACGGCGGCCTCGCGTTCGATCCGCCGGTCGTGAAGATCCGCCCGACGACGACGGTCCGGTGGCGCTGGACCGGCCACGGCGGCCCGCGCAACGTGGTCGCGCTCGACGGCACGTTCGACAGCGGCCGGCCCAACGCCCAGCGGAACACCGGCTACCACCACGTCTTCACCGAACCCGGGACGTACGCCTTCGTCTCCGAGCCCCAGCGCGAAGCGGGGATGATCGGTGCCGTGATCGTCACGAACACGCTCGACACCGGCAACGGGAAAGTCGACGAGTGGCTCTACGAGGTCGGCAACTCCGACGGGACCATCGCCGACCTGACAGACGCGGACGCCCCGACGGTGGCGGTCGGCGCCGAGGGCAACGGCGGCAACTTCGCCTTCGATCCGCCGGCTATCCGCGTCTCGACCGGGGCGACGGTCACCTGGGAGTGGACCGGCGAGGGCGGCGCCCACGACGTCGTCTTCGAGGACGCCGACGTCAGTTCCGGCGACGTCGTCGCCGACGCAGGCGAGACGTTCGAGCACGCGTTCGACGAACCCGGGACGTACCTGTACGTCTGTCGACCCCACGAGGGGATCGGCATGAGGGGCGCCGTCGTCGTGGAGTAGCTTCCGACCGGCTTTTGACCACGGGCGCCCACGTCCGGGACGTGCGGCAGTTCGACGCGGAGTATCTCGACCGGACGCGCACGGGCATGTGGGCCGACTCCCGCGAGGCGCTGGCGGACCTCGCGCTCGACGACTGCGAGCGCGTCCTGGACGTGGGCTGCGGGACGGGCGTGCTGACGCGGGTGCTCAGAGAGGAGACGCCCGGCGAGGTCGTCGGGCTCGACGCCGACGCCGACCTGCTCGCCGCCGTCGACCCGCCCGTCGTCCGGGGCGACGCCACTCGCCTGCCGCTCCGGGACGACGCCGTCGACCTGGTGGTCTGCCAGGCGCTGTTGATCAACCTCCCCGATCCGGCGGCGGCCCTGCGGGAGTTCGCGCGCGTCGCCGACGACCGGGTGGCCGTCGTCGAACCGGACAACGCTCAGGTGTGCGTCGAGTCGACGGTCGGGGCCGAACCCGCGCTGGCCCGGCGAGCCCGGGAACTCTACCTCGACGGCGTCGACACGGACGTCTCGCTGGGCGCGAGCGCGGCCGACCTGTTCGAGCGCGTCGATCTCGATGTGGCGTCGACGCGGCGCTACGACCACGTTCGGACGACCGCGCCCCCCTACTCGGAGTCGGCCCTGGCGGCGGCCCGCCGGAAGGCCACCGGCGAGGGGCTCGACGACCGCCCGGAGGTCGCGACCGGTGCCGACGACGCGGCCGCCTACGACGCCCTCCGCGAGGACTGGCGCGAGATGGGACGGACGGTGATCGACCAGATGCAGGACGGCGACTACGAGCGCCGCGAGACGGTCCCCTTCTACGTCACGGTCGGCCGCGTGCCTGAGTGATCCGGCCGCCGGCCGCGCGTCGGAGTGATCGGACTGGCGACGGTGCGTCAGACCACGTCGCCGCGGACGGACGCGCCCTCCTGTTGCTCGCGGTAGGCGCGGACGGCGTCGGCGGCCGTCTCGGCCTCGTCCTCGTCCATGCCGAGCATCTCCAGCGCGCCCGACAGCGTCGGGAAGGCCAGTTCGCTCTCCCGGAGCTTGCGGAGCGCCTCGTCGCTGCGCTCGCCCTCCGCCCACAGGCAGACGCCCCGTGGGTCGAGGATCTGCTCGTAGTTCTCCCGCGCGCGAGCCCCGTCGAGGCGCTGGGTGACGTTGTCCTCGAAGGAGGCGTTGCACACCTCCAGGTGGATCGGCTCGCCGTCCTCAAGCAGGTGCGCGGCGAGGCACTTCTCCGGGGCGACGTGGCCGTTCGCGTTCGCGCGGACGTAGTCGGGGTGCTCCTCGGCCCACTCGGCGCGGACGGTGGCACCGATCCCCGCGACGCCGAGTTCCCGCTCGAACCGCTCGGGGTCGCCCTCGTCGCGCATGAGGATGTCCTTGGTGAGGTAGACGTCGACCCGCTCGACCGGGTCCAGCCCAAGCGCCACGTCGCCGAACACCCACACCTCGCGGACGGGAACGGGCATGGTCTCCCCGGCGACGGCGTCGACGATCGCCTCGACGCGGTCGATGGCCGCGTCGCGCGACAGTTCGGTCATCGGACGAGCCTACCGGCCGCGCGCCCAAAGACCCCTCGGACCGGCGGGCCGGCCGGGCCGTTTGTACGCCGCACGGCCACATTCATCATGTTTTACCGGGAAGGTAACGTAGATGGAAGGTATGCGCCTCCGGACGCGGGTCCTCGCGGCACTCCTCGTGGTGGCCGTCGTGCTCTCGCTGGTCTCGCTGGCGGGATTCACGTTCTACCGGGACGAGGTCATCGCCCAGGGGGAGCGCGACCTGGTCACCACGGCGGAGTCGGTCGCCGACCGGCTCGACACGGTCCTCGATGAGAAGGAGGAGATGGTCTTCCTGTGGTCACACAGGCCGGGCATCGGCGACCACGGCTCGGCGTCCCAGCAGGTGGCACTGCGGACGTTCGTCGCCACGACGGACTTCAGCGGGGCGTCGGTCATCGCGCGCAACGGCACCATGACCGCCATCGACGGGGTGGGCATCGAGCGGGAGGAGGACATCGAGGGGCAGAACTTCAGTGATCGACAGTACTTCCAGCGGGCGATGCGCGGCGAGACGTACGTCAGCGATCCGGTGCGCGCCGAGAGCGACAACGTCGTCGTGACTGTCAGCGCGCCAATCGTCCGGGCGGAGCAGACGCTGGGGACCTTCAACGCGGCCTTCCACGTGCAACGGGGGGACCTCCCCCGGACGCTCGGGGTCGTGACCGACGAGACGGAGCACGTCGTCGTCGAGGCCGACGGGACCACCGTCTTCGAGACCGGCGACCCGCCGGCGGACGCCGCCATGCGGGCGACCGCTACCGTCGAGAACACGGGCTGGACGGTCGTCGCGACCAGCAGCGACGCCGCGCTGGCCGCGGAACTACGGACGGTCACGCTCCTGCAGCTCGGCACGCTCGCGGCGGTCGTGGTCTCGATCGCCGCCCTGGGCGGGTGGCTCTACCGCGAGTACGTCCACAACTTCGAGCGCCTGGTGGCGGGGTTCGGCGCGCTCGTCGTCGGCGACTACGGGACGACCGTCTCGCTGTCCGGGTCGACCGAGTGGCAGGAGGTCGGCGACCACTTCAACGAACTCAGCGAGACGCTGGCCCGCCGGCGCGTCGAGGTGGCCGTGCTCAATCGGGTGTTGCGGCACAACCTCCGGAACGCGATGACCGTCGTCACCGGGAACGCCGACTACCTCGCCGACCACGTCGAGGACGACCGACTGGCCGACGTCGCGATGCGGATCCGGGACCGCAGCGAATCGCTGCTCGCGCTCGCGGAGCGGGCGCGAACCGTCGAATCGACGCTGCGCGGCGGCGGGCGGGCGCCGCCGTCCCGTCCCGTGGCCGACGTCGTCGAGGAGACCGTCGCCGGTCTCCGCGAGGAGCACCCCGAGGCGACAATCACGGTCGAGCGGGCCCCGCCGGGCGTCGCGGTCCCCGGCGGCGACCTCGTCTCGGTCGCCGTCGACGAACTGGTCGCAAACGCCATCGACCACGGCGGCGGGACGGTCCGGATCGCCGCCGACGCGGACGAGGAGGCGGTCTCGATCGTCGTGGCCGACGACGGGCCGGGCATGCCCGTCGTCGAGCGGCGGATCCTCGAGGAGTCGTTCGTCGAGAGCTCCACCGAGCACGGCTCCGGGCTCGGCATGTGGATCGTCACCTGGATCGTCGACCGCCTCGACGGCGACGTGTCGGTCGACGTCGACGCCGGGACCACGATCACCGTGCGGCTCCCGCTCGCGGATGGGATCGATCGGAACGACGTCGCAATATCGTAATCCATTCACACGGGCGCGCGCACGAGACGACCATGTCGTGGCTCCTCCTGCTCGTCGCCGGCCTGTTCGAGGCGATCTGGGCCATCGGCCTGGAGTACTCCGACGGGTTCACGCGGCCGGCGCCGACCGCTGTCACGCTGGTCGCGCTGGCCGTTAGCATGGTCCTGCTCGCGCGGGCCGTGCGCGACCTCCCCATCGGGACGGCCTACGCCGTGTGGACTGGCATCGGCGCGACGGCGACGGCGATCTACGGGCTCGTCGTCCTCGACGAACCGGCCGGCCCCGCGCGGCTGTTCTTCCTCGGCCTCGTCGTCGCGGGCATCGCCGGACTCCACATGACGAGCACCTAACGCTTAGGTGGGCGGCACGAGTCCGGCGACGCATGATCGACGGCGAGGTCCGGACCGACCTGCTTGCCGGGTTCGAGCAGCACGGGCGGTGGATCGAGTGGTACGGAACGGAATAGCGGCGTTCGGAACGCGACGCGGAGCCACCCTTTTCTGCCGGGCGTCCCACCTCGTCGCATGGAATTCCGGACGTTCGGGGACGGCGGCGACCCGGACTGCCTGTTCGTCCTCGGCTGGGGGAACCGCCCGTCCCACGAGCCAGTGCGGTGGCTGATCGACCGACTCGTCGGCGACGGATGGCGGGTCCACGCGGCGACGCTCCCGCCGCACGTCACCGACGTCCAGCGCCAGTGGGTCCGGCCCGTCGAGCGCTACGCGGCCGACCTCGACCGGCCGGCTCTGCTGGGTCACAGCGCGGGCGGCCTGACCGCCGCCCACGCCGACGTCGACGCCCGCACGCGGACGTACCTCAGCCCATGGTGGGGCGAACCGCCCGCCAGGCAGAACCCCGTCGTCGACCTGCTGGCGCGCGTCCCCGGCGACTACCGGTTCCTGCCCAGCGGCATCGACGACGGCTCGCTCCTCGGCGTCCACGCCACCGAGCGCCAGCTCCGGGAGGGACCGGACCGCGTCTCGCCGGCGTTCCTGCGAGCGACGCGCCGGGCGCACCGGACGCTACCGCGGATCGGCGACGGCGCGCTCGTCTTCTGCTCGCTGACCGATCGGATCGTCTCGACCCGCGCTATCGGTGAGCGCGTCCCCGCAGACCGGACCGTCCTCTACGACGGCGGCCACGAACTGTTCTCCTCCCGGTCCCGCGAGGAGCACCTGCCGACGCTGCTGGCCGCGCTGGAGCAGGGGGTCGCGGCCCTCGACTAGACGTGGCCCTGCGTCGGGCACAGAGCGAAACCCTCACCCCCGCCCGCGCGTAACGCCGACCAACGATGGCGGACTGTGACAAGTGCGGCGCGCCCGCCGCCATGCACGCCGCGTACTCGGGGCTGCACCTCTGCGAGGACCACCTCTGCCGGTCGGTCGAGGAGCGGGTCCGCCGCCGCGTCCGCGAGGACAACCTGGTCCCGCGGGACGCGACGCCCGAGGACCCCGAGACGTGGGTGATCGGGCTCTCCGGGGGCAAGGACAGCGTCGTCCTCACGCAGATCCTCCAGGAGACCTTCGCCGAGGATCCCCGAATCGAACTCGTCGCCCTGTCGATCCACGAGGGCATCGAGGGGTACCGCGACAGGTCGCTGGACGCGTGTGAGGAACTGACCGACGACCTGGGGATTCGCCACGAGGTCGTCGCCTACGAGGACGAGTTCGACGTCCGGATGGACGACGTCGTCGAGGACGACCCGGAGGGCATGGCCGCCTGTGCCTACTGCGGGGTCTTCCGGCGCGACGTCCTCTCCCGCTACGCGGAGGACCTGGACGCCGACAAGCTCCTGACCGGGCACAACCTCGACGACGAGGCCGAGACGGCCCTGATGAACGTCCTAGAGGGCGACGTCGACCAGATGGCCAAGCACTTCGACGCCTCGCTGGGCCCCTTCGCGGGCGGGGACGCGGAGCGGACCCGCGCTGAACAGGACCACCACATTCCACGCGCGAAGCCCCTGCGGGACGTCCCCGAGAAGGAAGTCGCCCTCTACGCCCGCTTCCGGGACCTCCCCGCGCACATCACCGAGTGTCCCCACGCCGAGGAGGCCTACCGCGGCGAGATACAGGAGCTGATGCTCGGTCTGGAGGAGAACCACCCCGGGACGCGCCACTCGATCATGGCCGGCTACGAGAAGCTCGCCGCGCTCGCCGCCGCCGAGTACGGCGGCGACGCCGACGACCGCGAGTTCGGCGAGTGCGACCGCTGCGGGGCGCCGACGGCGAGAGAGCTGTGCCGGAAGTGTTCGTTGCTCGACGCACTCGAAGCGGTTTAGCGCGAGAGCGTTGAGCAGCGAACATCGCGAACTGTTGGACGCACTGGAGGCCGTGTAGGCCGAGAGCGTCGAGAAGCGACCGTCGTGAGCGACTGACGCACAGCGGCTCGGGGGCACTAACCCGATCGGTCTCGTCCTTCACTCGGCGAGCGACGCGAGCCGGAAGTCGGAAGACACGTACCGTGGTCCGTAGTCACGCCTCGTCGTCGTCGGTCGGGTGACCGAGTGCGACGTCGAAGGCGTCGGCGTCGTCGAGGTCGCAGGCGAGACGGTCGATGCGCTCTCTGAGGTCGGCCAGTCGGCTCTGGACGCGGACGCGGTCCGCCGCGTCGCCCCCGTCCGACAGGTCGGCGTAGTGCTCAGCGAGCCCGTAGTAGCGATCGAGCAGCCGGTCGTATCGGGCGCGGCGGTGGAGGCGCTCGACGGTCTCCCGGAGGTCGGGCGCTGCGACCGGCGTCTCCAGACGTGCGTCGAGGCGGTCGTCGGCCGCTGCGTCCGCGGCGACCAGGCCAGCGACCTCGAAGTGCAGCCCCTGCTCGTCGCGGTGACGGAGCGCGGCGTCCAGTGTATCGGTTTCCACGCCGCCGACGACGAGGACGGAGACGTCCCGGTCGAGGCTGGCGCTCTGTTCCCGCTCGTCGCGAGCGGTCCGGACCGGCCACTCTTCGCGGAGCGCGGCCGTGATCCGTCGACTCCGGTCGGGGTCGGCGACGGAGACGAGGACGACGTCGGAGGTCGACGTCACGGTGAAGGTCGTCTTGCTCATGGTTTCGGTAGCACCCGTCCGGCCGGCTGTCGGTGGCCACCCGGCGCGTCGATTCGTCCGTCCGTGCGTCTGCTGGCGTCTGGCACGTCACTCACGCTCGAGGGCAGTCTCCGTCGTTGCACTCGACGACCACGTCGAACAGCGTCGAGAACAGGGCGATCGTTTCCTCGTCGTGCGCGGCGCTATCGATGTGGAAGTGTGCTCGAGCGCCTTCCGCCTGCACGCGGGACACGAGCACGTGGAGGAACTTGAACGCGGTATCTCTGTCGACGTACTCCAGGAGATCGGTGATCGAGTCGAAGCAGACCGCCGTCTCCGGGCCGGACTCGATCTGCTCTACGATCGTCATACCGAAGCTGTCGAGTGGCGTCACGTCGTCGACGCGCTCGACGGTCGATAGTTCCAATTTGCCCGCCGTTCCCGCCTGGGCGGCCGCGGACCGCGATGCGCCGTTCACTGAAACGAAGGCGTACGACGGAGCAGTTCCCACGTCTGCTCGCCACGTCGAGTGCTTGCTCTCCGGCGAGTCCGCGATCGTGACCCCGACCACCCGGTCCGGGTCCGTCTCTCCCGCCCGCAGTACATCGCAGCACAACTCGTCGTGCGCGTCGTCGAGTGCTGGCGTGACGACGAGCACGTTCGACGCGTCGGCGACTGCCGAGCTTCCGTCGAAGTCCTCGGTCATACAATGGGTCGTCTGCCTAATCGCGGTACGGTTGGTCCGGCCATCGAGTTACAGATCTAAACTGTCCGCGGATATTTTTATCGATTGGCCCGATATTCTGCCATCTTATTATCAGCGAACGTGTTATTACATCGTTAATCCATCTGCGTTAAATATCATAATTATCTAATTAATTTTATAGTTCCCGGCCCTGTTTCTACGAGTGCGTATGAGCCAGACGATGTCTGTCAAGGAACGGATCGCATCGCACCCGAAGCTGATCGGTATGCTGTTCACGACGCTGCTGTTCCTCTCGAAGGCGGGCGCAGCGGCGGCGGGCAAAACCAACTACGCCGGTCCCTGACGACTCCTTGGACGCCTGATCGTATTGAGAACGATATCCCGCTACTGTACTCAACCACGGTGGGATTAACTCCAGAAGTGCTTCTCGCTGGAATCATCCGTTCTGTCTACTGACAATCGGTAGAGCGGACACTGTACTCGCACTCTCTCTACACAAAGCCGAGAGTGGTTGGTCTCGGAGCTTCACAGCGCTTCTATCGGTACGTCGTCACTCCAGTAGAGCGTACCGTCGACGACCACAGGGAATACCTGTGTCTGCAGAAGCTCCCTGAGTTCTGACTCAGAGAGCGAATACGTGTCGAGTTCACCGGAATTGAGATAATACTTGGTTACGCCAGAGACGTGAGGACGCGTAATTGCCCCAAGCTGGTAATGCTTTGACGGATATCCCGTGATCGAGACGCTGTGTTCGTTCTGCTCCCCTGTACGCACCGTCGCCGAGAACGGTGAACCCGTTCTGCTCTCTACGGGAGTCATGTTACCGTCACCGACGACCATGTACCGCTGGGCGAGGCGGTTCCGTTTTTCGAGCAGATCGAGCATCGAGAGCAGCGAGAACCCCTGGTTCAGGAACCGGGCGATACTCATACCGATCTCCGTGGCGGTGGGATTCAGGACGTCGGTCAGGGTGACGATGCCACCGAGAGCGCCGGCGTCGACGAGAGCGCGACCCTGCTCGTAGGACTGGCAGGCGTTGAGCAGAAAGGCGTTCACGTCGACCTGGTCGAGCGTTCGGGCGTCGAGGTGGCCGTCGACGCACCGTAGCCCCTCCTCGTCGGCGTGGCCGATGTAGTGGAGGAAGTCCGCTTCCCGTTCGAGGAGGGCGGCCAGCTCCGCGGTAGTGAGCTGATCGTACGTGCTGATGTCGAACTCCAGCCACTCGCGGGCCCCGTAGGTCCCCTCGACGGCGTTCTCCTCGTCCATCTCGGGGTCGTTGCAGACGACGCGCACGCGGATCTGGCGCTCGGGGTCCGACTCGAAGTCGAGGCGCCGGTAGTACTCGTCGACGGACATCTTGCTGGCACCGATCGGGACCCCGTCGCCGACGTACGTCTGCTCGATGCTGTCCGCCGGCTCGGGCGTGAACACGTTCCCGTCCAGCGAGCCACCCGAACCTCCCGCGTCGCGGCGGCCCGTGGACCGCCAGACGGCTCCGCGCTCGCCGCCGAACACCGACTTCACCGCCGGGGACAGCGACTCCGTCGACTGGCCCGCCGCGGCAGGGTCGTCGGGACAGCGGATCACGGCGAGTTCGTCGGCGAGGAACGGGAGGACGGGGACCGACTCCGGGTCCGGGACGACGTCGGCGGTCAGTTTCCACTTCGGAACGGCCGGAGCGACGTCGTCGTACGGGACGTCCAGGTAGCGCCCGACCCGCGCACCGATCGGGAGCTCGTACAGCCGCTCGAAGTCGAGGTCGACGGCCGCTTCGACGAGCGCTCGCTCGTGTAACGGGACGTCGTACAGCCCCTCGGTACGGGTCACGCAGTCGAGCAGGAACGTCTGCTTCAGGACGCGCTCGACGGTCGCCTCGAACCCGTCGCCCCGGTCGAGCGCGAACGGCTCGCCGTCGGCGATCAGGATCGGCTCGTCGCCGATCTCGACGGTCGCGCCGAGGTAGTAGGCCAGCGGCGCGATCGGGAAGAGGCGGTCGAAGGCCGGCGGGACCTCGATCGCGACGTCCGCGTCGGGCGGCTCGATGCCGTCCGGCACCGACAGGCCGTCGCCGACCTCGACGAGCGGCGGGTGGCCGCGGAGCGTCGGGAAGGATCGCTCGCAGCTCGTCGTCTTGAGCGCCGATCCCAGGTGCGACAGCGCCGCTGCGACCGACCCGGGATCGCTCGCCGTCTCGATGGTCGCCGCCGGGTGTTCGTGCAGGGACCGGACCCCGACGCGGACTGCGGCGGCGCCGGGAAAGGAGAGCGACACCCCGTCGTCGCCGGGCTCGAAGGCGACCCCGCCGGTCACGTGCAGGTACAGCTTCATCTTGGCCGACGAGATCTCGAGATAGTACTCCCCGGGGTCCACGCTCGTCCGCTCGCCGCTGGTGCAGTCGGCGACGATGTTCATGTCCGCGTCGCGTACGAGCGCGCCGACCTGGTAGAGCGTCTCGAGTCGACTGACGGGAATCGATGCGGCCGTGTCGACGGGCGGTTCGAAGGCAGACGGGTCGATCGGCTCCGGTTCCACCGCTCGCGGCGTCAGCAGCGTGAACTGCACGCCCTCGATCGGGTCGGTGAGCCTGATACCGCGAGGTCCGCTGGTCGATCGGATGGCAGGTGAGCGGTGCGTTGTCATTGTCTGGTCGTCCCGCGTCCGGCCGACGCTCGGGACCGGAGCGATCGGCAGACCGCCCTGTGTCAGCGTGGACGGGACGCAGGCGAAAAAGCGCTTTCGCAGTCGACGATCAGAAGGCAAGCCGCGGTGACTGACTCGACAGGCGATCGCGGTCGCCGACCGTCAGTCGTTCGTCCGGATGACGTCGAGGCCGTTGTTCTTGTCGTCGGCGTCGCGGCCGCCGTCGGTGTGGCCGTACGCGCCCTGATCGTCGAACTCCTCGACGTTCTGGCTGGCGTCGAAGGTGGACTCGTCGTCGACTTCCTGGATGGCCTGGCGGGACTTGTCGGCCTGCTTCTGGGTCGAGGGGCCCAGTACCTGGGCGGACTGGACGCCGGTCATGATCGCCATGACGCGGACCTTGCCCTTGTACTCCTCCTGGATGCGCGCGCCCCAGATGACGTTGGCGCTGGCCTCCAGGCGCTCGGTGATGTTCTGGGCGATGCCCTCGGCCTCCTTCAGCGTGAGGTCGGGACCGCCGGTGATGTGGACCAGACCGCCGCTGGCGCCGCGGTAGTCGACGTCCAGCAGCGGGTGGTTCATGGCGTCCTTGACGACCTCCTCGGTCTTGTTCTTGTCCTGGGTCTCGCCGACGAGCATCACCGCGACCCCACCCTGATTCATGATGGAGGTCATGTCGGCGTAGTCCAGGTTGATGAGGCTGGGCTGGGTGATGGTCTCCGAGATGCCCTTGACCGTCTCGGCGATGATCTGGTCCATCACCGAGAAGGCCTTGCCGATCGGCAGGTTCGGCACGTAGTCGAGCAGGCGGTTGTTGTCCAGCACGATGATCGAGTCGGCCTCGTTGCGGAGTCGCTCGAGGCCCTCCTCGGCCTTCACCGTGCGGGCGCGCTCGACGTTGAACGGCGTCGAGACCATGCCGACCACGATGGCGCCCTGCTCCTTGGCGATCTTCGAGACGACGGGCGCGGCGCCGGTACCGGTGCCGCCACCCATGCCGGCGGTGACGAACACCAGGTCGGCGTCGCCCAGGACGTCCTTGATCGTGCCCTGGGCCATCTCGGTGGCGCGCTCGCCCATCGAGGGGTCGCCGCCAGCGCCGAGCCCGTTGGTCAGGGACTTGCCGACGAGGATCTTCGTGTCGGCCTCGATCATCTTGAGGTGCTGCTTGTCGGTGTTGATCGCGACCGTGTCGGCGCCCTCGACGCCGATGTTGTACAGGCGGTTGACGGTGTTGTTACCAGCGCCGCCGCAGCCGACGATGACGATGCGGGGATCGCCGAACCCGTCGACGTCCTCGTCGTCGAGCGCCTGCTGCTCGGCCTCGTCGCGTTCGAGGGCCTCCTTGACGATGTCCTGCATCGTCAGGCCCTCGCCCACGTACGGCGCTTGCGCTTTTCGGACGGACGGTCCTGCCCGCCTTCCTGCTCGGCGAGCATCTCCCGTACCGCGGCCCGGATGGCCTCGCTACGGTTGGGGTACTCCCCCGTTTCGACCATTCGTTCGACCTCTTCGATCTGCTGTTTTGGAATCCGCAGTGTCACACGCTCCATGTTTCGTTCCCCGGTAAGACGGCCTGCGTTTACACGTGAGATCGGCCGGGTGTGCGGCCAAACCGCGGGACGGCGGCGATCTCATCGCCGCGCGCCGCGGGGTGTAAGACGACCGTCTTACGCACCAGTTACCACATGGGCATATCGTATAAAACTTCTGGCGAGCGTATGACGTACATGCGTTTACCGACGTAAACGCACTCTCGCGACTGTTTTCACCGTCTTACGGACTGTCGAGGACGTCCGCTGCGGGGGTGCGGCGGCCGCAACTGGGACAGAACGCCCAGTCCGACCGGAGCTCGTCGCCGCATTCGCAGAAGACACGCCGGGCGGCCTTCTCGCCGCAGTTCGGGCAGTACACGTGGTCTCCCGTCACGTTTTCGCCGCACTGGGGGCACGTCTTACGTCCGCTCGGAGCGCCGTCGTCGCCGCTGTGCTCGTCCGTCTTACGATCATCCGCCGCGTGTGACGCGTCGCGGCGGGCCTCGCGCGCGCTCTCGTCGACGCCGGCGTCCGACGTCGCGTTCGCCGCGTCGAGGGAGATGTTGACGTTCACGTCGCGGCCACCGCGGCCGTCGCGCCGGTCGAGGTGTTCGTTTACGCGGTCCCGGATGATCGCGTCGACGCGGTCGACGAGCAGATCGTCGATGCTGTCGTCCCCGCCGGCGTTCACGTTCCCGCTGGCGTCGGCGTCCGCACCGGCATCTCTCGCCGGAGGGGTACCGTCGCTCTCGCCGAGGAACTCCCGGAGCGCCCGACGCATGACCTCGCTCTTGGAGTCGTCGAACTCCTCGAGCCGGTCGACGAGGTCGTCGTCGGCGCGGAACGTGATCTTGCTCATCCGACTCGTACGAGTCGTTGCAGGCCGGGTATTTCAATCTTGCCGACCTGCGTCTGACGCCTGTCTGACCGGGGCTTCGGCCCGGTGGCCCGTAGCGCGACGGCGGCCGGGGGCCTCACCTGGTCCGCGAGATGGGTTCGGGGTTGGCCTCGTGCCACTCCTCACAGAACGCCGCGATCTCCGCGACGCCCGCGTCGGGGTCGACGTCGACGGGGACCTCGCGGCGGGTCCTGCTCTCCAGTTCCGCGTCGCCGGCGCGGCTCTCCTCGTTGGGCTCCTCGGCAGTGAGGTACGCCTCTTCCACGACGGCGACCGGCTGGCCGGTCTGGGTGCGGCGGGACTCGTCGGTGTGCACCTCGAACTCCCGCTCCAGCGTGTGGACGCGACCGTCGTCGTCGCGGTAGGTGTACGAACCGAAAAAGCCCACGTCGGCGTCGGCCGACTCCGCGAGGTTCCGCCGCTGGAATTCCCGGTCGATGACGTTCGTCCCCGGATGGTCGCTGGTGTCCATGTGGTCGTGAGCGAAGTCGGAGAGCCACGTCCACCCGTGCTCCTCGCCGAACTCGGCGACGGCGTCCCCGAGCGTCTCGTTCTCGTCCAGGTCGCGCCGCTCCGCCTCGTCGACTGTCGCGTGTCCGGCGTCCTCGTCGACTTCGGCCCGGTAGACGGCGTGATCGTCCGGGTCGTACACGCGCGGGTTGCCGAAGCCGGCGCCGCCGCCGACGCCGATCCACTCGAAGTCGTCCCGGCGCTGGCCCTGATAGACGATCGGGTAGTCCCGGTAGTGAGTCGTCTCCTCGTCCTCCGGCGTCTGGTTGTCGGACATGGAGTACTACACCTAGTAACCGGGTGTCCTTCAGAAAGCGGACGCATATACGTTCTAACGTCGGCTTACTTGCCATGAACGCGCTACGCTGACGATCGAGTGGACTCTCGTGCGCGGACGTGAGATCGTATCACACCGGCGCTATCGGCCGTTCTACCCCGCCGCCGTCGGTCGGAATGATAACCGTTAAGTTCGACAACCCCGCTACGTTCGAGTGCAACTGACCGCCCTTAGCTCAGACTGGTAGAGCAGTCGACTGTAGATCGACTTGTCCCCCGTTCAAATCGGGGAGGGCGGACTTTTCCTGCGAACGAAGTGAGCAGTGAAAAGTCTCCGTGACACGATTTGAACACGCCAGTCGCAGCCCCGCGCAGCGACCGGAGGGAGCGAGCAGGAACGTCTGGCATCTGTTCAAATCGGGGAGGGCGGACAGGGCGCCCCTCCGCCACGAGTCACCGTGCGTACGCGTCGAAGGGGTTGTCCTGCGTCAACCGCGTCACAGTCCCCTCGCCGACGCGCTCCCGGAGCTTCGGGAGGAAGGTCTCGGGGAGGTAGGTGTAGGGCCGCTGCTGGCCGCCGCCGGGTTCGGAGGGGTCGTACCAGCCGCGGTCCTGGCTGAGGAGGAGGCGGTCGCGGTGGCCGGCGTCGAGCATGCGCTCGATCAGGTCGAGGTATCGCTCGTCGTCCTGGTCGTCGCCGCCGATCCAGTCGTACTCGACGTAGGCGCCGCGGTCGGCGACCGCCTCGTGATGGTCGGCGTCGTCGGCCTGCGCGTGGATCCAGATGAACCGGTCGGCGTCGTAGCCGGCGTCCTCGATCACGTCGAGTTGCTGGTGGACGACGCCGCCGTGGAGCGTGTGGATCCCGATGGCGGCGCCCGTGTCAGCACCGGCGCGGGCGGCCGCACGCAGGATCTTCGCCTCGTCGGCGGAGAGGCCGGTGGGATCGTCGTCGTCGGTGCTGACCTTGATCCAGGCCGCGCGCACGCCGGTGTCCTCGACCCCTTCGGTCAGTTCGGACAGCAGCCACTCGTAGAGGTCGTCCTCGCTGGCCTCGCGGGCCCAGTCGGGGATCTTCGGCTCCTGGTAGATCCCGGTCGGGACGACGACGGGGAACTCCGCGGCCTCCGAGACCGCGAGATCGACGTCGACCCGGCGGCCGACGCCCTCCGGCGTGGCCTCGACAAGCGCCGTGACGCCCGCCGCCCGCGCGCGCTCGATCTCGGGCGCCATCACGTCGACCACGTCGTCTGGATCGGCGTCGGTCCAGTTGGCCGCCGCCATCGGCCCGAGATCCACGAAGACGTGTTCGTGCGGGAGTATCAGCCCCAGGTCCTCGCGGTCGTACGCGCCCAGCGTGGTGATCAGTTCGCTCACGTCGGACTCCTCCGGCCACACGGACATAACTTCGACCCCGCGCGGCGCGGTCGAACGAGATTGTCCACGGTGCCGTCCGCGAGCGACGCCGGAACCGCCGGCCAGTAGACGAGAGATCCTCTCTGCGGTGACAGATTCGGCCGGTAGGGGGCCGTACGCTCGGGAGATGACGACGGACACTTGTACCGGGACGCACCTGAACGCGACCGTGAACGGAGAGGAAACCGAGCAGTCAGGCGCGGACGCGGAGGGGGCGTCGTTCGTAGAGTACGGCATCGACGATCGCCCGTCGCTGTCGAAGTCGACGGTCCTCGGCCTCCAGCACTACCTCACGATGGTCGGGGCGAACGTGGCGGTGCCGCTCATCCTGGCGGAGGCGATGGGGATGCCGGACACCGTGACGGCCAGGTTCGTCGGGACCTTCTTCGTGGTCTCGGGGATCGCGACGCTGGTCCAGACCACGCTCGGCAACCGGTACCCCATCGTGCAGGGGGCACCGTTCTCGATGCTGGCACCGGCCATCGCCATCGTCACGACGGTCAGCGTGACCGGCCCCGAGCCGGCCTGGCAGGTGCGCCTCCAGGCGCTCCAGGGCGCGATCATCGTGGCCGGGGCGGTCGAGGTGGCCATCGGTTACTTCGGCATCGTCGGGAAACTCAGGCAGTACCTCTCGCCGGTAGCTATCGCGC
Source organism: Halomicrobium urmianum (assembly GCF_020217425.1). NCBI lineage: Archaea > Methanobacteriati > Methanobacteriota > Halobacteria > Halobacteriales > Haloarculaceae > Halomicrobium > Halomicrobium urmianum. Next base: position 2,296,828 of record NZ_CP084090.1, read on the forward strand.
CGACCATCGCGCTGATCGGCCTCGCGCTGTTCAACGTGGGTCAGATCACGTCCGCGACGAACGACTGGTGGCTGCTGGGGCTGACGCTGCTGTTGATCGTCGCGTTCTCGCAGTTCCTGGACCGGCGCCACTGGGCGTTCCGGCTGTTCCCGGTCATCCTCGGGCTCGCGATCGCGTGGGCCGTCGCCGCGGCGCTGTCGGTGGGCGGGATCTACCCGCCGGACGCGCCGGGCTACGTCGACCTCGGGACGGTGGCCGAGGCCCCGCCGCTGCTGCCGATCTATCCCCTCCAGTGGGGGATGCCCACCTTCCAGCTGTCGTTCGCCATCGGGATGTTCGCCGGCGTGGTGGCCTCGATCGTCGAGAGCTTCGGCGACTACCACGCTGTCGCCCGGCTGGTCGGCAGCGGTGCCCCCAGCGAGCGCCGCATCAACCACGGCATCGGCACGGAGGGGCTGATGAACGTCTTCTCCGGGCTCATGGGGACGGGCGGGTCGACCTCCTACTCCGAGAACATCGGGGCCATCGGCCTGACGGGAGTGGCCTCCCGGTTCGTCGTCCAGGTCGGCGCGCTCGCGATGCTGGTCGTCGGCTTCGTGGGCTACGCTGGCCAGCTGGTTGTGACCATCCCCGACCCCGTCGTCGGCGGGCTGTTCGTGGTCATGTTCGCCCAGATCGTCGCGGTCGGGCTGTCGAACCTGGCGCACGTCGACATGAACTCCTCGCGCAACGTCTTCGTCGTCGGGTTCGCGCTGTTCGTCGGGCTGGCGATCCCCGAGTACGTGGCGGCCGTCGGCGACATGGCGACGTTCCGCGAGGGGCTGGCCGGCGTGCCCGTGCTGGGTGCCGTGCTCGGAACGCAGGTGGTCGCGAACACGACGTACGTCATCGGGAGCACCGGTATGGCCGTCGGCGGGCTGGCCGCGGTGGTCCTCGACAACGCGCTCCCGGGGACGGACGAGGAGCGCGGCCTCGCGCGGTGGGAGCGTCGCGCCGAGTCGCCGACGGCGTTCCGGCCCATCTGGCGCAACTGGTTCGGCGGCGACGCCGACTCCTCCGACGCCGACTCCTCCGACGCCGACCGGTGACCCGCCGGTCTGACGCTCCTTCGTCGGCAGTGATCGACTTCGTGCTCGCTCTGGTACGTGCGTGGCTTCGATCCGGCCCAAATCGTGCAGCAGTTTATATCTGTCTGGCACGTAACTCGCAGCGACCCGGTAGACGACGTTTACCACCAGACGGCGGTCGGACGAACGAACCGTAAACGATCGGCCCGCTTTTTAGTGGTTCCCGACGACCTCACAGGCGTGGTCGCCGATGGGAGTGTTAGACAAAGCACGGGACCTCTCCCGCCGGGGGAAGTCCAAGCGCCGCCCGTACGTGTGTGTGACGTGCGAGACGGCGTTCGAGGTGCAGTACCACGCCTGTCCGGCGTGCGGGGGATACGACGTGCGCCGGACGGAGTGGGTGGGTGACTGATACGGACTGCTGTAGCTGCGTTCCGGTTCGCCCGCACGACTACGGGCAGTCGCGCCGGCAGTGAACTGCAGCAGTCCGGACAACTCCCCGCGTCCACCAGGCACGACGCCTGACACCGGTCCAGCGCTCGCTGGGCCGTCCGGCACAGGCGCTTGCCGTGCCGGCCGCACCCCCTCACGGTTTTCGATCTTCCAGCAGCTGCCGGTCCGCGCGCACTGGGTTCGGCCGACCGTCGCCCGACGGTCACGCCGAACGAGCGCTCGGTCCCGGTCAAGTATGGTGGCTCAGGTACGGAATACGACCAAAAGGAGCCATTAAATTGTGATGTTGCGTAGGACGGATTTACAGTGACAATAGAGTTGCCTATTCTGGCTCGCCGAGCGGCCCCTCGGCGTCGACCGGCTCGGCGGTAGCCCGTCTGGTGTCGTGGTTCCGACGGTCGCCGCTGGGCCGCTTCGCGACCCGCGGTACCGCACTGTTCAAGTGCACTTGCCCGAATCACACTCGCGTGGCGGTATCGTTCGACTGCTTCGGGACGTTGGTGACCGTCGACCGACCCGGAGAGCCGTGGGCGGCGGTGGCGTCGGCACTGGCCGACCGCGGCGTCGCCGTCCCGGACGACTGGGAAGCCGCGTACCGGCAGTCCCACCGCGAGTACGACCCGGGGCGGGAGGCGCCGCTCGACGAGCACGTCAGGCTGGCGCTGGCCAGCCGCGGCGTCGACGTCGACCGGGAGACGGCGCGCGAGGCGACCCTCGCGGCCTTCGACGGCGCCGTCCGCCGCCGTCCGGGCGCGGACGCGGCCCTCACCGCCGCGCGCGAGCGCGGCCCGGTCGCCGTCTGCTCGAACTGCAGCGTCCCCGGCCTCGTCGAGCGGACGCTGGCGCGGGTCGACCTCGACGTGGACGCAGTCGTGACGAGCGTAGACTTCGGCTGGCGCAAGCCCCACGAGCGAATCTTCCGGGCGACGGCCGACGCCCTCGACGTGCCTCCGACGGCGCTGTGCCACGTCGGCGACGACCCGCGGACGGACGGCGGAGCGGAGCGGGCCGGCGGGACGGCTCTCGTCGAGGCCGACCCGGACCTCGCGCGGATCGCCGACCGGCTCGGAGACGGGGACGTGGCTGGTGAGAGCGAGGAGACGGGAGGATGGGAGGGATCGACGTGCTGATCGGTGCCCTCGCGGTGGGCGTCGCCGGCCTGCTGGAGGTCGGCGTCGCCGAGCCGCCCCGTCGCGCCCATCCGGTCGCCTGGTTCGGCCGGGCCGTCGCCCCGCTAGATCGGACGTGGGAGTACCCCCGACCCGTCGGGCTCGTCGGCGCCGCAGTCCTCCCGCTGGCCGCGGCCGTCGCGGTGGGCGGCGCCGTCGCCCTGGCCGCGACCGCACACCTCCGACTCGGGGCCCCCGCCGCCGGGCTGGCGCTGTTCGCGACGACGAGCCTCCGGATGCTGCTGGGCGAGGCGCGGGCGGTCGTCGCGGCGAGCGAGATCGACCTCGACCTGGCTCGCCGGGACCTGCGCGCGCTGGCCGGCCGGGACGCCGACGCGCTGTCTGCCGGCGAGGTCCGCAGTGCCGCCGTCGAGAGCGCCGCGGAAAACCTCGCCGACGGACTGGTCGGGCCGCTGCTGTTCTTCGTCGTCGGCGTCGCGGGCGCCGCGGTCGCGGGGGCCCCGACCGCCGCCGCGCTCGCGGCCGGCGCGGGCGGCGCGGCGTGGGTCAAGGCGGTCAACACGATGGACTCGATGCTGGGCTACCGCTCGAAGCCGGTCGGCTGGGCGCCGGCCCGGCTGGACGACGCCGTCCAGTGGGTGCCCGCCCGCGTCGCAGCGCTCGCGCTGGCCGTCGCGGCGGCCCGCCCGCGCTCCCTCGCCGACGCCCGGGACTGGCTCGACGCCGTGCCGTCGCCCAACTCCGGGTGGCCGATGGGGACCCTCGCGGCCGCCGCCGGTTGTCGGCTGACCAAGCCGGGCGCGTACGACCTCAATCCCGACGCGGACCTCCCGGACGCCGAGACGGCCCGCGGCGCCGTCCGGACCGTCGCGCTCGCTGGCGCGCTCTCCTATCTCCTCGCCGCGGGGGTGGTCGCGTGGCTCTGACCGCGGTACGCGGGGCGCTGGGCTTCCTGACGCGCCTGCCGGTCGGCACGGACGACCGCGCCTGGGACGCGTTCCGGCGGACGCCCGCGGCCTTCCCGCTGGCGGGCTACGTCGCGGGCGCGCTCGTCGCCGTCCCCGTCCTCCTCCCGCTGCCGGACCCGACGGTGGCCGCGGCGTTCGTCGCGACCGTCGTCCTCGTGACGGGCGTCAACCACGCCGACGGGCTCGCGGACCTGGGCGACGCCGCCGTCGTCCACGGCGACCGTCGCGAGCGCCGCGAGGTCATGCACGACACGGCGGTCGGCGTCGGCGCCGCGCTGGCGCTGGGCGTCGGACTGGTCGGGCTGACGACGGCCGGACTCGCGCTGGCGGCGCTGCCGACCTTGCCCGCCGTCGGCCTCGCGCTCGCGGCGGAGGTGGGCGCGAAACTGGCGATGGCGACGCTGGTCTGCGCGGGCGAGCCCAGCCACGAGGGGTTCGGCGCGCAGTTCCTCGGGCACGCGGACCGCGGTGACCTCGCCGTCCCGGTTCTGGCCGCGCTGCCGGCCGCCGTCCCGGTGCGGATTCCGGGCCTCGTCGCCCTGCTCGCCGCGGTCGCCGTCGCCCTCGTCGTCCGCCGGTGGGCTGCCCGGCGGCTGGGCGGCGTCGGGGGCGACGTCCTCGGCGCGACCAACGAACTCGCGCGGATCGCCGCGCTGCACGCGGGGGTGGTCGCGTGGACGCTGTCGTGATGGCCGGCGGCAGGGGCACCCGCCTCGACGCCGACCGGGAGAAGCCCCTGGTCCGCGTCGGCGGGCGGCCGATGGTCGACCGGGTGATCGACGCGCTCCGGGCCAGCGGCGTCGGTCAGGTCTACGCGGCCACCTCGCCCCACGCGCCCGCGACGTGCGAGCACGTCTCCGCGCCCGCGATCGAGACGCCCGGCGAGGGCTACGTGGCTGACCTCGAGGCGGTCCTGGCCGACGACCAGATCGAGCGGCCCGTGCTCACGGCCGTCGCCGACCTCCCGCTGCTTTCGGCCGACGCCGTCGACGACGTGCTGGCGGCCCACGAATCGGGGTCACTGACCGTCGCCGTCCCCGCAGACCTGAAGGCCGAACTGGGCGTCAGCGCCGACACGACGTTCGAACGGGAGGGGAGCGAGGTCGCGCCGGCGGGCCTGAACGTCGTCGGCGACGGCCCCGACCGGACGCTCGCGATCGAGGACCCGCGCCTCGCGGTCAACGTCAACCGTCCGGGCGACCTCGCAGTCGCGCGCGGCCGGGCCTGAAACGGGCGTTCTTCGGGGTCTCGACGTTCGTCCAGCGAACGGACGCGGCGCGAAACCGTTATCCCGCGCACTCTCGACGTCCCAGACATGGACCCCGACGCCGTCGACGACCTGCATTCAGGTGCCCACGAGGGCAGCGGCGTCGACGAGTCGGGACACGTCCCCCACGGCAGCACCGACGACCCGCAGCTGCTGGACTTCAGCGCGAACACGAATCCCCGGACGCCGGAGGGGGTGGCGCGGATCTACGAGGCGGCGCTGGCCGAGGCCAGGGCGTACCCGTCGACGGACTACTGCGGGTTCCGGACGGCCGCCGCCGAGTACGTGGGCTGCGAGGGCCGTCAGGTGATCCCCACCGGCGGGGGCCTCGGCGCGATCAGGCTGACGCTGGAGACCTGCGTCCGCCCGGGCGACACCGTGCTCGTCCCGGCACCGAGCTTCGGCGAGTACGCCCGCGAGGTCCGCCTGCAGGGCGCCGAGCCGGTGTTCGTCGACCACGACGCCGTCGACGAGCAGGACCCGGCCGATCACGCGGCGGCCGTCGTCTGCAACCCGAACAACCCGACCGGTGACGCGTACGACCGCGAGCGGCTCCGCGCGTTCGCCGAGCGCTGCCGCGAGTCGGGGACCGTGCTGCTCCTCGACGAGGCGTTCATGGACTTCGCCGACCGACCTTCGCTGGCCGGGACCGACGGCGTCGTCGTCGCCCGCTCGCTGACGAAGATCTTCGGGCTGCCGGGCCTGCGGGCCGGCTTCGCCGTCGCGACGGGCGACCTGCGGGACCGCCTGGACGTCGCCCGGACGCCGTGGACGATGGGCGGCCCCGCGGCCACCGTCGGCACCTACTGCCTGCGCCGGGAGCCGTTCGTCGTCGAGACCCGCGAGCGGGTCCACCGGGAACGGGCGCGCATGCGCGAGCGCCTCTCCCAGCGGTTCGCGGTCACGGGCTCCGACGCCCCCTTCCTCCTGCTCGAACTCGATTCCCCGGGCGACGTCGACGACGTACTCTCGACGCTACGGGAGCACAACGTCACCGCCCGGGACGCCCGCACGTTCCGCGGGCTGGACCGCCACGTCCGCGTCGCCGTGCGGACCCGCGAGGAGAACGGTCGCCTGCTCGACGCGCTCGATGTTTGAGGCGACCGTCCGCGACGGCGTCTGTCGCTGCCGGCGGCCGAACACTCGCTGGCTGGCTACCGGCCCCGACGGCGGGTTCCGGACGGCCGACGCGGCCTACGACGTCACAGTCCCGGAGGGGTTCGACCGGACGGACCTGCGAGCGTACGCCGCCGAGCGGCGCGACGCGGCGGCCTTCGAAGCGCCCGGGCCGACGCTGTTGACCGGCGTCGACGTCGCCCACGCCCGCTGTGCCAGCGACGGGCCGGTGACCGTCCTGGCGACGGCGGGCGTCTCGAACCCGGCGGCGCTGCCCGTGGCTGGAGGCACCGTCGGGGAAGGAACTGCGGACGCGCCGGACTGGCGGCCGGGCACGGTCAACCTGATCGCCGTCACGGACCGAGCGCTGGGCGAGGGGACGCTCGCGGAGCTACTGGCCACCTGCGTCGAGGCGAAGGCGGCGACGCTCGCGGCGGTCGCCGGCTACCCCGGCACCACGAGCGACGCCGCGGTGGTCGGCTGCGACCCCGACGGCGACCCGGCCGAGTTCGCGGGCAGCGCGACCGAGGTAGGCGCCGCGACGCGGGCCTGCGTGCGCGACGCGGTCCTGGCGAGTCTCGGATCCAGGTACCCCGACGGCGAGTTCCCCCGTCGCGTCGCCGAGGCCGAGCACGGCGTCGTCACCGACCGCGAGCCCGACGTGTTCGCGCCGGCGTGAACCGGGTCCGCGGGACGGCCTCGCAGCAGCAAGCCGGTCGCTGATTGCCGTTCGCGGCGAAAGACGGACGTCGATGTCTCCGCCGAGGCCGCTCCACGGACTTGTCGGTGAGCCACTGCGTGCGTATCGCCCCGCCCGCTGTCGACACCGTGCGCGAGATGCACCGACGGTCAGGCGCCGGGTCCGCGGGAGCGCCGGCGGATGACCGCCGTCGAGACGGCGCTGGGAGCCGCCGTGCTCGTCGGAACGGTCCTCGATGTACTCTGGACGACGCTGTGGGTGTCCGGCGGTGCCGGGCCGCTCACCGCGCGCCTGGCCACGTGGACGTGGCGGGGGTGGCGGGCAATCGGTCGGGACAGCCTGCGAGTCCGCTCGCTTGCCGGCCCGGTGATCCTCGTGCTCGGCCTCTTCTCGTGGATCGCGCTGCTGTGGGCCGGCTGGGTGCTCCTCTTCTCGGGGCTCGAGGCGCCACTGCTCGACACCCGCGACGGCGGACCGGTCTCCCTGACCGAGCGCTTCTACTTCGTCGGGTACTCCCTGTTCACGATGGGCAACGGTGACTTCGCGCCCAGGGACGGGGCCCCGCAGGTCGCGACCGCGCTCACGACGGCGAGCGGGATGCTGTTCGTGACGCTGGCCGTCACGTACGTCCTCTCAGTGCTGGACGCGGTCACGCAGAAGCGCTCGTTCGCTCGGTCGGTCACCGGGCTCGGGACGAGCGGGGAAGCCATCGCGCTCGCGGGCTGGGACGGCGAGGGCTTCGACGATCTGGACCTCTCGCTGCAGGACCTCTCCGCCCAGCTCGACGCGCTCTCGTCGAACCACAAGGCCTACCCGATCCTCCACTACTTCTACAGCCCCGAGCGGGAGCGGGCCCCGAGCGTCGCCATCCCGGCGCTCGACGAGGCGCTGACCCTCCTCCGGTTCGGCGTCGACGAGGCCGAGCGACCGAACCGGGCAGCGCTGGGGAGCGCGCGGTCGAGCGTCGGAGGCTACCTCGACACGCTGACCACCACGTTCGTCTCCGCGGCCGACGAGACGCCGCCCCCGCCGTCGCTGGATCGGCTCCGGGCGGCCGGCGTTGACACCGTCGACGAGGACGCGTTCGCAGACGCGCTCGCGGACCTGCGCGAGCGCCGCCGGAGGCTGCTGGACGTGGCCCGGTCAGACGTCCGCGAGTGGCCGGAGTCGGACGGGGAGTGACGGCGAGCGTCGGTCGTCCGAGAGCAGAGCGGTGTTCAGTCCCCGTTGCCCGCCCGGCGCGCCTCGTAGGTCTGCCCGCGGAAGCGGAACCGGCGGCGGTCGCTGTCGTACCCGAGCGTCCGGTCGACGGCGCGCTCGTCGGTCCGGACGACGACGCGCTCGACGTCGTCCGCTGCGTGGGCGAGTGCGTTCCGGAGCGCGCGGTTGCGGTCGCGCATGAGAACCTCGGCGATGAGCCGCCGGTCTGCGGCCTCCCGAGTCGGAGACGACCGAGGGATCGACGGGCTTTGCTCGTCGGCGTCGTCGGCCGGCGCCATCGCCAGCGCCGCGTCGGCCGGCCGCTCGCCGTCGCCGTAGCTGTCGGTGGTCACCGTGACCGTCCCGCCGTCGCGCTCCGCCGCGGCGTCCCCGGTCGGGACCACCTCGACGGGGTCGCCCACCAGTTCGACCAGCGCGCCGCTGGCGTCGGCGTTGCGGCCGTAGCCCGCTACGACGGCGTAGATTCCGCCGCCGAGGAAGCCGGCCGTGAGGCCGCTGTGATCGTCGCAGGGGACGGGATCGCCGGTGAACGCGCGGAGCGGCCACGTTTTCCGGTCGCCGGGTGCGAGCCCGCGGCAGTCCGCCGTGTGTCCCCAGGGCGCGACGTGGTACCACTGCCCGTCGGCCAGCTTGTAGAGGTTCCAGTGGCCGCAGCGGAGCGTCTCGCGGCTGTGATTGACCATCTCGAACTCGATGCGGCCGTCCAGCGCCCGCCGCTCGACCGAAGGGCGCACGAACGCCCGCGTCGACGCGTCCGCCTCGTGGTACCACTGGACGGTCTGCTCGCTGTCGCCCCGGCTGATCACCGGCACCGACCGGCCGGCGAACCGGGACTCCGCCTCGGGTCCGGGGCCAGTCGTGTCCCAGACAGCGATCCGGACGGTCTCGTCGCGGCCGCGGAACTCGTAAGTTCCCGTCGGTCGCTCGGTCCCCTGCTCGCCGACGAGACGGTACTCCACGCGGACGCGCTCGCCGGGATCCAGTCGGCGGGTGTCGGTCATCCAGGGGCCGACGTCGGCGACGTACCAGTACCCGTCGTCGCGGGTGACCTCGGGCACCGTCTCCGCGAGGTCGTTGTTCGCCGTGGGGACGAGGTGGAGGCGCGCCTCGTGGTCGTACCCGTCGGGCTGTCTGCCGTGGACCCGTCCGACTGCGGGGAGCCACTCGACCCGGAACGTGCTCTCGAAGTCATTGGCGTTCTCGAGAACGCCGCGGACCCGCGCCGGGTGGTCGGCCGTGGCCGTGCGGTCGAACGCCAGGCGGACGTCCGCGTAGTCGTCGGTGTGGAACCGCGTCGGCCCCAGCGCGTACGTCCGCGGGCCGGTCTCCAGGTCGATCACGCTCGCCGGGTCGTCCGGCCAGCCGTCCGCCGTCGGGGACTCGTCGGTCGAGGAGCCGTCCGTCTCCGTGCCGTTCCCCGCCGATCCGTCGCCGGCCTCGTCGGGGACGGGCGCGGGCGTCACGGTCGACTGTTCGTCGCGGGGACTGCCGAGCACGCTACACCCCGAGAGCGTGGCCGTGCCGGTCGCCAGCGACGTGAGGAGGGCGCGTCTGCGCATGATCGGTGCAACCGGTGGCGACGGCATGGGCTTTCCGGAGGTTCAGTCGCAGTCGAAGCGTCGGGGCGTCGACCGCGGACGCTTAGTGGTCCCGCGCCGACGCCCGGATATGAGCGACGCCGACGGATCCCGTTCCGACGGACCCAGCGCCGAACCGATCGAACCGGCCGAGCCCGAGGAGCTCGGCCTCGTGCAGGTGTGGTGGGGCGACGGGAAGGGCAAGACCACCGCCGCGCTGGGGATGGGGATGCGCGCCGTCGGCCACGGCTACCGCGTCCACCTCCTGCAGTTCATGAAGGGCGGCACGGGCAGCGTCGAGGACGTCCGCGGCGAGTACAACGCCATCGCCGAGCTGCCGGGCTTCTCCTACGAGAACGCGGGCCACTACGGCTGGCACGGCTTCCTCGACGGCAGCGACGACGACGAGCACGCCGCCCGCGCGGAGGGCGCGCTGGCCCGCGCCCGGGAGATCGCCGCGGCCTCCGCCGAGGCGTCCGGCCCGCTCCCGCTCGACGGCCCCGCCGACGACGGCGTCCACGTGCTGCTCCTCGACGAGGTGCTGTACGCCGCGAACCGCGACCTGCTCGACCCCGAGGACGTCGTGGCGCTGGTCGAGGACGCGCCGGACGACCTGGAACTGGTCCTGACCGGCGGCCACGAAGAACCCAACTACCTCCGCGAGCACGCCGACCTGATCTCCGAGGTCGGCAAGCGCAAGCACCCCATCGACGCCGGCCAGGGCGCGCGGAAGGGGACGGAGTTCTGACGCCGGTCCCGCGGTCGCCCGGCGTCGGGATCAGGCGGGGATCCATCGCTCGACCGTCGCCTCGGGGTCGTCGGTCCCGGCCGGACAGACGACGGTACCGGTCCGCTCGGCGTCGGTCGGGACGTGGGCGAACGTCAGCGACTCGTTCGCGCAGTCGACCGCTACCGTCACGGACTCCAGCCCCTGACTGCCCGGGTTGTCGACGCTCACTGTCGCGGCCAGGCGGCCGTCGTCCGTCGCCTCGGTCCCCGCGACGGTCGCGACCGGATCGGCGCTTGCGGGCGTCGTGACGGCGTGCCAGGCGACGTAGCCGAACAGCAGGAGCGTGACGGCGACGCTGACGACCGTCACGACCCACTCCGCCGCCGACGGTTCGTCGCCGCCCCCGGAGAAGGAGCTCACAGTATCACCCGCGCGGCCGCGCCGCCGACGGTGGTCGGGAACGACAGGACGACGACCTTCTGGACGTTCACGGCGAGCGAGTAGGTGAGGTAGCCGAAGGCCCACAGCAGGAGCGCGGCGACGGACAGCCCCACGGCGAAGACGACGCAGACCTGTCCGGCGTGGATCAGCGCGGACCACTCCCGGTCGACCGTCCGACGGGACTGGCCGCGGAACTCCAGCTCGTAGAGGAGCAGGTACGTGGTGCCCAGCGTCAGCGCGGCGATCGCGCCGAGTCGCGCCCAGTCGGTCGACGCCGCGAGGACGTTCATCTCCACGCTCGCTGCCAGCGGGAACGAGAAGAAGATCCCGCCCGCGGCGAAGGCGGCCAGGTTCCCCCGCAGCGTCAGCGACTCGGCGTCGTCGCTCTCGTCGTCTTCCGTCTCCCGGAGGAGCCGGTTCGACAGCGCCGCGCCGAACCCGAGCGGGACGGCCTGGACGAGGGCCATCCGCGCGACCACGTGCGCCGGCGTCGACAGGTCGACGATGCCGTACGCCCACAGGACGACGAGGGCCGCGACGACGCTCTGGAGGACGAGCTCGGCGGCGTCGACCGCCAGCCGGATCGGATCGTAGCGCGCCTCGTCCCCGTCGCCCTCCTCCTCGACGCGGAACCCGCTGCTGCGGGCGACGAGCAGCACGAGAGCGAGGCCCGCGACGGCGTAGCCGAGCACCTGCCACGCCGGTCGCTCCCACGCGATCCACCACATCTCGACGGTGAGCAGGCCCATGACGCCGGCGGCGATCAGTGCGCCCGTCACTCCGCGGACCTGGTTCCGGAGGACGCGGCTGACCGACGTCACGGCCATCGCCTCGCGTTCCGTGTTCCGGACACGCCCCTCACTACGCCGCTCAGGGGCTTAAAAGCAGAGACGGGGTGTCCGGCGACGGGGCCGCCGGCGGGACGGTCCCGTCGACGAACCGGTCGCGGGAGTCAGGGAAGGAGCGCCTCGTCGCAGGACTCGCAGACGCGCAACCCGTACTTGACGTCGACGTGCGTGGCCGATTCGCAGAGTTCGCACTCCTTTCGGGCGGTGAACATGCCGGGCTGTTCGATCCGTTTGTCGAGTGGTAGGCGCCGGGACTGGGACCGTCCGCTGTGGGTATTTGGTCCGAGCACGGCGTTCCCGCTAGGCGCTCGACGCGGAAGAGTCCAAGGCGGGCGAGGGTAGTCACGCCGAGTCCAGCAGGTCGTCTACGAGGTCACGCGCCGCTGCCACGGACTCGTCGGCGTCCTCGTCGCCGGTCGAGTCGACCTCCGAGAGCAGGCGGTCGACCTGCTCCAGTCGCTCCCGTCGAACGGCGGGGTCGAGGTCGCTCCGCGCGAGGTCCCTCGCGACCGCCTCGGCCTCGCCGAGCCAGCGGCTCGCGGTCCGCTCGACCGGTCGCTCGGCCGTCGCGGCGAGGTGTTCGTGTAGCTCGCGCAGACGGTCGTCGGTCACGACTGACGATTGCGGGCGACGCGTCAAAAGCGCACTGTCGAACCACTCTTGGCCCCGGGAAACGCAGGGGGGAGCGATGGCCGAGACCCTCCTCGTCGCCGGCACGGCGAGCCACGTCGGCAAGTCGACGGTCGCGGCGGGCCTGTGCCGGCTGCTGGCCGACCGCGGAGCCGACGTCGCGCCGTTCAAGGCCCAGAACATGAGCAACAACGCCCGCGCGGTGGCGAACGCGACGGGCGAGGGCTGGGGCGAGGTCGGCGTCTCACAGTACGTCCAGGCTCGCGCCGCCCGGATCCCGGCCACCACCGACCACAACCCGGTTCTCCTGAAGCCCCGCGGGTCCGGCGAGTCGCAGGTCGTGCTCCACGGCGAGGCGGTCGGCCACTACGCGGCCGGCGAGTACTACGACGACCACTGGGACGACGCGCTCGCGGCCGCCCGCGAGTCCCACGCGCGGCTCGCGGCCGACCACGACGTCGTCGTCGCCGAGGGGGCGGGCTCCATCGCGGAGATCAACCTCAGGCACCGCGACCTGGCGAACCTGGAGACGGCGCGGTTCGCCGACGCGGACGTCCTGCTGGTCGCCGACATCGAGCGCGGCGGCGTGTTCGCGTCGCTGGTGGGGACGCTCGAACTCCTGCCCGGGGACGTCCGCGAGCGGGTGGTCGGCTGCGTGATCACGAAGTTCCGCGGCGACCGGTCGCTGCTGGCCCCGGGGCTCGAGGAGTTCGAGGAGCGGACCGGCGTGCCCGTGCTGGGCGTGCTGCCCCACGACGACCCCGGCCTCCCCGAGGAGGACAGCCTCGCGCTACCGGACGAGGGCGAGCGGGCCGTCCGCGGGGCCGACGACGGCGTCCCCGACGAACAGTCCGTCACGGTCGGCGTCCTGCGCCTGCCGCGCATCTCGAACGCCACGGACGTCGAGCCGCTGGTCCGCGAGCCCGGCGTCCGCGTCCGGTACGTCCCAATCGAGGATTCGCTGGACGGACTGGACGCCCTCGTCCTCCCGGGGACGAAGAACACCGTCGACGATCTGCTGGCGGTGCGCGACGCGGGCACGGACGAGCGGATCCGGGCGTTCGACGGCCCGATCGTCGGCCTCTGCGGCGGCTACCAGCTGCTGGGCGAGCGGATCGAGAACGCCGCCGTCGAGGGGACGGGCGAGCGGGAGGCGGTCGAGGGGATCGGTCGCCTCCCCGTCGAGACGCGCTTCCGCGAGGACAAGGCGGTCCGGGCGGTCACCCGCGAGATCGCCGGCGCGGGTCCGCTCGCCGGCTTCGAGGGCGAGATGTCGGGCTACGAGATCCACATGGGCCGGACCGAGCGCCGCGGCGGGACGCCGGTCGGCGAGACGGGCGTCGCGAGCGGGGCGGTCCTGGGGACATACCTCCACGGCCTGTTCGAGAACCCGGGCGCGAGAGATGCCTACGTGAGAAACACGTACGAGGCGGCCGGACGCGAACGGCCGGCGGCCGCGCGGGAGCGAGGATATCCGGCGGATAGCGCCGCAGACCTGTTGCGCGAGCACGTCGACCTGTCCGTCCTCCGGAGATGAGCGCACCGCGTCAGAGATGGCAGCCGCGCAGCCAGTTGTATACCAGAAAGCTTTCCCCGCGGTAGCGTGACCAGTGAACGAATTCATGGTCCCCTTCACGCGACGGCGCGCCCTCCACGGAGCCGCAGGACTGGTCGCCGCGCTAGCCGGCTGTAGCGGCACCGGTTTCGGCGAGTCAGAATCGACTCGAACACACGCGCGGGAGACGCCCGCCGACGAGCCCGGACACGGTTCGGAGGCCGATCCGCCCCACGTGGCGGTCCGGTCGGCCACTGATCGGCCACCGGTGTGGTTCGCCGACGAGGACGGCGGCGGCCGGCCGAGTGTCGCCGAGCGACACTACCACGGCGACAGGACGGTGATCGACGGCGAGGACCGGGCCGGCCGCGTCCGGGTCGCCGACGGGGTGGACACCGAGCCCGTCCGATCGTTCCTCGACGAGACCGACTTCGAGAGCGAGACCGTCTACCTGGAGGTCAACCAGGTCGAGGAGTGCTTCCGGCTGGAGCTGTGTAGCATTCAGTGGCAGCCCGACGAGGTCCGGACCGACTACGGGCGCGTCCTCCGTCCGTACGACGAGCGCTGCGAGGCCGACGCGAAGGTCTACGAGGCCCGCCTGATCCGCATCCCCGACGCGCTCGACCACGAGGACGTGAACGGCTACGGCTCTTCGGTCGGCGGCGGTGCCTGCGGCGAGCGGATGGCCCGCGCGAGGGCCGAAGGCGATAGCGCCAGCAGCAGTGGCAGCAGTAGCAGCAGCGGGGCAGCCGATGGCAACGCCAGCGCTTCCACAACGGGAGGTGCCCAGTGATGCGCGACGGCGGACGGATCACCCGTCGCGGACTGCTGGCGCTGGCGGGGTCGACCGCACTCGCCGGCTGTAATACCCTCGAGGGTATTAGGAGTGGCGGCGAGCCGACGATCAGCGCCTACGATCTGCCCGACGTCGACGAGGAGGCCGAGCCCGCGGTGGTCGCGTCGGTACCGGTCGAGATCGGTGCCGAGTACCTCGGCGGCGCCCGCGACCGGATCGACGACCTGCTGTCGACGCTGCCGACGCCGTTCGGCCCGGACGAGATTCCCAACGGTCACGTCCGGGAGCGACTCGTCGACGCGGCCGAGCACGCGACGACCGACCAGAGCGAGGCCCGCCGAGCGGAGACCGAGTTCGAGGCGCTCCGGTCGCTCCGGCGCGGGCGGGAGAACGCCCGCTACGCGGCCGCCGGGTGGGCCGTCGCCGACGAGGGGCTGACTGTCGAAGACGTCCGCGCGGAGCGACGGGAGGCCGTGACCGAGGCCGCGGAGTTCCGGGAGCGCCGCGAGTACGTCGGCGCGGACCCCGTGCGCGCGGCGCTGGTCCACGCCCGCATCGAGGACGCCCTGCGGTGGGCAGTCGAGGACGACCCGGTACACCGATCACAGCGGGACGGGGCGCTCCTGACGGTCGCCGAGTGGGGCGAGGCGGCCGAGTCGACGCGGGCGCACGCGGCGGATGCCCGCCACCTCCAGGAGCGGTTCGCCGCGTCGCTGCCCGACGACGCCGGCACCGTCGACGCGACGCTGACCGGCGCGGCCGAGGCGCTGCTCGCTGACGTCCGCGACCGGCAGTCGTCGCTGCCGCCGGAGCCGACCGTCGATGACCAAGAGCGGGCCACCAGACTCCTCGACGAACTCCACTGGGAGGCCGAGTCGGGGACGAAGCAGCTCGCGGAGGCGGCTGGACCGGCCAGCGCCGTCGTCGACGCGACTGGTCAGCTCGCCCACTTTCGGGCGTTCGACCAGGTCCGACAGCGCGTCGACGACGGCGAGCGGTTCCGCGTCGAGAGCGCCGAGGCGGTGCGGACCCTCCGGTCGGACGCGCTCGACGCGCTGCAGTCGGCTCTGGCGGAGAGCCCGTCGTCTGGGCTGGCGCGGACCGTCGTCGCCGACGTCGCCTGGCGCGTGGCGAACGGCGACCGGAACCTCGCCCGCCTGAACGGGGAGGTTCAGGCCTCGCGACTGGACCGCCCCGTCAGGGAGTACGTCGTCGCGACGGCAGTCGCTCGCGCCACACCGTGGGCCGTCGAGCAGGGCGTCGACGCGCTGGCGTCGAACTGACCGGTCGGAGCGGGCGGCCGCTGGTCCGGGGTGGTTCGATTCTCCGACAGTATTTTAAAATAAGGCGGCACAGTGGAGGTAGAATGGTCGAGGCGTTCGCGGTGGCCAGCGGGAAGGGCGGGACGGGCAAGACCACGAGCACGCTCGCCCTCGGCATGGCGCTGTCGGCGGACTACGACGTGACGGTCGTCGACGCGGACACCGGGATGGCGAACCTGCTCTTCCACGCCGGCCTCTCGGAGGTCGACGTCACGCTCCACGACGTGCTCGGCGGCGAAGCGCCCGTCGAGGCGGCGACCTACGAGCGGTTCGGCATGACGGTAGTCCCCTGCGGGACGAGCCTGGACGGGTTTCGCGACGCCGACGCCGCGCGCCTGCGGGAGGTGGTCGCGACGCTCGCGGCCGACACCGACGTCATCTTGCTCGACTCCGCCGCGGCGCTGGGCAGCCGCTCGGCCGTGCTGCCCATCGTGCTGGCCGATCGCGTCGTGGTCGTCCTCCAGCCGACGATCCCGTCGCTGTCGGACGCGCTGAAGGTCCAGGAGTACGCCACCTCCTACGGCACCGGCGTCGCCGGCGTGCTGTTCAACAAGGTTCGAGAGGACGACGCCATCGACCGCGTCGCCGAGCAGTCCGAGCGCTACTTCGAGGGGCCGACGCTGGCGACGGTGCCGGCCCACGAGGCCGCCCGGGAGGCCCGCCGCGCCGGACGCCCGCTGCTGGCCCACGCCCCAGACTCGCCGCCGGCCGAGGCCTTCCGCGCGGCCGCCGCGGGCATCGAGGTGCGCGACCGCGCCTCGGAGGACGTGGCGGATCGGTTCCGCAGCGCGGTCGTCCCCGAGTCGCCATGAACCTCCCCGACGGTCGCCTCCTGAAGTCCCGGGTCGTCGACGACCCCCGGGACCCGCTCGCGGCGGCGCTGGACCGCGCGGTCACCGGCTACGCCGTCCTCGAACCGCAGGAGGCGCTGCTGCTCGACACCGGGGGCACGGGCGTCCTGACGTTCCGCGACGGCGTCCCCGAACTGGCCTACCACACCGGCACGGACCGGGGCGGCCCCGAGGCGCTCGCCGACCTCGCGACGCCGGGGTCCTATCACGTCGAACTGTACGACCTGGCCCCGGACGCGCTCGACGCGCTGGGCGACCCCGACGCGCTCTCCGTGCCGCCGGGGATGCCCGCCGAGCGACTGGCCGGCGACCCCGCGCTGGCGGCCAGCACCCGCCGGGCCGCCCCGGAGCCCCGGGAACCTGACCCGACCGCCGGCGACGGCGGGGAGCGGGACCCCGGCGCAGTCGAGGCGTTCCTCCGCGACGAGGCGAAGATCGAGGCGATTCGCGAGCAGGCCCGTGCAGAGGCCCAGCGGCGCGCCGAAGAGTGGGGCTTCGACTGCGAGTGATCCGCCGCGACCGCCGAGCCGACGCCGAGGACGACGGTCCGCCGTCGCGATCGCCGAGGCCGTGCTCCGACGGCCGACCGGCGACGGGGCGTCTCACCTCGTGAGAGCGGTCCCCTTCCTATAACTTGCCGGCGTCCTTCGTTTCAGACGATGTACGATCGAATCCTGCTCCCGACCGACATGAGTCCCGGAGTGGACCGGGCGATCGAGCACGCGGTCGACGCCGCACAGCGGTACGACGCGGAGCTGCACGTCCTGTACGTCGTCGACGCGGAGGCGTACAGCTCCTACCCCGGCGACGAGTACGTCCACGAGTTCGAGGGGCTGGAGAACGCGCTCGAGGAGGCGGGCGGCGACGCCGTCGAGGACATCGTCGAGACCGCGTCCGCGGCCGGCGTCGACACCGAAGCGGTGATCAGACGCGGCGTGCCCCACGAGGAGATCCTCGCGTACATGGACGAGGCGGACGTCGGCCTGACGGTCCTCGGCTCGAAGAACCGATCCGGCGAGTACCGGCGACTGCTGGGGAGCGTCGCCGAGCGAGTCGCCCGGATGGCAGAGCGGCCCGTCACCGTCATCAAGACGCCCGTCGACGAGTGAGCGACGGGGCCGGGACCGGCGGCGTCGGCCGACCAGCGGCACCGCAGTCGGACCCGGGCCACGGTGGTCCCGAGCGAATGCGGGTGCTCCACCTCTCCTGACTGCGAGTGCGCTGGCCGGTCCGCCGGCACCGCGTCCGTCGCTTCAGTCCATCGTGACGGGGATCCACCACACCCGGCTGCGCCCGCCGACCTTCTTGCTCGTGAGGTCCGTCTCCTCCTGGAGGTCGTGGAGCTTGTTCAGCGCGGTCCGGCGCGAGCAGCCCAGCCGATCCGCCACCTCCGACGCCGTCAGGGGTTCGGCGTAGTCCTCGCGCTGTTTGAACACCTCGATGACGTCCGATTCGGTGTACTCGACTTCCCGCCCGGGTGGAGACATGGGTCCGGCTTGGGGTTGGGCCTATTTATCTGTAGTTGCGAGAAGGGATTCTTTGGTCAGGAAGTCTGGTAACCGATAGGGGAGAACCGCTGGAGAGCGACGCACGAGGCCCGTGGAACGGGGCGTCTCCCGCGGTCGATCGCGGCCGGCGCTCGCTGGCTGGCGGCGGTCGCCCGCTCTGCGATCGGATGTTACAGCCCCTGTAACACGTCCGGGATCGGTACCGATCGACGGGAGGTAAGTATAGGCACCCGGCTACGCTGGCAGACGATGGGGAGTGGTAATCCGCCAGTGTCTCACCGTCCCCGGAACCGGTCCGGTCCCTTCACGGACTCCCCGCTTCGATCCCGCTGACGACCCGCTCCGGCCACCTCGACCGCCGATCGACGGGTCCTACTCGTCCGACAGGGCTTCCTCGAGGGGTGTCGCCCTGTCGACGACGTGCCCGTAGGTCCGCTCGGCCCACGCCCTGACGTCCTCGTTTTCGGAGACGAACAGGCCACGGAGGTTGTTCGCGTCGTCGTAGCCGGCGACCAGCGCGCTCCCGTCGCGGAGCGTCAGCCCGAACGACAGTGGGTCCGGGTGAACGAACACCTCCACGCCGCCGTGCTCGCGGGCCCGCGCCAGCGCGTCCGGGAACGCCGACGCCGACTGCTGGAGCACGCCCTCGTCGATCACCATCTCGAAGGTCGTCCCCCGTTCGAGCAGCGACATCGCCGTCCGGTTGAACGTCCGCGCGACGATGGGCGTGACGAGACGGAGGTGCCCGCCCGCGCCGGCCTCGAGCCACTCGATGAGGCGGTCGACCGCCGCGAGCGGCTCCTGCTCCGTCGCGACCGTCACCTCGGCCGTCTCGTAGGCGGCGTCGGGAAGCTCGCCGCAGGCGTCGCCGAGGTCCGCGACGATGGGGCCCAGCTGGCGGGCGCGCTCGACGGTCCCGACGAACTCCGCGTAGGCCTCCCTCACGCGGCGCCCGGTACCGGTCACGTGGTACCGGCCGTCGCGCTTCACTACCCAGTGTCGCTCCAGAAAGCCCGCCAGCACCCGCTGGACCGTGGTCCGCGTCACCGGCACGCGGTCGCACAGGTCCGTCGGCCGGGCGGGGCCGTCGCACAGCGTATCGAGGATCGCCACCCGCTGTTCGGACCCCGTGAGAAACCGGACGTCCCCGAATACCTCGTCGTCGCCCATGCTGTCGGGTGCTGAAGATAGTCTCGTTGATAGTTCTGGCGGGACGGTCGTCGCTCGGCCCCTCTCAGAGCACGAACGGCCCGCGCTGGCGGACGGGCTCACCGTGGGGACGGCCGCGCGGAGCTCTCTCCGTATGCGTGTGAGAGGACGAAACGATCGTCCGTGGACCCGATGACCGACGGTGTTGTGGGAGTGTCCGACTACTCCACGGAAAGCCTCGGGGTCGCCGGACGCCGTCGTCTTCCGGGATGACGAGAGAGCAAAGCTCTCTCGATCCACTTGACCCCGAGGCGGTTCACCGTTGTTCGCTCTCGGCGGTAACAGCAATTCAGTGGAAGACCTGCCAGTTCCTACCGGAGAGACTTCTCAACAAAGACAGACGCCGTCTTCACGAATCTGGTCGACCGTGAAGTCGTGGATGGCTTCCGCGAGCGCCGCCATCGCGTCCTCTTTCTGCGCAGTCGGCACCTGGCCGCCGTAGTAGTGTTCCGTTCGGTTAGACCGATACAGCGATCGCAGTGAGTCCGCGGTATCTGTCTCGAGTAGCCCGACCTGGACGATCCGATCGTAGACCGTCGTGTGGTCCATGAAGTCCTCGAGCGAGTCGTTCGTCGCCCAGAGCAGGTATCCCTCGAGCGTCCGCTCGATGGCTCCGAAGGAGAGTTCGACGACGGCGCCGTTGAATCCGTCCTGGCTCCGGAGCGTCCTGACCGCTTCCAGGTATCGACAGCCCTTCGTAAGTTGCACCTTCCACTCCTCGCCCTGGTCGATACCCGCTTCGAAGTCGGGCTGACCGAATCCGGCATACTCGAAGGCGTCCTCCGCCTGTTCGATCGCCGTCGTGACTGCTGTCGGGTCGCTACTCATCCGTCTGCTGGTGCGTCAGAATATTCTGCAGCGTCTGGAACGCTTCAGTCTCATAGACGGTAATCCCGGACACGACGATCTCTCGAATGTCGTCCGTGAAGGCGGGGATCGAGTCGACTGACTCGACGGCGATGTGAAACGCGTATCGCTCCCCGCCGAATCGTCGCTCTTCGAGTTCGTCCGCGATCCGGTTCACTGCCCGTTGCGCGGCAGCCCTGCTCTCGTCGACGGCTACCCACAGGTCGATGTCACTGCGACGGTCGGCCTCCCCGCGAGCGACGCTTCCGTAGAGAACGATTCCGAGCACCTCGTCGAGATCGGATTGCAGTCGATCGACCGCAGCCTTCACCGGTTCGTGGTACTCTTCCTGCGGAACTCGAAGTAGTGGATCGTCCGGGACTGCAAGCCTGGTACGGTTGATCTGAACCGGTTTCCTGTTCCCTTCGGGCTTGTACTCCACGAGGTCGTTCTCTGCGAGCACGTCTACTGCTCTCCTGATCGTCATCTCCGAGTGGTCGATCCACTCTTCGAGCTCTCTCGGCGTGAAGGACTCGTATCGATGCCGAGATAAAAACGACAGGATGTCGTCAGTGGCGTCGGATCCGTACAGACCGGGTTCGTTAGCCGGAACAGGGACCTGTATCGATATTCCCGAGGACGTATTCGACCGCACATTCTGGGGCATACCACAGATTTCGAGGCGTTAATATATAAGCTTTATATTGATACCGGCGACCTCTTTATATACTACTCCAACGTGGTCCGACTGGATCGGTCAACGCACTCCCTGCTCCGTCCCACTCGTCCACTCAGAGCACGAACGGCCCGCGCTGGCGGACAGGCTCACCGTGGGGACGGCCGGCGACGGCGACGGCGCGGAGGTCGCCGTCGCTCCGGACCTCGACGGACCGGGCGTCCGTGACCGGGAGGACGTCTCCCTCGGAGAAGGCCGCGCCGTCGGCCGTCCCCTCGCCCGACACGCCGTAGAGGAACCCGGACCAGCCGTCGGGGAGCGACCAGGTCCACGCGCCGTCGACGGCGACGTCGAGGTACTCCGTCGGCGTGTGGAGGGCGATCGGCGACCCCTCGCCGACGACGGTCGTCACGGTCGCGCCGTCGCGCTCTTCGGTCGGGAGCTCTGCGGCCGCCGCGTCCTCGTAGTCCGGATCGACCTCCTTGCGGTCCCGCGGGAGATTGAGCCACAGCTGGAGTCCGTTACAGCCCTCGTCGCCGGCGGGGAACTCCGAGTGTCGGATCCCGGCACCCGCGGTGATCCGCATGACTTCGCCCTCGCGGGCGGTGTTGGTCACCCCGAGGGAGTCCTCGTGGTCCATCCCGCCTTCGAGCATGTACGAGACGATCTCGAACCCGCGGTGGGGATGGGTCGGGAACCCCTCGCCGGGCTCGATGTAGAACCGCTCGAACAGGACGAACGGGTCGAGGCTCGACGGGTAGCTGTTCGTCGGGAACGCCCGATTCGAGGTCACGCCGGTCCCGTGCTGGACGGGCTCGCCGGCTATCGGCCCCCCGGGAGCCCCGCTCGTCTCGTCGGATGCCATGGCAGACGGGACGTGACTGCCGCTGAAAAGGGAAGCGCCTCCGGAAACCGCGAGCTTTCATCGATAGTGATGGGACGCCTCCGGGACGGGAGACGACATCACGAGCAGGCGAGCTGCGTGGAGACACGAGCGACACTCCGGTGACAAACCACTTGTAGAACCGTTGCAGGGACCGACGTCGGGCGGTATATTTTTCCCTCTAGGGTAACTCCTGGCGTACCGTGAGTGATCCCACACCAGTTCCGATCGGACTCGCAGAGCCCGAGCACGGAGAGGGAGTTGATCCTCGCCCCCTGCGCGGTCAACACTGCGTCAATTGCGGGTACGACATGTTCTGGGGAGCAATGGCGTTCAGTTCGGAACCGGAACCGACCGAACCGGCAACGGGAGACTGTCCGAAGTGCGGGGCGAGATACGAACTCTTCGCCGTTGCTCTGCCCGAGGACCGCGACGAGTAGTCGGACGGGAGCGTAGACGTCTATCTACTTTGTTTGGATTTTACAACAAAATTATAACTTATGCTTCCGGATTCATCATATTTTTCTAAGACCTCTTCAATCGGGATCACATGAGACGCGATGGTAGCCGATTCGGTCTCGCTACAGGTGGGATGGCCCTGTTCGCGTCCCTCGAGCTCGCCCTGCGGTCGCTCTCTGACGTCGTTCCGCTAGTCGATCTGATGGGGACGGTGCTGTCACTCGCTGTGCCACTCGCCAGTGACCAGCCGACACTGACGTGGATGGTCGGGTGGTTCTTCCTCGCGACTCTCACGTACAAGACGTATCGGCGTGTCGACGAGCTTCGCGGCGCGTCGGTTTCACTTCGGAAGTACGAGTGCTTCGCAGCGGCACTCGTCGCGACGGCGGTCGGCGTCACGGTCAAACAGCAGATCTTCACGGGGACGTTCGACCACGGGTCGATCCCGTCGCCGTTCGCGGAGAACGCCGCGTTCCTGCTCCTCGGTGCCGTCGGGCTCCGGTACGCGCTGATGCGGGACCGGTTCGTCGACGACGTCCTCCTGGCCGTCGTGCTCGGGCCCGCGATGGCGATCACTGCGACGCTGTATCCACTCCCCGAAGTCGCGGTCGTCGTCTGGGTTATCGGAGCGATCGGGGTCAATACGGTCCCGTTCGGCCCGCAGCTCGAGAAGATCCTCAACGACCCGATCGAGCGGTTGATGATCGGTATCGCAGCCGCGAAGTCGGGAGCGACGGGTCTGGTTACGTCGCTGTACGTCTTTTCGGGGCTGATCTTTTCGCTGGCTGCGATTATCGACTCCGGTGGCACGACGCGGGGCAACATTCTCACGCTCGTTCAGAGCGCAGCCGCGGGCGGTCAATCCGGAGCGTTCGTGACCACAGCGCTCTCCACAGAACTCTTCCTGTTTTTCGTCATGTTCTTGCCGGCGATTTACGGCGTCTGGTACTGGCTCCGGATAGTCGAGCGGTTACCCTTCGACCTGGGATTCGTAACGCCGTCCTCGGAAGGGACGTGGCTCGAGGCGGGCAACGACGGGCCACAGATCGACCACCTGGAGTACCGCGCTATCCCGCCCGGCTACGGGCTTCCGATAGCGCTCCTGTACGCTCCGCTGATCGTGTACGTGAACGTGTTCGGGTCTGTCTCGGACGGTGTCCCGCTGGGATATCTCGCCGCGACGGCCTGTCTGGCGCTGATCGCGATCGGTACCGTGATTGCGACGCGACGGAGCGACCCGCAGTCGCAGGACGTCGACGTGACGCGGCTCGCGCCGAAAGCGCTCGCGCTTCAGGCGGCCGTGATCGCGATCGCGGCAGAAGGACCTGTCCCACAGGCCGTTCACAGTTTGCTGACTCTGTCCTCACTCGGTGGTCTCGAAGGGAGCGTGCTGTCGGCAATTGCCACGACCGTGATCTTCGCGGGCGGCGTGTACGTCCCGTCCTACATTCCGTCGCTGCTGGAGACGAATCCGACGCTGGGGGTGAGCATCTCGGCGGTCGTCGTCGGTTTCCTGATCGGACTGTTCGGAGGCGGCATCCAGTTTATCGAAGCGATCGGCGGTCTCGTCATGATCGCCGGCCTCCTCGGTTCCGCGTTCGGCCTTTGGGAGGAGATCGAGGACTTCGTCGCGACCGACTGATACCGTTTCCATCCGGTGGTCTCTCTGACCGAAATCGGATCCGGTCAGCCGCGTTCTCGGACAGGCGAGCGCTATCGAGGTCGATAGCACGGACGGGGTCAGAGGCTTTACCACGGAGTCCCAGAAGGGGGTACGGATCATGCCAGCGACGCTCCGCTGTTCGGTCTGCGAATCTGAGTACGAGGACCGGTGGCGCTGTACCTGCGGCAGCCCGCTCGACTACGCGAACCCGTCGCGCCCGGACGGCCCGCCGCCCGCGCTCACTGTCAGCGACGTGGGCGACGGCCTGTGGGCGTTCGACGACTTCCTCCCGATGGACGCGCACGCGACGCTCGGCGAGGGGTTCACGCCCCTCGTCGACGCGCCCGACTGGGACGCCGCGTTCAAACTCGAGTACGTCTCTCCGACGGGGAGCTTCAAGGACCGCGGCGCGGCGACGACCGTCTCACGGGCCGTCGAGTGCGGCGCCGAGACGGTCGTCGACGACTCGTCGGGGAACGCCGGAGCGGCCCTGGCCACCTACGCGGCGCGGGCCGGCGTCGACGCGGAGGTGTACGTCCCCGCGTCGGTGAAAGACGCCAAGCTCCGGGCGATCCGACGTGCGGGCGCGACGCCCGTGCGCGTGGAGGGGTCCCGGCAGGACGTGACCGACGCCTGCGTCGCCGCCGTCGAGGACGGCGACGCGTGGTACGCCTCCCACGCGTGGAACCCCGCCTTCTTCGCCGGGACCGCCACGTTCGCCTACGAGGTCGCCGCGCAGCGAGGCTGGCAGGCACCCGACGCCGTCGTCGTCCCGCTGGGCCACGGGACGCTGTTCCTGGGCGCGTATCGCGGCTTCCGCGCGCTCCGCGAGGCCGGCTGGACGGACTCGATGCCCCGGCTGCTCGGCGTGCAAGCGGCGAGTCAGTCGCCGATCGCCGACGAGTTACACGGGGGCCGGACGGGCGAGAACGACGTCGCCGACGGCATCCAGATCGCGAACCCGGCCCGGAGGGACCAGATCCTCGACGCCGTCGCGGCGACCGACGGGGACGCCATCGCCGTCGACGCCGCGGCGACGGAGGCCGAACTCGAATCGCTGCACCGGCGCGGCCTCTACGTGGAACCGACGTCGGCGGTCGCTCCCGCGGCGCTGCGCGCGTACCGGGACAGCGGCCTCGTCGACGACGATGACGACGTCGTGGTGGCGCTCTCGGGGAGCGGGCTCAAGACGTAGCCGTTCGGGGAGCGGGACGCGCAGTCTGCCCCGTCGATGCGGGAAAGAATGCGACGGCGTCGCGTCCCGCCCGGCCGCCGCGACCGGCACCGCGTCACACCGTCTGGCCGCCGTCGACGACCATGGGGTGCCCGAGCACGAAGGAGGCGGCGTCCGAACGCAGCCACAGGACGGCCTCGGCGATCTCCCCGGGCTCGTCCATCCGGCCGATCGGCTCCCGGTCGATCACCTCCTGGCGGCCGTCCTCGGTACCACCGGTGAAGGTGTCCTTCATCGACGTGTCCGACACCTCGCGCTCGTCGTCGCGGGTGCCGACAACTCCGACGGCCTCGCGAGCGGAGTGGAAGCGATACGGATCACGCGGTCGGTTGGTTTTCGCCGGATCGACCGTCCGCCGAGACCAGCAGTCCGAGCGCCGCACCGCCGAACCCGAGGGCGGCGATGCCGTCGGCGAGGTCGACTGTGGCGACCGTGACCATCGCGAACCCGATGCCGCCCAGCGACTGGATCGCGAGGAGGATCCACGGCCGGGTCGTGACCCCGTAGACGAGGTTCGGGGTCGTGAGGATCGCCCCGCCGCCGACGAGCAACACCCCGTCGAAACCGGGCCGGCCGCTCGCGCGTTCGGGACATCCCCGTTTCTTATGGGTTCTGCGGGCGTCAGCCAGGACGATGGACTACGAACTCGACGACGTCGACAGGGAGATTCTCCACGCGCTCCAGGAGGACGCTCGCAACCTCTCGTCGGGCGAGATAGCGGAGCGGACCGAAGCCTCGTCGAGTACGGTGCGCAAGCGGATCCAGCGGCTGGAGTCGGAGGAGGTTATCAAGGGCTACAGCGCCGACATCGACTACCAGGAGTCGGGCTACCCGCTCCGGATGCTCCTGTTCTGCACCGCGCCGATCCCGGAGCGGGGCGCTCTCCTCGGGGACATCCTCGAGATATCGGGCGTCGTCTCGGTCCAGGAACTGGTGACCGGCGACGAGAACCTCCTGGTGACCGTCGTCGGCGAGCACGACGAGGACATCACGTCGGTCGCGCAGGAACTGCTGGACATGGGCGTCACCGTCGCCGACGAGGTCCTCGTCCGGAGCCACGAGACCACGCCGTTCGGCGGATTTTCTTCGGACGAGGAGTGACCGGCGGGAGCGGCCGGCGGTCCGCGGGCGCACGCGCCGAGACCTGGAACTGCTGATCGCGATCGTTCAGCCGCTGCTGTGGACGGCGGACCCTGGCCCTGCGACTGACCGGGCCTCGCAGTCGACGACCGGACGGGCTGACCCGCCGCCAGGTTTGCTACCCGATACCATAATGTTCTTTCGCACGATTCTATCGAACGTTTTGATCGAACAGAAAGCATTATAACCAGTTCGTTCGCTACACTGGGTTGAAGCGACCACTCCGTGATGGGGTCGCCGACCCACACGACCGGCGACGAACGCCCGTCCGGGACGAGACCTCACGATGACCGACAACACACGTCCGAACGACGCCGTACCGCTCTCGGAAGCGACGACATCGTCGAGCCCGTTCGTCCCGCGAGCGTCGACGTGGCTGGTCTGGGGCCTGTTCCTGCTGGCCGCGGGGCTGCTCGCCGTGACGACGGCGGGCGGATACGAGCTGACGGTCCCCGGACCGTTCGCCGTCGACGGGCTGACGGTGCTCATGTGGACCGTTGTAACCTTCTTCAGCGGCATCGTCCACAGCTACTCCCGCCGCTACATGGCCGGCGACGAGCGCGTCGAGGGATTCTTCGCCCGCGTGCTCGGGTTCACGCTCGCGGTGATGACGATGGCCGCGGCCGACCACCTCGCGCTGTTCGTGGCCGCGTGGCTGGCGATGGGCCTGCTGATGGCGTCGCTCATCGGCCACGACCGCGAGTGGCACCAGGCCAGGGCCGCCGCGGGGCTCGCGCGCCGGTACTTCGTCGCCTCCAGCGCGCTCCTCGCCGTCGCGGCGGCGATCCTGGCGTGGGCGACGGGCACCGCGACGATCACCGGAGTTCTCGGTAGCGTCGACGGGATTCCGACCGCGGCCGCGCTCACGGCCGCCGGCTGTCTGGTCCTCGCGGCGATGATCCAGTCGGCGCTCCTGCCCTTCCACCGCTGGCTGCTGTCCTCGATGACCGCGCCCACGACGGCGTCCGCGCTGATGCACGCCGGGTTCGTCAACGCGGGCGGCGTCCTCCTGACCCGGTTCGCGCCGCTGTTCGCCGACCGGGTCGCCGTCATGTCTGCCGTCGTCGCCGTCGGCGCGGTCAGCGCGCTCGCCGGCCAGGCGATGCTGCTCGTCCAGACGGACGTCAAGCGCAAGCTCGGGACCTCCACCGTCGCCCAGATGGGCTTCATGATCCTGCAGGCCGGGCTGGGCTTCTTCGCCGCCGCGATCACGCACCTCGTCCTCCACGGGTTCTACAAGGCGTACCTGTTCCTCTCTTCGGGCGCGGCCGTCGAGCAGACCGCACCGAAGGGGAGCTACGGCGACGGAGGCGGCCTCGCGACGCTGGCCGTCGCGGGCCTGACCGCGATCGGCGGCGGCGCGCTGTTCGCCGCCCTCACTGGGAAGGGGATCGCGTTCGACGGCGGCGTCGCCCTGACGTTCGACAGCGGCGTGGTCCTGACGCTCGTCGTCGTCGTGACGACGCTGCACGCGGCGCGGGACGTCCTTCGCCGGACGAAGCTGTCGCCGATCGTCAGGCTCGCCGCGACGCCGCTGCTCGTCCTGACCGCCATCGGCGTCTACGGCCTGCTGTTCGAGGCGATCTCGACGGTGATGGCCGACGTCCCGATGTACTCGTCACCGACCGAACTGACCGCCGTCCACGGCGCCGTCGCCGCCCTGTTCGTCGCCGGCTACGCGGTGACGGACCTCGGCTGGCACCGGTCCAGCCGGCGGCTCTACGTGACGCTTCTGAACCTCTCGCAGCCGGATTCGGACACCGTTCTCACCCGCAAGGAGGACTACAATGACGCGTAACGCCCACCTCGACGACCGCATCGATCGCGCAGCCGAGACGGTCGGCACGGTCTGGCCGCTGCACTCCTTCGTCACGGCCAACCCGCTTGCCGGACTCGAGGACCGGCCGTTCCACCGTGCCGCCGCGGAGGCCGAGCAGTTGTTCGGCGGCCGGGGCTATCCGCACCCATCGGTCTTCCGCCGGGCCTGGGAGAACGGCCAGATCGACCCCGAGGTGCTGCGCGAGGAACTCGACGCCCGCGGCGTCGACGGCGAGCCCGAGGCCCTCCTGGACGAGATGGCCGCGGACGAGGCCGAGGCCGACGACGCCGGCTCCGACTCGCCGGCCGACGAGCTCGACCGCGTACTCTCGAAGTGGCTGGCCGCCTTCCTCGATCAGGGCCAGGCCGAGTGGGCGATGCCCGACCGCGAGGCGGGGTTCTACGCCGCCTGGCGCGCTGTCGCGCCGCACGACGGCGACGTCCCGGGCTGCGAGCGGGCGTCCGAGCTCCCCGATACCGCGACGGCGGCGCTGGAGGCGGCCGTCGACGGGATCCCCGAGGACCGCTGGGGGGACGTCTTCGAGCACCACCTCGCCGCGCTGCCCGGCTGGACCGGCCTCGTCAAGCAACGGGAGGACGCGGACGCCGACCCGTGGCAGGGCGAGTTCCCGATCTCGCTGCGCGAGTACCTGGCGGTGCGGCTGACGCTGGCCGACAAGCTCGGTGCGCCGATCGACCCCGGGGAGACCCCCGGCGAGAGCGACGACGCTGACGCCGACGAGGTGCCCCTCGAAGAGGTCTGGCTGAGCGCGTGGGAGAAGAGCTACCGCGACCGGCTCGTCGACGGCCTCGACGACGACGTCGAGGCGTCCTCGGCGGGCACGGACGGGTCGCGCCCGGCCGCCCAGCTCGTGTTCTGCATCGACACGCGCTCGGAGATCGTCCGCCGGCACATCGAAGACGCGGGGCCCTACGACACGCACGGCTACGCCGGCTTCTTCGGCGTCCCGATGCGCTACGAGGGCTACGAGTCGGACGTGGCCGTCGACGCCTGCCCGCCCATCGTCGACCCGGAGCATCGGGTCGCCGACCGGCCGGCCGAGGACTGCCGGGACGACGCGTCGGCGTACGACGGCTGGCGCCACCTGGTCTCCGCGGGGCGCAAGCACCTCAAGTCGCTCAAGACCGACGTGGCCGCGGCCTTCACCTTCGTCGAGGGCGCCGGGAGCGCCTACGGCGCCGCGATGGCCGGCCGGACGCTGCTGCCCGCCGCCGTCCACGACCTCGCCGACGCCGTCGACGAGCGGACGCCCGATTCCCACGAGTTCTGCTCGCCGACGGTCGAGCGCGAGGGCGAGGCGCACGCCAACGGCGGCCTCCCGCGGGGGATGACCCTCGACGAGAAGGCGGGCTACGCCGAGGCCGCCTTCGACCTCATGGGCTGGGAGTCGTTCGCCCGCCTGGTCGTCTTCACGGGCCACGCGAGCGAGACGACGAACAACCCGTTCGAGTCGAGCCTCGACTGCGGCGCCTGCGCCGGCAACCCCGGCGGGCCCAGCGCCCGCGTGCTCGCCGAGATCTGCAACGACCCCGCGGTCCGGTCGGAACTCCGTGACCGCGGGCACGAGATTCCGGCGGACACCGTCTTCCTCGCCGCCGAACACAACACGACGACCGACGAGATCGCGCTGTTCGACGGCGACGTGCCCGAGAGCCACGCCGAGGACGTCGAGCGCCTCCGCGAGGACCTGGCCGAGGCCCGCGCCGCCGCGGCGGCCGAGCGCACCGAGTCGATGCGGACCGGCCGCGACGACGGCGTCCGCGAGACGGAGCGCCGGGCCGCCGACTGGGCCGAGACCCGCCCCGAGTGGGGGCTGGCCGGCAACGCCTCGTTCGTCATCGGCCCGCGCGAACTGACCGAGGACCGCGACCTCGACGGCCGCGCGTTCCTGCACTCCTACGACTGGAGCACGGACCCCGACGGCGACGCGCTGGAGGCCATCGTGACGGGGCCGCTCGTCGTCACGCAGTGGATCAACAACCAGTACTACTTCGCCACCGTCGACAACGCCGTCTACGGCAGCGGCTCGAAGGTCACCCAGAACCCCGTCGGCAACGTCGGCGTCTACCAGGGCAACGGCGGCGACGTCATGACCGGGCTGCCCCTCCAGTCGCTCAAGGTCGACGACGACCAGCCCTACCACCAGCCGCTCCGCCTGACCGCGGTCGTCCACGCGCCGGTCGATCGGGTCACCGAGATCCTCGGCCGCCACGAGGAGGTCGCTCAACTGTTCGACAACGGCTGGATGCGCCTGACCGTCGTCGACCCCGAGCGGGGCAACGAGCCAGTCCACTACCAGGGCGACCTGGAGTGGGACGCCGCGCCGCAGAAGGTGGCCGCGCTCGCGGACTGAGGTCGCTGTACTTCCGGGGTGCGGATCGGCGACGTCGTCGGGCACCAGAGGGGCGGATCGCCCGTCGCCCCGGACCCGTGCGCTCCAGGGGACTTCGTCGACTGGTTCGCGCCTCAGCGTCGCCCGAACAGCTCCTCAGTCAACGACCGGCTCTGTGGTCGCTCGGCCAGGAGAACGCTCGCGTCCACGTCGTCGACGACGTCGACGAAGAGCGCCCCGCGGACGATCCGCGAGAGGAGACCGCGCTCGGTCACTCCCAGGATCAGGAGGGTGTGCTCGGAAGCCGCGTCCTCGATCGCGGCCTCGACGTCGCCGGACTCGACCGCGAGGGTCGCGTCTCGAAGGCCGTGGTCTTCGGCCCACTGGTTCAGGAACGCTCGGCCCTCGGGCTCCTCGTCGGCGACGTGCAGCAGCGTCACGCGCGCACCGGTCACGTCTCGAAGTGCGGCCGCGACTTCCGCGGAGAGGTCCGAGGAGGGGCCGCCCGCCGTCGGGACCAGCACTCGCTCCGGGTCCAACGAGTTCCCGTCCAGCACGAGTACGTCGCACGGCAGTTCGTGAGCGAGTTCGTCCAGGGTCCCTTCGGCGCGTCCCGCAGCGAGGTGGTTTCCGCCGCGCCCCATCACGAGCGCGTCGGCGTCGTCCTCGGCGGCATCGAACACCTCCGCGAGGCCCCTGTGAGAGACGATGGTCCGGGTCTCGACCGGGACGTCGAAGGCCTCGGCATCGCGCCTCGCGTCTGCCAGCAGGCGTTCGGACTCGGTCTCGGTGCGCTGGGTCTGGACCACGTCCAGCGGCGTCTGGTCGGGAACGGTCACGACGTGAATCGCGAGGACCGTCCCGCCCTTCGCAGCGGCCAGGGCGCCCGCGAGCGTGACGAGCGCGCCCTCGGACCGCGGGTTCGAGAGGGCGACCATGACGGTCGGTCCGTCCCCGCCATTCGGCGCGACGGCGTCAGCGGCGTCGGCCACCGGTCCGGGAACGGTCTCCCTGTTGTCCCGGAGGAACGACGAGAGCACTCCCTCCCGGGGCGTCCGCGAGCGGGCGTAGAGGGCGTACCAGGTCAGCGCGAGGACGACGAACAGCCCCGCGAGCGCGATCTCAATCGCGTCCATGAACGCCACGAGGCCGAGCGAGAGGAGGGATCCGACGATCGGCGTCACCGGGTACAGCGGGACCTCGAAGTCCGGATCGTACTCGGAGTCGGCCTCGCGGAAGACGATCAGCGCGACGTTCATCAGCGCGTAGACGATCAGGTGCAGCACCGAGGCCGCCTTCGCCAGTATCTCGATATCCCGACCCAACAGGGCCACGAAGACGACAATCATCGCGCCGGTGACGAGGATCGACCGGTAGGGCGTGGCGTAGCTCGGGTGGATCTCGTTGAGCCAGTCGGTGACGATGCGGTCCCGACCCATGGCGAAGTTGATGCGGGCCGACGCGAGGATCGACGCGTTGGCAGAGGAGGCCGTCGCCAGCAGGGCGCCGAGCGTCATTACCGTCGCCGCCGCGGCCGCAACGCCCTCGACGGGACCGAGCGACGCCGGGAAGGCGACCTCGGCCGCCTGGGCGACGGGCGCGTCGTCGCTGAGGTCCGGCCAGGAGACGACGCCCAGCATGATCGACACCAGGATCGCGTAGAGGACGGTCACGATGCCGACGCTCCCGATGACCGCCAGCGGGAGGTTCCGGCCGGGGTTCTTCAGCTCCTCGGCGACGGTGGCGATCTTCGCGTACCCGAGGAAGGAGACGAACACCAGCGCCGTCCCCGGCAGGATGGCGCTCGCGCCGAACGGCGCCAGGCCGCCGCTGCCGGTCAGCGTCCCGTAGTCGAAGGCGAACCAGCCCGCGACCGCGAAGGCAGTGAGAATCGCCAACAGTAGCGTGACGATGACCGTCTGGACGCCGCCGGTCTCCTTCGCACCCACGTAGTTGACGCCGACGAACGCCAGCCCCGCCAGCATGGCACCCACCTGGATCTCGTTGAGGAAGAGCACGCTCGGCAGCGGTGCGAGGGTCGCGAGGTACTGGCCGAACCCGATGCAGTAGAACGCGGAGGCGAAGGCCAGCCCCATCCAGTCGCCCATGCCGGCGATCGAACCGAAGATCGGTCCCAGCGACCGGTTAACGTAGTAGTACCCGCCGCCAGCCTTCGGCATGGCCGTCCCCAGTTCCGAGACCGACAGCGCGTTCACCATGGCGATGATCCCGCCGGCAACGAACGAGACCACGACGACGGGCCCGGCCTCGCTCGCGGCGACCCCCGGCAGCACGAAGATCCCGGCGCCGATCATCGTCCCGATGCCGATAGTCAGCGCGGAGACGAGGCCGAGGTCTTTGGCGAGTTCTTCGTCAGTCACGCCGACTCACCCCCGTGGTGAGTCGATCGGGAGTGACGAAGAACACTGAGTCGCTCATACGAGATCACCTCTCGTGGTGATCGCGTGAGCGGGGGAGCAGTCAGAGTCAGTCACGGGAGATCACTCCCGCTCGGGGTCGGGCAGTGACACCACCGGAACCGCCGGGTCGGTAGTCAGGCGGGTCGCGGTGTCGCCGGTGAGCAGTCGCACGATGCGGCTCCCGCTGCGAGGGCGGAAGACCAGCGCCGTCGCGCCAACGTCCTCGGCCGCCTCGAACAGCGTTACGACGACGTCGGTGCCGTAGTCGGTCCGCGTGTCGACCGCGACGTCGGCGCCCAGGCGCACCTCGACGACGGCGAGGTACTCGGCGGCATCCTCCCGGCGCTTCTCCAGCGGCGCCTTGTCGATCGCCCCGCCACCCTTCTCGATCACGTGGACGGCCGTGACCCGGCTGACCTCGTCGAGGTGCGGCGCCAGCGCTGCGACCGTGGCCTCCGCGTCGGCCTCGCTCGCGACGGGCACGAGCACGTGGTCGAGCAGCGTCACAGGTCGTCGTCACCTCCCGTGAGCGATTCCATGTGCGGGGGCTGGCCCTTCCCAAACATAAGAATGTCGGTGTGTTTACTCGATCCGAAAATATCACCCGATCATTCTAGGGTTACCGTAATCTAGCGGTACTATTTTACTCAACGGTGAATGTCCTCGGAACGGCGGTGTCAAGTAATGCCCGAGTATACTGCCGGCATGGACTACCGGCTCGACGAGATCGACCGACGGATCGTTTACGAGTTGATGCGGGACGCCCGCGACACGTCGGCGCCGGAGATCGCAGAGCAGGTCAACGTCTCTCCGGGGACTATCAGGAACCGGATCAACCAGCTCGAGGACCACGGGATCATCAAGGGATACGCGGCGTCGGTCGACTTTGAGCGCGCGGACGGGCGGCTGACCAACCTCTACATGTGCAACGCCCCCATCTCGGAGCGGGAGTCGCTCGCCCGCGAGGTCAGCGCCATCCCCGGCGTGATCAACGTCCGCGAGCTGATGACCGGCCGGCGAAACCTCCACGTGCTGGCGGTCGGCGAGGACACCGAGGACCTCCGCCGCATCTCGCGGGCCCTCTCCCGGCTCGGGATCGACATCGAGGACGAAGATCTCGTCCAGACGGAGACGACCAGCCCCTACGACGCCTTCGGACCCGACGAGGATCGCCCCGCCGCCGGCGCGACCGACTTCATCAGCCTCGCCGGTGACGCCAGCGTCGTCGACGTGACCGTCCAGTCTGATGCGCCAATCGTCGACCGGACACTGGCGGACGCAGTCCAGTCGGGCATCCTCGAGGAGAGCTCGCTGGTGATCGCCATCGAACGGGACGACCGAACGCTGACCCCGCACGGTGAGACGGTGATCCGCCCAGACGACATTGTGACCATCCTCTGCCGGGGTGGCGACCCCGAGCAAGTGGTGTCCGGATTCGTCGCCGACGGAACCCGGCCGGAACTGTGATCCGCGTCCTCCTCCAGCGGCTGTTTCCGACGGACGCCTCGCTGTACGAGTGTCGCCAGTGCGGGACCGCGATGGCGGAACGCGCCGAGGCCTGCCGGAATGCGAGGTCCCTGAGATTGCACGCTACGACATCGACGAGTAGGATCGTGGACGTCCGACCGGGGACGAATCGATCGGGAAACTACGACTGTCGATCCGCCGGCTCGTAGACGAACCGCTCGACCGGGCCGGCGATTCGGCCGGTTCGCAGTTCCCCGTCGCGTAGGGGCCGATCACGACCCCGGTGAATCCACTGTCGACCTCCGTCGAGAGGTACGTCGCCCGTGCTTCGGCCAGTTCCTTCCCGTCGACGAGGAACCGGTACCGCTCCGCCCGGCGTCGATCCCCAGCGCCACGGGCTCCTCGACCGGTCTCCGGGCCACCGCCTCGGTCGCGTCGCCGATCCGCAGGCGGACGACCGCCTCCCGCCGGTCGCCCCCGACGACGCACAGCGCACAGGGTGCCGTTCCTCCACCACCGGCGCGACCCCCGCCTCGTCGCCCGGAGCGGAACTGAACCGCACGCACTCTCCGAGCAGTACGACCGTTCATACGGATATTGCCAAGCGCTCTCACACCCGGGACAACGGCAATTTGAGGCGACTGGAGGTCAAGAATTAGTAGTATGGGTGTCACGAAGTCCTCCCCTCATATATTAGGTGTTTCATTTATTGATGTGCATGTCGTCAGGTATGACGATGAGTGTTCTTCAGCAACTCCAGGGATTCATACGGTCTCAAAACCAGCCAGAACAACCAGACGACACTGAAAGGCAGTCAGAATGTCTCTATCACTGTGATTCGTGCAATCAGACGTACGTAAGCAGGACGATGGAATCGTGTCCCGGGTGCGAAGGCGCTATCGAAAACGTCCCGACCGGACGAGACCTCGGACAGGTCTGAAACCGGCGACTCCACAGGCCGGCAAAAATATTTGGCCGTGGGGTTATGTCCGTAGCTTTACTTCTCTGAAGTAGATCAATGTCCTATACGCTTGCTGGGGGAGACACGGAAGACACGCGGATCGACGCTCAGGAGGCTGCACGTGAGGACGCTCTCGATACCTACTTCACGGTCCTTTCGAACCAGCGCCGTCGCCGCGTCCTCGACTGTCTGCGGGAGTACGAGACGCCGATAGCGCTGGCCGACCTGGCGGACGAAGTTGCTGTCCGCGAGTACGATTCCCCCGTCACCGAGATCCCGGCCGAGGAGGTCAAGGAGATCTACGTCTCGCTGTACCACGTCCACGTCCCGCGGATAGCGGATGCCGACTTGATAGAATACGACCAGGAAGACGACCTGGTGACGCTGTTGGACGACGGCCAGGAGCTGATCGAGGTCATCCCGTAGCAGCGATTCGGGACCGCTCGGTCTCAGTCGTCGCCGGTACGAAGAACCGACAGCCGGAACTGATCGAACTCGCTGATCACGTCGAGGAACTCGCCCGGATCGACCGGCTTCTCGATGACGGCGTCCTCGTCTGCGTCGTGATCGAGGTCGCGAGATTCGATGACGTCTTCGTCCATTCCGGAGAGAACGATAACGGGGCCGTCGTCCAGTTGGGGATGATGTTTGATCTCGTGGAGGACGTCCTCGCCGTCCACTCTGGGCAATCGGAGGTCTAACAGGACCATGTCCGGACGGGGCGCATCTTCGTAGTCGCCCCGGCGGTGAACGAAGTCCAGTGCTTGCTGGCCGTCGGCAACTGTGTGCAGTTGGTTGTTGATGTGACCGTCGCTGAAGGCCTCTTCGACGAGGCGTACGTCCCCTGGATTATCTTCGACCAGCAGTATCTCCGCCTCGTCGGGAGTGGAGGGCCGGCGGTCCATGCGTGGACCTACTGGTGGGGGAGCATAAGCGACTTGGGTGAGAGGACTCAGAAATCAAGTGTTCCCAACGTAGTGGCTGAAAACTACGTACGCCGGCTGAACGGCTCGCCGAACTCCAGAACCGGACTCGAATCTTTATATTCTAGCGGGAGTTATTCAATTAATGGTACTCGATCCTCTGGGCACTGCGGGGACCGGGTTCTGTCTCGGTATCGTCACTCTCGCGTTCGTGGTCCTTCGTTTCGTGACCGCGGACATCCACGATACGACCGCTTGGGCTGCGTTTCGGGTGGGCTACCCGGTCAGGACGATAGCAGTCGTCGCCTGTCTGGCCGCCGTCTTCCTCGCAGTCGGGCGGCCGGTCGGCACGGTCCATCTGATCGGCCGGACGATCGACACTGCCACCATGCTGAGCGTCGGCCTCTGGGGGACGCTAGTTGGCCTCCTCGTCCAGGTGGCGCTGCTACTGGGCCTCGTCCTCGCCGATCGAACCGTCACTGGCTTGGGGGTCGAGTAATTCCCGTGCACTTCGCCAGTCAGCTCCTCTACGTCGCGGGATATCTGGGGGCATAACTGCGTAACCACTGTGTTACTAGTACATAGAATGACAGAAAACATCCTACACGAGGACCAATCGCGTCGCAAGCGCCGACGGATTTCAATCTTCTTTTGACAACCGCCAACCGTATCGGGAGAGGTGAGCGGGTCGCGATCGACGACTAGAGCGTCACTCGTCAAGCTGGGTCGCATCGACCACTGTGAGTAGTTCAGCAGTCAGTGCATCGAGGACGTCATCGTGTTCTTCGCGTCTGCTATCTGGTGACGGTTCCCAGAGTTCTAGCTTGTATTCGCCGGCCGCAGTCATCGTCCTGTTGACCGTGTTCATCATTATAACAGAATTCCGATATATGATGGCTGCCCGACGTTCGTTGACCTCCAGATATTCGATTCCGGCAGCATCGAAACCGGCGCTGAGATCCACCTGTTCAGAGAGTGCATAGCGCTAGGTTGGTCCATCGTCCCCCATCCTGCTCCACCCTTCTTTCTCTCTGTACTAGTGTTGCACGAAAGTTGGACTTGGGTCAAGTTGTCCCGATTGCGATGTCCTCTTAGCTGATGGCCTCGCCACAACCATAACTAATACTATAGTAACAAATTTATTATTAATCCGGTGTTTCGACGCTACGATGTGAATCTTTGCTTTGGATATTCACCCTGTCCTGTGTTCGACATACCGGACGCGTATTTCGCTGTACTTGCGCCCATATTTCGTGATTCTGTACCCACGGCGTGATTTTCCTAATCGGATTTCAGGGCGGTTTGAGTCGGTTACAACCGATAATTTGCTCAGCTCCAGATTTCCTATTTCGGACAGATGCTCCGGATGTTCGACGTACGCGGCTCGTTCTTCTCCAGGCTGATGTGGACAGGAATTGTCGATACGCGGACGTAGACGCCTTGTAGGGGCGTATCTTGGCTATCTCTGGATCGTTGACCGACTACGAAATCCAGACTGCATTCTCGTTCCGATAGCCTCGTGCAATCCCTCCGGCGGCTGTGAGCGACGAAGTCGCTCAGTTGGTCGGCCCTCATAGTCGTTTCATACCCGAAAACAGAGCTATATGGAGCGTTAACTACCGGTTTGGTGGGGTCATATTCTGATTCTCGTCCGGTAATAGAGAAGAGGCCAACGAGCAACAAGAACTAGACAGACCATCCAGAGCGCGACCCACGCGTACATAAACACTCGAGAGAGCTGCCAGATCCGGAGAGCAGACCAGAACGAGGGACGAGAGACAGGCGATCGAGACCGACCAGATACCCCATCCAAGCGTTCCTAATCGGTCGCCGTCGTGCGGTTAGCCGATCGCGGACGAGTCGACTGGAATCGACGCAGCGACAACCACAGAGAAACGACCGACAAGCGCCCCAGCAGTCCATAGCACTTCGAGCACGACCTGGGCGGACGGCTCCCCGCAAACCGATACATCGTCGCGAGAACCCTACAGACGGCGAATAGGCGGACGCTGGCAGGGGTGCCAACACCGCAGACTATACTGCCGTCGACGAACCGACTCGACCGGTCACGTATCCACACCAGCACGCTCTGCCCCCCTACAGACCACCGGGCTGCACTCGTCCTAATCGGTTGCAGTCTGGCGATTCTGGGCTGTCGAGAGCGGCCGAACAACGGGGGATAACCCCGTCCGGAAGTGCCCTCTGAGTTCTCGCTCGATGCTCGCTGGTCGCCTGTACGACGCCCGTAACTGCCCGTCACGGCTGCTTCTAAGTCGTTCTTGGATACACGGCAGGTCCTCTCCGTCGTACTCGCCGCCCTCGCCCTGCCACTAGTTATCTCGGTTCCTCATTCATCATCCTCTCTTGCGGACGAGCGGGCTATCTAGGAACCTCCGAAGACAGGCGGAGGGCTATCGAGCGCACCGCTCTGGGTATACAGCGCCGTTTGAGTATCTAGGATCCCCGCTGATGACTATCGGCGGACGCCGATCGACAGTCAATCACCGTCGACGGTGTCACTCCTGCCCCGATCAACAGCACTCGACTGTTCGAATCGAGCAGCGCCGTCGGTATTCCGAGAAAGTATCATATGATCCATCATACTTCACAACGGTCAGCAGAATTATGATAATCTGTCGACGGGCGCAACGCCAGCGTTACGGTGGGGCCGACGCTCCAGTTGTACATGGTCGGCGGTCGTGTGTCCGGGACTGGGGCCCGCTTTCCACTCGAGGTCAGATCGATCAATCGAGGAATCCATCGTGTTTCTCGCGATAGTCGAGGGGCATCCGTCGACGCGTACTGATGGGCCGAGATGTAGTGTTCATGTAACATTCCATATCTATAGGGTATGTGGTGTTTCGCCCTTTCGCGACGGATCATCGGACCGATTGCGAAGCCTCATAGCCGTCGCTGGTCAGTCCCCTCGCGGTCTCCATCTTGGGTCTCGGTTGCACCGGAGTCACGTACTGGTCTCGGGTTGGGGCTGATGGAGATTGGACGGGTCCATCCACCAACGCCTCAACGAAGACCACCCCGGGCAGCGCGGACCGGTTCTCGTCGCAGCGCGTAATTTATTTGCCCCCGAGAGTGGTGCGGGCACCCTCGCGTGCCTGCAGTGATTCCAATGACTACCATGGACGACGATGTATTCTCCGACCTTGCAGCGGACCTCGAAGCGTGGCTGGCGACGCAGTCCCAGGATGGCGCCCCCGATCTCGTGCTGGTCGGACTCCTGCGCGGCTACGCCGACGAAATCGAACGCCACGGGTACGTTCCGCGGTCGTGGCTGTCTGACGAGTAACGATTCACGGTTCACAGACATCAGCAACGGTATCGACCCAATCACACGGATCAGCAAGTCCAAGCGTCTCCATTGAGACACCACCACACGAGCATGAGCAGCACGAACTCCACACTCACTCCCGTCGACGAGTTAGCCTAACATGAGCGGGCTCGAGTTACGGGACGGGACCCTCGTCGTCGATCGCGAACCGAATCAACTCGACGAACTCGCGATCGCGTTCTCAGAGCTTCTCGACCAGTTCGATATCGACCACGTCTACATTGCTGGCTACGTCTCGATACTCGCCGGGCGAGCAAGGTCGACGGAAGACGTCGACGTACTCATCGAACCAATCGCGGAATCGACTGCTGAGGAGCTCGCTGCGACGCTGGACGAGCAGGACTTCTGGGGCCCGGCGATGCCCCTGTCGTCGATGTACGAGATGCTTAACAACGGCGACAACATCTGGGTTGCACCAGCCGACCAGATAACGCCACATCTCGAGGTCAAGTTCGTCCGCGACGAGTTCGACCGAGCTTCCCTCGACAATGCGATAGAGGCCCGGATTAGCGGTGAGACGATCCCGATCGGTCCCTTCGAACTCCAGATCGCCTACAAACTCTCTCTTGGGGCCCAGAAGGACATCGAAGACGCAGTCCACCTCTACACGTTTTTCGAGGAAAGCCTTAGTGGCTCCCGCATCGAAGAGTGGGTACAGCGACTCGGCGTCGAAGACGAATATGACCGACTCAAACGTGCGTGACTATATCGACGGGAAACACGCTCGCGACCGGGAGCAGCGCATCGAGTCCATCAAGCGCTGGGTCGAATACATCAAGTCAGAACCGCCTGAGAAGTGGGGCCCACAGCAGAACGCAGTCGTCAAC
The DNA here is from genome assembly GCF_020217425.1 of Halomicrobium urmianum. Classification (NCBI taxonomy): domain Archaea; kingdom Methanobacteriati; phylum Methanobacteriota; class Halobacteria; order Halobacteriales; family Haloarculaceae; genus Halomicrobium; species Halomicrobium urmianum. The sequence continues at coordinate 2,337,234 of NZ_CP084090.1, forward strand.
GGCCAGCTTGAGGCCGCCCAGAACGCGCAAACGTCAGCAGATCACCAGCAGCACGTCTCTGACATAGCAAGTGACATCCTGGCCGTACGCGACGATTCTGACTGAGGCCAGCGGGTTGCGGCTAGCACAAGTCCGTCCTTCGAGACACCCGTCTGTTCTATGGAATTCTCGTCCTCGCGTTCAAACACCGAGATCGAGAGCCGACTCTCCTTACGAACGACCAATCGTTCGCCGAATTGCAGCCGACTGCGCACTCGCTGCCCGAGGTCGGTCTCGAATACGTTCCGTAGCTCGTCGATCAGGTAGATCATTCGACGATAGTTCCCTAGTATCCTGCAGTGAGACAGCTGGTCAATACAGCCACCTTTTTCATCGTCGGGTGGCCTCGCTCCGCTCGGCCACCACTCCTCGAAAAACGTGGGCGAAAAAGGCTGAACGCTCGCTTCGCTCGCGTTCAGTGAACCGCGCTCACTGCGTTCGCGCGGATGCTACGCTCAGTCCACACACCTACTGAGCGGCTGTTCCACTCCGAATCGGACAGGGAGAATATCCTCGATGCGATTAGTTGCTTCGGTCAGTACAGAGTACACACCTATCGTTCGATCCAAAGCACATACCTTGTAAAAACTGTCATTCTATTAGAAGAAATCTAGTAGAGTTCCGGGATCTCCTCATTCTCGTCGGTACTGGTCATTGTCCAATCTACCACTCCTATCCCAACATTCCTGAGAACCTCTCGAAGTACGATTTCTTGTAGAAGACATTCTTAGGAGCCGGGTGCGATACCGCTATTTAATATCTCTAGAACTACATATTTCGAACGTCATGGAACGCCACAAAGCCAAATCACGTCTGGAATCCAGGTTACAATCTGCCGTCGAAGACAACTCTGACCTCCACTCTGCGTACTTGTTGGTACATTCCGATAGCCGTGACCTACATTGGAATCTGGCCACCGGGCAGGCGGGAGATGTCGAGGCCGCTCCAGAGCAACCCTACTACGCAGCCAGCATCGGCAAGACCTTCACCTCGACACTCGTGGCTATGCTCTCCGACGACGGCCAGCTCAGTTTTGACGACTCGATCTCGGAGTATCTATCGGAGTCGATTCTCGATAATCTTCACACGATCGGCGGGACAGACTACACCGGCGATATCCGCATCCGTCATCTCCTCGGTCACACCTCTGGGCTTCCTCATTCCCTCCCCGAAGGTGGAAAAATGTTCTTGAACACGCGATTAGAAGAATCTCCCGTGGGGAAGACGCTGTTCGACGAAATGTTAGAAGAACCGGACCGGACGTGGGAACCGGAGGAAACGATCGAATGGGCCAAACAAAATCTGGAACCCCACTTCCCACCCGGCGAGGGCTGCTACTATTCGGAATTCGGATACAACCTGCTCGGATTGATCATCGAAAATGTGACCGGCCGACCGTATCACGAGGCTCTGGAGGAATTCCTTTTTACTCCATTAGAGATGGAGCACTCGTACTTACCGCCGTTCTCGGAACCCGCAGTGGACAGCGCGCTTCCCACAGCCCCGTTTTACATCGAGGAAAAGAAAATCGATGTGGATGATGTACCCGCGTTGAGTGCCTTCTATGCCGGTGGACAAACGGTGAACACCGCAGAAGAGCTGTTCCGGTTCCATCAAGCCTTGGTTGAGGGTAAACTCGTATCCGGGGAGACGCTGCAGGAGATGCTACAGTGGAACAAACTGTGGCAAGGAATCGACTACGGTTACGGCGTCGTCCGTATCCGCCCTTTGCCGTTTCTCAAACGATTCCACTCGTGGGGGGGACTCGGGGCGAGTAGTGCATTCATGGTGTATAATCCCACTATTGACGTCTACCTGGTCGGGACATTCAACCAGTGGTCGTATATGCGGAGGAGCATGATGTTTCTCTTCCAAACGCTACGGTCAATCGCAAAGGTGGAGCGGTCCGGGCAATAGCCTTGCAGGCGATGAAAATCTACTTTTCGAGTTAGCAGTCAGGAGCTTTAGGTACCGAGCTTTGCCATATTGGTGAGTAATCGATACGCACGCTGTATTGGGTGTATTTTACAGTTCCAGTGGCTATATAGTTTATTTCCCTGTACCTTGTCTACTTCTCATCCGTCTTCTCACTCGTCCTCGTCGATCTGGTTCAGCAGATACCGGATCGGATACATCGCAGTCAGTCCGGGCGTGTCGATCCGGAAGTCCTGCGGCGGCGTCGTGTTGCTGTAGGTCTTCTCGACGCGTGGCTCGCCCTCGATGGGGTCGTTGAGCGCACCGAGGACGTCGTGACCGGCCGACTGGGTCATCACGATCCAGATGGCTTCCTCGGGCTCGCAGGCGGCGAGTTTGTCATAGTCCTCGGGGACGGCGCGGTGGTAGTCGTTGTTGACCCGCTCGACCTCGACGGTGACGGTGATTTCACCGTCGGCGTCGAGGCCGACGATGTCGAGTCGCCGCTGCTCGGTCTGCTCGGCCACCTCGGCCAGCGAGTCGGCCTCCTCGCCCGTCCCCATCGCCAGCGACGCGGGGACAGTGGTCTGCTCGTCGTCGGGTTCGTAGTAGGGGACGACCTCGACGACGTCGGAGTCCTCGTCGGCGACGTACTCGGCTTCGAGGTGCTGTCGGCCGGCCTCGACGGCCATGACGTGCTGGCTGGACTCCTCGAGGTCGCCGACGCCGTGGCCGTAGTCGATGCCACGCCGGTAGCTCTCGCCGATCGCCGAGCGGCCGTCCGGGGTGACCGTGTACAGACGATGGGGATGGTCCGCGTCGTGACGCAGCAGGTCGGCGTCGATCAGTTCCTGGACGGCCTCGGAATCGATCCCGACGTACTCCTGCAGCCGGAGCATCGAGTCCCGCAGGAGGTCGTACTCCAGTGGGTCGTAGCGGAGCTGCTGGGCGTTGTAGACGGCCTGCAGGAAGAGCAGCTGGCGGTCGGTCCAGTCGCTGGCCGCCCGCTCGTCGGCAGAGAGTTTCAGTGGGACCTCACAGATCGGGACGTCGTCGCGGTCGACAGCTTTCAGGGTGTGACAGCACTCGATCACCCGTCGCATTCCCCTGCTAGTGGATGCGTACCGGTTGCCACAGAGCTCGCAGACCAGCGCGTGGACCTCGGCGTCGTACTCGACGGGTTCGGGCAGGCGGTTGGTGTACGGCAGCGCGCTGTCGATGTGGCCAGAGGGCGTTTCGAGTGCCTGATCCGTCTCGGCAGAGCTGGCCTCGGTAGTACTCGGCGAATCCAGCGTCAGTCCTGCCTCGGCCCTGGTGCGGGCTTCGAGGTCCCGGCGCGTTCGCTCGAAGGTCGGATCCGCGTCGGCCGTGCCCTCCCGGTCGGGATGGCCAGGAGGCAGCGGGAGCGACTCGACGCGGAACGGCCGGGGTTCGCGGTCGCCGAACCCCGCGGGCAGGCTCACCAGCCACTCGCCGCGGGAGAGCGCCCGGAGGCGGTTCCCGACCGCGTCGGGATCGTAGTCGTCGGTGGCCAGCCGACGGGCGAGTTCCCGGTCGACGGCGACGTTGCCCGTGACGATCGTCGAGACGTTGTTGAGCACCTCCTGGTAGACCCGCTCGCTCTGCGAGCGGAGCTGGCCGGGGAACTGCATCGCCAGCGTCATCGAGCAACCGAAGCTTCTGGACTGGGCCAGCAGTTCCTGGAGGAGGTTCGTGACTGCGACGCTGGCGGCCTCCTCGAGGTAGACGTTGACCAATGCGTGATCGTTGTCGGTGTCGGGGACGCTCTCGTTCTCAGCATCGTCGTCCTGTGCCTCGCTCTCAGTGTTATTCTGGTCCCGTCGCCTGAGGGCCGTCCAGAGGTTCGACAGGAGGACGAGCGTGAGAACGCGCTGGGCGTGGCTACGAAGCCCGCCCGTATCGACGATGACGACGACGTCCTCGTCGAGGTAGTCGGCGAAGTCGAACTGTGGGTCGTCGAGGCCCTCGGGGACGTGGTTGAACAGCGCCGCGAGGCGGCGGTCGGCGGGGATCTTCTCGATGCGGTTGGCGACGCCCTGCATGATCTGGTCGAACGCGCGAGCGTCGTTGGCGACGACGCCGGCGAGCATCCGCTCGAGGTCGTCGTTGGAGACGGTCGGCGCCGACTCTCGCTCGTGCATCTGCCGGACCGAACTATGGAGTTCCGAGTGGGCGAACGCGTCGTCGCCGCTGACAGGATCGAACAGCGCCTTGACGAGGTAGCGGATGACGTCCGGGGAGCGGACGGCCTGGTCGAACCGCTCCTGGCCCATGATCTGGGTGAGCATCTCCAGGTAGTGGTCGACCGTGTCCTCGACGGCCGTGGTGCGATCGACGCCAGCCGCTAGTTCGTCGCGGATGTCAAACACGGAGATGGCCGGGATGACTTCGGCACAGTCGAAGTACAGCACGTTCTCGAGGTGGCCGTAGCGCTCGTAGTGGGCTCGAAGGTAGTCGGTGGCCATGCCGTCGCCCTTCGGGTCGATGAGGATGTCGGCGCCGTCCGTGGCCGCGTAGTTGTGGAGAATTGCGGTCAGGAGGCTGGTGGACTTGCCCGATCCCGTCTTCCCAAACCAGGCGAGGTGGAGCGGCTGGAGCTCCGGTGGGAGGGTGACCGGTTCGTCTCTGGCCGTGGCGTTCTGGGTCTGTGGGCGGCCCAGGGGGAGGCTGCTGTCCTGGTACGTGGTGAGGACGTCGGCAGGCGGGGCCGGGGTGGCCTGGCGTTCGCCCGGTATTGGATCGAGTGCGCGCTGGCCGGCTGCGGTCAGGGCGGTGCCGTCGACGAGGCAGAAGCTGCCCACCTCGGTCGCGTCGGCGACGATGCCTCTCGACGTAGTGTTCATGCCCGGGAGGCGAGCGGTGAGACCGTCGTAGTCGGGCTGGTGGACGGTGCGGTCGCGGATTGCCTCGAGGATCCGTGTGGGGTCGTCGGGTTCGGTCGCCACCACGTCGTAGGTCGTGTGCCCGACGTGGCCGAACGCCGTCCCGAGGTCGTGGGCGAGCGTAGTGGTTGTGGGGGAGTCGTGGACGAGGGCTCTCGCGTTGACGACGAACGAGCGGCGGGCGTTCTTGGCAGCGAGTTCCTCGAAGCGCTGTCGGTCGGGTGCTGGCGGCTCGTACTCCTCGGCCTGGCCGACGAGTGCGGAGACGATGGCGTCGCTGGTCGCGTCGGTTCCGTGTTCGAGGGCGTGGCGGCGTTCTTCGGCCTGGGCCGTCCAGTCGGCCATCGGCTCGAGCAGGAGCTGGACGACCGCTGGTGTGTCGGCTTGTGCGAGGATTTCGACGAGGCCGCTCAGTGGCACGCGATGGTCGTCGGCGGTCGTCGAGCCTCTGTTCGTGGTGGTGTCGACCGTCTCGGTACTGGCGTCCTCGTAGAAGGTCGTGAACGGGGTCAGGCGCGTCTGCCAGTCCTTCGGGTGATCTGGGCGGCCGTGGAACTCGACGGCGCTGTAGTCGGGTGTGGCGTCTGTGTCGGTGTGGAGCAGGTCGACCGCAGGGTGGACATCGGTCTCGGTGAGTTCGTAGCTCGTCGGGAGGCAATCCCGCAGCGTCCGTTCGAGTGGCGCGAGAAGTTCCGGTGGGTCGATGGTGACCGCGTACTCGACGGTGGTCTCGTCTGTGGGGTCGGCGACCAGGAGGACCTCGATCGTCGGGGTTGGAGAGCCCGGTGTGAGTCGATCGAGGAGTGACTGGTCGGCGGGGTGGTCGAGCTGGTGGAGGCGCTGGAAGCCCGTGCTGATCGTTCCCGGGTCCAGCGGGTCGTCGGCCGGTGTGATCGTGAGGTAGGTCGTCGTCTCTGGGGTTGGGAGGGATTCGTCAGGATCGTTAGCTGGTGAGTCGCGTCCAAACCGCATTGCTGATGTTAGTTACACAGTCCGAACTCAGTGATTTATGTATTGCCATCGACCCGGGTGATTGGCATGCTGCTGTGGCCGATAGTGGCTGGTCGCTCGTGAAGGGGAACGCGATGAAGGGTGAACGAGGGTGATCGTGGTGCGTGGATACTGACGTGATCCCGCGGTTAGGTGTATCGAGGTGGCTGGGGTAAGCTTTCTGGCTGTATCGAACGTTCCGTTGCCACCCGTGGTTCGGATGCCGATCGACCGTTTCGGTCGCCAGGGGGTTGTGTGACGGGGTACAGAACGTAGTGCGTCACGCTGGTTCGACGACATCGGTGCATTGGGGGCACTCTGCGAACACGCCAGTCGAGCCGTCGTCTTTCTCGTACTCGATGAGTCGGTATACCGGTGGAACCTCGCTCTCGCAGTGCGGGCAGGTGCCCAGCGCCGCTTGATTGTAGTCTGGCGTCATCTATGTAGGGACGGTAGGACACATGATGCGTGTGATAGTGCTGTTCACTGTCTCAAGTGTCTCATACTCCCGTGGAATGTTATAGCTTATCATGGGTGTAGATATGGATCGGAAAGGTGTGGCGGAGTAGCTGGGTAGAACTCCCCCTCTATTGATGAGTGTTGGTTCTGCGAAAGGGGGCAGATCGCAGGAGAGTGGATGGTGGGCATGTTCGACGATGTGGCGTGGTGGTGGACCGCTTGAAAGCCCCACGGCGCTGGACGGCACCTCAGCGGGATATCCTCGCTGCGCTCGGATAGGGCCCGCTGACGTGGCCGCCAGCGCCGTGCCCCTTTCAGTCCCGCCCAGTGGGGAGTTCCGGCCCACCTGCCGGTGGCCGGCCTGTACCCTCACTCCCGCCCTCCAGCGCGCTCCCTGCGGTCGCTCCCCGCCCACCTCCACGTTCCGGGCGCTCCGCGCCGGGCTTTCGCAGGTGGGTTATATAGCCAGTCTGAGCATTTCTTCTTTATATAGGAATGCGCGGAATATGTGGATGGTGGAAATTGGAGTTTTAGGGCCTGTGTTCGTACTATATGGAGTAATTGCACTATACTAATTCCAGTAATTTTATAAGGTATGAACTCAATGAAATATATGTAGGAAGACACCTTACGGACGCGCCGGACGCACCGCTCTCGGGCGGTCACGTCGGCGCAGAAGTCCGGGTGCTGGAACACCCGAACGGTGTCTTTCTACGAGGGAGAAAGACGATGCAATCTAGCAAATCCAGCGGTAAGAAAGCAACGGGTATCGATCAGGAGATTCGCCTCGGCGCGAAAGTCGAGGGGACCGAAACGCTGCTCGAACAGGTCGCCGAAACCCAGCACGGCGACGAACTCGATTATCGGCTCAACCGGGGCCACGATTCCCGTGGCTCGCACTACGCTCGGCAGACCGATTACGACTGGACGCGCTCGACCGAGGTCGGTCCCGATCGCCGCTTCGGCGAGACGCTCGCCCAGCAAGAACGCCGACACGGTCGGGACGCCGAACAGGCCCGGCATCGGGAGGCGGCCCGCGATGCAGACGATGCAGGGATCGACCGAGCTGCGTCGAGAACTGACCACTGCCGGGCAGGCCCAGCGTCGGCGGGACTTCTGGGAGCGGAAGCATCTCGCTGCCGGTCGGCAGACCGTGACCGTTCCCACGGGGAACTATTCGCGGACGGTCGATCCGCGGCGGCATCTCGAACGGGACACGCTGGCCGAGATTAATTCGCACGCCCATCGGATTGCCCAGCGGTTCGACGTGAGTCGGGCCGGGATTGCCCGGCGACTCGCCGAGGAGTTCGACAAGCAGAGCGTGGACGTCCCCGGGGCCGTGCTGACGGTCCTCGACGGTCTCAAAGACGATATTGGCGTGCCGACGTCAGTCGACGACATCGACCCCGAAGGCGAATCGGTGACTGTCGAGGGACGGATTACGACGCTGTTCGATCCGGCAAGCCCGAACCAGTACCAGGTGGGCTATCTCGAAGACGACGCCGGCAACCGGGTGAAGGTCACCGTCTGGGTACGGTCGACCCACGGCCCGATGATCCGCACGCTTCGAGAGGGCGACCGGGTGCGTATTGTCGACGGCAAGCCCGGGCAGTTTGCCGGGACCAAGACCGTCGCCGTTACGAGCGAGACCTGTCTATGTGTGCTTGAGCAGGGTGAAGGACCTGCTCCGACTGGCGAGTGTCGGATCGCAATGGGCTGTAATGGCTCCCGCGTTCGGATGGCCGCGTGGCGAGCTGACGCACCCACTCATCAGTGGGCGAACGTCCGGAACGCAATCGGGCAGAGCTAGGGCATACCCATCCTAGCCTCAGGGACTAGCCTTACGGCATCGTACTGTCTCGAGATCCTTTTCAGCGCGGTAGAGACGAGCGCATTGAGATTATACAGGATTGTTAGGACTGTGGCTGGCACGAAGCACGCTATATACGCGTCCAATCTATCCACCAGACTCGCGACCGACGTTCGGCCTCGACGACGGTGAAACTGATGGCATCATCCTCGCGAACGCGATCGATGTCGACGGACTTCTCACTGACGAGTTCGGCGGGACGAACTTCCCACTGATTCACGCCGTGCTGTAGGGGCCGCGGATCATCCCGACGCCGCGGCTCATCGTGGATTACGCTCGGAATGGGCATCCGAGCCACGAGAAGGTTCGAACGCTGATCACGACGATCAGCCCACATCGGAGCTGGGAGGCCAGCCCCTACGTCACGCAATTGCTCCAGCGCCTCGACACGTGAATCAGCACTTCCGGTCCCATTTCGAGGTCTGTTTCTGGTTTTGATCTCTCACCGAGGCCAGCAGCAGCTACTACTCGAGAGATGCACTCGTTGATTCGCCGTCGATCCGGAGTGCATTGTCCTCCATGGTGACTTCGCTGCTGTCATTCCGCTGGCCGAAATATTGCAGGCGGTCACTCGTCCCCTCGACCGTGTTGTCCACGATCGTGACATCACGGGCCTTCGCCACCGAGATCCCGTATGGGCCGTAGTCGAGACGGTTCACGTCGGCGATCCGGTTCCCCGCTACTTCGATGCCCGCGGCGTTCTCGATGTCGATTCCGACGCCGGCGGTCATCTCGATGTCGTTGTTCAACAGGCGGATGTTCCGGTTCGGTTGGCCCTCTTCGGGAACGTCCTGTCGAGTCAGGAGGTGTATCCGGATGCCGGCTGGGTGGTCGCCAGCGAAATACACCATCCCCGCACGCCGGATCGTATTGTTCTCGACAGTGACGTCGTCGACGTAGCCCTTCGGCGCGAAGTTCTCGTCGTTGTCACACTCCAGCTCGACGGGATTCCGCGAGGCACCGTCGAGGACGTTCCCTGTAACCGCCCCGTTGCGAGCCACGACGCGTACGAGAATGCCACGGTGATCCCGCAACTCGTTGTTTCGGACGGTGAAGTTCTGACTTCCAGTCTCTCGGTTCCCGATGTAGTCGCCAACTGATAGCGTCTCTGCGATCGGTTCCTCGAACGTAATCGTCGCTGGTTTCTCCCGGCTTCCTGGTGAAGAGAATCGCGACTCGTAGTATGCGATCGCCGGTAAGTCACCCAATCGAACGCCACTCTGGGAGAGCGCCTCGAGCGTATCGTCAGAACCGACGACGAAGGGATGAACACCCTCGACACCGACGGTATGTTCGTCGAGGAGTTCGGTCACGCTGGTGAACTTCTGCTGGACGACGATACTGTCGTCGAGCAGGCACTCGTGCCGGCACCCCTCGATGGTGGCACTTGACCGGCAGTTGACGATGCGGATCCCATCGGCGTCCGACGCTACCTGTCGGTCGCCGTCGGGTGGCGGGATGATCGTTGTTCTGCGGAATACCGGGTCCGAACAGACGGCCGCCGAGAACACCGAACCGCCGGACGCGTAGGCGGTGACGTCCTCAACTACCGGGCGCTCGGTCATGTAGAACGCCCATGCAGTACCATGGTTGCGCGCGACGACCGTGAGCCGATGGCCCACGGCTACTCCGTTCGGGCTCACTCCGTTACGGAGCGACAGCTCGAAACGCCTATTTCCCACGCTCTCGATAGACGAAAAGAACTTGTCGAATCCGTCCTCTTTGCGAATCCCCTCCACGAACGACCCGTCAGCCTGGTGAACGCTGGCCCACACCCGGGCAGCGTTATCGAACATCGCATTCGAGAGCGAGGGATAGCCGTCGTCTACGGCGAGGGTGATTCGCCGGCGGTCAGGCCCGAGGTCGACAATCTCCCCCTGGGTGAACGGAACGGGGTCGTAGTCCAGGGTGAGATCCCGGACGGTCACGTCACGGCCGCCCATGATCCTGATCCCCGTCCGCAACGGGTCGGTGAACACGAACTTTGCACCGTTGCCCTCGATGGTGACGTCGCCGATACCGGTCACCCGGGCATGTGCACGCTTGTTACCCGGTTCGACCTCCCGGAGTGGTTCGAATCGGTAGGTACCCGGGTCGACCTGCAGCGTGGCGTCGGGCAGGCTGCTGGCAGCGTGGAGGGCCGCCCGAAAATCAGCCAACGTCCCACCCGTGAAGATCCGTCCGTTGTTCGTGGTTGCAGTCGCCGTATTCGTGGGGGTAGGAGTGTCGGTGTCGGTTTCAGTGAACACGACGGTGGGGGTTTCAGTTTCGTTTTCCGCGGTAGTTGTACTCGAATTTCCGAAGGCACTACACCCTGCCAGCGATGTGGTCCCTCCCGCGGCTAGAGCCAGCAATTGACGACGGCGAAGCGCCTTCTCGTTGTCCATAGCACGCAGTATCACTTATATACAATAAGGGTGATGGGCAAAGATGCTCCGGGGATACGGCGCTTGCAGGGATTTCTGGTGAACACAAATCCGTTCTCTCTCTCCAGCGACAGCAAATTGGTGAGAGCAGGTGACAGACATCAATTCGTTGGATACAGGCGTTTGGTACTTTCGACGACTCGCCGGACTGCAACCTGGTCAACGATTTCATCGACGCGGATCTCGTCATTCCCGCCCCCGAGGACGATATCCTTGTCCACGAGCCAAGCAGCACTGCCCTCGACTCGACGGCTCAGCGTCCGTTTTCCACTGTGGCTGGACGGTCGCGGGCGACCGCGAATATACGATCATGCCGGCGCTGATCGACTCGGTCGGCCGGCGCGAAACCAACGACGACATCGATACCTGCATCGACCGGCAGGGCGTCGCCGGCCTCGTGACGGCGCTCACCTACGCCGTCGCCCGGGAATGCGGTGACGTGACCCACCGTCTGATGGTCGAGGAGCTCGATATCTCGCCGCTGGCCACGGAGATGATTCTCCAAGCACTCCGGTCCGTTATCCACGAGCATCACGACATCGACGAATCAGGGGCGTCGCTTGACGAGTTGGACGTCGATGACGAGGCCTGATCTCGACAGTTGAGAAACGGTTAACGGGAGGCGTGAGAAATTCGTGTGCGTGACGGACGACCTCACGTATCCGTCTGTGGAACTTGTTCTAGATCTCCACGAACAAATCGTAGCAGAGGGTGACACCACGGAACCGGGAGTTCGGTCTGAGGACGCGATTGACTTTGCGCTGCAGTATATTTCGGAGGGGTTCTTCGGGGAGGCGCCCGAGACGATCCACGATAAAGCGGTTCACCTGATGCGACTGCTGGTTGCGGAGCATCCATTCGTCGACGGAAACAAACGAACAGCGCTCCGAACGGTAGTCGTCTTCTATATGCTAAATGGGTACACGTTCGACTATGGCGATGAAATTCGAGCCCTCTTGCACCGCTTCGCAACTGACGACGCCACGGTCGATACAGACACTGCAGTCATCTACTTCCGGGCCTGTGCTCGTCGCAACTGATAAAGGGACACACTGAGTATTCTCTTTAGAGCAATGGCGTCCAGCACCGATTCCTCGACGGCGGTCGACGACGAGGTCCGCCAGCTGTACGAGCGGTACCAGGCGGCCGAGAGCGACGCCGAACGTCGCGAGATCGCCCTCGAAATGGGGGAGCTCGATGGACGACGCCACGCGGAGATCTACGCAGCGCTCGAAGACGAGTAATCCATCCCGATTACTCTGTGCTGCCGTCGCTATCGACGGGGCAGTCAGTATCCGTTATAGAGCGTGGGGTAGACGACTACTATGGTACATTCACAGGAGTTCAGGGACGATCAAGTTCACTGTTTGGAACAAGAGCAACCAGACGGTCGTGCAGGAAGGTGAAATGGTCCGGTTCCGGGCGGCAGCCAAGAACTGGTACGAAGGCCGGTGCTCAATCGCGCTAACTGGCTGGTCTGATATCCACTTCCCAGAGCGTGGCTGCTGGTGGGACGCATAGCCAGTTGACGCATTCTTCTCCGGTTCCTCGTCGTGGATGACATCGCCGTAGACGAATTCATGTTCATCCTTCTCGAACTCAGCCGACCGGGCGACTGCTCCGGCGACGAAACCTTCGGTTGTTCGGATCGTCTGTCACTCGCTTTCTGATGGGTTTCTTCCACCATCTCCTTTGAGTAGTATTGTTACGTTGTAGCAGGGTTAAACTCCCCGAGCTCTGTCTGGAGAATCTCGAATGCGTTGATTCGTCACTCGTTGCTTCGACCCAGCAGGTTCCGACTGAACTCGTCGTCGAGTCGCACTTCCTGAGGATGTGGCTCTTACCGGTGAACGCCTTGACTCTGTTCGGGAGATACACCGGATTGGACTTGGAGTCAACCCCGAACTGCTCGAACTGTTCTCCGAGGTAGCGCTGGAGGGGAACGGACGTGTTGATCTGCTTCCGGTTCGCGTGTGGCATCATCTTCTCGTACGTCTATCTGTCACCCAGACAGGCGTAGTCGATGTACGGCTTCAGCATGAGGCATCGGCGAAGTCCAGGTGGAACTGCTACCGGAAGAGAAAGTTGCGACGATCGAAGTATTGTTCTAACTACACAAGGGCATGATAATGGTCGGTGACGGTGTCAACGACGCCCCAGGACTCGCCACAGCAACCCTCGGTATAGCGTTGTGCGGCGCGGGAACCGACGTCGCGCTTTACACTGCCGACGTGGTCTTGATCTATCAAACGAGATATCACTACAGAACACGTCCCAGGAACGGGCACACATCGTGCTTTCTGGGGCTAGTTTTATTGACAACTAGTTATAATTTGTGTAGAGTATGACTCCTGACAACAAGAAGCGTCCAACTGTCGATCGTACCAGACGTCAAGTCCTGCAGACAGGTATCGCGGCGGCGGGTCTCGCTGGACTCGGGACGGTGAGCGCGGACTCCGAGTGCGCGCCCCGCCGGCATGAAGACCTCGCCACCGAGCGACTGGGCCCAGCCAGTCTCGCGACTCCCATCGTGACGGCCGAACTTGTGGACGACACCGTCTATGTCGTCACGCGCGGGCTGCGTCCACCTATTCTCGGAGCGTTCGACCTTGGTTCCCGGGAGATCACGAGCCACTATGAACTGCCGAGCGGTAGCGGTTCATGGGCGAGCACATCGATTAACGGCGGATCCGATCTCTACGTTGGGACGTACGGCGTCGCCGACCTCTACCACTTCGAGACGGACACTGCGGATCTCTCGCGGGTCGCGCGCCTCGAGGACGAGTCCTTCGTCATGGACATGGACGCCCACCCCGGCGACCAGCAGGTCTACGCCGGAACGTATCCGACAGCAAGCGTCTACGAGTACGATCAATCGACCGGTTCGGTCCGCGACCTCGGCTCGGTGGCGCCGGACGAAGCGTACGTTCGGAGCGTCGCCGTCACCGCGGACACGGTGTTCGCCGGCGTCGGCTCTCACGCGGACCTCGTCGCCATTGACCGGGCGACTGGTGAGATGGAATCCATCCTCCCGCCGGAGTTCGAGGACGACAGCTTCGTCTATGACCTGGAGGCGGCGGACGGGATAATCGTAGCCGGTACGGAACCGTCGGGCCGCTTGGCCGTCATCGACCAGGCGGACTACAGCTCCTACGAGATCGCACGTCCCGACGGACAGGACACCATCGACGCCGCGACGGTCACAAACGGGTCGGTGTACTTCACGGCGCGCCACTCGGGAGCAGTCTACAGGTACGATCGGTCGAGCAAGGAGATAACGCGGTTGGCGGTCCCGTCACCCGGCGACGAGACACGCGACCTGTTCGAACGCGACGGGACGCTCGTGGGGGCCGCCGGCAGTGGCGCCGTCTGGACGTACGGGCTCGACGACGACGCGGTGACGATTGTGGATCTCCAGTCAGCCGGCTTACCAGCGCACGTTGAGCCGCCGCAGTCGCTGGCGATGCTGGACGGTAACCCCGTGGTCGGGGGACACTGGCGGTTCACCGTCCACGACGTGGACGAGGGATCGACAACTCAGTTCCGAACGTACGGTGAGCCGAAGGCGATGACGGCGGTCGACGAGGAACTGTACCAGGCAATATATCCGGGTGCTATCATTGCGAAGTACGATCCGACGACCGACGAGGTCACGCAGACAGCCAGCGTGGGCAAGGAGCAGAACCGGCCGCGAGACGTCCACTACGACGCTCGGAGCGGATCGCTGTTCGTCGGGACGCGGCCGCAGTACGGAAAGATTGGCGGGGCACTGGTCAAATACGACCCCGATTCGGACGCCGTCACGGACGTTTACCGGAATGTCGTCCAGGACCAGTCGATCACGGCGGTCACGTCGATCCACGACACGGCTGTTGTGGGGACTGAGATCTACGGTGGAATCGGAGCCGAACCCGTCGCCGACGAGGCCAAGCTAGCGGGGGTCAACTCCCGGACGATGGAAAAGCAGTGGGAGATGACGCCGGTACCCGGCGCCGAGACCATCCGACACCTCGTCACCAGTCCGGACTCGTCCGCAGGTCGAGCCACCGTGTACGGCATCACGAACGACGGTGTGTTCTTCGCGATCGATCCGCGGACGCGCTCGACGCTCGCTCGCGAAAACGTCGTCGGCCGTGGCGGCGAACTCGTGATGCGCGATCGGTCGATACTCGGCGTCAGTGACCAGGCACTGTTCGAGTTCGACACCGCGTCGGACGAGTCCGCGGTGTTGAAGCGCGGCTTCGACGCCGGCTGGTACAACGAACCGCAGCTCGCGACGGACGGGTGTGCCGTCTACCTGCTCAGCAGCCGTGACCTGGCTCGCGTGACGGTCCAGCGGTAGCGTAGCGAAACGGACCCTGATTCGAACCCCTCGTCGACTCCCTCTCCGATTCGCCTCTCACCGCAGCAACGGCGAGTCGTGGTCTGCCCGGAACCTGGGCTAGTGGGTGCTCGGCCACAGACTTTTTATTATTTGATTTCTAATTAGTATTGAATTACAATTAATCAGCAACCATAGCGGAGGAAAGTGAGATCACTGACGCGACGAGGAGCGCTGAAAATCGCAGGCGGCGTTGCTGCGACGGCGTCGCTCCCGGCAGGAACTGCCGTGGCCACCGGTTCGGGCGACTCGTCCACCGACTACCCGGCGGAGATCGAACGAATGCTCCCGCAGCCGAAGGCAGTCGAGTATCACGGATCCCACGTTACGCTGGGACCGCGTGCCCTTATCGCGACGACGGCGAGCGCCGACGAACCCGCGGTCTCCCAGCTCGCGTCACACCTGTCCGAGTGGGGGGTCACGGAGGGAGAGGATCCGGTACAGGTCGTCTCGCCCGAGGGAATACGCGACACGCCATTCCTGTTCGTCGTCGACACGCGCGACGCGACGCCGGCCGTCGACGAGTATCTCGACGAGCTGGACGCGACTATCTCGTGGGGCGACCTGGGTGACGAGGGGTACACGCTCCAGATTGGTAGGGGGGCCGACGACCAGAAAACCGCCGTGCTGAGCGGGTCGACGTGGGACGGCATCTACAACGCCGTCCAGACGCTCCGCCAGATCGTGACCGCGGAGAGCAACCAGCACTGGGTCCCGACAGTCTCCGTCGACGACTATCCCGCTCCGTATCCGTATCGTGGCGTCATCGAGGGGTTCTATGGACCGCCCTGGTCACACGAACAGCGCCTCAGCATCATCGACTCTCTCGGCGATTACAAGCTGAACACGTACATCTACGCGCCGAAAGACGACCCCTACCATCGAGCCAAGTGGCGCGAACCGTATCCGTCCGACCGAAAGCGGGAGATCGGTGAACTGGCCGATGCCGCGGACAGGAACCACGTCGAGTTCATGTTCTCGATCAGCCCCGGCGTCGACATCGCCTACTCGAGCGACGAGGACTTTCAGGCGCTCGTGGCGAAGACGGAGGAGATCCGGGACGTCGGCGCGGACACCTTCGGGTTGCTCCTCGACGACATCGTCACTGAGCTAGAAGGCCAGGACGCCGAGCGCTTCGATTCGCCCGCCGAAGCCCAGGCGTACCTCATCAACCGCTACGACGACCACCTCAAGTCTAAGGACTCCGGTCACTGGCTGTACGTCGTCCCGACCGACTACTACCAGGCGGGTAGCACCGATTACCGCGAAACCCTCGCGAATCAGGTCCACGACGACGTCATCATGGGCTGGACGGGCGTTGGCGTCACCGACCCCGAGATCACGAACGAGGAAGCGGCGCGCGTGCGGGACGTGTTCGACCACGAGTTACTGACGTGGGGGCTCTGTTGAAATCCTATTATACAGACACTATTCTCGGTGAAATAGCCGATACAGTGATCACTCTGAGGATTTCAACAGGGCCGTCGGTTTCGAACTGACGGACGCCGAGCGAACAGCCTACCAGCGCCTGACGGACGCCGTCGTCGACGCGGTCTCCGACATCGAACGGCGACATCAGAACCGGCTCTACGACCTCAGCGGAAGCTTCGCCCGGAAGCTCCAGGTCATCAGAAACAACGCCGACGGACCGACGCCAGCCATCGCGGACTACTTCGAGTACACGCAAGAGCGACGCGAACTGATCGCCGATGCCGTTGCCCGACAGGCCGTGACGCTCGAGCTCCTGCGAGAGAGCGTCGCAAGCGACCGGAAGGCGATCGTCTTCCAGGAGCGGATCGAACAACTTGAACGGATGGTCGCACCCAGGGAGACCCGAGGCCGTAATAATCGTACCGGTGAGCTCGCCGACACCGATAACGACCGTGCTCAGCTCTACGAACAGTATCCCGAACTCGAGGAGATAGACGAGCAGCTGGAGGACCTCTTTTTCACGAGTAGTTATCAACCGGTGATGTACCACTCTGGCCACCGAAGCGAGGCCTGGAACGACTTCGTGATAGAGTGGTTCCGGGACGAGGGATTCGCCAACGTCATGCTGAGTGTGAAGGCACTCATCGAGGGCGTGGACGTTCCTAGCGCCGATGTGGGGATCGTCCGAGTCTCGTCCGGGAGCGTCAGGCAACGCATCCAGACGCTCGGGCGTGTACTACGAACGGGGAATGACCCGGATCGCAAGGCAGAGATGTACGTCCTGTATGCCCGGGACACCGTCGACGAGAACATCTTCGAGCGGTACGACTGGCGGCAGGAGCTTTCACAGGCAGAGGTCCGACACCTGACGTGGGAGACCGGCGAAGATAGCATCGACGGCGAACTCAGACCGGCGACCGACGATGAGATTCCGGATCCACCGACGGAAACGACCGTGCCAGACCCAGAGGAGCTAGAGCGAGGCGACGCGTACGACGGACCGAACGATGGGTTCGAGTTCAGCGTCGACGCCGACGGCAAACCGTTCAAAGAGACCCAGGACGGACGGCAGTACATCGAGGCCGATGAGTATCGTGACGTCGCCACCTACGTCCAGCGGCAGAAGGGCGGCGGCACCGTCGTGGTGAACGAGGCCAATCACGCAGTGACGTATCTCGGTGACGAGTGGGTGTTCGTAGACGTCGTCAGTGACCCCAGCGACATCGAGTACAGGGAACAAGACACGAGGGGGCTGACTGAGGAAGCCGATTTTGGGATCGACGACCTGTAATGTAGTACATCAGGACTGCCAGTTCCGGGTCACATGGTGTCTGCGACGTACGTCTGGATCTGCTCCTCGACGAGTTGTGCGGGCTCTTTGCCCGCCTCCTCGGCAAGTTCCGAAAGGACAGCGGCTATCGGTCCCTCGAGCGTGATCGAAAACTCTCGCTGCACGTCTGCGATATCGAGCCGCGCACGAAGTGCGTCTTCGACGAACGCGCCAGTAGAGGCGTACTCGCTGTCGTCCCCGCAGAGAGCGTCGACGAGCGTCCGCTGGTTGGCAGTGAGATCGAGCGGTACCGGTGCAGTCTCGGGAGCAGACACCTGCGTAACGGTCGGCTCGCTTCCGTCGACTGCGCGCTTGAGATGCTCGCTAACTGCCTCGACAACAAATCCCTCGTCGCGACGGCTGGCTAGCGCTGCGACGACTGCCGAGACTTCGACGGTGTCAGCTGTCGCAGTCGGCTCGCCGTTTGTTTTAGCTGTCTCGCTCGGTTCATCTAGCTCTCCGGAATCCGAAGAACCGGCTGTAGCAGCGACGTTTTGGCGCCCGTCACCATTCTCGTTCTCGTCTCTGTTCACGTCTACTCTCGAGCCCGATTGCCGTCGTCCGAGGTCCTGATCGGACTGACTGTCGTGACGTCGGGCGAAATTCCAGAACGACTCGTGCTGCTCGCGCAGCGGACTGAGCGTCTCCGTGGACAGGTACTGAATAGCGTCGCCCGTCCGGTCGGCGGTGACGAGGTTCCAGAACTCGTCTGTGTCGAATGCAACCTGACCACCTGACATACCGACGAGGAGAAACGGCCAGGGCTGATCGGGGCCTTCGACTCTGATGCCGTCATCGTACTGTGCCCAGAGCGTCGTTGTGGCGTTCCAGTCGCGGACGTGCTCGTCGACGGTGAACGCGTACGTATCGCTGTCGGACGACGCGAGAACGATATCTCCCGGACTGACGTGACTCCAGTGTTCTTCTTGCTCTTCCGGTAGCCCCCACGCGTAACCGACATCGCGTCCGATCCCGTCGATTGCGTCGAGGTCGCGCGTCTGGTTCGCGACGGTCGCCTCGATCGCGTTCGCGATCGTCTCGTTGGTCGCCTCGATCACGAGAATGCCCGGAGGTGTCTCGTCGTCATCGGCATCGCCGTCCACAAGTTCCGGGAGAAATTCCTTCGCGATCTCCGCCCACTCGTGGCTGTGGTCCCTGACGCCGGTGATGAGCCCGTGATACGACTTCGATTCGACCATCTGGTCGTTCACCTCGAAGAACGTCCGCATCACCGTTTCCGGGTCGTGTTCCTCCCTAAGGAAGTACACCGGTTCTGGCATACCGCCGGCGGAATCCGTCGCCGCCTTCCCGGCCCGGACCACGAACTTCCACATCCCGTGCTGGCGGTCGCTCACGCTCGACCCCTGTGGCATCTCGGAACTCGGGGTGGGGCCGTGCTCTCTCAGGTGCCGAACGTTCTCCGTCGCTCCGCGGTGTTCTGGCGGGTCAACTTCGGCGAAGTTGTACTGGTTCGTACTCGGCTCGATCCCCGCTTCCTCCAACGCCAGTAAGTACGAGCCGAAGACGGACTCGTACGTCTCGAAGCTATAGGTGCTGAACTCGGTGATCTGCTCACCAGTCGGGGACTGTCCGAGTTCGGACGCGACGCGCTCGAGTTCCGCGACAAGTTCTTCGGGACTGGCGTCCGGGGGATCACGATCGCCAGTGACACCGGCGGCTTCGAGCGCATTATACCACGTACCGAACTCGGCAATATAGTCCCGGATACCGCCGTCACACTCCGCCGCCACGGTCGATATATTGGGCGGTGTGTCGCTGTCAGCAGACACCGCTCGCAGATCCTCGAGAAGTTGTCCCCTGTCGATTGCCTCCATGTAGGGGCTATCTGGGTAGAGTACTGTATCGGTTTTGCTACTGATACTGGCCGGGAAGGCTTTTGCACTCCACTCGTACTTTCATCGTATCGACGACGCGAGCGCTCGTCTATGACAGTGCTCCGGTCTCCAGCCACCAATGCCAGGCAACGACCCTCTCCAGTCGCGTGACGACAAGACGACCCCCGCAGAACAGTTCGAGAGCGATCGTCTCGACCGAGAGTCGATCGACGCGACGAAGTACCCCGCTCAGGTCGATCGCGCTGCCGTCGACGTACTACGCGGGATCGCCGTCGGCGAGACCGACGACATGACCGATTTCGGCGGAACGATCGACCAGTGGAACTTCGACGAGGCGACTGGTCCGTTCTACGTCGAGGGCCTCACCGAGATCGCGGGTTCTGACTCCCCGCTAGCCGCGAACCTCCGAGAGTACGACGAGGAGACGATCGGCGAGCTCGCCTTCCAGCTCAACTCCCTTCGGCACACGCTCGATACGACCGGCGAGCCGATGGACATCGATCGCGCACTCGAGGCACTCCTGGAGAAAAATGCCACGAGTGCGATCGACCGCAGCATCAAGTCTGGTGGTAACCAGGGCGCCGGACTGCGGTCGCTCAGAGACACTGACTCAGTGAGTGACCTTGCAGCTCGGCTGTTCTCGGACCCCCGCGTCGGCGCATACGCACAGGCACTGATCGATCTGCTCCCTGAGTCTGACGTCGGCCGAGCGGAGTTGATCACTCAGCTTGACGAAGCACAAATGACGACGCCGCTGTGGCCCCACCAGCGCGAGGCCCTCCAGCGCTGGCACGCCAATGGCCAGCGGGGGCACGTCGACATGGCGACCGCGACCGGGAAAACCGTCCTTGGACTGGCCGCCGTCGCCCTCCGATACGGTTCGCTCCACCCGACGGATACAAACGAAGCTGAATCACTCGAGCGATCGTCGAACGTCCCGCCAGTTCCGGAGCAGCCGCGTGTCTTGATCGTCGCCGGATCGGACCTCCTGCTCGACCAGTGGCGGTCCGAACTTGACGAGCACCTGGACATCCCTGAAGACCGTACGACGCCGGTTAGCGAGGATGATCACCGGACGATCGAACTTGAGTGGGGAGACATCGAGTTCCGGACCGCACAGGGCCTCCTCAGGACGCCCGAGTTCAGCCGATACGATCTTGTCATCCTCGACGAGGCACACCGGTACTCGAAGGGAAGTGCCGACGGCCGGGGTTGGGGCGACCTCTTCGAGGACTTGACCGACGGCGCAAACACCGTGCTGGCGATGTCGGGCTCCGCCGACAGCGGGTGGACCGGCGACACCGCAGCGAAAGACGCCCTCGAAGGACATCTCGATCGGTGTTACAAGTACGACGTGGCCAAAGCCCGACGCGAGGGGGTCATCGCCGGCTTCTCCTGGCAAGTCCGATACCTTCCAGCAACCGGTGACCGTGTCGACCGACTGGCGGCCCAGATCGGATTACGACCGCGAACTACGATTCCGCCTCGGGGACGCTCGACGCGGATCACCTCGACGTCCCACCGTCGACTCTCCCCGACGACGTCGTCGACTACGATGACTTGCGGTCGTTTGTCCAGTCGAACGACGGGGCCGATCTACGTTCGGAATCCGCGGCGTTCGACGCATTCGCGTCGGCGCTTCTCGCCCGGAAGCCGCTCCGCTGGAACACGATGCCGGATCTCGATGCAATCGCCTCGCTCGTCGCCGAGCATGCACCGGCCCAGAAAACGGTCGTTCTCGTCCGGTCGTACGATGCAGCCGCGGAACTCGCGGAGATCCTGACCGATCAATACGACGTCGACACTGATGACCTCGCGGCGTTCACTGACTCGGGCGACGACCGGATAGAGACGGTCGAACAGTTCAATCAGGGCCAACGCGGCGTCATCGTCGGTCCCGGCGATCTCCTCGGGACTGGTGTCGACATGCCCGATGCCGAAGTCGCAGTCAACGTCTCCCGCGGTGGGGTCAATGCCTCGCTCGTCCAGCGGATCGGTCGCGTCCTTCGGAATCCGACCGGCGACAAGGAAGCGCTGTTCTATCACCTCGTTGCGCAGCCGCTTGAAGACGACGCAATCGATGCTGTTGAGGACGGTGCTAAAATTCTGGAACACGCCGCGGCGTTCCGTGCACTCGGTGAGACGTTCCGTGAACCGCCGATGTACAGGGCACACGGCAATGTTACCCCGGTACTTGTCGAACTCGAAAACAGTGGCATCGAACTGCTCGAACGAATCGATGACGAGAGCCAGCTCGTGGATGACGACAGGGCCCATGAGTTTGTCAGGGCGCTCCAGGCGAGGGTGTACGACGCAAACGAAGCGCTTGACGATCCGCTGCCCGAGACGAGCCGGTCCTCGAAGAGTGGACGAGCACCTCTTCTGCGGAAGATATTGCTGACGGGGAGCAAGTCTTCCCAGAACGCAACACGGCCTACGAGCGCTATCGTCTCTCCCTTGGGCCGTATCGGGCTGCCAAAGCCGTCGCGACGAACCTCTACGGTGCGTCGGTCGACGACGAGGAGACCGACGACGGATACCATGTTACGTTCGACGACGAGCGGCTGACGGGGACGGCCTTCCACAAGGAGCTCGAGCAGTGGCTTAACAGCTACCGCAGCTGGCGAGAGCGCTGTGACAACCGGACGGGAGCGGGGAACCCGGTTCGCTCCCCCAGTACAAGTCCGAGTGGCCGGAACCCCCCGAGGACAAGGGCGTGATGATTTCTCGAGAAGTCGTCGACGAGATCGGCGTCTCGTACGCCGATGCCGATCCGATCTTCTTTCCGTACGTCGACGGCGAGCTGTATAGCCTGCCGCTCCCCGACGGCCGCTATCTGACGGCAACGGGTATCGTCGACGATCTAAATACTACTGACGAAGATGTCGACGAGGACGAAGTCCATAGTGAGGAGGACACGGACGGTGAGATGGATGACGGTGAGTCCGTAAGTGACGAACCCATCGAACAGGAGTCAGACGAGTACACCGTCGATGCAATGCTCCTGGCGGCGGCGCAAACCCGAGATGCACCGCTTTCCGAGCTCGTTTCGGAGGGTGTATCTTCGGTGCTGAAGGATGCGATCGAAAACGATCTATCCGTCTCGACGGACGATGTCGACGGCCCCCGACGGGCGCTCGACGCTGAGATTTCTGACCGACACGAGCGGCTGTTGGACGCGATCGTCGACGATTCGGACGAGATAGAGAGCGTTGACCCACTGCTCGACCTGGCACTTCAGCGGGAGCTCACCGGTGGAATATCAGACCGGACTGTCGAGCTTGACGGCGTTCTCGCTGACGTCGTCCAGTCGATTAGCGACGACGTTTCGCTCGACGAGTACGTGGCGGACGCAGTTCGTGCAAAGATTACTGAAGAGCTGGATCTGTAATGCCATAGTATTGATCCGCAGCTACTGTAAAAGAGTGCAACTGAAAGTGGATTATGGAGAACTATGATTGGAATAGTACCTACCGGTCCTCACCAGGATGCCTGAAGCAATGACGGGACAATTCAGGATTCACATCCGGAAGGTCGACCACGACGAGTTCACTGCGTACAAGTGGGGGACAATCGATCCAGACGGGACGATCTCGATCAGTGACGAAGGCGATAGATTTGGAGACCTCGAAGAGTACGTCCGACAGACCCTGCCCGAAACATACCACTCTGAGCCACTTTCTCCTGAAATCGTGCAGTTCTGGTTAGAGCGTGGCCGCTCATACGGCTCCCAGGCGCACCGTATCAAAGCGACTGTAGAGCATCCGCTCGTCGACCGCCATCTTGCCTTCCCAGAACTCGATCTGGTTTCAGTCCTTCACGGACTCGATCAGCCGGCCTCAAGTTGCGAGGCTGTTCACCAGCTGATCCAGGATTCACCATTTGTGACTCGTTCAGACGCTTCCGAGGATGATCGTGTCGCGAGCGTGGTTTTCAACCTCCCGAAGCAAGTCGACATAGAGACGGCTGTCACTGCCACTATGAAGCAGGTGTTCGATCAGCTCTCTCCTCAGGAAATACTCGATCGGGGCTATGTTCGACGGCTTCCGTCTCGGTATCTGTTTCGAGTAGTCCAGTATGCCCGACCGGTCGCGGAGATCGGGGTCAGCCGTGAGTCCCTGTCGTCAGCAGATTCCCAGGCGGATGTAAATCCGTCAGAGCTCGCCAACAAGTGGGAGATTGTGACTCCCTGAGACGCTCTTCGACGAAGCACCCTGTTGTCATGACCCTAACGGACGGGGCTGTCGATGGATTCTTGGCTGGGGACACCGGGGGCGTCGGACATCACGTTGGGGGCGGTGACTGGGATGCTGCCATCCGTGGCTATGCGGACTTGGTCGGTGAGGGACGACTTTAGCCATGCGAGCGCGTCACTGTGCTCCGTTGCTATCCCGTGACCACACTGTTGTGGGTAATGACTCCCTGAGTGACCGCATGACGGTTTCCGGATACCGCTCTCCCACCGTGGATGTCGTCGGTATCTCTACGAGGTAGAGCTGATGGTCCAGTGAAGATGAATACGTTGAGCCGATATCAGCTTCCTGGCTTGGATAGAACAGCGCGCCAGGCACATCGTGAGCCACTTGATAGGAGATGAGCTGATAGATATCGTCGTTGGACGGTTCCCGGTCGTTGGATTCATCTTCCTTCCATTTCGCGTCTCCGACAAAGACGACGTCAGTTCCATCCTTGACGACAATATCTGGGCGAATGCGAATCGGCCGGTATCCCTCCTCCACAAGGTCGGTGCTCGAGTACTGTCCCTGAACACGCATCGAAGATCCCGCAAACAGATCCTCGAAGACGCGTTCAATGACCCCTTCGAAGATGTCGTTCATATTCACCAGCAGGGAGAATGATGGGCTCTCACCTGTCTGGAGGTTCTCTACGTAGACTCCTTGGAGGATGAGTTTCATCAGTCGGAAGATATCCTCGTAGTGATTGGCAAGTCGGGAGAGCTCGATATATTCTAACTCAGCCGTTCTTACTGGACGAAACGTTACCTGTCGCTGAAGGATCTGTTGATGCCGCTGGAGTGCAGCGCTCACCCGACCGTCCTCGAGCAACCGAAGTAACACTGTCGTCGCATAGAGCAATGATTGATTGAGAACCGTATCAGTGGTTAACTCATCATAGGTACATTCGAACTGTGTCGGTTGTGGACCCTGTCGCTGGAGTTGTCGATGGACATCGAGTCGACCACGGATGTGTTCCTCCGTGTCTGATCGTTCTCGATATTCCTTCACGAGTCCACGCTGCAGGACGTCACTTAGTTCCGTCTCGAAAAGTGTGGCAAGCGCACGAATGAACTCTCGTCCTGCAGTAATACTGGTTTCCTCAGCAATCGTATCCGCTTGGATGCCCTGAGAATACTGCAACATTTCCAGCAGACTTGTCTCGGGCACTTTCGGTTTGACCTCAATGGTCAACCCACTCGGGAGCGTGAGAATTCCGACATACTGCGTTGCCCGGAGTTTAACACGTCCGTCCGGCAGCCAGACCATGCTAATCCGGTCACTGTCGTCGTTGATTTCGTTCGCAATGACGTTGCGATCACGCGGCGTCAACTCGTCCTCAGTCAGCGGGTCGGTCTCTTGGTACTCACGCAGAACCCAGTCTGCTGATGATTCGGCGGACTGCACGGTATCGTGCGTGACGGTCATGGCAGACGTGCCTGTAGGTGACGACTCGTTGGCTGCGCCCGTCCGTGATGGATGTGTTGCGCCATACGTCGGCTGTTACTGGATACCCACCCACTCGGCGCCGACCTCGTCATGGAGATTCGAGAGCGTCTCGAAGAGTGCCTGGGGGCCGAAATCATGGATCTCCTGCGTTGCAGGATCGAACAACTGCTCGCTCGATCCATCGAAGAGCTCCTCGTTGATACGACTAAATTGCCCGAAATAGTACTCCTCCAGAAGGGGCATGATCTCGTATTGCCACCGTTCGACGATAGATTCAACTTGTCTGCGAGGAGCAGCATTCTGGTCGATACCGAGGAGATTTGTGTAGCCGATCTGCTTCCCACGACCGAGATCGGGACTCCCTCGGATTCGTTCGTTGAGTTGCTCGAGCGCTAAGATTGATACCGCGAGAAGACAGCGGGCGGGCTCAGTCGGGGTATTCGCAGCCTGGACGAGATGGGACCGTCCGTTGAACTCGTATTCGTCGTAGAAGACACCCGTTTCCGGCGGGAAATGGACGAACCGGAACCGACGACGCAATGCAGCATCGACGAGCGCAATCGACCGGTCGGCGGTGTTCATAGTACCGATGAGATACAGGTTCGGCGGGATGGCAAACTCTGCCTTCGAGTGCGGAAGCTGGACGGTAGTCGGATTGCTCGCTCCGAGTCGCTTATCGGCCTCCAGAAGCGTGATGATCTCACCGAAAATCTGAGCGAGATTGCCCCGATTGATTTCATCGATGATTAGCACGTAGGGCGGAGCATCGCCCGCATCCGTGTTCTCGTAGGCGTCCGTTGCCCGTTCGACGAATCGTTTGAACACGCCATCTTCAACGGTGTATTCTACGCTGCCGTCGCGTTCAGTCGCAGTAAGGCCCTCGATGAAATCCTCGTAGGTGAACGACGGATGAAACGTAACCGTCTCAAGCTGTTCAGCGGCGGGTTCCCCGTCTGCGGTTTCGTGCAGCCACCAACTGGCGAGTTGCTGGGCCGTGTAGGTCTTGCCAGTCCCAGGTGGCCCGTGGAACACGACCTGATTTTTTTCCTGAAGTTGCCGAACGAGCGTTTCCGCATTGTTGGGGGACTCGGCGACTGGGGTAATGGAGTCGGACGACTTGTACGCTCCACTGCTGATCTTCGTAAACCTGTCAGGGTTGAAATTGACCTCCTGGCCGCTATAGCCCGCTCTTCGTTGCAGTTCCCTGACCAGGACGATAAACAAGACCTGACCTGGCGAACAGTTGTTCAGCGAGCCGATACCGAGATCGCTGGCTTCCGCCTCGAGTTGTGCTTCGTGCTCGGTGTAGACGTCTCTGATCTGATCGAGGACTGCGATGTCCTGAGAGTGGATGTCCGCCTCGATTAGATCGCTTCGCCGGAGGGCCTCCGTCCACTTGCGGATCGTTTCAGTGGCTAATTCGGCTGAGAGCCAATTCCCGTTCTCGATAGCACCGTCCAATCGCTCAAGTACATCGGCTTCTGCCTCGTTGATCCCGTCATATTCATCGATCCGGCCTTCTCCCTCCCGCAAGAGATAATCACCGGCTTCCTCGCTGAGATTGAATAGATACTGCTGATTTGGCCGTGGTGAATCGCCAGACGTAGCTTGATTTCACGGTGTCACGGCTCGCTTGATGTTGTGAACGACACATTTCAGGACGATTTCGCGGAACTCCCGAAACCACGCTCGCGCACGCACGGCGTCGCCGAGCGTGCGCTTGATCGTCGAGAAGACGGTTTCACACGTCGATCGTTGGCGGTAGCGAGGCCCATCGATCCGCGCGTTGTGCGCGTGATCGATGGGCCGGAACTCGCGGTGTTTGATCAGTGGTCTCACGCCCTCATCGCGGAGTTTCTCGCGTAATTCCATCCAGTCGTAGCCTTTGTCTGCAGCGAGGCTGGCCAGGTCGCCCGCGTTGCGGCGGGCGACCTGCCAGCCGAGCTGTGTGTCGTGGCGTTTCTCGGTCGTACAGTGAACGTCCAGAATCGCGTGGCTTTCTGTGTCGACGAGCGCAGTCGTTTTGAGCGTCTGGACGCGGTAATTCGTCCGGCGGCAGTAGTGTTTGCTGGCGGTTTCGCGGTCGAAGAACGTCGCGTCGATGGCGGCGTGACCGCTTGGCTCGTGCAGCTGCGCCGAGAGGCGCAGCAGTACTCGCCAGAGCGCTGTCTTGATTCTGTCAAACCACTTGACTAGCGTGGAGTGGTCGGGAAGATCGGCCGCGTTGAGGCCGATCTCCCCGAGTATTTGTGGCATCTCACTCAGCAAATCGAGTGCTTCTCGGTAGGATTTTTCCAGGTAAACCCGCAGACAGTGCAGCGACACTACCGCATACTCGGCGAAGCCGCCACCCCCTTCGGGGGCGGCGACTTCGCCTCGCCCACCAACAGCATTTTTAGCTAACTGAACGACTTTGCTCGTGAAGCGGGAAATTTTCGACATAGGCATCGACGGTTTCCCGCTTCACTTTCCTCGTTCTGACGGTCGAAGCCGACGCCGTCTAGCGATTCACCAGAGCCGCTGATTTATTCCACCGGGATTGACCGGGTAGTACTGTTCAAGTCGGACCTCTTCTTCCCACAGTTTCGCAAAGACATTGGCGAACTCGAGGGGTTCATCGAATGACGTGAACGACGTCTCGACGATATAGCGTTCAACGAACTCCGTATCGCCGGCCCTGGATGAAGCTTCTTCGGCGGGAATTTCCCTGACCTCGGCCGGTTCCGTCACTTCGTGATAGCCCTGTACCTGGCCGTCAGAATAGCTGAAGACAACGTCGCCGGGTTCGAGTTTCGGTAAGTCGTACTGGAAGTAGTCGTCCGTTGGGGCCTGGAGGTACTCGTCTTCGATCTCGTCCATGCTCTGATTCACCCAGTAGTAGGGTGCCGTCGGCGAGATGCTCTCCAGCCGAGGGTCCTGTAGTATCTCGCTCGCATCCTCTTCGAGAGTCGTCCCAGTGAGATACTCAAAGAGCGCGTTCCAGTTGTCAACGTATCCGCTAAAAGGCTCCTTGTAGTTGCCGGGCTCCGAGGTGTCGATATGGACATCACCTCTCTCACTTGTCTCCTGTCGGAGGACCTCCTCAGTCACTAAGATGAAGTGGTCCTGATCGAGGTCGAACTCGTCTTTTGATCGAACATCAAGTTGTACCGCAAAGACCCGTTCGTTCCCGTCTTCAGCCATCTGGTCTACTTCTCTGTCGAACCGCTGCCAGATGTGGTCTTCTGCGCGACCATCGTATTCAGAAGCCCGAACTTTGCCTATCGCAGGCTGGTCACCGTCCACCCGTATGTGGAAAATGTCGGTTTCTCGAATTTCGATATCCGCACCGACTTCGTCCGCAATCTCATCGAAATACGAGAGCCAATCTTTGACTGCCTGTCGTGGCATTGGATCCACGTTTGGTGATAAGCATAAATGCGTTCTGTACCAATATTACTTATCAGATACCTACCACTCGTTTGTTCGGCGAGGACGAACAGCGATCCGCCTGTACTCACCACTCATTCGTCGTCATCAGCGAGGTCCGGATGCTCCTCGATCACCTCGTCTAAGAGTTCATCGATCGTTGCCCCGTCAGCGCTTGCGCCGTCGGAACTACCTGTTTCCGACCGGTGAGAAAAGTACTGCCGGTCGGTTTCGAAGGCATGGAGTGGACACGGACAGTGGATATGGAGAACCACAGGGCACCGTTCCTGATCCGGGTGGTCTCCGAGACAAACACTCCTATCCTCGGGCCATTGAATCGGTCGGTCACAGAACTGACAGCGCTGGGCCATTACACCGGTACTGGAGTTGCGGACCGCAAATAGTCACCCGACTCACGCATCGGTATCCGAGGAGACGATCCGCACGTCGAGATCGAGTGGGTCGAGTCTGGCTTTTACCGCCTCGAAGAGGTCCTCGCCGGTCACCCGCTCCGCTTTGGTCACCGATTCGAACGGGGAGTCCACTTCCTCGTGATGCGTTATGAAGTATCCTCCCTCGTACCGGTCCAATACGCCGGCAACGTAGCTGTTCTCACCGGTGTACTCTGCGTCTCCAGACGCGGTGAGATATCCGGTCCGGTCTCCGTTTTCGTACACTTCCAACCGTGGTTCCTCAGTCATCTGTCCGTCTAGTCCGGAATCACTCATAGGCTTCGTCGGCCGCTGCGTTCACGGCGTCCTGAAGGACGACGTCGTGCTGCGGCGCCACATCGGCGAGCGCGGTGAGGGCAAGTCGAGCAATCAGCGTCTCCGCGTCTGGGATATCGAACGCTTCGTTTCTACGCTCGCACAGTCGGCGAGACAGGTCTTCGAGAACGGCAGGGTGTTCGTTGAGAACCCGAATGAGCGCAGCCACGGTTTGATCCTCGATGGTCACTGAAGGCGAAGCAGAGCCTTCCGAAACTGCTGTGAGCTCTTGCTGGAGGTCATCCTCGAGGGCGTGGGCGACGTTGTTCGTTGAGCCGAAGCCGACACGGCTGTCTCGAGTACTTTGTTCGGCTTCTGAAGGATCCTCCTCACCGTTTTCTGCCATGATACGCGAGGGTATGCGAGGACTGCGGGATAATGGTACTGACCGATCACCGATGTTAGAACAGTGACCGCGTGAGCCGCCCCTTATCGCACAGCAACGATGTCCTGAACGTCCGCTTTGTCGACCTCTGGGTGGCGAATCGCGGCCGCGTAATAGGTGTCACGACTGGACTGTGCGAACCCGAAACGTTCCTCCCGCTTGCCGAACGGTTCGTTGAGTTACTCACACACGATCGCGAACAAGCCGTTCGCGTCGCAGGCAAGGCCCTGACTAATCTCTGTCATCGTCGGCCGGAGCAGATGACTGCGCACATCTACTAGATCGAGGAGCTAGCAAAATCGGGTGACGACGTCACCCAAGACGTCGCCGAGACGGCGCTCGACCTGTGGGAGCACCGGAAGGACTGACCGCGATGCCCGAGATCACCGAACCCATGATACCGGAGTCGCTGTGGACCTGGCTGGAGCTTCGCGGCTACCGTGTCGCCGGGGAGATCTCACTTCCAGAGCAAGGGATCATCGACCTCGTTGCGCACGATCCCGTCGCGGACGCGTACCTCGGGATCGAAGTCAAGGACGCTAACGAGATTGACGGGGACCGCCTCCACCACGAATCTGCCGTCTTGGTCACGATGTGGCCAAGGAGACCACTGAACTCGTCGCGGGTGCCCCGTGGGAACAGCTGGCCAGATATCACCACGCCGGCTGCTTTGACCGACTCTATCTCGCATCACAAGAAGCTGGTAGAGCCATTGAGAGTTATCCGAAGACAATTACGAATCGGTATTCGATATGAAAGGCAACTGAATATCCGACCATCCAGCTCACCGCATATCAGCTCGCGGACGACGTCCTTGGCCGACTGATGCAGCCGCTCTCGATTTCGAGGGTGTCGTCACTACGTTAGAGCGAGCAATGTACCGTCACACAACGGATCTTCTCTGACTGACTTACACGCCAACCTTTATCCAGATAGTTACGCATTCATTGTGCGTGCCTATTCAGCGCGCGAAATCGATCGATACACTCTACGACGAGGTCGCAGACTACGATCTCGTCGTAACCCCCGACGCGCCGCTGGCGAGTGCGATCAACCGTCGCGTGGACGTCCCTCAGTTCGGGACGTTCGCGACGACACCCCGTCGACTTGCAGCAGGCCGGCGAGAGCAGGCCGAAGACCGGACGGCCTTTCTCGAGGTCGTCAACCGGACCGACCACGACTGGAAGTCGATCAGCTACGCCGTTGGGAACGTCCTCCAGTGCTGGGAGCACCAGGGCGCACACGATGCGATCCACGAGTACGAGCCCTATGTCGACGACGCGACCGAGGCCGTGGTCGACATCATCGGTGACCTGCGAACGACGTCGAAACGACTCGGCGACTACACTATCAATGAGGGATCCGTCGCGGTCGTCGCCGAAGATCAACTCACCGAGCTCGAACGCTCTATCCTCCCCGATTCCTACGACCGGGTTGAGCTGTTTACCGACCAGCGCTTCGACTGTCCCTCGTTCGACGTCTTCGAGTCGTCTGCCGACATCGTCGACGCGATCCTCCACACGGTCGACGGCGAGAACGCTGAGAACGTCGCCGTCGTCCTCGACAGCAACAGTCGGTACTCGTCGCTCGTCGAGTCCGCCCTCGAGGCCAAGGACGTCCCCTACTACGGTGGCCCAGGGTTCGTCGATCGGCCACATCACCGGTGCTTCCTCACGCTCTGTCGCTCGGCGTTCCGGGGCTCCGAGACGACCGTCGCGGACATCAAGCCCGTCCTCACGCAGATGGGCGTCGACGTCGGCGTCGACCACGACAAAAAGCGCCTGCACACGGTCGATCATCCCGACGTCGAGTGGATTCAGACGTTCTGCGAGTCGCTCACGTCATGGACGTTCGCCGAGGCTGTGGCGACCTACGAATCTCGGACCGGAGCCTCGATGACGGCCTTCAGCGACGAACTCGGGGCACTCGGGCTCTCTGAGCGGCGCATCGACGCGCAAGGGGTCGACCAACTGGCCTACTACCTCCAGACCTACGAAGTCCCCGTCGATCGGGAGAACGAGGGCGTCCTCCTGGCCGACGCCAAGTCCGCCAGTTACGTCGATCGACCCGTCGTCTTCCATGTCGGCCTCGACGAGGGGTGGACACACTCACCGCCTAGGCGACCCTGGATCGACGTCGACGAACAGTTCCAGCAGTATATCCAGCAGTTTCAGTTGCTCCTCCAGAGCGGCATCGAGCAGTACTATCTGGTTCAGGACACGGCCGGCGGCCAGCCCGTCACGCCCTGTCTGTACTTCGAGGAACTCCTCGACGTTGACTACGATCGCTTCAGCGATCTCGAGCACGAGTCCCACACGCGGACCTTCGACGACGTCGGCGAGGGGTTCGAGAAAGAACCGGTCGACGTTGAGCCGAAGTCCATCACAAACATCAGCAACTCGAGTCTCAAGCGCTACGTCAACTCGCCACGGGACTACTTCTTCGACCGCCTGCTCGACGGCCCCGACGAGGACTATCTAACTGAGGGGTCGCTCTTCCACGACTTCGCGGAGTTCTACGTCAGCAATCCCGGGTTCGTCGACGAGGCGACGATCGACGAGGTTGCGGACGTGCTGGTCGATGAAGTAACGCCATTCTTCCCCGAGACCCACGAACCCCTTCGACGTCGGGAGTATCGGATCGGACTCGAGACCATCGTCGAGTACCTCGATAGCCAGCGACCCTTCAGGGAGGACTTCCTCACGCCGGCGTCGGGCTGGGGCGAGAACACGTTCGCCCAGTACTTCGATCGGCCAGTGGACTCGCCGCTCACGGAGCGATGGTTCGAGGACGCCAGTCTCGGCATCAAGGGTCAGATCGACTTTGTCGTCGCGCCCGATCATCTGCTCGACTTCAAGAGCGGCACGAAGAACTCGCAGCGGGACATGATCAAACAGGCCGCGATCGACCCGCCAGCTGACACCCCGGACTTCCAGGCGGCACTGTATCTCTGCTACTACCGGACACAGCGCCCCGACGAGCCACTCGAGTTCACGTTCTTCCACTTCCTCGAGACGCTCGACGACGTCGTCACGGGCGACCACGACATCGAGGAGACGCTGACGACCGTTTCGTACTATCCCTGGACGTTCGACGAACACGTCGCCTCGCGGGAGGCCTTCGAGACGCTACTGGACGGCTGGAACGACTGCGAGGCGACCGTCGACGACCTCGGCTACGACGCCTACAGCGAGATCATGGACCGACTCTCGTTCCCAATAGCGACGGAGAAAGACGTGCTTCGAGCGTCGACGTTCGCCGAGGAGTTCACCGAGGCCGTCGATGAGCGCACGTCGGACGCCGTCGACGCCGAGAAGGGCTGCGATCAGGCGATCCGGATCCTGAACGACGTCCGGAAGAAGACGTTCTTCCGCGAGGACCTGGACGCCATCGAGGGCTTCGTCCAGGAACGCATCGAGGAACTCAACCGATATCGCGCCGGAGACGAACGCTTCCCCGTCGACGGACCGAGAGGCGAACCGAACTATCGTCGTGTCGATCACCGCGACCTCCTGCTTCAGGGTGAATCCAATGAGTGACCCAACGCCGAACCAGCAGCAACGCGAACTCATCCAGAGTACCGAGGGGATCTACGTCGTCGACGCCGGCGCCGGAACGGGCAAGACCTTCGCGATCACCCGGCGCTACGCGGAGATCGTCGACCAACCTGCCGTCGAGCCGGAGGACGTCCTTCTCGTGACGTTCACGCGGAGCGCCGCGACGGAGATGAAAGAGCGGATCGTCGACCATTCGTCGTACTCGCTGCAGGAACTGGCCGACGCATCGATCCAGACGTTCCACTCGCACTGCTTCGACATCCTGAAAGAACACGGCTATCGGGCGCCGACGCATCTAGGCATCGACGACCGTATCACTGGATCGATGCGCGTCGTCGAGGACGAACTCGTCGAGAACGAACTGTTCCGGGAGTTCCTCGATGGGTTCCAGGAGAACAACCCTGAGTACGCCGACTTCTTCCGGACGCTCTCCGATCGGACGGACCTACTTGACGTCATCGGGGAGTTCGCTTCCAAGGGGGTCTTCCCGACGGCCGACGGATGGTATCGCGACGGCGACTCGGCTGTCGAGGGCGATTACGAGGCGTTCGAGGACCTCTTCGACGAGGTGAACCAGCCCCGAAACGGCGGGAGCAAGCAGTCCAAGCTTCGGAAGAAGCTCAACGGCTATGGTCGCAACAAGACCTACACGCCGGACGCCCCGGCCAAGAGCGAACTCCGCGGCAGTGGGACGAAGCAGGTTCCCGAAGAGACGGCAGAACGAGCGTTCCACGAGGACCGGGAGGCGCTCACGGAGTTCGTCCACGACGTCTACTTCTCGTACCTCGAGTTCGCCCTTTCGCGGAATTACCTGACCTTCGGGTTCCTCCAGTTGTTCGCGTTCGTCCTCCTGTGTGAGAACCCGCAGCTCCGCGAGCGGATCCGCTTCGAGTACGTGATGGTCGACGAGTTTCAGGACACCAGCGAGATACAGTTCAAGCTGGCGCTGCTGCTGGCCGACACTGATAACATCTGCGTCGTCGGCGACTGGAAGCAGAGCATCTACTCGTTCCAGTACGCCGACGTCGACAACATCCTCGAATTCAGCCAGCGTCTCGATGGATTCACCGACGAGCTCAACGACGACCAGCAGCGGGTGACGTTCGATACGTCGGGTGTCGAGCGGATCGAGTTGACGGAGAACTACCGGTCGACGCAGACGATCCTCGACTTCTCGACGGAGGCTCTCACGACGCCGGCGTCCAGCTACGAAGACGTCGATGATGGTGTCCTCGACGATGTCGTCGAACTGTCCTCGAACGCCGAGTTCGACAACACGCGTATCGAGGGCGTCCACCATGCGGACGAACACGAGGCCGTGCTCTCACGTATCCAGACAATCGTCGGGAACGAGGACTACGCAGTCGAGGACGAGGACGGCGACCCGCGCCCACCGAAGTACGGAGACATCGCGGTCCTCACGCGAACGCGAGACTTCGGACGGGAGCTTCTCTCAGTCGCCGACGAGTACGACTTCCCGATGGCCTACGACGGGGGCGTCGAGTTGTTCCGGACCGACCAGGCCAAGCTACTGCTCGCCTGGCTCCGGATCCTCGACTCGGACGCCGACCGCGGGTGGGCCGTCGTGCTTGAAGAAGCGGGATACACCCTCGACAAGATCGACCACATCCTCGAGACAGCCGAGTACCCGTCGAACATGCTGGAGTTCCGTGAGCGACTCGACGGGATCGCAGGGATCGGGGCGGTCGCGAGGCGAGTGTTCGACAGGTACGGCTTTACTGGCGAGTACGCCGACGTCATCCTCCACACGATCCAGTCTGTCCACGAGACCTCGACGCTCACTAGAGGTGAGCTGATCAGGTTCATCGAACGCGGGATCGAGAACGGCAGCACCCACGACGTCGTTACCAGCGCCGGCGTCGATTCGGTCACCGTCCAGACGATCCACTCCGCGAAGGGGCTGGAGTATCCTATCGTCGTCCTCGCGAACATGAACGATGGCAAGTTCCCGCCGAACGTCGGCGGATCAAGCGTGATCCGATACGAGGCACCGATCGGGCTTCGCCAGCGAAAGGAGTACGGGGACTACGAGGCGCACGAGCATCCCCACGTCTACGACAACTGGACGCACGACGTCCTTCGACATTGCCTCCCGCAGGAGTACGACGAGGAGCGACGGCTGCTCTACGTGGCGATAACGCGAGCGGAGAGCCACGTCGTCTTCGCCGGTGGCGAGGAGCCCAACACGTTCTTCAAGGAACTCCCGTTCGAGCCAGACGTCGTCGAGCCCGATGTTGAACAGGTCGACGTCGGGGAAGCGACACAGACACAGCTCCCGTTCTCAGTGGTGCCGCCGGACGGCCCGACGGGGTACACGCCGCACTCGCTGATGGACGACGGTGTCTTCGAGGGCGAGGACGTCGAGCAGGAATCGATCGAGTTCCGCGGTCGTGACTTCGGGTCGCGCGTCCACGACTTCGCGGAGGCGTACGCTCTCGGTGAGGACGTCTCCCCGACGACCGACCACTACGAGGACGAGCGACACGTCCAGGAGTTCATCGACGGTCTTGCCGGCGACCTCCACGTCGAGGAACGGGCCGTTCTCCCGCTGGAGGTCGACGGAACTAGAACGACAATCACCGGTATCGTCGACCTCGTCCACGAGACGGACGATCGGATTGAGATCATCGACTACAAGACGGACCAGAGTCGACGCGCCGAACCGGAGTACCGGAAACAGCTCAGCGTCTACTACCACGTCGTCCGGGAGTGCTTCCCTGAGAAGGACGTGACGACGAGTATCTTCTACACTGTATCAAGAGAGAGACAGGATGTAGAGCCGCTCTCTATGGATGAATTGCGGCGCTTGGTGGAACACGCCGAGTGAACTTACCTCGCTGGTAGTCTACCCACGGCAACTATACTGATTCTCTGCGTCAGAGTCGGTCGTTGTACCATGACAGGGTCTCACCGATTCGCATTCCTTCGGTGGGAATGATGACGTCACCGACGTCCGAGTCTGTGAGCAGCGGGAGCAGCTCCCCGTAGTAGGTCTTGCCAGCGTGGAGAACCAGACGGGCGTCCGGGGCGAGCAGGCCGGTTTCCTGCAGATCCGCAGCGACAGCGTCAGCCCAGTCACGACGTTCCGATTTAGGAGCTGTCGTGAGCGTCTTGTCGTAGGGCTCGATCGGATTGTCCGATGGATCGAGGAGTCCGTGTTTCGCGGAGAGGATCCACCACTCGTCGTGCTCCTGCTCGGCGTAGGTACGCATCTTCTGGAAGTAGTCAGAGACGTAGAGGTCCTTCGGCAGGGCAGCCTCGTCTCGCTTCGCCTTGGCGCAGCAGACGAGGCCTATTTCCCGGTAGCCGTCTGCAGTCATACGTCAGCAATCTCGAGACAACGGTTAGCTCTGCCGCTAGTGCTTTATCGTACTCCCGTTCATTGCCTTAACTCAGATAACACCGACGTTTCCACTAATATGATGACATATATCAGAGGCTGACTTACGACAC
The DNA here is from genome assembly GCF_020217425.1 of Halomicrobium urmianum. Classification (NCBI taxonomy): domain Archaea; kingdom Methanobacteriati; phylum Methanobacteriota; class Halobacteria; order Halobacteriales; family Haloarculaceae; genus Halomicrobium; species Halomicrobium urmianum. The sequence goes on from NZ_CP084090.1 coordinate 2,374,108, forward strand.
TCTCCCCCCCCACCGTTTCCAGTAAAGCTCAACAGAGTATGGGGTACACTGACGTCAGTCTGGATAAGCGGTTATCGATTCAGAATGGCCGAAAGTGTATTTCGAAGTCATATTATATAAATTTTACCAACTGAATCGAATATCTCTTGCACCGAATCTACCACTATTGCCATTTACTGGAAACGATGGGGTGGGGGTGCCCCGTGAAGCTCCTCTACTGCATTTGCATAGGACCTGACTCTAGAATAGGAACATACTGGATGCCATGACATATCTCCTAGAGCGGCTCCCAGAAAGTGTAGGCATTACTAGTTCAGTCTCGTAAGCATCGCTTATAGTGATATTCGAGCTCGAACCGACAAAGCGGCGGTTCACTTTGATTCACTTTCCTGGAAATGATGGGGTGGGTGGCTTCGGCTCGTCACACGGATTGGACTATGGGTACTCACACGTCACTGACCCCTATTACTGGAAACACTGGGGGGTGATGGATATACTGGAAATAGAAGAAACATCGGTCGGAACTATTATGGCAGTAGAATCAGTCAGTCGGCGATAGAATGGCCCCGCGGTTTCAGCCAGACGATACCCTCTACAAGCGTCGTGACACGCTCAAAGTCGAGTACGTTCCTGACGAGATCGTCGGCCGGGACGACGAAATCGAGGAATACGAAGCCGCCCTCCAGCCGATCATCAACGACGAATACCCCGACAACATCTTCATCTACGGGAAGACCGGCGTCGGGAAGACTGCGGTGACCAATTTCCTCCTGAACGAACTCGGAGAGTCGGCAGACCACTTCGACATCGATCTCTCGATCATCCAGCTGAACTGCGACGGTCTGAGCACGAGTTACCAGGCCGCAATCAGTCTCGTGAACCGCCTCCGGGAGCCGGAGCAACGCATCGCTGAAACCGGTCATCCTCAATCCAAGGTCTATCGATTACTCTGGGACGAACTCAACAAACTCTCCGGGACCGTGATCGTCGTTCTGGACGAAATCGACCACATCACAGACGACACGTTCCTCTATCAGATTACGCGTGCCGACAACAACGGCTACATCGACAACATCCAGCTCGGCCTGATCGGTATCAGCAATGACTCGACGTTCCGTGAACAGCTTGATGCGAAGGTTCAGTCGTCACTATGTGAAACTGAGATTTCATTCCCACCGTATGGAATGGACGAGCTACAAAAAGTACTGGAACAGCGTGCAGCCATTGCGTTCCACGAGGGTGCACTGGACGAAGGTGTCATCCCCCTGTGTGCTGCACTCGGCCGTCAGGATGGTGGGGATGCACGCCGGGCGATCACGTTATTGCGCAAGGCTGGCGACCTCGCTCGAACGGAGAACGCAGCGACAGTCACCACGGACCACGTCGAACGTGCACAGGAGAAACTCGAGGCCCAGCAGAGCATGGACATCATGCGCGATCTCACCGAGCACGAGCAACTCACCCTGTATGCACTGACGACACTTGCTGCTGAAGACGCCACTCCTGCTCGATCACGAGTCGTCTATCAACGCTACAAGGACCTCTGTGAGTTCCAGGGTCGGGATCCTCGTACCGCTCGCCGGATGCGGGGCTTTCTCTCCGACTTCGAGATCCTCAATCTCACAGTCTCCCACAAGCAACATCGCGGCCAGAACGGCGGCACGTACCGCGAACACGAACTCAGTCGTGACATCGCGACCGTCGTCGATGCGCTGCAGACGACGATCAGTGATTACGGCGCCCATCGCAGTATCATCGAGTATCTCCCTGATTCGGGGGAGGAATTCCCGACCCTGAGATAAATTCCTATTTCACCAGTCTTCGGGCCTCTACCAGACAAGAATCTTCTCGTGATACAGCGGTAACTCAGTAGTATAGGCACGGACACTACTGCCGGGGACCATTGGATGACGACGATTACCATCCAGGTGCTGGAATCCATGCTACAGTGGATCCAAAAATGAGAGTGTCGCAGGTACGCTAGCAAGCCCGAAACTATTCGCAACGCATGCGTGACTTGAGAATCCATCGGCTAAGCTCTCCAAGGATATGGTCGACGATCTGGAGGCAAGCTACAAGCAGCGAGAACAGAGCAAGATGGTCCTTCGATGAAGCCGCGGAGAATAGTGTTGATATCTATGAATGACTACGCATGACCGACGTCGAGATCAGTCCGAAGCGTCGTACTATTCAACGAGCGGATAGTTATCGACTAACTCTGATGGGTAGTCGTCGGCGGTCTGAAGGAGTCCTCTCATGACACTGCCAATCTCCTCGAAATTCGGTCCTCGACGAACGGCGAACGGCTGTTTCCTCCAGTCGACGTAGTCAGGTTCCGAGAGCGCCGGCAGATGGCAGTGGACCAGTTTTGTATCGACCACGTGCTTCTGGTCCCAGTATTTGGACGACATTGCTGTCTCGGGTAATGAGAGCCAGTCATCCTCATCGGCGTCAGTCAACGAAATCACTAGCTGTCGCCGTGGCTCAGCCGCTAGCAGTTGCAAGATCCGGTCCCATCGATCAACAGGGTCCAGTGTCGAGTCACTCATCGTTCGACGGTCAACTCCGCAGCGAGCGAATCAGCCTGTTCACGCTCGATACCGAGTTCTTTGAAGTGGTCGACCAGCTTTCGTCGAGCGCTCGCCTGGTCCGATTCACCAATTATCTGGCCAGCCTGCCAGACGATGCTGTCGATGCGTAACAGGGACACGGGCGTCTCGAGTTCCTCGTTCACGGCGTCGGCGACCGCTGCCCACGCGTCTATGACCACGTCTGAATCGTCCGTCTCGACGAGGCCAGCAGTCCCAGCCACGCGTTCTACCTGCAGGTCACACGGGATCGGAATATCCGTGGGAAATGACGCGTATTCACCGGTTTCGACGAGAGAGAGGATGTCGTATACCTTCATCGCGAAGACGATTGTCTTCTTGTGCATCTGGTTGTCGAGTGCCGTTGCGAGTTCCTCCCAGATCCGAACTGGCGGGACCGTTGTGTGGTTCTCGACGAACCACTCGGCGAACGACCCCTCGAACAACTTACTGAGTCGGAGCCGCTTTTGCTGGTTCAACCGCTGGTTGACAGACGCGTCCATGAAGGCACCGAGAATGGCCTGCACGTCGTCGATCGAATCGACCTGGTCGTGTTCGAGCGTCACTTCCTCGAGTGCGGCCCAGAATCGCTGCGCGTCGCCGAGCAACTGATAGTCGACAATACCCGCACAGACGCCCAGCAGATAGACGTGATCGTTCGCATCGTAGGACTCCCGAATCGTCATGAGTACGCGATACTCTGGCTCGACGCGGTCGAACCGGGTGATCCCGTCGTATCCAAGGTCGACCATTGCGTCGGCGACGGCGTCGATGCGTTTCTGGTTCAACGTTCTTGAGTCTGTCATCGGTGAAGGGTTGAGGGTGTGCTTGCTTTGCTCACGAGGGCTTCACCTCGATACACTGGTGATCGAGGGATGTAGCTTATCGCGTTACGACCATTAGTAACGTTACTAGCGTTACTTCTATGGCCCCACTGTGGCTGGTACGTTCTATGCAGACCGCAGAACGGATCCACGTCGCCCCACTGGGTTTCGAGTTCGACCGGATCCTGCTTCCCGCGCTCGAGTACAGCGCCGATCGCGTCGTCCTGCTCGAGTATATTGCATCAGACATCGAACGACCTCCCTATCACGACGAACTAGCAGTGGCTCTGGAGGAGGAAGGGATCGACTGCGAGCGACGGGAGTGCAACATTTTCGACCTCTACGAATCTGTGGCCATCATCGCCGAGATTGCGTCCGAACACCGGGACCACAACGTCTACGTGAACCTCTCGTCGGGTAGCAAAATCACCGCAATTGCCGGGATGATCGCCTGTATGGCGACGCGAGCAGCAGAACCGTACTACATCCGCGCAGACACTTACACGTCAGATCCGCACGAGCCATTGACCCACGGGATGGAGAAGGCGATCGACATCCCGACGTACAGGATGGATCGCCCAGAACGCCAGGAAATCGAGATTCTAGAGTACATCCGGTCGGTCAAAGAAGATCACGAGACGCGATCGGTCGTCTCGAAGAAGGACCTCCTCGAGTTCAGCGAGGACAAACAGCTCCCCTTTATCGAGAACTATCAGGGCGACACGACGAAGGGGAAGTATCGGCTTCTCAAGACCCACATCGTCGAACCCCTGACGGAGAAAGGATACATCACAGTCACGGATGCCGGCGTCCGTAACGACGTGTCGCTAACCGAAGCAGGGCGGAACACACTCCGGGCGTTCCGATACCTGCTAGAGTAGTTGCGGTCACGGTAGATCATTCGGCTACACAGTGACTAATGACGTATCCGGTTCTAGTTGCCATCTGATAGGCACGGGTGATTTGTTTGCCCCTGTCGGGTGCGGGGCGCATCCCGTCCTGCAGTGATCTCGATGGGACACAGAGCACTCGTTGCGTACGAACGGCCGGATAGCCTGTACAACGTCCACTACAGCCACTGGGGGGCATCGAACCTCAGACTCAAGCATGCGATCACGCTCGAGACGCCCTTCGGTGGGGAGTATGCACAGGAGTCACGACAGAACCTCTTCACCGATCTTCGAACGGCTGACGACCAGTCCGAAGCAGTGGCACTCGTCGAATCCGACGATCAGCCCGGTGGGCAGGTCGACGTCGACCCGTGGGCCGTCGGCGTGACCCTCGACGAGTTACTCACCAGTCAACTCGACTACCTCAACCACGAAGCCTGCTACGTCGTCGACGAGTCGCTAAACGTCACGGCGTTCCGGACTCACTGGTTCGGCCTGCAGTACGAGTGCCGGACTATCGAATCGAGTCCGACCCGCGGCAATGGGGCAATCAGGACGGTGCGGTGGTACGACGGCAATCCTGTCGGCGACGGCTTCGCCCAGGGCCAGTTCGACGGCCTGAAAACTGTCGTCGGGGACATGCTCGACCGCGGCGTGTTCACGCTCTCGAGTGCTCGCGACTACATCGAACGCCAGATTCGTTCCTGGATGCGGCCGAACGACACCGTGTTCGTACGGATTCCAGACTCAACGACAGTCGAATGACAATCCATACAGTAGATACAAATACAGATACTCCTTACAATCACGTATGCCCGTGAACTTCGACGAGTACAAGGCTCACAGTGACGAGTCAGAGGCCCTGCCGTTCGATCCGAACTCGAACGCGTTCGCGGTTCTGTCGTTTCTTGCCGAACATCCCGAACTCGGCTTCAAACCCGCCGAGATTCACGAGCACGTCGACGTCGCAAAGGGCAGTCTCAACCCGACGCTATCACGGCTCGAAGAGCGGGGGCTGGTCGAGCACGAACCACCGTACTGGTCTGCGGCGGCCGACGATCGGTTGGCCGCCATCACGGGTACGATGCACAGTATGGAAGCCTTCGAGGATCACCACGGTGACGACGACTTCAGCGGGTGGCACGCGAGCGACGTCGACCCACGCGATCATCGATGACTCACGAGCCATTCCACCGAGGCAACGTCGTGTGGCACCCAGCACCGTTCAAGGCACCGCCGAAGGAACGTCCCTTTCTCGTTCTCAGCGATTCCAAGCACCCATTCCACGGGTCCGAATACGCGGTTGTCGGCCTCACGCGGACGAACCGGCCGCCAGCGATCGAGCTTGGACCGTCGGACTGGCGTCTCGGTGATCCAGGAACAGATAGCTACGCGTCGCCGTGGTACGTCTTCACGATTAAACATGCAGACATTAAACGACCGAAGGGGGCACTCACGTCGGCTGCGATCGACCGAGTTGCAACAGCTGTCAGTTCGATGCTCGGCGTTCCAGAAGCTTCCGAGTAGCAGTCCCTGCAACGGGATCGATACCTCGTACCCAGCTGACCTCGTCGGCTTTCTGTTCGTCTAACCAGCCGAGTCTGACTCGTCATCCACGGACGGTGGCCGCTGGGACAGCTCGTCGAAGCGCCGCTGTGCCCGTTCAGAGCGATCAGTCGTCTCCTGCTCCTCATACGTAAGGCTTCGCGCTGATACGGAACGCTACCTTCCCGTCGTCAGTGATCGACAGATCGTACCCTTCCTCGTAGTTCGCTCGAAGCGGGTACGTGCCGTCTTTGGTGTGACTCGGCTGACCGAAGTCGTCGTATTCGTAGTGGTTTTCCATCGCGCCGAGTGCTTTAGAGACGACACGCTGTGTCGTGTTCTTCACGAGGTCGGCATCATCGGCTACGCGGCTGGTGATCGCATCCCAGTCTACGCCCTGCTTGGCGAGCTGGATGGTCTCGTTGTACGCGCCGCGGGCTTCAAGACAGGCGTCGTGGAGTAGACTCTCGTTGTTACTCTGGACGTCGAGCTGGAAATCCAGCGTCTTGACGAGAGTCTGTTCGCGGGTCATACCTCGTTTTTTAGAATTTCTTTTCCGACCTACTCCACTGCATCATCTCGCACACCCACGAGTGGACACATCGTGAACTGCTTGTAGATCTCGTCCTACGTGTAACTAGCCTCTCGGTTCTCTGGTGGCGTCGGAGCTGTGACCGTTGCTGTATTCTTCGGACGTTCACGCTGCTGCCTGGCCCCGTCTTGTGATTTAAAATCTAGTCCCCCACACAGGATCAGATGAGCGAATCATCAGTCCGTTCAGCGCGTCCAGCAGGCTGGCGCTGACGTCGGCCCGCTCGACCCGCCGTCCGTCAGTGTAAAGTCGATATAGCGCACGGTGACGCGCATGCAACCGACGGCGGACGAGCTGGCCGGCGTGGTGGACCTGTTCGGCGCGCTCACGCGCGCGGAGCTCCGGCGGGCGCTCTCGGAACTCGCGTTCAAGCGCGGCGCGGAGCCCGACGACCCCGACGGCGTCATCGACGACGCCGTGGCGTCGTACCGCCTCGTGGCCGTCGACGGCGACGACGGGACCCTGCTGGTGGTCGGCCCGGCGGCGTTCCCGGAGCTACCCGAGGGGGCGGAGGACCTCCCGCACATCATGGACGCGCCTGAGCGGACGATCGACCGCGATCGAGCGGGTCGGGCCGCAGCGGAGCGGTTCCGCGAGGAGGCCACGCTGGCCGTCCGCGAGGGCGACGCCGACGCCGTCGAGCGGCTGCTGGACGTGAGCTACGACCTGGACGCGTGGGCGCCCGTCGACGTGGCCGGGGCCCGCGAGCAGCTGCGGGCCGAAGGCGATAACTGAGCCGGCGGCCGCGGTGCCGAGCAAATTAAGGCCCGGCCGTGCTACCCTCCGCGTATGGAGTTCGACCGCGTGGCCGACCACGAGGCGCTCGCCGTCGACGACGAGCCCCGGGAGGCCGCGGTGGTCGTGCCCGCTATCGAGCGGCCCGACGGGTACTACGTGCTGTTCACGGAGCGCGCCGACCACCTGCCCAACCACGCGGGCCAGATGAGCTTCCCCGGCGGCGGCCGCGAGCCCGAAGACGACGGGCTGGTCGACACCGCCCTCCGGGAGGCCAACGAGGAGGTGGGGTTAGAGCCCCCCGAGGTCGACGTCGTGGGTCGACTGGACGACATCCGGACCATCTCCCGCTACTCCGTGCGCCCGTTCGTCGCGCGAGTGCCGGACCGCGAGTACCTGCCCAACGACGGCGAGGTGGCCGAGGTGGTCCCGCTGTCGGTCGCGGGACTGGTCGACCTCGACAACTACGAGTCCGAGCGCCGCGACCACCCCCACTACGGGGAGATTCGCCTGCACTTCTTCCACGTGGACGGCGTCACCGTCTGGGGCGCCACGGCCCGGATGCTCGCGCAGTTCCTCGAGCTGGCCACCGACTGGGAGATCCCCCCGGAACCCGACCGCGTGACCGGCCCCGACGACGACCTGCCGGAGAGCGTCCGCGACCAGGTCTGACCGCGGTACTCGAAGCGACAGGACTTTGCGCTCCCGACCGGTAGCGGGCCCAAGAACGGGTCCTCGTGCCCGCTGTACCATGCTCTCAGGAGTCACGCTGACGGAGGCCGGCATCGACGTGGTCGCGCTGAAACCGACGGAGGTCGACGTCCGCAGAGCGGCGGAACTGGACGTCGACGCGGCGACCGTCGACTACGAGGGGCGGGACGCCGTCCCCGACCGAGCGGCGCTCGCCGACCTGGCGAGCGGGGTCGACCTCCGCACGACGACGCCGGTCCGGGCCGACGGGTTCGACCCGCTGGGCGACGACGGACTGACCGAGGCGCTCCCGCCGGGCGTCGGGCGCGTCCTCGTCGCGGGCCACCAGGCCTACCTCACCGATCAGGAGGCCGAGCGGGCGGTCGCGCCGCGGCTCCGGGCCGCCGCCGCGGACGCCGACGACCCGTGGATCGGGACCGAGGGCATCGAGCGGGTGGCGATGGCCGTCGGCGGCACGCAGTTCGAGGTGCTCTCGCCGACGACCGCGCGGGACCTCCGGGCGCTGCGGGCAGCCGGGTTCGACGGCGACGTGGCCGTCTACGCGCCGGCCGTGCTGACCGAGGACGAGGACGACGTCCTCGACGCCGTGGGCGAGTACGCCGCTCGCCGCCGGCCGGTCCGGAAGGCGCTCCCCGAGGGCGCAGCCACGGACGCGACGGCGACGGGCCGGGCGCGGGACGTCCTCTCGCAGGCGGTCCGCGACTACGCGCTGGTCGGTGAGCCCGATGCGGTGGCCGACCGCGTCGCGGGGCTGAAAGACGCCGGCGCGACGACCGTCGTCGCCTACCCCGCCCGGGGGCTCGATCCCTTCCTGTAGATGCGCGTGGCCGTCGTCGGCGGCGGCGCCGTCGGGGTGACCGCCGCCACCGAGGCCGCCGAGGCGGGCGCCGACGTCGTCCTCTACGAGCGCTCGGACCTGGCCGGTGGCTCGACCGGTCGGGCCGCCGGCATCTGCTACGACGCCTACGCCGAGGACGTCGACGCCGCCGTCGCCGCCGAGGCCCTCTCGCGGTTCCGGGAGCTGGGCGTGCTCACCGAGTGCCCCTACGTCTGGTACGCCCGGGAGGGCGACGACTCGAAAGCCGCGGCCGTCCGCGAGCAGGTGCCCCGAATGGAAGCGCACGGCCGGGACGTGTCACTGGTCGACCCCGACGAGCTCGGCGAACGCTACCCGCAGTTGCGGACCGACGACCTCGCCGTAGCCGCGATCGCCCACCGGGCCGGCCACGTCGACCCGACGGAGTACGTTCAGGCGATGGCCGAGCGGGCGCTGGCCGCTGGCGTCGGCGTCCGGACCGAGCGGGAGGTGTCGCTGGCCGGGCCGACCACCGTCGACGCGTCCGACGAGACGGTCGAGTTCGACGTCGTGCTGGTCGCGGCCGGCCCCGCGACGAAGGGCCTCGTGGGCGAGGTCGGCGTCGAGATCCCGCTGAAGGCCTACCGCGCGCAGGCGCTCGTCACGGAGCCGGTCCGGGCGACGCTGCCGATGGCCTACGACGCCAGCAGGGAGTGCTACTGGCGGCCCCGCGACGGCGGCCTGCTCGTCGGCGACGGGACCCGCGAGGCCGACCCAGACGACTGGGACCCCGAGGCCGACGCCGCGTTCGAGGCGAGCGCGCTGGAGCGCCTCCGCGACGCGACGACGCTCGATCCCGACGTCGACCGGTCATGGGCCGGCCTCTGCACTGCCACGCCCGACCGGGACCCCCTCCTGGGCGAGGTGGCCGACGGGCTGCACGTCGCGACGGGCTGGCACGGCCACGGCCTGATGCGCGCCCCGGCGCTGGGGGCGCGGGCCGCGGAGCTACTGCTGGGCGGCGAGGGGATCGACGCGTTCGACCCCGACCGGTTCGACGGCGACGAGGAGTTCGACGTGGTCGAGGGGATGACGTTCGACGAGGAGTGACGGGAACGCGGCGGCGCGTCGGAAACTAGACTTCGATCCGCTCGAGGCAGTCCGTCCCGCCGCAGAGGGGACACCGAAGGTCTGAGACGCCGAGGTCGTCGTCCACGTCGTACGTATAATGATTCTCGAACATGTCGAGTTCGCAGTCCTCGCTCGTGCATCGGAGCTCCTCAGTCGCGGGCATGTCCCGGAGTTGGACTGGCGCAGTAATCAAGATTGGGCTGTGCGATCGCCGGATCGCAGCGGGTCAGAGAGCGGGAAACGAGGCGATACCGACCGTAACGGCCCCCTACTCATTGGGCCGGGACGCCTACGGGTGAGGACATGGCTGACGACGAGCCGCCCGACGGCGACCACGTGGTGCAGATCGACGACGTCATCGCCGAGTACGACGGACTGACGGGCGAGTTCTACCGCGGCGAGATCGACCGGACGTCCACCTGGCGGGCCCGGCTGGACCAGACGACCAACTGGGCCGTGGTGGTCGTCGCCGCCATCCTGACGTGGGCGTTCACGAGCGCGAACAACCCTCACTTCGTGATCCTCATCGGCATGTTCGGGGTGTCCGCCTTCCTCGTCATGGAGGCGACGCGGTACAGGGAGTACGACGTCTGGCGCAACCGGGTACGGCTCCTCCAGGCCGGGCTGTACGCCGAACTGTTCGCCGGGAAGACCGACACGCCGGACTGGCGGGATCGAATCGGCGAGCAGCTGCTCCAGCCCGAGTTCAACATCACCTTCCAGGAGGCGCTGACACACCGGCTGCGCCGCTCGTACCTCGCCCTGCTCTTGCTCCTGCTGGCCGCGTGGTTCGCGCGGATAACGGTCTTCCTGCCCGACCAGGACTGGCGCCAGACCGCGTCGATCTTCATCGTCCCCGGGGAACTCGTCGTGGTCGTCGTCGCGGCGTTTTACGCCGTCGTGATCGCGCTCGCGGCGTACTCCGCCCGGGGAGAGCGGGTCCGGGAGTTCCAGGAGTAAGGACGGCCGCCAGCCACGGATATTTCCGTCCGTGGCCGCTGGTTCCTCCATGGCAGAGGACCACGGCGGGTTCGAGGAGGTCCGCGGGAACCTCTCGGGCAACCCGATGCGACGGCTCCTCGCGTACGCGATCCCGTACTGGCCGCGGCTGACGGCGGGCATCGTCGCCTCCTTTCTGACGCGGTTCGCTCGCCTCGTGCCCCCGATCATCGTCGGCGCCGCCATCGACCGCGTCGTCCGCGGCTCGGGCGAGCCCGGCCTGCTCGCGAGGGTCGGGCTCCTCCCGAGCGGCACCATCGAGGGCGAGGCCGCCAGGCTCGCGCTCCTCCAGCAACTGGTCGTCATCGCCGCGCTGGCGTACCTGGTCAGGTCGATCACCAGATTCGCCTCGCGGTACCTGCTCCAGTCCAGCGCCCAGAAGATCCAGCGGGACCTCCGCAACGACACGTACGATCACCTGCAACGCCTCTCGCTCGACTTCTACGCGAACCACCAGACCGGCGGCATGATGTCGATCCTCAACAGCGACGTCAACCGGCTGGAGAAGTTCCTGAACACGGAGTTCCGCCAGATTATCCGGGTGGTGGCGACGGTCGGCGGCATCGCTGCCGTCCTCTACTTCTTCTACTCCGAGAAGCTCGCGCTGATCGCGCTGGCGCCCGTGCCGATCATCGGCGTGGCGAGCTGGTTCTTCTTGAGCTGGATCGAGCCCCGCTACAAGTCGATCCGGGAGACGGTCGCGCGGCTGAACACGCGCCTGGAGAACAACCTCAGCGGCGCGGCGGTGATCAAGTCCTTCGACCGGTACGACTTCGAGTCCGGCCGCGTCGCCGACCAGAGCCAGGAGTACCACGACGAGAAGGTCGCCGCTCTGCGGCTCCGGCGCGGCTTCTTCTCCGCGCTGCGGCTGCTCACCGGCGTCGTGTTCGTCCTCGTCTTGCTGGTCGCCGGACGGGACATCATCGCCGGCGATCCGAACGCGCTGTCGGCCGGGGGCGTCGCCGTCTTCTTCCTGTACCTCCGGCGGCTCTACTCGCCGATGCGGCGGGTCGGTAAGTCCGCCAACAAGTACCAGCTCGCCAAGTCCAGCGCGGAGCGGGTGTTCGGCCTGCTCGCGCAGGAACCGACGGTGACCCAGCCCGAGGACCCGTACGAACCGGAGTCGATCGACGGCTCGGTGACCTTCGACTCGGTCGAGTTCGGCTACACCGATGACGAGCGGGTGATCGAAGACGTCTCGCTCGACGTTCCCGCCGGCGCGACGGTCGGGCTCGCCGGCACCACCGGCGCGGGCAAGTCGACGCTGCTGAAGCTCGTCCCGCGGTTCCACGATGTGGACGCCGGCAGCGTGTCGGTCGACGGCCGCGACGTCCGCGAGTACGACCTCCAGTCGCTCCGCGAGGAGGTGGCCGTCGTCGAGCAGCAGCCCTACCTCTTCTCGGGCACCGTCGCGGAGAACGTCGCCTACGGCGATCGCGAGGTCCTCGACGGCGAGCAGGCGGGCGACGCGGCGGCCCGCGACCGCGTCCGCGAGGCCGCCGCGGCGGCGGAGGCCCACGAGTTCATCTCGGACCTGCCGGAGGGCTACGACACGGAGATCGGCGAGCGGGGGATCAAGCTCTCGGGCGGCCAGCGCCAGCGCGTCGCCATCGCCCGCGCGCTGCTGAACGATCCGGCGATCATCGTCTTCGACGAGGCCACCAGCGATGTCGACACGGAGACGGAGGACCGCATTCAGGAGAGCCTCGACGAACTGATCGAGGACCGCACCGCGTTCGTCATCGCCCACCGCCTCTCGACGATCCGGGACGCCGACCGCATCGTCGTCATGAACGACGGGCGCGTCGCCGAGTCCGGCACCCACGCGGACCTCGTCGCGGCGGACGGCGAGTACGCCGACCTGTGGCGCGGGCAGGCCGACCGGACGGCCGCCGGCGCCGACTAGCCTACTCCTCGTCGCCGGCCTCGTCGACTGCTTCGCCGGCCTCTTCGCGTTCGTCGACCTCCTCGACCGTCTCGTCGACCGGTTCGGTCGCGTCCCGCCTGGGAACGCGGACCTCCAGCGTGCCGTTGTCCCGGAGCGTGGCCGACGCCGCGTCGGGGGCGACTCGGGCGTCCTCCGGCAGGTCGACGCTGCCCTCCAGCGAGAGGCCGCGTCCGGGATACCGCAGGTCGAAGTCGTCGCGGAACGACCGGAAGCGGTCGAGGCGGACGTCGATCCGGCCGTCCTCGTACTGGACGCGGACGTCGCCGGCCGACGCGCCCGGAGCGTCGAACACGGCCAGGTAGGCCTCGTCGCTCTCCAGCAGGTCGACCGGTAGCGGCGTCTGCTCCTGGACGCGCCCCGCGGCACGGCCCAGGTTCTCGAAGACGGCGTCGCCGATCGACTTGCCGAGGTCCTTGAACATCGTCAGACCCCCCGAGTCGGCCCGGTTCGGTGTCCCTGCGGTACCGCTGTGCTGTGGATGGCGCCGTCGACAGTCATCGTTCGAACGGTTGGTCGCCCATCCATTTATAGGCCGGGACGGGCAGGCCTGGAGACCGCCCGCGAGCCGGCGTCTGCGGCCGGGCCGTCCGGGCGAACGGAACCGGCATTCGTGTCGGCAGAGCTATCACTTTTCCGCGGCGACGCCCTACAGAGGCCATGCGCCTCATCCAGATCGCCGTCCCCGAGGACCAGCGGGCGGCGCTGGTCGAGGTCCTCGAGGACCGGGATCTCGGGTACACCGTCACGAACGGGCTGGTCGACGGCGGCGACCGGGCGATCATCTCCTTCGTGTTGCCCGCCGACGCCGTCGAGTACGTGCTCGACGACATGGAACAACGGGGATTCGACACGGAGACGTTCACCGTCTCCGTCGAGACGGAGTACGCGACCTTCGAGGGCGTCGACGACGTCCAGGACGAGTGGGCCAAGACGCCCAACCGGATCGCGCCGGAGACGCTCCGCTCGAAGGCCAAGGACCTCCGGCTGAACACCCGCTCGTACCTGTGGATGATGGTCCTGTCCACCGTCATCGCGACCGCCGGCCTGCTCCTGGGGTCGCCCGCTATCGTCGTCGGGTCGATGGTGCTCGCGCCGATCGTCAGCCCGATGCTGACTGCCAGCGTCGGCGCCGTCCGCGACGACCGCGACATGGTGCTCGACAGCCTCCACATGCAGGGGCTCGGCCTCGGACTCGCCGTGATCGGGGCGTTCCTGTTCAGCCTCCTCGCCAAGCACTTCTTCGCGGTCCCGATGGCGCTGGACATCGCCACCATCGAGGTTATCTCCGGCCGTTTCTCGCCGGGGATGCTGGCCGTCGTCGTCGGCCTCGCCTCCGGCGCGGCCGGCGCCTTCGGCCTCGCGACGAAGGGACAGGTCAGCATCGTCGGCGTGATGATCGCCGCGGCGCTGATCCCGACGGCAGCAGCGTCCGGCATCGGGTTCGCCTGGGACGTGCCCATCGTCGGCCTGGGTTCGCTCGTCCTGCTGCTCGTGACCATCGTCGCGGTCAACGTTGGCGGTGTCACCATGCTGAGCTACCTCGGCTACCGCCCCGACGAGGTCGACGAGGGCTTCTTCGACCTGTCGTCGGCGCGCGAGGTCGCCGTCCTCGTCGCGACGGCCGTGGCCGCCGTCCTCGTCGTCACCGCCGTCGGCTACGGCTCCTACCAGCAGTTCGCCTTCGAGCGGTCGGTCAACAGCGCCGTGACCGATGTCCTCGAGAGCGGCGAGTACGACGAACTGGAGGTGACCTCGATCGCCACGGAGTACGCCGCCGCCGGTCCGGTCTCCGATCCCACCACCGTGACCGTCACGCTCAGTCGGACCAGCGACCGGTCCTACGGCGGCCTCCCCAACGCCTTCTACCGGTCGATAGCGAACGAGACGGACGAGGACGTCCAGGTGCGGGTGCAGTACCAGGACTTCGACCGGTCGAACGTGTCGGCTACGGACAGCGGGAGCGCAGCGCTAGAGGCGGGCGGGCCGCGCGGCGTCGCGACTACCGGGATCCGCTGACGCGACCCCTCGCCGACGTGTCGGCTCAGGCCGTGCAGATGTCGTGGAGGTCGTCCAGCGAGTCGATGTCCCAGGTCGGCCAGCAGTTCAGGTCCCAGTCCGTGCGGTGGGGCCGGCGGATGAACGCGGAGTCGATGCCCGCGTTCTCCGCGGCCCAGATGTCGGACTCGTTGTCGCCGACGAACAGCGCCGAGTCGGCGTCCAGATCCGACAGGGCCCGCTCCAGGTAGTGCGGGTCGGGTTTGCGGCGGTCGAGGCTCTCGATGATGGGCTCGCGGCCGTAGTACGTGTCGAACAGGTGGGTGACCTCGTGGTGGTCGACGAGGAACTCCACGGTCTCGTGCTGGTTCGAACTGACGATGCCCCGCGCGACGTCGAGGTCGGCCAGCGCATGGACGTCGTCGTACAGCGCCTTCCGGCCGGCGCGGGCCTCCTCCTGCTGAGCGCGCGACATCGTGGCGTCGCGCTTCCGCCAGAACGTCTCGGGGTCGAGGTCGTACGTGTTACAGATGCGGTCTACCTGCTCGGGGGTCGCCCCGACGGTCATGTCGTCGACGTGGTCGGCGTCCGGGTCGGTCACGTCGAACTGCTCGAACGTCTCCCGGGTCGCCTCCCGGAGCACGTCGAAGTCCGTCCGACCGACGAGGACACCGTCGTTGTCGAACACGACGGTATCGTAAGTCATACTCCCGATACATCGCTCGGCCGTATAAGCGTTTCACCCGGCCGGTGCCCTCAGGGCCAGTCCCGACCGGGCGAACGGCGACGGCGCTGGGCCAACCAGACACGGTTTTACGCGTCCGGCGACTACCCGCGCCCATGACCGCAGACCCCGC
This sequence comes from Halomicrobium urmianum, assembly GCF_020217425.1. Taxonomy (NCBI): domain Archaea; kingdom Methanobacteriati; phylum Methanobacteriota; class Halobacteria; order Halobacteriales; family Haloarculaceae; genus Halomicrobium; species Halomicrobium urmianum. The sequence goes on from NZ_CP084090.1 coordinate 2,389,719, forward strand.
CGAACTCGACGTGACCGTCGTCGACGGCTACGTCGACGAGCCGGCCCACTTCGGGGTCCCGCCGTACGTCTCGACGTACCCGCGCTACACGGCCGGGGCGCTCGTCGACGCCGGCGTCCCGCGCGAGCGGATCACCTACCACACCATCGACGCGCTCCGCGACGACCCCGACCGCTGGCGAGACGTCGAGGAGGCCGACCTGCTGATCTACGTCGGCGGGATGACCGTCCCCGGCAGCTACGTCGGCGGGACGCCCGCCGAGCCCGACGAGGTCCGGCGGCTGGCCTGGACCGCCGACGGCGTCTCGATGATGGGCGGCCCCGTCCGCTTCGGGGTCAGCGAGGCCAACGAGGGCGCCAGCGAGACCGAACGGGACGACCTGGACTTCGACTTCCTCGCGATGGCCGACGTCGAGGCCGCCGCCTACGACCTCGTCGACAGCGGCCTGGAGGGCTTCGAGGACCGCTACCGCGGCGTCCCCGAGGAGACCCGCTGGGCGCGGCAGGGCGCCTTCGTCGTCGAACAGCATCCTAACCACCCCGACTACCTCATCGCCGAACTGGAGACGTCGCGGGGCTGTCCGTACCGGTGTTCGTTCTGTACGGAACCGATGTACGGCGACCCCGACTTCCGACCGCCCGAGAGCGTCGTCGACGAGGTCGACGCCCTGTCTGATCACGGCGTGGCGAACTTCCGGCTCGGCCGGCAGGCCGACATCCTCGCCTACGGCGGCGACGGCGAGGCGCCCAACCCCGACGCGCTCCGGGAACTGTACGGCGGCATCCGCGAGGTGGCGCCCGACCTGGAGACGCTGCACCTCGACAACATGAACCCCATCACCGTCGTGAAGTGGCCGGAGTTGGCCCGCGAGGGGATCCGGATCATCGCCGAGCACAACACGCCCGGCGACACCGCCGCCTTCGGCCTCGAATCGGCCGATCCGGTGGTCCAGGAGGAGAACAACCTTAACGTCACCGCCGAGGAGTGCTTCGAGGCCGTGAAGATCGTCAACGAGGAGGGCGGCTGGCGGCCGGGCGAGGAGCCCGGCAGCGGGCCGAGCTGGGGCGACGCCGCCGCCGACCGCCTCCCCAAGCTGCTCCCGGGCATCAACCTCGTCCACGGACTCAAGGGCGAGCGCCGGGAGACCTTCGAGCACAACCGGGAGTTCCTCCAGCGCGTCTACGACGAGGGGTACGTGCTCCGCCGGGTGAACATCCGCCAGGTGATGGCCTTCGAGGGAACCGACATGGCCGACACCGGCGCCGAGATCGCCCACGACCACAAGAAGCTGTTCAAGCAGTACAAGCGCGAGGTCCGCGAAGAGATCGACAACCCGATGCTCCAGCGGCTGGCGCCGCCGGGCACCGTCCTCCCCGACGTCACGCTGGAGTACCACCAGGACGGCAAGACCTTCGGCCGCCAGCTGGGCACCTACCCGCTGCTGGTCGCGATTCCGGGCGAGCGGGAGCTCGGACGCACGATCGACGTCGCGGTCACCGACCACGGCTACCGCTCCGTGACTGGCGTCCCCTATCCGCTCGACCTCAACGACGCCTCGATGGACGAGCTAACGGCGATTCCGGGGGTCGGGAAGAGCACCGCCGGCGACATCGTCGTCGACCGCCCGCACGACTCCGTCGCCGAGGTCGGCACCGACCTCGAACGGTTCGCCGTCGTCCGCTCCTCCGAGCGCGCGGACTGACGACGCTACGGTTCTCCGCGGGCGTCGGGTACACGCTCTGTGGACGCGCCGCTATCAGAGTCGACGCGGACGGCGGCGTGCGAAAGGGGCCGCCGGAGAACGAAGCGGGCGGGCGTCGAGCCCGCCGCGTGTGTCGGCTTCAGGCGGTACCTCGATCGTCAGCGGGTGAACGGTGAGGGCCGATCAGATCTCGTTGAACAGTTCGACGAGGTCGGCGTAGTCGACGTTGCCGTTGCCGTTGTAGTCGTAGTACTCGACGTTATTCTGCATCCCCTCGCTGTCCATGTTCTCGAAGTACTCGACGACGTCGGAGTAGTCGGCCTCGCCGTTGCCGTTGAGGTCCTCGTAAGCCCCGTCGCCGTCCGGGTCCGTCGCGCCATCGGGCCAGTTCGGACCGTCGTCGGTGGGCGTGTCCTCGGTCGGCGTATCGCCGCCGTCGCCGCTTGGGATCCCGTCCTCGCGCGTCTCGACGAGCGTCTCCTTGATCAGGACGCCCATGTCGGGGTCGCCGCGCAGCTCCCACTCGCAGGGCAGGTCCTCGCAGTGGGTCGGAATCTCCCCCTCGTAGGGGTTCCCGACTGCGTCGGTCTCGCCGCTGGTCTCGAAGGCGTGCTCGAACATCGCCGGCAGCCACACCGGATCGGCGCACCACGCCGTCCAGTGCAGCGACGGCTCGGACTCAAGCCAGTCGATAAAGGGCCGTCCGAACCCCTCGGTGGTGCCCCTGATGTGCCGGTGCGGCTGGTGGTCCGAGAAGTTGTCCTGCCAGCCGAACTCGGTGACGAACAGCGGCACTTCCTCGAAGGCGCCCTCGACGCCGCTGTAGTCGTGGCCGCCCTGTTCGGCCCAGGTGTTCTCGTTGTTGGCCGCGTGGCCGGGATAGGTGTGGTAGGCGTACGAGAGGTTCGCGCCCTCGAACTCGCCGTAGATGGTCGCCCCCTCGGGCGTCTGGCTCCAGCCCGGGGACCCGACGATGATCAGGTTCTCCGAGTGCTCACGGATCGCGTCGACCCACGGCTGGGCCATCTCGCGCCACATGTCCCACTTGTCCTGCATCCAGGGGGCGGGCTCGCCGTCCTTGTACCGCGAACTGTAGAAGCCCGGCTCGGTCGGCTCGTTGTAGATCTCGAAGAACACGTGGCTGCTATCGGCGTACCGGGGCGCGACCGTCTGCCAGAAGCTGAGCACTTCCTCCTGCAGCGGCTCGTTGATCGGGCCCTTCTGGCTCTCCGCCCACTGGACGCCCTTCCAGTGGCGGTGGTAGTCGACGATGCAGTAGACGCCACGCTGCTCGCAGAGCTCGACGACCGGGTCCAGGTACGTTTCGAGGTACGCCTCGAGCTGGTCTTGGTCGAACGCCGGCACCGGCGGCGCCGGATCGTCCCCGTTCTCTTCCGCGATCGGCCCCGGCGGATGCTCGCCGATGTCGGTCGGCTGGACGGGCACCCGGATCACCCGCGGGTACCACCCCTCGTCGGCGCTCGTCAGGAGCCGGATCAGCTGCTCGGCGGTCTTGCCGCGCGCGGGCGCGGTCACGTTCATCCGCTTGGGGTCGGCGATGTTCAGCCCGCGTAGTTTCACCGGCTCGCCCTGTGGGTCCGTGATCAGGTTACCATCGACGGTCAGCCGAGGGGTCGGAATCCCCGCGGCCGACGTGCCGACGACGCCGCTCCCCACGCTGACTGCGAGCGCACCGGCGCCCGCCGTCGCCTTGAGGAAGTCCCGCCGGGACGAGCCCGACGCGACTCGGCCGGTGTTCGATTCGTTCGCGCGCGCGTCCGTGGTTCTGTTCGTGTCTCTGGTCATTGGTGTCGTACTCGAAAGGGCGACGGCTCGACGAGAGAAGCGACGGCACTGCGCTGCGTGCGTTCGGTCGGCGATGCGGTCGGGCGACGGCGTCTGCGGTCGCCGCGCTCTACCCCCGAGAGCGGGCGGACCGGGCGCGGCCGGTCGCCGCGGTCACGCGCTCGTCAGTTGACTTCGCCGAACAGCTGGACGACGTCGTCGAAGTCGATGTCGCCGTTGTCGTTGAAGTCGTAGTAGTCGACGTAGTCGGTCAGCTCCGGCTCCTCCATGTGGTTGAAGTAGATGACGATGTCGTCGTAGTCGACCTCGCCGTTGCCGTTGAGGTCCTCGTAGCTGCCGTCGCCGTCCGGGTCCGTCGGCTCGTTGCCGTTGATGTCACCGGGACCGCCGCCCGTGCCGATCTCCAGGGTCGTGCCCGCGGTCGACACCGGGATGTCGTCGCCGGCGTTGTTGTCGATGTTCTGGACGGCGACCACGACGTCGGTCGAACCGGAGTCGGTCTCCGCCTGGAAGGTGACCGAGCCGAGCTGGACGTCCTCGGCGCCGTCGGTGACGTTCTCCGAGAGGTCGGCACCGGCGATAGTCACCGTGGAGCCGTCGTCGGAGTACTGGGGGTAGTCGCCCAGCGTCTGCATCGGACTGTTCTCCAGCATGGCGTTCGCGATCGTCGCGACTGAGGTGTCTGCGACGCTGACGGCGACGCGGTAGCCCGACAGGCCCGAGGGGGCCTGCGAGAGCATGATGTTCGCCTTGGCCATGCCGCTGTCCGTGGTCGATGCCATCTCGAGGTAGACCTCGGCTTCGGGGCTGGGCGTCGTACCGCCACCGTTGCTGGTGTCCGTCGAAGCCGTGACCGTGGCCGCGCCGGACGTGTTACCACCGGTGTCGACGGCCGTGACGGAGACGTCGTAGTCCGTGCCGGAGTCGAGGCCCTCGAAGGTGGCCATCGTGTCCGAGACCTGCTTGCTGATGCCGGCGGCCTCGACGCTGTAGTAGTCGATGCCCGCGCCCGTCTCGCTGGGCTCGTCCCACGTGACCGTGATCGAGGAGTTCGTGGCGTCGTACTGCGAGAGGTTCGACGGCGCCGACGGACCGGTGGGTTCGGGCGTGGTCGTACAGTCGGAGCTGTCGGGGTCCTGGGGCAGGTCCGCGTCCGCGTGGCTCTGGACGTACTCCTGCCACCACTGGGCGTGGCCGCGGTTGTACTCGACCAGTTCGTCGAATGCCTCGCCCTGGAAGAACGGCGGGTCCCAGGTATGGTCGAAGTTCCAGGCGATCGGATGGACCGGGTACTCGTCGAAGAACGTCTGGTAGTCCTCGGCCTGGTTGGCCTTCGCGCTGGTCTCCACCCAGTCCGAGCCGCGGTCGGCGTCGCTGGGGTACTCCTCGGTGGCACCGTCGATGAACACGAAGTCGTTGTTGCCGCCACCGACGAACCAGCCCCACTCGTTGAAGAACACCGGGACTTCCTCGGCGGCCGCCCCGTAGTACTCGCTCATGGGCTGGAGGCTCTCGTGCGTGTAGCGGTGGCCCGTGTAGCACATGTTGGTGATGTCGCTATACGTGGAGCCGACGTCCTGGACCTCGTGGTCCTTCGCCCAGTAGGTGTACTGGCTCCACCGCGGCGACCCGACCGTCTTGACGCTGCCGGGCGCGTTCTCCTCGACGACCTTGATCCACGGCGCGACGCGCTCCAGGAACAGCTCCCAGAACGGCTCGGCGTTCTCGTGCTGGACGTCGGTGTTGAGACCGACTTCGCCGCCCTCACCGGGCTCGCGGTCAGGTGCGCCCCAGTCGCCGGCGTAGGGGCCGGTCGGCTCGTTGAAGATGTCGAAGATGACGTGGGGCATGTCGGCGTAACGGTCCGCCACCGTGCTCCAGAACATCGTCATCTCCTCGTCGAACGCCTCGGCGACGTTCGCTCCACCGTCGTTGTTGACCTCCGAGGACTGGGTCTCGAAGTAGGCGTCGTCCGGCGCACCGTCGAGACTCTGGATCTCGTCGACCTGGTCGGCACCGTGCCAGAGCACACCGCGCTCGCCGCACATGCCGTAGTCGTACTCGAAGGTCTCGTTGCCACACCGCTGCCACTCGCTGACCTCGTCCTCGTACTGGGCCTGGTGGAAGATCGGGTAGTGGCGGTGGTAGTCGAGCTGGATGTAGAAGCCGCGCTCCGCGGCCATGTCGACCAGCGGGTCCACGAACCGCTCGAGGTACGTGTCGAGCTCCTCCTGGGTGAACGCGACCGGCAGGGCCGGACCCCAGTTGTCGCCGTGGATGTGGTGGGACTCGTTGTTGCCGCTGCGGTCGGGCGCGGCGCTGATGTCCTGGGGCTGCATCGGCAGCCGGATGACCGTGTTCGGCCAGTCGGTGTTGGCCGTGGCCATCTCGATCATCTCGTCAGCCGTGGCGCCGCGCCATCCCCGGTTCGCGCGGGCGGGGTCGACGATGTTGACCCCGCGGAGGATGACCTCGTTGCCGCACTCGTCGACCAGCTTGTTACCCTCGCGCTCGAGCTTCGGCGTCGGGATGCCCTGGCCGGCCTGGGCCATCGAGTTCCCGACCATCGACGATCCGAGCGTGAGCCCGGCCGCCGTCGCCGTCGCGCCCTTCAGGACGGTCCGGCGCGTCGTGCCCGAACCGTCGGACGCGACCTGCTTGTCGCTCTGTGCATCCGCGTTGAAGTCGTCGTTCGTCATTAGTGTCGCCTGTGTGCTGGACTGACCCGACTCTATCTCTGCTTCGTCCGTCCCCCCATCGCGCGTGCGTCCTCGCACGCTTTGATCTGTGAGCGATACCCCCCACCGAGTCGCGGCAACGGGGCAGACCGCCCCGAACCGCTCTCAGCCCCCCGGACGGGCTCCGTTACCGTTCTCAGCTGCCGTTCTCGGCCATCTCTCTGAACAGCGAGACCACGTCGTCAAGGTCCAGCCGACCGTTCTCGTTGAAGTCGTAGGCGTCGCTGTTGTTCTGGATCGCCGGGTCGTTGCGCTGGTAGTCGAACTTGATGACGTCGGTGAACTCGACCTGACCGTTGCCGTTCAGGTCCTCGTAGAGACCGTCGCCGTCGTTGTCCTGCGGCACGACGCCGTTGACGGGTTCGACGCCGCCGCTGCCGCGGTTGTCTTCGCCGACGCTCAGCGTCGCCCGACCGGCCCCGATGTCCATCGCGCCGCCGTCGTCGTCGTCCATCGCCTCGACGGAGGCGTCGACGATCGTCTCGCCCGTCGCGTGCGTCGCCAGCGTCACCGTCCCCAGCCGCACGTCGGTGGCGCCGTCCTGGACGGATTCGCTGAGGTCGGCGCCCGAGATGGTCGCCGACGAACCGTCCGAGGACACGCTCGTCGAGTCGCCGGGCGAGGTGAACCCGGAGCCGGAGGCGACCGATTCGATGGTCGCGACGCCGGTGTCGGAGACCGCGATCGACAGCTCGAACCCGGAGACGCCGTCGGGTGCCTCGTCGAGCGTGATGGCGGCCTCGGCGGTGCCGTCCGGAGCGACCGACTCCATCGAGAAGTCGACGCCGATCGGGTAGTCGCCACCGGGGCCAGATCCGACCGACAGCGTCGCACTCTCGGTCGAGGCCGAGACGGCCTGCCCGTTGTCGTCGTCCATCTCATCGACCGACACGGAGACCTCGACGTCGCCCTGTCCCTGGGCGTCCAGGGTGAGCGCGCCGAGCGTCACGTCGCTGGCGCCGGCCTCGACGCTCTCGCTGAGGTCAGCCGCCGACAGCGTCGCCGACGAACCGTCGTCGGTCACGCTCGTCGAGTCGCCGGGCGAGGTGAACCCGGACCCGGTGGCGATCTCCTCGATGGTCGCGACGCCGGTGTCGGAGACCGCGACCGACAGGTCGTACCCGGAGACGCCGTCGGGCGCCTCCGCCAGCGTGAGGGCGGCCTCCGTCGAGCCGTCCGAGGGGATCGACTGGCTGGACAGGTCGACCGAGACGGTCGGCCCGTCGCCGCCGGTGCCCGGTCTGACCGACAGCATCGCGCTCTCGGTCGAGACCGAGACGTCGTTACCCTCGTCGTCGTCCAGGCGATCGACGTCGACGGAAACGTCGGCGCTGCCCTCGGCCTCACCGGCCAGCGTGACCGTCGCCAGCGCCACGTCCGAGGCGCCGCCCTGAACGGCCTCGCTGAGGTCGGCGGCCTCGACGGTCGCCGACGAGCCGTCGTCCGAGACGGTCGCCGAGTCGCCCACCGTCGAGAACTCCGTGCCCTCGACGCCGATCGAGTCGATGGTCGCGACCGACGTGTCAGAGACCGCCACCGACAGGTCGTACCCGGAGACGCCGTCGGGCGCCGAGTCGAGGACGGCCACGGCCTGAGTCGATCCGTCGGCCGCGATCGACGAGTCCTCCAGTTCGACGGCCACGGTCGAGCCCGCGGGCGGTTCGCCGGAGCCGACCGTCAGCGTGGCGCCTTCGGTGTCGACCGAGATGTCGTTGCCGTCGTCGTCGTCGTCGAGGCGGTCGACGTCGACCGAGACGTCGACGGAGACCTCGACCTCGCCCGGATTCTCGCCGGACAGCGAGAGCGTCGTCAGGGTGACGTCCGAGGCCCCCTCCCCGATGGCCTCGCTGAGGTCGGCGGCCTCGACGGTCGCAGTCGAGCCGTCGTCGGAGACGGTCGCAGTCGAGCCGTCGTCGGAGACGGTCGCCGACTCGCCCACCGTCGAGAACTCCGTGTCCTCGACGCTGACCGAGTCGGTCGTGGCGACGTCGGTGTCCGAGACCGCAACCGAGAGGTCGAACCCGAAGACGCCGTTGGGCGCTTCTGACAGTACGACGTCGGCGGCGGTGGATCCGTCGGCCTCGATCGACGAGTCGTCCAGTTCGATCGACACCGTCTGGTCGGCGGTCGGCGTCTCGCCGGGTTCGACGGTCAGCGACGACCCCTGCGTGGAGACGGGGATGTCGTTGCCGTCGTTGTCGTCGAGGCGGTCGACGTTCACGGAGACGTCGACGGAGACCTCGGCTTCGCCCGGGTTCTCGCCGGACAGCGTGACCGTCGCCAGCGCCACGTCCGAGGTGCCGTCGGGGACGGACTCGCTGAGGTCGGCGGCCTCGACGGTCGCCGACGAGCCGTCAGAGGACACGCTCGACGACTCGCCGACCGTCGAGAACTCCGTGCCCTCGACGCTGACCGACTCGATGGTCGCAACCGACGTGTCCGAGACCTCGACCGAGAGGTCGAATCCGGAGACGCCACCCGGGGCCTCGCCGAGCACGACGTCGGCCTCGGTCGATCCGCCGGACGCGATGGAGTCGTCGGACAGCTCGACCGACACCGTCTGGTCGCCGGGCTCCGGGGTCGGCTCCGTGGTCGTCTCCGTCGGCTCCGTGGTCGTCTCCGTCGGCGGGGGCGTCGAGGTCGAACCCGACGCGAACCGGATCGTGTCGATCTCGATCGCACCGGAGTTCTGCTGCCAGAAGTTGAGCCGGACGGCACTGACAGATCCGCTCACTCCGAGGTCGTCGAGATCGACCGCGACCGTCGAGAACTCCGTCCCGATCGAGTCGTCGGTCAGGTCGGCCAGCAGCGTCTGGGTGCCGCCGACGTTGAGTGTGAAGTGGCTCTCCTCGCCGCCCGAGTCGCCGCGGACGACGAATTCGAGCCGCGAGTAGTCGCCGACGTCCTGGTTGACGTTGGTGCCGAACCAGCCGGCGTTGTCGTACTCGAGTCGCAGTACGCCGTCACTGACCTCGCCGGTTCCGCCACCGTTGGCGAACGATCCGGCCCCCGTCCAGTTCTCGAGGTCGTTCTGGTCGGGATACGACGGATCTCCCTCGAAGTCGTTGACGACGAGCGTACTCTCCTGTGCGGTGGCCGCTCCGACGGCGCCGGTTGCGACGGCACCGGCGCCCGCGGTCACCTTCAGGAAGTCCCGACGAGACGTTCGTCCCCCGCCAGGCTGGTTGTTGCCCGATGCACTCCCATCTGCGCGATCGTAATTACCTTCCTTCATTCTTCCCCCCCCCAGCGTGTTGCCCTACACTGAGGTACCCACTGTGTCAATTGACTTCATTGCATAAAAAATGTTGCTAATAGTATCTTGTATAAAAAGAGGCCAGTATAAATTGAGCAAGGTAACTCGCAAGTACAAACGCACCGCGCGTGCGTCGAGTACGGTCCGGTGATCCGGGACGAGGTTGCCCGGGCCGTCGATCAGCGGACGATCTGCAGGAAGCCGTATCCGGCGAGCAGCAAGAGACCGAACACGACGACCGAGATAGCGGTCGTCATCGCGGTCTGCTGCAGCGAGCTCGCGGGGCCCACGCTGACGGTCCCGGTCTCGACGCCGGGCTCGATCTGCTCCCCCTCGTCACTGGGGAAAGAGCCCGTGGTGAGGCCGATCTCGATCTCACCGCGGCTCTGGCCCCTGACGGTCACGGACGCGAGCTGGACCTCGTCGGCGCCGGCCTCGAACGCGTCGTTGAGGTCGACGGCGGCGAACGTGGCGCTGCGTCCGCCGTCGGTCACGTTGGTCCCCGAGAGTTGCAACCGCTCGTCGACGCTGGCGCCCGTTATCGTCGCGGCCTCCCCCTCGACAGTCAGGCCGAACTCGAAGCCGGCGAGCCCGTTCGGCAGCGACGAGAAGTTCACCGCGACCGCCGACTTCTCGCCGGTCCCGACCTGCCCGTCCTCGATCACCAGCGTCGGTCCGTCGGCCGTCTGTGCCCCCACACCCTGAACTGCGCAGACACCGAGCGACGCGACGACGAGCGTCGCCACCGCTACGGTGCTGACGCGCACTGTGTCCCCCATTGATATCCCGAATGCAATGGGTAATAATAAACCTTCACGCCGATCGTTGTGGCTAGTTTCGGACGCAACCAAAGATTGAGTATGCTCAAGCAATAATACAGCCGCCAGTGGTGGGGTAGCAATGAATTACGTACAGACGACACTGGATCGACTGCGGCGACCGGAGTACACTGGGAAGAACAGGTGCCTGCCGTGCACGGCGTTCAACACGCTCATCGGCCTCGCGGCGGCCGTCGGCGTCGGCCCGGCCGCGGGAGCCGGCGCGGCAGCGGTCGTGCTGCTCGTGTCGGCGGCGTCCATCTACCTGCGAGGGTATCTGGTCCCCGGGACGCCGACGTTCACGAAGAAGTACTTCCCGCCGTGGCTGCTGAAGCTGTTCGGCAAGTCGGCAGCGCGGGTGCGGGACGCCACGCGGGACGACGAGGACGACGGGCTCCCCGTCGAGAACACCGAGCAGGTCCTGATGCGGGCCGGTGCCCTCGAGGAGTGCCGGGGCGGTGCCGACTTCTGCCTGACCGACGAGTTCGGGGCCGCCTGGGACGAGCAGATCGCCGAAGTCCGCGATAGCGACGCCGGGCGCGAGCGCCTGCTCGACGTCCTCGACGTCGACGAGGACGTCGACGTGGAGTACGAGGAACACGACAGCGCCTTCGAGGTCCACGCCGAGGGCTACCACGTCGGGACCTGGGAGTCCGACGCGGCGTACATAGCAGACGTCGCCGCCGGGCTGTTGCTGGCCGAGCGACTGGACAACTGGGAGCGCTACTCGACGATGCGCCGGGGCCAGATGCTCCAGGGACTCCGGCTGTTCCTGGAGACGTGTCCCAGTTGCGGGTCGCCGGTGACCTTCGGCACGGATACCGCCGAGTCCTGCTGTAGCGCCCAGGAGGTCGCCGTGGTCACCTGTGAGGGCTGCGGGAAGCGCATCTTCGAGGCGGCCGTCTCCGAGGAGCAGCCCCCGGGCGCCTCGACGACGATGATGTGAGGGCCGGAGCGGTACCGGAGCGCAGCGCTCTCCGAGCCCCCGTCGCAGGCTCCCGAGGACGCCGATGAGCGGCGGTCGTCGAGCCCTGCCTCGCTGCGCTCGGCGGGACGCCCACGTGGGCGAACGGAAGGTACTTTTTTATCGCACCCGGAGGACGACGGGATGACAGACGTCGAGGTGAGCGTCGTTCTCCCGGCGTACAACGAGGAGGGGACGCTGGAGGAGACCGTCGAGGTGACGCTGTCGACGCTCGCCTCCTTCCTCCCGAGCGAGAGCTTCGAGGTCATCGTCGCCGAGGACGGGTGCGACGACCGGACGCCCGAGATCGCCGATCGGCTCGCCGACGAGGACGAGCGCGTCCGCCACATCCACAGCGACGAGCGCCTCGGCCGCGGGGGCGCCCTGGAGTACGCCTTCCGCCGGGCCGAGGGGTCGACGCTGGTCTACTTCGACACGGACCTGGCGACGGACATGAAGCACCTCGAAGCGCTCGTCGAGTCCGTCCGGTCCGGCGAGTACGACGTCGCCACGGGCTCGCGCTGGATGCCGGAGAACCAGGCCGACCGCCCCGCCAAGCGCGGCATCCCGAGCCTGGGGTACAACACGCTGGTCCGACTCTTTCTCCGGTCGGACCTCCGCGACCACCAGTGCGGCTTCAAGTCGTTCTCGCGGGCCGCGTTCGAGTCGCTTTCCGACGACGTCGAGGACGAGCACTGGTTCTGGGACACCGAGATGCTCGTCCGCGCCCAGCGGGCGGGCTACCGCGTCAGGGAGTTCCCCGTCGACTGGGAGCCCAAGGGCGACACGAAAGTCGACCTCGTCCGGGACGTGTTCGGCATGGGCAGCCAGATCGTCCGGACGTGGTGGCAGCTGTCGGTCGACCCGCGGATCGACCGCAGGGTGAGCATGACCGCCGGGTCGCTGCTCGTGATCGCCGCGCTGGTGCTGGCGGTCACGGTCGTGTTCGACGTCTCCGCGGTCTTCGAGTCGATAGCGGCGGCCGACCGCCAGCTAGTCGCGCTCTCGGGGGTCGTCTACCTCCTCTCGTGGCCGCTGCGCGGCCTGCGCTATCGGGACATCCTCGATCGGCTCGGCCACGACAGCGACACGTGGTTCCTGACGGGGGCCATCTTCATCAGCCAGACCGGGAACCTCGTCTTCCCCGCCCGGCTGGGCGACGGGGTCCGCGCGTACGTCGTCAAGGCCAGGCGCTCGATCCCGTACCCGACGGGCTTCGCGTCGCTGGCCATCGAGCGCGTGTTCGACCTGCTCGCGATCACGGTGCTGGCCGGCAGCGTCCTGGTCGGTCTGGTGGCGACCGGCGGGACCGAACAGATCGCCGAGGCCATCGCGGCCGACGTGCCGCCCGTCGACGTCGGCGGCGAGACGCTCCGCCCGAAAGCGGCCGCGATGACCGCCATGCGGGTGGCCGCCGCCGTCGGCGCGGTGGCGGTCCTGGCCGTCGGCGTCATCGTCGTCAACGCGCGCCGCGACGGGAACCTCGTCCGGCAGGCGGTCACGGCGCTGAGCAGCGACTCCTACGCCGACTACGTCGCCGGGGTGATCGAGCAGTTCGTCGGCGACGTCGAGCGGGTCGTCAGCGACCGCGGGGCCTTCCTCCGGGTCGGCGTCGGCAGCCTCGTCATCTGGGTCGTCGACGTCCTGACGGCGCTGGTCGTCTTCGCGGCCTTCCCCGGATCGGAGACGGCGATGACGGCGTCGCTGGTCGCGGCCGCCTTCTTCGCCGTCAGTGTCGGCAACCTCGCGAAGGTCCTCCCGCTCTCGCCGGGCGGGATCGGCCTCTACGAGGGCGCGTTCACGCTCATCGTCGTCGGGCTCACCCCGATCTCCGCGCCGGTCGCGATCGCCATCTCGATCGTCGACCACGCCGTCAAGAACGCCGTGACGATCCTGGGCGGCGTGGCCTCGATGGCCTGGCTCAACGTCTCGCTGACGACGGCCGTCGAGGAGAGCCGCGAGGCGGGCGACGTCGAGGCGGCGACGGCTGCCGAGGACTGACGGCGGCACCGCAGACGGACTCTTCTCACCCCTCGTAGTGGTCGGTCACGAACGGACCGAACGCGCCGGCGACGGCGTGGACCAGCGACGACTCGCGGTCGACGGCGCCGCCGGTCAGCACGCCCGCCGCGCCGACCCCTTCGCCGACGTCGCTCGTCCCCGCCTGGTCGTCGAGCACCGGCCCGAGTTCCCCGCCGTCGCGGACGCGCTGCGCGACGTCGTCTGGCAACCTGATCGACGGCCCGCCGCCGCGGGCGAGGCGGTCGCCGTCGGTGACGGCCGCCCACATGACCAGCCACGTGCCCGGCGGGCCGTCAGTCTCGGCCACGCCGCCCTCGACGCCGACGCCGTAGTCCGCGTCGCCGGCCGCCAGCGCGCGCCGGGCGCGGTTCTCCGCGCCCGCGACCGTCTCCGCTCGTCTGCGGGGCTGTTCGGAGACGCCCGAGTCGACGGTGACGCCTTCGACGGTCGCGTCGAGGACGCCCGCGACGACGCGCTCGGTCGCGGCGACCTTCACCGGGTTCGTGCTGCCGACGAGAATCCGCGTCACGGTCCGATACAGGGTCGGCGTCGGCTTGGCCTTTCCGCACTCCGCGGCGCCGCCCCCGTTCGACGGGGAACCACCGCGGGCAGCGACGGGGACGCTCGTGCGCAAGCCACACACGACCCGTGCCGGTTCCGGCAGATACAAATAGTATTTGACGCACGTTACTGGCACTGATCAGGCGGTCGGGTCCGGCGAACCGCGCCGGCTTCTGGACGCGATCCGACCCGGCAGCCCCGGTACTCGCACCATGAACTCCAACTCCAGGACACGCGCGCGAGCGGACACGCGCACGGACGAGAACGAAGAAGAGGAACAGAACGAGACGACCGTGTGCCCGGAGTGTAACGGCGACCTGGTCGTCGACGACGAGCACGGCGAGACGGTCTGCGAATCCTGCGGGCTGGTCGTCGAGGAAGACGACATCGACCGCGGACCCGAGTGGCGTGCATTCGACGCCAACGAGAAGGACGAGAAGTCCCGCGTCGGCGCGCCGACGACGAACATGATGCACGACAAGGGCCTGTCGACCAACATCGACTGGCGCGACCAGGACGCCTACGGCAACTCCCTGTCGGGCAAGCAGCGCCAGAAGATGCAGCGGCTCCGGAAGTGGAACGAGCGGTTCCGGACCCGCGACTCCAAGGAGCGCAACCTCAAGCAGGCGCTGGGCGAGATCGACCGCATGGCCTCCGCGCTGGGCCTGCCCGACAACGTCCGCGAGACCGCGTCGGTCATCTACCGCCGCGCGCTGGACGAGAACCTCCTGCCGGGCCGCTCCATCGAGGGCGTCTCGACGGCGTCGGTGTACGCCGCCGCCCGCCAGGCCGGCGTCCCGCGCTCGCTGGACGAGATCGCCGACGTCTCCCGGGTCGACAAGGACGAGATCGCCCGCACCTACCGCTACGTCGCGCGCGAGCTCGGCCTCGAGATCGAACCGGCCGACCCCGAGAGCTACGTCCCGCGCTTCGCCTCCTCGCTGGAGCTGTCCGAGGAGTCCGAGCACCGCGCCCGCGAACTCCTCCAGAACGCCAAGGAGGAGGGCGTCCACTCCGGCAAGTCGCCCGTCGGTCTCGCCGCGGCCGCCGTCTACGCCGCCGCGCTGCTGACCAACGAGAAGACCACGCAGGCGGAGGTCTCGGAGGTCGCCGACATCTCCGAGGTCACCATCCGCAACCGCTACCACGAGCTGCTGGAGGCCGAGCAGGGCCTCCCGATGGCCTGACGGCGGCGCGAATCGGCGACGCCTCACAGCCCCATCGTAGCACCTCCGCGGACCGGTCGACCGCGCGGTACGTTTTGTCCGGAACCACAAGACTAGAGGGGAGCGACCACGACCCGGACCCCATGGAGACGGAGCATCGCGTCGTCCCGGGCGACGCTCGCGACATCGCCCTCCCGGACGACAGCGTCGAACTGGTCGTCACGTCGCCGCCCTACCCGATGATCGAGATGTGGGACGACGCCTTCGCCGACCTGGACCCCGCCGTCGGCGAGGCCCTGGAGGCCGGCGACGGCGACCGGGCCTACCGGCTGATGCACGACGTCCTCGACGCGGTGTGGGCCGAGCTCGCCCGCGTGCTCCGTCCGGGCGGCATCGCCTGTATCAACGTCGGCGACGCGACCCGCTCGATCGGCGACGGCTTCCGCTCGTTCCCCAACCACGCCGAGATCACCCGCCGGCTGGCCGACCGCGGCCTGCGCTCGCTGCCCGACCTCGTCTGGCGCAAGCCCGCCAACAGCGCAGCGAAGTTCATGGGCTCCGGTATGGTCCCGCCCAACGCCTACCCGACGCTGGAGCACGAGCACGTCCTCGTCTTCCGCAACGGCCAGCGCCGCGAGTTCCCGCCGGGCGACGACGACCGCTACGAGAGCGCCTACTTCTGGGAGGAGCGCAACGAGTGGTTCTCCGACCTCTGGGACCTCCACGGCGAGCCCCAGGACCTCGACGCCGGCGTCCGCGACCGGTCGGGGGCCTTCCCGCTGGAACTGCCGTATCGGCTGATCTCGATGTTCTCGGTCTACGGCGACACCGTCCTCGATCCCTTCCTGGGGACCGGGACGACGACGCTGGCGGCGATGGCCGCCGGCCGCTCCTCCGTCGGCTACGAGCGCGACGAGGGCCTGCTGGAGGCGCTGGCCGACCGGGTCGACGGCGTCGCCGACCGCTCCCGCGCCATCGCTCGCCGGCGGCTGTCCGACCACCGCGAGTGGGTCCGGCAGCGACGGGCGGACGGGAAGGAGCCGGGCTACGAGGCCGAGCACTACGACGTCGCCGTCAACACCAGGCAGGAGCGGCGGATCCGCCTCTACGCCGTCGAGGACGTCGCCGAGACGGACGACGGCTACCGCGCGACCCACGCCCCGGTCGAGGAGATCCCCGAGTGAGGCGCGGGTGCCGATCGGGCGGGCACCGGTGGGACGCGGCCGCCGATCAGAGGTACTGGACCTCGGAGTGGCCCACGCCGACCGGGAACGTCCGCGTGTACTCCCGGTCCTCGCCGCCGCCGTCGAGCGCGACGGTGACGGTCAGGCTCCGCGGCGCGGCCTCGATCAGCCGGTCGACCGGTACGTTCGGTTCGCTGATCACCTCGCCGTCCCGGTTCCGCAGGACGTTGTGGTCGACGGTCAGGACGAAGCCGAAGACGAGGCTCCGGAGTCCCGAGCCGACGCTCTCGAGGTCCCGACCGATGCGGTCCGCCACGACCCCGACGACGGCGTCCGTCGCGACGTCGCCGCACTCCAGTCGCGCCCAGTCCTCGAAGGACTGCGTGCGACCGTTCTCGACCACCTCGCCGGTCGACGCCCGGTACCCGACCGCGTCGTGGTCGACGGTCCGCTCGATCGTCTCGGGGTCGCCGCGCGCACGGTTCAGTTCCGGGTCGAGGAGCACGTCCGCCCTCGTCTCCCTCGCGAGCGCGGTCCCGCCCGGGGCGGCCACGGCGCCGCCCCCCGCCCAGCGCAGGAACCGTCGACGGTCCATGCCCGTCGGATCGCCGCGGGCCCGCATACGCTTTGCGCAGGGTCGACGGCGACCGGAGCCACCGCAAACGCTATGTGAGCGCCGGCGGGAGAACCGGGGAGATATCGCCCTCCGTCCCGTTCATCGATCCCCGCGACGGTACCGTCGACCTGGTTCAGGTCATCGAAGAGGCGCTCCCGCTCGCCAAGCTGATCGGGCTGTTCGCGCTCGTCGCGTTCGTCCCGTTCGCGATCGGTTTCCTGCTGGCCCCCTCCGGGCTGGCCCTCCCGTTTACCGTCCTCGGCCAGTTCGTCGTCGCCGTGGGGGCCGGCGTCGTGCTGATCTACCAGGCGGAGCAGGCCGAGTGCCTCGGGGCTTGACCCCGAGGGTGAAGGCCGTAAGCCCCGTTAAACTGCTCAATCGTGTCGGTCGAAACATCGCCTGCCGTCCCAACGTAGTACGATTCCTCCCAAAATCCGCCACCCCACAGATACTCCTCCAAGAACGGTTCGTGCTGTTCCCACATCTCCCGCGCCGTGATGCTCTTGACCGTTCGCACGATCTCGCTCGGTGCGTGCTTCGGGTGGGCTGACAGGAACAGGTGTACGTGGTCGGGTGAGATGTGGAGCGACAGTATCTCGTAGCCGTACTCGTTGCACACGTCGCGGAAACTCGCTTCCAGAGAATCCTCGATTGGTTCGAGTATCGCGTGGCGGTACTTCGGACACCACACGAAGTGGTAGTTGACGTTGTATACCGTGTGGTTCGACCGCTTCTCGCCCATACCTACCAATACAACTACAATCAGAAGTATTCTTTGAGGTGACTCACAAACTACCACCAGTAAACCCTTAAAGGGTGGAAGAACAAGGGGTAGACGTGACGAAGCAACTCAAGGTATCCGACGCCGTGTACGACGACCTTGACGAACTCAAGGACGAGGAGGGCCACACGAGTTTCGACAGCGTACTCCGCACGCTCCTCCTCCACTACCGTCACATCCAACCCAACGACCAAGAATGACCGACGCACAGGCTCTCGTCAAGACGCTGGACTTCCAACTCGACATCCAGAGTAACAACGAGAGCCTGCTGTACGACGCCACCCTCGAAGCACGGTCGGCGTACAACGAAACCATCCGCCTCGCCAAGCAGGGCGTTGATTGGGACGCGATTCCCGACCACGTGGCCGACGACGCCAACCTCGTGAAAAACACGACACAGCGCGTCGTTGCCAAAGCACTCGGAGCGATGGAGAATTACTACGAGTACGACGACTTCGACCAACCGAACCACACCAAGGACGGCGCGTACCCGCTCCGAGCAAACTACGAGGAAGGGTACAACCTGTCGCTCACCGATGACGGTGACGTGGTGTTCCGCATCAGCGCGAAGCCGTACAACCACGTCACGGGCGTTCTCGAAGGCGACGACGCCCACCTCGATATTCTCAAGACCGCTCTCACGAGTGACGAGTGGAAGATAGGGACGGGGGAAGCCCTGTTCCACAACGACAACCCCGAGTTACACGTCAATGTCACCAACACCGAACAGACTGTTCGAGACAAGCAGGACTCACGAACGGTCGTCGGCGTGGACGTGAACGAGGAGAATGTGGCTCTCACCGCACTCTCCGAAGAGGGCGTCGAGGACACGTTGGTCATCGACTTCCCCGAAATCAAGTTCGAGCGCCACCGCTATTTCACGATGCGAAAGCGCGTCCAGAACGCGGGGAAAGAGAGCATCCATGACACGTTGGAAGGGCGTGAGGAACGGGTCGTCCGCGACCGACTCCACAAGGTGTCTCGGCATATCGTGGAGTGGAGCCGTCAGTTCGAGACGCCGTGCATCGTCTTTGAAGACCTCAAAGAGATGCGCGACAGCATCGACTACGGCACGCGGATGAACCGACGCTTGCACCACCTCCCGTTCCGCGCCCTCCAATACTACACGTCGTACAAGGCGTCGTTCAGGTGCATCCCGACTGGTTGGATTGACCCGTACAAGACGAGTCAACGGTGTCCGATGTGCGGGCACGCCGAGCGAGCGAACCGCAACAAGAAGCGGTTCACATGTCGGTCGTGCGGGCATCAAGACCACAGCGACCGTGGTGCAAGCGTCAACATCGCCGTGAAAGGTATCAAGAAGTATCAGGACTGGAATGTGCCTGCTCTCAACAGCCTTCCCCAAGTGCGGAAGGTGCGACGGCAGGCATCGGGGGCCGTGGACGCCCCGACCGTGACCCACGACGCCGTTCGAGGCTATCAGACCGATGGTATCGTGGGAGTGTCCGATTAAACCACGGGAAGCCTCGGGGCTTGACCCCGAGGCGGTTCACTGCGTCGCTCGCGGGACGACTATCGTCGAGGAGTGAGCCGCCGGACGAAGGCCAACGGCTTTGTGCGGCGCGGTCGAAGCGGGCCCATGGAGTTCACGTCGTTCAGGTTGCTGGCCGCTACGACGGATCTGAGCGAGGAACCGGCGGCGCGCGAGCACGCCGACGGGATGGAACTGCGGATGGATCTCGCCGAGGACCCGCTGGACGCGCTCGACGCCTACGACGGGGAGCTACCCCTGCTGGCGACCAACCGGGTCCACTGGGAGGGCGGCGAGGCGCCGGACGACACCACTCGGCTCGACGCGCTGGAGACGGCCGTCGGCCACGACGCCGTCGAGGCCGTCGACGTCGAACTGGCGGCGCTGACGGGCGGGGGCGACTACGACGCGACGCGCGTGGTCGAGGAGGCCCGCGCGAACGACGTCGCCGTCGTCGTCTCCACCCACGATTTCGAGGCGACGCCGGACCGCGATGACCTGGTCGAGCGGCTCGGGACGGCCTGCGAACACGGCGACGTGGGAAAGATAGCGACGACGGCCCAGTCGTCCGCGGACGTGCTCGACCTGCTCTCCGCGACGCAGACGCTGACGAGCGAGGGCGAGCGAGTCGCCACGATGGCGATGGGCGAGCCGGGTCGTCACTCGCGGGCGGTGGCGCCGCTGTACGGCTCGAAGATCGGCTACGCGCCGGTCAATCCGACCGACGCGACGGCGCCCGGGCAGTACGACCTCGCGACGCTCCGGGAACTGGTCGACGACCTGCGGAGCGAGGAGTCGGAGCCCGAGACGGTCGCCCGCTGACGCGGCCCGACGTCCAGCCGAACTGCGTGTGGCCGGGCTCGCTGGAGCCGTGCTCCAGCGGCGGCCGGGAACCGGTTCGCCAGCGGCCGTGGACCGGATGCCGGTAGCTTAACAACTGTCCGCGCGTATGGCGGGGTAGAGTGTCTCGAACCGATCGCAAGCGGCCGTGGCTGGCCGCGATCCTCGCCGTGGCTTCCCCGGGGCTCGGCCACGTCTACCTCCGGGAGTGGCTCCGGGCCGCCCTGTGGTTCGGCCTCGTTCTGGGGTCGACGCTCATGCTCGTTCCGGAGTCCGTACTGACAGTCGACACCGTCTCTCTGGAGGCGATCATGGCCGCGTCCCGCGACATCAGTATGCGCAACCAGCTCGCGATGACGGCCGTCGTCCTCCTCAGCGGGGCCGACGCCTACTGGATGGCCACACAGGGCAACCGACGTGCGGCCGCCGCAGAGGGCGCGCGCTGCCCGCACTGCGGCAAGGAACTGGACGAGGATCTGGCGTTCTGCCACTGGTGTACGACCAGGCTGGCCCCGCCGGCCGAGTCGAACGCCGCCACTCGCGACCCGGTCGCCGCCGAGGACGGCTCCGACGCCTAGAACAGGTCGTCGAAGGCGCGCTTGCCGTGTGGACGTCGGACGGGTCCTGCTGCCACAGTTCGCACGTACAGGTGCCGACCAGCGACCGGTCAGTCTCGACCGACGCGTCGGAGCGGGCCGGACGTCGATTCGGTCGCTCGACGCGTCGCGACGACGGCCCAGTCCTCAGCGCCGCGGTCCGTCGGTGGCCCGGAGCCGCGCTCCGTCCCGCGGACAGTACTCGTAGTCGGGATCCGCGGTTCGGAAGCCGCACTGCGGACACTCCCGGTACGTGACGGTCGATCCGCCGGCTCGTCCACCCCCGCCCGCCCGCCGGAACAGGAAGGGGACGAACGGGAGAAAGAGGAAGACCGCGAGCGCGTCGAAGTACCACCAGAGGACGGCGGAGAGGAGCAGACTCCCCACGAGCCCGATCGCAGCGGTGAGCGTTCGCGATCCGAACATACCCGTCGTTCGCGCTTCGGCCTGAAAAGCCGCCCGTCGCGCGGCGGTGTGGACGCTCTCGGTACGGTCGTTACTTCTCGATGATAGACTCCTCGACCTTCTCGCCGAAGTGCCGCGCGGCGTCCTCGGTGTAGACCAGCAGTTCGTCGCCTTCGTCGACGTCCGTGATGGCGGTGCGGCCCTCTTTCGTGTGCATCTTGATCGTCTCTGCGTTCTGGATCAGCGTCTCGATGCGGTCGCCCTCCTCCGTCTCGGCCTGGACGCGGAACATCGGGCGCTTCTCGATCTTGGCGCGGCCGACGATGGCCTCGCGCGTGTTGCCGTTCTCGTCGACGATCTGGACCTCGTCGCCGCTGCCGACCTCGGAGAGGTACTTCGTACCGCCGTCGGGCGTGCGGACGTAGGCGTGGACGGCGCCGGCGTTGACCCGGAACGGGCGGGAGGCGACGTAGGGCGACTCGGCGGTCTCCGCGTGGACGAAGAAGAGGCCGCGGGACATCGAGCCGACGAGCATGCCCTCGTCGTGTTCCATCAGGTTGCCCGTGTCGATGCAGACGCGGTCGGCGGAGCCGGTCTGCTCGATGTCCGTCACCTCGGCCCACGAGAGGTCGAGCTGCTCGCGGCCGGCCTCGTCGCGGACCTCGACGGTGCGGCGGATCTCGTCGGGGTCGTCGGTGTCCAGCAGGACGCCGTCGGCCCCCAGTTCTAGCGTCTCGTAGGCGGTGCGGGCGTCCTCGGCGGACTGGACGCCGGTGATCAGGTCGGTCTCGTCGCCGACGCGGGCGATGAGGTTCTCCAGCGGGATGATCTGCCAGTCGTCGCCGATGACGATGGTGTGGTCGGCCTCGGCGGCGACCTGCTCGGCGAAGGCCTCGTAGTCCTCGTCGAAGATGCGGACGTAGCCGCCGTTCGGAGCGTCGCCGTCCTGCCGGAGCGCCGAGAGGTCCGCCGACCCCGAGAAGTCCGAGGGGAGGTCGACCGTGCCGTCGCCCTCGCCCTCCTTGCCCACGACGGTCGCGTCGGGTTCGATCTCGTCGCCCTCGGCGTCCATCACGTGGACGTCGCCGCCGGCGAAGGCGGCGACGTTGACCTCGCCCAGTTCGCGGACCCGCGCGACGTCGTGCTGATCGACCAGCACCCAGTCGACCCCCGCCTCGAGTCCGGCCGTGATGCGACGCTTTCTGGCCTCCCAGTCGCCGACCTCGTCGTCGGCCTTCAGCCACACGCTGCGTGTCATTATCCACCCGTGTGCGGGCGCGGGGCTTCAACGTGGCGGAAGGCGGGGACGACGCCGTCGGCGACGGACTCTCGCCCTCGACGGCCGGCCGCGAGCCCGGCCGTCCGGCCGCGGCCGTGTGTTTTTTCACCCGCTCACGCTTCCACCCGGTAGATGACTGCGCGAACGCTGGCGATGCTGTGCGTCGTCGGACTCGTCCTCCTGGCGGGCTGTGGAGGGCTGTCCGGCGGCTCCGCCGAGACGCCCGTGTCGAACGAGACGGACGGAGGGACCGCGACGCCGACCGGAACGCCGACCGAGAGCGCCGGCTCCGTCGACGAGTTCGCATTCCCGGCGGGGACGAGCGCCGACGGGTTCGGGAACGTGAGCGACCTGACGTCGGCCCACGGCGACACGCTGGAGGGTCAGGACGTCGAGTCGCGCTACCGGAGCGAATCATGGGAGCGGGACGCGTCGGGCAACCAGAGCAGCCTGCGCTCCGTGTTCACCGCCGACGTCCGCAGCGACGTCGAGGCCGAGCGGGCGCTCCTGACGACGAACGTCTCCTACGTCGGTCAGGGCCGCGTCCAGACCGTCTCGCTGACCACGTCGCTGACGACCGCCAACGAGACGTACACGCGCTCGGTCGACCGGGCGGGCAACGCCTCCTACTCCGTCGACACGCCCTCGACCGGCTTCGCGACGCGTCACGCCAGCATCAGCGCCACGGGGATCCGACCGGTCCTCGAGAGCGCGAGCTGGAACGCGACGGAGGTGACTCGGCGTAACGGGACGAAGGTGGTTCGGTACGAACCGACCGCCGTCACCACCGACGATCAGGCGACCAACGAGAACGCGGCGAACCTGACCGGCCAGGTGCTCGTCGACGAGGACGGCGTCGTCCACGGGGCCGAACTCGGCTTCGTCGTCAGCGGAAACGAGAGCCAGGGGTCGCAGGTCGTCCGGTACGACTACGACCTGATGCGACCTGACGACGTCGCGGTCGAGGACCCGGACTGGCTCGACGAGGCCCGCTCCGGCGGCGAGTAGTCGACCGGGACTGACCACCGTCGCTGTTTTCAGCGGACGACCCCTTTCGCGGCGCTCAGCGCCGGTACAGACTGCGATCGACGACCGTCTGACGTGCGTCTGGTATTCGAATTGATATCAGTCGTAATAATTAGGGGTGTGGACGACGAGTAGTACGTAGATGCACTCGAGTCCGGTCGTAACGGTCGCTGGCGCCAAGGGCGGCGTGGGCAAGACTACCACCAGTATCAATCTTGGAGTCGCCCTGGCCGACCGCGGTCTCGACGTCGTCGTTCTGGAGCTGGATCTGGCGATGGCGAACGTCGTCGACTTCCTCTCCCTGCCCGGTGCGGACGACGCGCCGACCGTTCACGACGTGCTCGCGGGCGAGGCGGCCGTCACGGACGCGCTGGCGCTGGCTCCGGGCGGCGTCACCGTCGCTCCCAGCTCCACGGACCTCGACGCGCTGGACGACGTGGACGTCTCCCGCGTTCCGGAAGTCGTCGAGGAACTCGCGGACCTGTTCGACGCCGTCCTGATCGACACGGCCGCGGGGGTCAACAGCGCAACCACGACGGCCATCGACCTCGCGGACTACGCCGTGCTCGTCTCGACGCCGCGGGTCGCGTCGCTGCGTGACGCCGACAAGACCCAGACCCTCGCCGACCGGTCGGACGGGGACGTGGCCGGACTGGTGCTGACGATGACCGGCACCGGCACTGCGCCGCCCTCGGGCGACCTCGCCGACTTCCTCGACGTCGACCTGCTGGCGTCCGTCCCGGACGATCCCTCGGTCCCCGGCTCGCAGGACGCCGGGGTGCCCGTCGTCGAGCGCAAGCCCGACGGCCCCGTTGCGAGCGCCTACCGCCAGGCGGCCGAGCGGATCCACCGGCAGCTCGCGGCACGCGAACCGTCGGACGAGGACGGGACTACCGACGACGGGGCGACGGGCGATCCGGACCAGTCCGACGAGGTCCCTGCCGACTCCGGGTCCGTCGACACGACCCAGTCCGCAGGGCCCGCGGACGACGCACGGGACCGTACGGGCGGCGGTGCCCGGACCGACCGGAACGGCGGCGAGCGACCGGTTCCAGGGACGCCCCCCGCGCCTGCCCGGAACGCGCCCGGCGACACACCGACCGAGACCGAGGCATCCATCGACATGACCACGGACGACACCACAGACGACGCAGCGAGCGACGAACCGGACGCAGAGCGCGAGACGCCCTCCAAGGAGGACCTCGAGGCCCAGGGCTGGACGTTCCCGGGCGCGAGCGACGACGAGTCCGGGACGGAGCCGGCCGGCGAGGAATCGCCGGATTCTGAGCCCGAACCGGACTCGGCCGGCGAAGTAGAAGTGCGCCAGGCGACCGACGGCGGCGTGGCCGGGGGCTACGTCGAGCAGACGATACTGTCGCCCGACGTGGACGGCGAGTCCGCCGTCCCGTCGCTCGACCCGGAGGCGACCGACGACGACGATGACGACGAGTCGCTGTCCGGTCGGATCTCGTCGCTGTTCGGACTGTAGAAGGGGAGAACCGTCAGGCCTCGACGGCCAGGCCGGCCTCGCGGAGCGCGGCCTCGGCCTCGGCGTCCTCGTGGACGACGGCGGCGACGGCGCGCGTGATCTTCTCCGGTTCCTCGTGCTGGAAGATGGAGCGGCCCATGGAGATGCCGGCGGCGCCGGCGTCGACGGCCCCGCGGACCATGGAAAGCGTCTCCTCGTCGGTGCCCTTCGACCCGCCGGCGATGACCACGGGCAGCGAGGTGGACTCGACGACGCGTCCGAAGGTCTCCGCGGTGCCGCTGTAGGCGGTCTTGACGACGTCGGCGCCCAGCTCCTCGCCCAGTCGGACGGCGTGACCCAGGTCCTCCGCGAAGGCCTCGGGGTCGTCGTCGCGGACGTCGTGGCCGCGCGCGTAGGTCATCGCCAGCACGGGCAGGCCGTAGCGCTCGGCCTCGCTGGTGACCTCCGCGAGCTGGCTGATCTGGTCAGGCTCGTGCTCGCTGCCGACGTTGATGTGGAAGGAGACGGCGTCGGCGCCCGCGCGGATGGCGTCCTCGACGGTTCCGGTCGGCCGCTTGTCGCTCTCGTCCGGGCCGATGGAGGTCGAGCCGTTGAGGTGGACGACGTACCCGGCGCCGTTGAGGTTGCCGTGGACGCGGCCCGCGATGCCCTTCTGCGTGAGGACCGCGTCCGCGCCGCCGGCCGTCACCGCGTCGATGGTCGATTCGATGTCGACGAGGCCGTCGACCGCGCCCAGTGTGATGCCGTGGTCCATGGGGACGATGACGTGCCGCCCCCCTGTCCCGATCCGATCCAGTCGCGCCGATTTCCCTGCAGTCATGTTGTGGTAGACTGTGGCAAGTACGATTATTTGCCTTCCGGTTGCGGTCGGTCCTGTGCCCCGCGGACTGCCCCCTCCTTCAGTTCGCGGGCCTTCGCTTCGAGGCGGTCCGCGACGTCCGCGGCGGGGTCGTCGTTCTCGTGGCCCCCGGCGACGATATCGACGAGCGCGGACCCGACGATGATCCCGTCGGCGCCCGCCGAGACGATGCGCTCGGCGTGGTCGCCGGTCTTGATGCCGAAGCCGACCGCCTTCGGGACCGACCAGTCCGACAGGCGCGCGAGGCTCTCCTCGGTCTGGTCGGAGACGTCGTCGCGCGCGCCAGTCACGCCCAGGCGCGCCTGGACGTACACGTAGCCCGACGTGTGCTGCTGCATGGCGTCGAGTCGCTCGCCCCGCGTCGTCGGGGCGACAATGAAGATCAGGTCGAGGCCGTACTCGTCGCAGGCCTCGCGCATCGGCCCGGCCTCCTCGGCGGGGAGGTCCGGGACGACGAAGCCCTCGATGCCGGCGTCGGCGGCGGCCTCGACGAAGGCGCGCGGGCCCCTGCTCGCGGTTTCACCGCTCGCATCCGAGGCGCGTTGCGCCTCGCCCTCCCCGTACTGATAGATCAGGTTGTAGTACGTCATACAGACCAGCGGCACGTCGACGTCGAGGTCGCGGACGAACTGGAGGAAGCGGTCGGGCGTCATGCCCGCCTCCAGCGAGCGGACGACGGCCTCCTGGATGGTCGGGCCCTCGGCCATCGGTTCGGAGAACGGCAGGCCGAGCTCGATCACGTCGGCGCCGCCGCGGGCCAGCGCCTCGACGTACCGCAGCGAGGACTCGTAGTCCGGGTCGCCCGCGGCGAGGTACGGGACGAAGGCGGGGCCGTCGGCGAAAGCGCGTTCGAGTCCCATCAGAGCCCACCTCCGACCTCGCGGAAGACGGAGAGGTCCGGCGCGGCCTCCAGGTCGCGCTGGCCCGTCTCCTCGATGACCGTCTCCAGGTCCTTGTCGCCGCGGCCGGAGACGTTGACGACGACGGTGTCGCCGAGTTCGTCGTGATGCTCGTGGAGATAGGCGAGGGCGTGGGCGCTCTCCAGCGCGGGGATGATCCCCTCCTCCTGCGAGAGGCGGTGGAACGCCTCCAGCGCGGCGTCGTCGCCCACGTTGACCGCCTCGACGCGGCCCTCGTCGACCATGTGGGCCAGCTCCGGCCCGACGCCGGCGTAGTCCAGCCCCGCCGAGACGCTGTGTGACTCCATTATCTGGCCGTCCGAGTCCTGCAGGAGCTTCGTCCGCGCGCCGTGGAGGACCCCCTCCTCCCCGGTCGACAGCGACGCGGAGTTGGGCGCGACGCCCGCCTCCTCGTCGACGGCCAGCGAGTCGCCGCCGGCCTCGACGGCGTAGAGGTCGACGTCATCGTCGTCGCGGAAGTGATGGAAGGTGCCCATCGTGTTCGAGCCGCCGCCGGCGCAGGCCAGGACGGCGTCGGGTAGGTCGCCGGTCTTCTCCCGGACCTGCTCGCGAGCTTCCTCGCTGATGACGGCCTGGAAGTCCCGGACCATCGCCGGGAAGGGGTGCGGGCCGACCACGGACCCGACGACGTAGTGGGTCGTCTCGACCGTCGTCGCCCAGTCGCGGAACGTCTCGGTGATGGCCTCTTTCAGCGTGCCGCGACCCGTCGAGACGGGGTTCACCTCGGCCCCGTTGAGCCGCATCCGGAAGACGTTGGGGCGCTGGCGCGCGATGTCGGTCTCGCCCATGTAGATCTCGCAGGGCATGTCCAGGTGCGCAGCGGCCATCGCCGTCGCCGTACCGTGCTGGCCCGCGCCGGTCTCCGCGACGATCCGCTCCTTGCCCATGTACTTCGCCAGCAGCACCTGCCCCAGCGCGTTGTTCAGCTTGTGGGCCCCGCCGTGGACGAGGTCCTCGCGCTTGAGGTAGACGTCCGCGTCGTAGCGCTCCGAGAGCTGTTCCGCGTACTGCAGCGGCGTCGGCCGCCCGCCGAAGTCGGCCATCCGCTCGCGGAACTCCTCGACGAAGTCGCCCTCGTTGTCGATCACGTACCGCTCGTAGGCGTCCGCCAGCTCCTCGATGGCCGGCATCAGCGCCTCCGGCACGTACTGTCCCCCGTAGTCGCCGAACGTGGATTCGCTGCTCATGTGTTCGTCTCCGTCAGTTCGCACGTCCGCTCGGTCACGTCCCCGGCCATGATGGCCGACCCCACCAGCAGGGCGTCGGCGCCCGCCGCCCGCATCCGAGAGACGTCGCCCGTCGATCCTATGCCGCTTTCCGCAATGAGCGTGACGCCATCGGGCGCGGCCGGCGCCACCTCCTCGAAGGTAGCGAGGTCGACCGCCAGTCGCGCCAGGTCGCGGTTGTTCACGCCGAGTATCTCCGCGCCCGCCGCGACCGCCCGCTCGACCTCCTCGCGGGTGTGAGTCTCGACGAGCACCTGGAACCCGCGCTCGCGTGCCGCGGCGATCAATTCTTCCAGATCGCCCGTCCCCTCCTCCTCGAGGAACCGCGCGATCAGCAGGACGACGTCCGCCTCGACGGCGTCGAGTTGCTCCTCGTGGAGCAGGAAGTCCTTGCGCAGCACGGGCACGTCGACGGCCTCGCGGACGCGTTCTAGCGTCGCCGTCGACCCCCCGAAGTGCTCCGGTTCGGTGAGCACGGACAGCGCGGCCGCGCCCCCCTCGACCATCCCGCGGGCGAGGTCGACCGGGTCGCCCTCGCGCTCGCCGTCGGTCGTCGGGCTCGTCGGCTTCACCTCGGCGATCAGCGGCACGCGCCCGTCCGCCTCCGCCGCGGCGAACGCCTCGGGCAGCGACCGCGCGTCCACGTCCACGCGCCCGTCGCCGCCCCCGCGTTCCCGCGCCGTCTCCAGGATGGAGCGGACGGCCGGTGCCATCTCCTCACTGTCGTCCATCTATGTACATTGACGGACAGACATGGACATAAGAGTTGCCCTTGGCCGGCGGCGGCGGTCGCCTTCCTGCCACAAAATAGAAACGTCGCCGAGACGCACCCGCGGGCATGGGCTACCACGTCGTCGACCCGGCCGCGCTGGACCCCGATCCGGACCGACCCTCCGAGATGCAGTATATAAGCGAAGCGGCGGACATGGACCAGATGGGCCTGCGCGTGTACTCGGTCGACCCCGGCGAGGAGGTTCCCCTCTCCGGCCTCCACTACCACGAGACCCAGGAGGAGGTCTTCTACGTCATCGAGGGCGTCCTGAGCGTGGAGACGCCCGAAGCGGTCTACCGCGTCGAACCCGACCAGTTCTTCGTCGCCGAACCCGAGAGCCCGCACCGCGCGCACGTGGCCGAGAGCGCCGACGAGTCGGCACGGGTGATCGGAGTGGGCGCGCCGCCGGTGAGCGACGGGCACGGCGTCGAGGAGTAACGCAACACCCGTCTGGCGACCGGTGCCGCCCCGATAGTGCGAATCTTCAAGGCCTGCACGGGCGGAGTAGCGAGCATGAACGGAGTCGCCGACGCCGGCATCTACGCGCGCGAGTCGGACTACCTTGACCGGTATGTCCAGGTGGGAGCGGCCGGAGAGAAGGTCATCAGCCTGTCATTCCCGACGACGCCGGACGAGGACGCCAGCGAGGACCACCTGCTGCTCGATCGGATCGACGAATACCTCCACAGCGAGGAAGACGACTTCCGCGACGTCGACGTCGGCCTGACCGTCCCGACCGACCGGCGGGCCGTCCTAGAGGCGACCCGGGAGGTCCCCTACGGACAGCAGGCCAGCGTCGAGCAGGTGGCCAACATGGCGGCCGGACTGGACGCCGACGACGAGGACGACGTCGCGACCGTCCGCGAGGCGCTGGCCGACAACCCCGTCCCGCTGGTGATCCCGGATCACCGCGTCCGAGACGGCCCCAGCGGGGCACCGCCCGAGGTGGAGCAGAAGCTACGCAGCCTCGAAGGGCTCTAGGTCCCGACAGCGGGGCGGTTACAGATCGTCGTTGGGCCGGTCGGGTTCGATCCCCGGTGCCGACGCCAGCCCGGCGATCCAGTCGGTCGGGATCAGTTTCGCGTCCGTCCCGGTGTCGATCTCCACCGCGCCCTCGATGGGCTCCTTGTGCTGCTTTCGGATCGGCGGCGTGTCTGTCACGACTGCCTCCGTCGTGTACCCGTACACGCCGCTGTCGGGCCCGTCGACGTGGTAGACGATCCGGTCCCCCTCCGACACCGGATCGTGGCGGGGCGACCCGCCCGACAGGTCTGGCCTGGTGCCGCCGCCTTCGGCCGCCCCCCGGTACTGGGGCTCGACGCGCCGAACGCTGAACCCCTCGATGGTGTCGACGTCGTCGCGCTCACGCCGCCAGTCCGCCAGCGCCGACCTGATGCGGTTGGGCCCGAGTTCCTCGGCGTCGTCGACGTCGATCGGACAGTTTCGGCGCCTGGGATTGCCCTCCGGATCGGTGTAAGCCACCAGCAGATCGTACCATTCCCCCCCGTCGACGTCCTCGACGTCGAACGTCGGCTCGTCGGTCGCTATCTCACCCATATATAATATTATATCCCAGAACTACTTAAATATAACAGAACATCGGGTAGAACTCGAATGCGTTCGATCCAATTGTCATTCTCGAAGATTCAGTTTTCACTGGAAACGTATCTGTGATAGATCGCTGCGTGGCTGCGAGGCGGAGAGCGCGGGGACGCCGTCACCCACCGGGGCGGCCGATTCCGAGTCCCTCGTGGACGGTCAGTTCGAGCGCGTTGACGAGGTAGTGGGCGACGGCGACTGCCAGCAGGCTGTCCGTGACGACGAACAGGGCGGCCAGTGCCATCCCGAGGCTGCCCGTAACGACCATGCCGACGCGACCCTGGGCGCCGTGTGCGGCCCCGAAGGCGATCGAGGAGACGATCGCCATCGGCCACGGTGAGATGCCCAGGCCCGCCTCGACGACGCCGATGGCCGCGGCCCGGAAGACGAACTCCTCAACGACGGCGATGATCGGCAGGACGCCGACCAGCAGGAGACCCCACCCGCGGGCGTCGTCCGGCGCCAGCATCTCGCGCAGGGACTCGTCGTAATCGACGCCGACGCGCCTGGCGGTCAGCCCGGCCAGCTCGTTGCCGATCCACAGCGCGACGCCGGCGGCGACCCCCACCGCTACGGCGGGGGTCCCCGTCGACAGCGGGTCTGCGGCGATGCCGAAGGCCCAGGCCGGAATCCCGAAGTAGAACGCCCCGGCCGCGAGCACGGTGCCGAACAGGCCCTGCGTGAGCGCGACGTTGGCGAGCAGGGCCCCGGTCGACAGCTCCAGCTCGATCGGCTCGGGGTCGTCGAAGCGCGGGATGACGGGGTCGCCGGGACGGGGGTTCCGCGTCGCGGGCCCGGCGAGGGCGCCCATCCGCTCCGGATCGACGGCGCCGTCGCTGACGGTGTCCTGCGTCAGGCGCGCGAGAGCGAGAAGGATAGAAACGGCGACGCCCGTCAGGCCGACGAAGGCGGCCCAGCGGGCCATGCGGCGTTACTGCGGGCTGGGCGAGCCGCCCTGGCGGCCCACCTCGTGGTCGAGTGCCTTGCCGGTGATGGACTTCAGCCGGTCGACCAGCGAGTCCTTCTCGGGTTCGCCGGCCAGCGCCACGTCCAGCACCTCGGAGATGTGCGAGACCGGGATGATCTCGATCATCTCCTCGTACTCCTCCTCGATCATGACGTCCTGGGTGTTGGCCTCGGGGATGATGACCGTGTCCAGTCCCGCCTTCGCGGCGGCCTCGATCTTGTGGGTGACGCCGCCGACGGGCAGCACGTCGCCCCGGACCGACAGCGAGCCGGTCATGGCGATGTTCTGCTCGACGGGGACGTCCTCCAGCGCGGAGATGACGGCCGTCGCGACCGTGATGGAGGCGGAGTCGCCGTCGACGCCGCCCTCGCCGGCCTGGACGAACTGGATGTGGACGTCCTTCTCCGAGATGTCCTCGTCGGAGAACTTCTTGATGATCGCGGAGACGTTCTGGACGGCCTCTTCGGCCATCTCCTGGAGCTGACCGGTGGCGATCACCTGACCGGGCCCCTGCGAGGGGGCGACCTCGGCCATGACGGGCAGGACGATGCCGGAGTCCTCGCCCATCACCGCGAGACCGTTGACGCGGCCGATCACGTCGCCCTCGTTGACGGTCAGCTCGTAGTCCTTGCGCCGCTCGATGTAGTCGTCGGCGAGCTGCTGCTCGATGGAGCGGCTGCGGTTCTTGGCCTGGAGCACGTCCTCGCGAGTGGTGTACTCGCGGTCGTCGGCGCGCGCGATGTCGCCGGCGACCCGCACGAGTCCGCCGAGTTCGCGGAACTTCAGGGTGAGGTGCTCCTTGCGGCCGGCGCGACGCCGGGCCTCCAGGATGAGCTCCTCGGCGGCCTCCCGGGTGAAGTGGGGGAGGCGTCCGTCGCGCTCGATCTCCTGGGCGATAAAGCGGGCGTACTTCCGGCGCATCTCGGGGGTGTCCTCGATGGTGTCGTCCATGTACACCTCGTATCCGTAGCCCTTGATCCGGGAGCGCAGGGCCGGGTGCATGTTCTCCATGGCGTCGAGGTTCCCCGCCGCGATCATGATGAAGTCACAGGGGACGGGCTCGGTCTGGACCATCGCGCCCGAGGAGCGTTCGGACTGGCCCGTGATGGAGAACTCGCCCTCCTGGATCGCGGTCATCAGCTTCTGCTGGCTGCGGATGTCCAGCGTGTTGATCTCGTCGACGAACAGGACGCCCTTGTTGGCCTTGTGGATCGCGCCGGGCTCGACGCGGTCGTGGCTGGGCGTCTCCATGCCGCCGGACTGGAACGGGTCGTGGCGGACGTCGCCCAGCAGGGCACCGGCGTGGGCGCCGGTGGCGTCCTCGAAGGGCGCGGTCTGCTGGTTCGCGCGGTTGACCAGCAGGTTCGGGATCATCGCGTCGTTACCGCGGGAGCCGTACCGGAAGGCGAGATAGATGACGCCGGCCGCGAGGATGCCCAGCAGGATCTGCTGGACCAGGATCAGGGCGTAGCCGATGACGATGGCGATGATGATCCACATGAGGAAGGTCCGCATCTGGTTGCGCTTGCGGGCCTCCTCCTTGTGGGCCTCGACGATCTGTTCGCCCTTGCCCGCGGGGACGGTGCGGACCTTGGGCTCGTTGCCGTCGTCGGGGTTGTGGTAGACCAGAACGTCCTGCAGCTCCTCCTGGGGGAGCAGCTGGGACATCGCCTTGGCCAGCATCGACTTGCCCGTCCCGGGCGAGCCGATCATCATCACGTGGCGTCGTTGCTTGGCTGCCTTCTTGATCACGTCGCGGGCGTGGTCCTGCCCGATGACCTGGTCGACGAGGCGGTCCGGGACCTCGATCTCGCCGGTGGTGTCGATGTCGAGGCCGCCGAGCAGGCCCGCCTCCTCGTCCTCGTCGACGATGGCGTCGCCCTCGACGTCGACCTCGACGCTGCTGCCCAGATCGGACAGGCTGCCGTCGTCACCTTCGTCGCCCGCGCCGTCGGCGTCGGTCCCCTCCTCGGGGACCTCGGCGGCGACGTCGTCCGCGGGCGCGTCGGTCACCTCCCGCTCTGACTCGGGAGTGTCGTCGGTCTCAGTGTTGTCGCTCATACAAGCGTTGCTACAATGACGGAAGGACCCTCCACTGATATACTTTCTCCCCGCAACCGGCGCCGAAAGCGGGCCGAAACCGCCAGATAGCGACCGGTTCCGTCGGTTCGTCCCCACTCGCCGTCTTTATACCAGTCCGGTCCGGAGAGAGGATATGCGCGGCTTCTACATCGGCCGGTTCCAGCCGTACCACAACGGCCACCACACGGTAATCGAGACCATCGCCGGGGAGGTGGACGAACTCGTCCTGGGGATCGGGAGCGCCGGCGACTCCCACTCGACGCGCAACCCCTTCACCGCCGGCGAGCGGATCATGATGATCACGAAGGCCGTCCGCGAGTTCGAGCGGGAACACGACCTCGTCACCTACGTCGTCCCCATCGAGGACCTCAACCGCAACTCCGTCTGGGCGAGCCACGTCGAGAGCATGTGTCCCAGTTTCGACGTCGCCTACTCGAACAACCCCCTCGTCATCAGGCTGTTCGAGGAGGCCGGCATCGAGGTCCGCCAGTCGAAGATGTTCGAACGCGACCGACTGGAGGGCAGCGACATCCGCGACGCGATGATCGACGGCGAGGACTGGCGAGATCGCGTCCCCGACGCCGTCGTCGAAACCATCGAGGAGATCAACGGCATCCAGCGCATCCGCGCCGTCGCTGAGGACGACGTCGTCGAGCGGTGGGAGACCGAGAACGACGACGGCGCCCGGGACGAGCGCCGACGGGAGGACTGATGATCACGCTCAGTTCCGACTTCGGCTCGCCGTACCCAGCGGCGATGAAGGGCGTGATCCTGCGGGAATCGGGCGCTCGCCTCGTCGACGTCTCCCACGAGTTCCCCCGGCAGGACGTCCGCGCCGCCGCCTTCTGGCTCCGCGAGGTGCTCCCTCACTTCCCGCCCGCGGTCCACTGCGTCGTGGTCGACCCCGGCGTCGGGACCGACCGGGCGGCCCTGGCGATCAGGGTCGGTGACCACGCCCTCGTCGCGCCCGACAACGGCGTCGCGCTCCCGGTCGCCCGCGAACTCGCCGGCGACGGCGACGTCATCGAGGTGTTCGAGATCGAATACGAATCGCCAGAGAGCGCCACCTTCCACGGCCGGGACGTGTTCGCCCCGGCGGCGGCCCGCGTCCACGAGGCCGGCGTCGACGCCGTCCACGAAATCGAGGGCTTCGAGCGTGCCGACGGCTACGAGGACCTGACCTTCCCGGAACCGACGGTCGGGAACACGGGCGCCAGCGGCGAGGTGCTGGTCGTCGACGACTTCGGCAACAGCGTCACCAACGTCCCCGGAGATGTCCTCGACGACCGCTGGGGAGACCAGGTCCGGATCAACGGCGAACCGGCCCCCGTCCGCCGGACCTACGCGGCGGTCGACCCCGGCCAGCGGCTGGTCACCGTCGGCAGCCACGGCAACGTCGAACTCGCCGTCAACCGCGGCCGCGGCGACGAGGCCTTCGATGTCGGCCGCGGCGCGCGCGTCGAACTGAACTTCTGAGCCGCGCCGCTGCTACGACTCTGTCCTTCGATCGGAACCGGAGTGAAACTCGGGGTTCGGAAGCGAAAACGGGGTTCGAGCGTCATTTCGCTTGCTCGGCCGATTGATCGCCGCTGACTGCGGCTTCGCGACGAAACGCTCGACCGTTTACTCAGCAGTCTGATCTCCGCTGACCACGGTCTCGCGATGAAACGCTCGACCGTTTACTCAGCAGTCTGATCTCCGCTGACCACGGTCTCGCGATGAAACGCTCGACCGTTTACTCAGCAGTCTGATCTCCGCTGACCACGGTCTCGCGATGAAACGCTCGACCGTTTACTCAGCGGAGATGACGTCGTCGATCCGCGCGATCATCGTCGCCGCCTCGGTGGCGGACTCGACGGCCTCGTGCTTGACCGCAGCGGGGTCGAGGACGCCGTAGTCGACGGGGTCGTCGATGACGCCCGTCTGGCCCTCGCTGATGATGCCTGCGCGGCCCTCGCTCTCGTAGCGGCTGCGGAGGTCGACCAGCGCGTCGATGGGGTCCATGCCGGTGTTCTCGGCCAGCGTGCGCGGCAGGACGTCGACGGCGTCCGCGAAGGCCTCGACAGCCAGCTGCTTGCGGCCCTCGATGGAGGCCGCTTCGTCGCGGATGTAGTCGGCGACGGCGATCTCGGTGGCGCCGGCGCCGGGGACGACGCCGCCCTCGTCGAGGGCGGCCGTCACGACGTCGAGCGCGTCCTGCAGGGCGCGCTCCAGTTCGTCGGCGACGTGCTCGGTGCCGCCGCGGGCGAACACCGTCACCGTCTCGGAGGTGTCGCCGCCCTGGACGAAGACGAGCTCGTCGCCGTCGCCGAACTTCTCGATGGAGACATCGTCGGTGTGGCCGAGGTCGCCGGACTCGAGAGCCTCGACGGACCCGACGCGGCTGGCACCGGTCGAGTCGACCACGGCGGCGACGTCGTCGTCGCCGACGCTCGCGAAGGCCAGCATGCCGGCCTTGGCGAGCTCGGAGGCCACCAGGTCCTCGATGTTACCGGTGACGAAGGCGACGTCGGCGCCGGTGTCGATCAGGTCCTGGGCGTAGCCGCGCAGCTCCTCCTCCTCGGCGTCCAGCGCCGCGTTGAACTGGTCGACGCTGGAGACGTTGTACTCGGCGTCGATGTTGCTCTCGCGGACCTCGAGGTCGGCGTCGACGACGGCGATGTTGGCGTCCTCGACGGACGTCGGCATGTTGTCGTGGGCAGGGTCCTCCTCGAAGATGACGCCCTCGACCAGTTCCGTGGCCGACGAGGCGGCACCGGTCTGGGTCCGGACGGCGACGTTGTCGCGGACGACGCCGGACTCGTTCTGGGCCTGGCGGACGGCGTCGACGACCGTCTCGGCGAGCCGGCTGGCGGCGACGTCGCCCGTGCCCTTGCCGGTCATGGAGGACTCGGCGACGGAGACGAGCGTCTCGTCGTCCAGCTCGTCGTCGAGAACCTCGCCCTCGATGGCCTCGCGGGCCAGCTGGGAGGCCTCGTGGTAGCCCTCGACGATTGTCGTCGGGTGGACGTCGTCGTCCAGCAGGTCCTCGGCCTGGGCCAGCAGCTGGCCGGCGAGGACGGAGGCCGTCGTCGTGCCGTCGCCGACCTCCTCCTCCTGGGTGTCGGCGACCTCGACGATCATCTGGGCCGCGGGGTGCTCGATGTCCATCTCGTCGAGGATGGTGGCGCCGTCGTTCGTGATGACGACGTCGCCCGAGTCGGAGACGAGCATCTTGTCCATCCCTCGCGGGCCCAGCGTCGTCCGTACGGACTCGCTGACGGCCTTCCCTGCGGAAATGTTCGAACTCTGTGCGTCCTTACCTTGCGTACGCTCCGTATCTTCGTTGAGAATGAAGAGGGGCTGTCCCCCCATGCGTCGCTGGCCCTGTGACATAGGTATGTACCTCGTTATATGGGTCGTTTGCAGTTCTATATAAAGTTTTTGCTAGTGCGACGCAGTGGGGCTACTCCCGGCGCAGTTCGGCAGATATCCGTCCGACGCCGAGTCGATAGCCGTACCTGTAAAGAGCGTTCCGGCATCGGTTCTGACGCACTGCATAGTAGAAATTAAACGCAATGACCGGCTCGAAGGACACCTGGGCCGCCCTTCGACGCGTGGATAGTTTCAATTTCTACTATACTGTGTGCTCTGTTGCTCCGGTCGGAAAGTGTGGCGGGCGCGTGAAAACGCGTCGGAGCGGCGGAACGACTGCCGTCCTGCCGATGGTTTAATACCGGGAACCGACATTGCCCACCACAATGCTGGAGTTGGAACACGGGTTCCGCGTGGTCGACGTCCACGCCCGCCTGGAGCCCGACGAGGAGCGCCGGCCCCGCGAGGGCATCGGGGACCCGGAGGGGCTCGAACGCGAGATGCACCAGGCCGGGGTGGTCCGCGCCGTCGCCGCCCCCGGTCAGCGCGACGACGGCTACCTCAAGGCCAACAACGCGGTCGCGCGGATGAGCGTCGGCCGTCCCCTCGTCGCCTTCGCGCGCATCAACGGCGCTCGCAATCCAGGCGAGAGCGCGGGCTCGCGCCTCCGGAACCTCGCCGCCTCCCGGAAAGGACACCACACCTCGCCAGAGGACGTCGAGCAGTACGCCTACGACGACCGCTTCGCCGGCTTCACTCTCCACCCCGCGAAGGACGGCCTCCCCGACGACGAGGTCCTCGACGAACTCTCCGAGACGGGTAAGCCGCTGCTGGTCCACGGCGGCACGACGTTCCCGCCCGAGGCCGTCGAGCGGGCCCTGCTCGACCACGACTTCCCCGTGATCATCGGTCACTTCGGCGCCCACCCGCTCCAGCGCGACCTCATGCACGAGGCCATCGACCTGCTGGACCGCCACGACGACTGCTACCTCGACACCAGCACCGTCCGTTACCGCGACCCGCTGGAGCGAGCGATCATGGAACACCCCGACCGCGTCCTCTTCGGATCCGGCGCACCCTCCGTCCACCCCAACGTCGCCGTCATGGAGATTCTCACCCTCGACGTCCCCGAGGACGCCATGAAGAAGGTCTTCTCGAAGAACCCCGGGCGCGTCGTCGAGGAGCTGGCGCCCTGAGGGCGCGGTCGAGCATACCGATCGCCGGAGGCGAGCGGTTTCACTTCTCGCGAGGGAGCGCAGCGACCGAGCGAGAAGGCCGTTTTTCGCCCACGTTTTTGTGAGGGGGGTCGGCGCTGGCGACCATCCGAAGTAACTCTGGGGCCAGCCTGTGCGGCCTTTCTTAAGCGACTGGCCGAGCGGCGTAGCCCGTCGAAGGCGGCGTCGCGGCAGTCAGCGCTCGTCGTAGACGGCGACGGCGCGGTCGGCGCGCGTCGACCGGCCGTTGGGGTTGCGCCGCCAGCTGCGGTCCCTGAACCGGGCGACCAGCCCGTCCTTGCTGCCCGCGGCGATCTGGCCGGTGACCGAGCGGCCGGTTCCGAGCCACTCGGAGGGGTCGGAGTCGCCGGCGAGGACGCCGCGCAGCCCCTCGACGGCGTCCCGGCCGGCCGATCCGAGGACGCGCCCGACGACGGTCGGACGGAGGCCGTAGTTCTTCACGAGCCGGTAGGACAGCGAGCGGTACTTCGGCCCCCACTCCGTCTCCCGGACGCCGCCGTCGGCCCCGTACTCGCGGCGGACGCTCATGTCGCTGTTCCAGGCCACGTCGTGGCCGGCGCCGGCGAGGCGGTGGGCCAGGTCGCGGGCGCCGGCGTCGAGGTACTCGTCGAACCCGTCCATCGCCTCCAGGACGGATCGCTCGAAGGCGACGTTACCGGGGTTGAAGAAGGACACGTCGCGCCCGACGACGGTGGCGTTCTCGGCGGATTCGGTCGTCATCCCGGCCGCGAGCTGCTCGTGAGTCGGTCCAGTAACGACGGCCGCGTCGCCGATGCCGTCGGTCACGGCGTCGAACCAGCTCGCCTCGACGGTGTACGAACGGTCCAGCAGCGCCACGACGTCGCCGTCCGCGCGGTCGATGCCGGCGTTGCGGGCCGCGCTGGTGGACCGATCGGAGATCTCGACGAGTACGTCGACGTCGCTGCGCTCCCGCACCATGCCCGTGGTGCCGTCCGACGACGGACCGTTGACAACGACCGTCTCGGCGTCGGGGACGTGGTCGGCGAGCGCGTCGAGACAGCGCGCCAGCTCCTCCCGACCGTTCAGCGTCGGGACGACCACGGACACTTCCATACCCCCCAGTAGTCGTCCGGAGGGGTATAAAACTCGTGCACTGTCTCGCCGAAATCCGAGCGTACTCGGCGCCGGCGGTCAGACGCGCGCGTCCCAGTAGGAGACGGAGGCCAGCGGGTCGCCCACGGGGCTGGCCCCGATGGCGGTGTCGATCGACCGGAATCCGGCGGCCAGGCTACCCGGAATCTTTCGGTAGAAGCCGTAGGGCAGGACGAAGTCGTGTTCGTCGCCGGCCAGCTCCAGGTCGGCCCCGTCGAGCAGGCGGTCGACCTCCCAGCGGGAGTACAGCCGCGACCCCATTGGGAGCGCCCAGTTGTACAGCGAGCGCGTCGAGAACCGATTGAAGGTGTCGAAGAAGACCTGTTTCTTCGAGACGCGACGCATCTCCGCCAGGAAGGCCGCGGGCGTGTCCGCGAGGTGGAAAAAGCGCATCGCGACGACGGCGTCGAAGTGATCGTCGGGGAACGGCAGGCGGGCGGCGTCGCCGCGCATGAACTCGACGCTGTCGGACAGGCCGGCCGAGCGGGCCTTCTCGCGGCCCTGCTGGAGCATCGGACCCGAGATGTCCAGCCCGACGACGTCCGCGCCCCGGTCGGCGAGCATGACGGTGAACCGGCCGGTCCCGCAGGCCACCTCAAGCACCGACTTCCCGTCGACGGGGCCGATGGCGTCGAGGACCGCCTCCTTCTCACGGCGATCGATCAGCTGTCCGCCCCGGGAGAACCGCTTCGCCTCGTACTCTTGGGCGACGTCGTCGGCCTGGTACCACTCCTGCCCTTTCACGCTCCAACTGTTGGAAACCCGGGGATTAAAACGATACTGCTTTCCCCGGCGGAAATCGGCGTTCGGGGCCGGGTGGCGGGTCCGCCCCGTTCCTCAAGACGTGACTACGCGGTCGGGTTCGATGGCCACGATCACGCGCGGGTTCTCGTCCTCGTTGGGATACTCGTCGACGTCCAGATAGCGCCGGGCCAGTTCGTCGATGTGTTCCTCGGCCCCCTCTTCGCGCAGCTCGACGACCTCGCCCCGCACCGAGAGGAACCGGTAGGGGTCGTCCGGGTCGGTCATGCTGAGTCCGACCCGCGGATCCTCCGAGAAGAACCGCTCCTTGGCCCGGCCGCGGACGGTGTTGACGAGGACGTGGCCGGCCTCGTCGTCGTAGTCGACCCAGACGGGCGTCACGTGGGGCGCGCCGTCCGGGGGCATCGCCGCGACGTGCGCGAACGTCTTCTTCTCGAACAGTTCGTGAAACTCCTCCGGGATGGACGCCATACACGCGCTTGGGGCGCGACACTGAAGAAATCGGTACCCAGATCAGGATATAAGGGTACATTATACAGACTTGAGAATCCCTATTGTATGGTCTTCCATATAGCCAAGTTTTACCATCAGTGGTCGGGCACCGCCTCGTATGAGCACGACGAGCGAGGAAGCCAAGCCGTCCGCGTTCGCGGAACCGGAGTTCCGCGAACGGCTCCGCGAGCTCCCGCCGAGCGCGAAGCTCGTGGCCAAGGTACTGGAGAGCGACGCGCCCCTCTCCCAGAGCCAGCTGGTCGACCAGTCGCTGCTGCCCGACCGGACCGTCCGGTACGCGCTGAACCGCCTGGAGGAGTCCGACCTGGTCGACTCCCGGTACAGCTTCACGGACGCGCGCAAGCAGGTGTACTACCTGACCGATTGATACGGGCTGTCGTAGCCGCGTCCCGGTTCGACTGCTCGATCCCGGGCGGTCGTCCCAGTCGTGACCGACAACAGTCCGATGCCGGGGCCGACCGACCGCAAAGTTTCAGCCTCGGAGAGGAGAAGAGATGCGCGTAACGGTATGAGCGAAGACCACGCGACGATCCGACGAGTCCCCGTCGAGACCGGCTCGCCCAGCGGCGCGACGAACGCCTACCTCGTCGGGTCGGATCCGACGCTGCTGATCGATCCGGGCGCCCGGAGCGACGGCTTCGACGCCGCGCTGGCCGACCGAACGGTCGAACACGTCGCCGCGACCCACCACCACCGGGACCACGTCGGCGCTCTCGCCGACTACGCCCGCGCACACGACGCGACAATCTGGTGCCGCGCCGGCCGCGCGGACGACTTCGCAGCGGCGACCGGCGTCGAACCGGACCGGACGTTCCGCGAGGGGACAGTGATTCCCGCCGCCGACGGAGTCGAGGCCCTGGAACTGCCTGGCCACTCCCCGGAACACGTCGGGTTCGCCACCGGCGGCGGCGTGCTCGCCGGCGACCTGGTCGTCGCCGAGGGCAGCGTCGCCGTGGCCGCCCCGGAGGGCGACCTTCGGGCCTACTGCACCTCGCTGCGGCGCCTGCACACGAGGACGCCGCCGCGGCTCTATCCGGGCCACGGACCCGCCGTCGACGACCCGCGAGCGACCTGTCGACGACTGCTCCGGCACCGCCTCGACCGGGAGGAGCGGATCCGCGCGGCCGTCGCCGGCGGCGCCGAGACGGTCGACGAGGTGCTCGCGGCGGCCTACGAGAAGGACCTGACCGGTGTGCGAGAACTGGCGCGCGCGACCGTCCGCGCCCACCTGGTGAAGCTCGCCGTCGAGGACGCCGTCGTCTGGGACGGAACGCTCGCGGAGCCCGCGTGACGGCCGGCCGGATCGATCACTCGGCCGAGGGCGCGGGGCTTTTGCGCCTCGGCGCGGAAGGGTAATCGTGGAATCACTGGAGGACGAACTCGCGCGCGCACACGACCTCGATGTCGCGGAACTGGCCGACGCCGTCGAGTCGATCGGGTTCGAGTGCACGCGCTGTGGCGCCTGCTGCAAAGCCGAGACGAGTTGCGGGAGCGGCGGTGACGCCGAGAGCGGCGACGCCGACGGCGACGAGGCAGAGACCGAGCCACACACGGCGACCGTCTTCCCAGACGAGATCCGCCGGCTGCAGGACGCGGGCGACTACGACTTCCGCGACGTGGCCCGCCCGATGCCCTACGGCCTGACCGAGGGCGAGGACGGCCCCGAGGGCGAGACGTTCGAGTGGGCGCTCCAGACCGACGGCTGCGGCGACTGCGCGTTCTACGAAGAGGGAGCGACGTCGGAGACGCCACACGGAGACGGCGGCGCTGCCGGAGAGGCGGGCACGGGCGCCTGCACGGTCCACGACGACCGACCGCTGATCTGCCGGACCTATCCATTCTCGGTGGCGCTGGGCGGGACCAGCCAGCCGATGGGCGAGGCCGTAGACGAGGAGGGCGTCGTCCGCGCGCACGAGTGCGAGGGGTTGGGCCGGGACATCGACCGCGACGAGGCCGAGGAACTGGCCGCGGCGCTCAGGGAGCGCGCTGTCCGGGAACTGGAGGAGGCCATCGCCGTCCGGGAGAACTACGAGCCGGTAGACGTGGACGGCGACGTGGTGGTACACGATTCCGAGGGGGCGAAACGCCCCGACGGAACTCCCTTCGACGCTACTCCTCGATAATCTCGCCGACGGCGAAGTTGGACTTGACCTCGGTGACCTCGATCTTGACCCGCTCGCCGATCTCGGCCCCGGGGACGATGATGACGTAGCCGCGCTCGACGCGCGCGATGCCGTCGCCCTGCTTGCCGATGTCCTCGACCTCGACGTACCGGATCTCCCCCTCTTCGACTGGCGGCTGGGGCTCCGAGGGCGTCCCGGAAGAACCGCTCTCGCTCTCGTCGCTCTCCCCCTCGGCGGCGATGAGCGCGACGCGATAGGTGTCGCCGGACTGTACGGACCCCGTCTCCACTTCCCGACGTGGCACCTCGACGACGTAGCGGTCGTCGTCGTCGGTGACTTCGGCGCTGAACAGACACAGGAGTTTCTCTGAGATTTCCACAGTGTAGACCTCCACTCGCGGCATGCGTGGCCTCTGATATAGTTGTTGCCGTCTCGACGGGACTGAGGCACCCGTCCGCGACCGCCCCGCTCGATTGGTTCGCGTTACTCCCAGCTAACCCGACGTTACTGCGGGGCCCGCAGTCACGTCCAGCGTTACCCGCCCGTACCAACCGCCGCGGTGAGGCGGTCCGGCGACGGGCGCGCGACCGGTGCG
The DNA here is from genome assembly GCF_020217425.1 of Halomicrobium urmianum. NCBI lineage: Archaea > Methanobacteriati > Methanobacteriota > Halobacteria > Halobacteriales > Haloarculaceae > Halomicrobium > Halomicrobium urmianum. The sequence goes on from NZ_CP084090.1 coordinate 2,432,580, forward strand.
ACGTCGGCCGCGAACGGACGGCGACGCGTCGTGCCGGCCGAAAACCGCAGGACAGGAGCGGGTTAACCGACTGTACCAAACGCACTAAGACCGAACCACCTCTACGAATTTTCATGAGCACGACAGCGAACGTAACGGTCGACGCCGGACTCTCCGAGAAGCAAGCCCACATCCTCGAGTTCCTCCGCGAGAACGCGGACACGCAGACGTACTTCAAGTCCCGGCTCATCGGCGAGGAACTCGGGCTCTCGGCGAAGGAAGTCGGCACGAACATGACCGCCATCGCCGAGGGCGACTTCGACGTCGACGTCGAGAAGTGGGGCTACTCCTCGGCGACGACCTGGAAGGTCACGACCTGATTCCCCCTATCTTCCCCCCTGCGACGACCTCCCATCGTCGCCCGGGCCTCCACGGCGCGCTCCCCCCCTGCGCTCCCCTGCGGTAGCGTCCACTTCGCGTTCTCCCCCCTGCGACAGGCGTCGCCCCCGCCCGTCGCTGTCGGGCTCTCCTCACACGTCCCTCAGCGGCGCGACTCCGCGCCGGTCGCGCGAACCGCCGGTTCTTCGACCACGCGAACGGGCGACGGAATCCGAGAACTGACCGCGGACCCCGATCAGGGGTCGTAGGAAACGAGGTCGGCGGACTCGCGCGCGAGCGCGGCCGCCTCGTCGCCGAAGGAGTCGGCGTACCTGAGCACGAGCACCAGCAGCGTCTCCGGGACGGCGACGGTGTAGTCCTCGCGGTCGAGCAGCCCGGCCTCCTCCAACTCGGCGGCGTACTTGCTGACGGTCGGGCGGGAGACATCGACGCGATCGGCGAGGTCGCCGGCGGACAGCGTCGGATCCCGAAGCAGGGCCACGAGCATGCCTCGCGGCGTCTCCCGGCGGAGGTACCCCAGCGCCACCTTCTCGCGCTCGGTGAACTCGCCGGCCAGGAAGAAGCGCCGGTAGTCGCCGTCACGGCGACTCTCGACGGTGTCCTCGCCCTCGAGTTCGCGGAGGTGGTGCTGGGTCTCGCCGGTTCCCAGTTGCAGGTCGTCGCGGATCTTCGAGAAGTGCGCGCCGGGCGTCGTCGAAACGTACCCGGCGATCGCGCTTCGGGCGTCGCTGTCGCTGTCGTCGGACGAGAAGCGTACGAGCGGGCTCGACGCGCCCAGGGCGGCGAACCGCCGGAGCGTCGCCCGCTTCGACTCGTCGACCCCACCGTCACCAGCCATCGTTGCGTTATACGGGGACCAGTAATTTAACCGCTTCGCCTAGGACCCCTCTCCGTCGCCGGTCGGGCCGGCGCCGGCGTCGTCGTTCCCGGTCGCCTGCGACCCGAACTCCTGGTCCATCTCGTCGATGACCTCGTCCGGGTCCGAGATCTCGTTGGGGTCCTGGCCGTGCTTGACGGCCTGTGCCTCCTGCTCCATCTCCTCGACGTCGACGTCGGCCTCTTGGTCGATCTGGCCGAGGATCTCCTCGATGTCGTCGAGCCCGAGCATCTCGCGGGACTCCTCGTCGAAGTCCAGCGCCTCGAGAACGTGGCCGTTCTCCTTCACGTCGGAGCCGGTGAGGTGCTTGCCGTAGCGGCCGACCAGCGACGTGACCTCCTGGGGCAGGACGAAGGTCGTGGACTCGCTCTGACCGATGCCTTCCAGCGTCTCCATCCCCTTGTCGATGATGGCGCGTTCGCCCATCGCCTCGGCGGACTTCGCGCGGAGGACGGTCGAGATGGCGTCACCCTGGGCTTCCAGGATCTGGCTCTGCTTCTCACCCTGGGCGCGGATGATGTTGGACTGCTTGTCACCCTCGGCGGTCTCGATGGCGGAGCGCCGTTCACCCTGTGCTTCTAGGATCATGGCGCGGCGCTTCCGCTCCGCGGAGGTCTGCTGCTCCATGGCCTGCTGGACGTCCTTCGAGGGGTTGACCTCGCGGACCTCGACGGACTCGACGCGGATCCCCCACTCGTCGGTGGGCTCGTCGAGTTCCTGGCGGATCCGGGAGTTGATCTCGCCTCGCTTGTTGAGCGTGTCGTCCAGTTCCATGTCGCCCAGCACCGCCCGCAGCGTCGTCTGGGCGAGGTTGGAGGTCGCGCGCTCGTAGTTCTCGACCTCGAGGAACGCCTTCTTGGGGTTCATCACCTTGATGTAGACCACGGCGTCGGCGGTCACCGGCGAGTTGTCGCGGGTGATGGCCTCCTGGCGCGGGACGTCCAGCGTCTGGGTCCGCATGTCGAATCGCGTGACGTCCGAGACGAAGGGATAGATGAAGTGAATCCCCTGGTCGAGGAGCCCGCGGTAGGACCCGAGGACCGTGTATGCTCCCTGCTGATACGGTCGGATGATGACGATGCTCGAGTACACCACTGCGATCGCCAGCAAGAGGAGGACGACCGCGATCAGACCGAGACCGAGGCCGGCACCTCCCTGGAGGGCTACGCTTGGTAGCATAACGTGCGGAACTCAGAGAGCCTGAAATAAAAGTGTTCTGTCAGCCGTTCACACAGTGCTGGCCGTTCGCGCCGGGCGAGCCGTCAGGCCGCGTCGGACTCCACGTCGCGGTCACGGTCCGCCTCGTCGTCGGCGTCCACGCCGTTCGCCCGATCGCGCGCGAGTTCGCGGTCGATCTCGTCGGTGCTCGCGACGCGCTCGACCGTCAGGACGTTACCGCCGCCGGGGTCGACGACCATCACTTCCTCGCCCTCCTCGATCACCCCGTCGACGCTGCGGGCCCGGAAGTAGGGGTTGAATCCGCCGTCCTCGAGCTTGACCTCGCCGTCGGAGTGGGTGACCCGTTCGGTGACCCGGCCGAACTGGCCCCGAAGCGAGTTCGAGTCGGTCGTACTCGCCGCGCCCTCGCCGCCGTGCAGGTCGATCTGTCGGTAGCCCCACAGCGTCAGGGCCGTCGCCGCCAGCACGACCACCGCGAGGATGATCGGCGCGAGGATGCCCAGTCCGCCGGGCATGAGCAGCCCCACGATCCCCGCCACGAGGAGGGCGACCCCCAGGACGAAGAAGTGCGCGCCCGGCGCGAGCGCCTCTGCGACGAGGAGGATGGTCCCCCCCAGCAGGAGCAACGTGGACACCGACTCGCTGAACAGGGACGCCATGGTCGGCCCTTGGGCTGCTGCGAAATTAAGTCCCCGGGTTGACGACACCGAAGAAAGCGAACAGGGCGAGCGTCCCCACGAGCGCGCCTGCGGCGACGAAGGCGACGGTGGAAAGCGCCAGACCCGACAGGTCGACGAACAGCGCCGAGATGGCCAGCGCGCCGACGTACACGCCGACGGCGACGAACAGCGCGTTCTCCAGGGTCGGCTGCTCCGGTTCGACCTCGCCGTAGCCGGTCAGCGTGCCGGCGGCGCCGTGCTCCGCCTCTGGATCGTCCCCGTCGGCCGCGCCGTCGTCGCCGTTCTCGACGACGCCGTCCGGGCCGACCTCGTCGACCGAGAAGCGCCACTCGCGCTCGCCGTCTCCCGCGTCCTCGACCATGCGCGACCGTACGCGGTCCGGCTACAAAAGCTCCGTCGAGATGGATCGGCGCTCGCTCGCGATAGCGAGGGCGCTCTCAGCGAATCTTCGTGCCGAGGGGCGCGTCCTCGTGAGTGGTCAGCAGGTCGGCGTCCTCGCCGGCCGCGAGGACCATGCCGTCGGACTCGTGACCGAACAGCTCCGCCTTCTCCATGTTCGCCAGCAGGATCACGCGGGTGCCCTCGAGGTCGTCGGCCTCGTGGAGGCCCTGGAGGCCGGCCACGACCTGCCGGGTCTCGACGCCGATGTCGACCTCCAGCAGCATGAGGTTGTCAGAGTCCTCGATGGGGTCGGCCGACAGGATCTCGCCGACGCGCATGTCGACGTCCTGGAACTCCTCGAAGCTGATCCGCTCGTCCGCGATGGGTTCGAGGTCCATGCCGTCGGCCTCGTCCTCGTCGTCCGTATCGGCTTCGCTTTCCTCGTCCTCGCCGGCGGCCTCGACGCGCTTGCGGAGCTGATCGTTGAGCGCCGCGACGTGCTCGTCCTCGATCTGGGAGAACAGCTCCGTGGGCTCGTCGAACTCGGCGGGCGGGCGCTCCAGCGCGGTCTCGAGCGGGACGTCGGCGACCGAGCCCTGTTCGCCGAGCTGGCCCCAGACGCGCTCGGCCTTCTCCGGCAGGACGGGCTGGGCCAGCACGGCGACGGCCTTCGACAGCTGGACGCAGTCGCGGATGACCTGTTCGGCCCGCTCCGGGTCGTCGTCGACGAGGTTCCAGGGCTCGTTGCGCTGGATGTACTCGTTGCCGTAGTCGGCGAGGTCGACGGCGACGTCCGCGAGCACCCGGAGGTCGTACTCACGGACGGCGGTCTCGAACTCGCCGACGGCGTCCTCGATGCGGGCCTCGACCTCGTCGCTGGTGGCGACGTCGGGCGTGCCGCCGTAGTTGCGCTGGGCGAACAGCAGCGACCGGTAGAGGAAGTTGCCGAGGTTGCCGACGAGCTCGCCGTCGACGCGCTCGGCGAAGCGGTCCCAGGAGAAGTCGACGTCCGACTCCAGGCCCGACCCCGAGAGGATGTAGTAGCGGAACAGGTCGGGGTGGAAGCCGGCGTCGAGGTACTCCTCGGCCCACACCGCGCGGTTGCGCGACGTCGAGAGGGACTTGCCGTCGATGCCGACGAATCCGGAGGCGAGGATCGCCCGGGGCTCGTTGTAGCCGGCGCCCCGCAGCATGGCGGGCCAGAAGACGGCGTGGTGCTGGATGATGTCGCGCCCGATCACGTGGACGATCTCGGCGGCCTCGTCGTGCCAGTCGTCGTCCCACTCGGTGCCGTGGCGCTTCTCGCCGCCGATCTTCCAGACCCGCTCCCAGTCGTACTCGTCGGCGCCGACGCGCTCGCTGTACTGCTTGGTGGAGGCGACGTACTCGATGGGGGCGTCGACCCAGACGTAGAGGACGAGGTCTTCCGCGCCGTCACCGTCCTCGGCGTCGCCGGGGTAGTCGATGCCCCAGTCGAGGTCCCGCGTGATACAGAGGTCCTCCAGCTCCCCCTCGATCCACTCGCGGGGCTGGTTGCGGGCGTTGTCGCTCCCTTCGAGGCGGTCGATGAACCCCTGGAGGTACTCCTGAAAGTCCGACAGGCGGAGGAACTTGTGCTCGCGCTCGCGGTACTCGGCGGGGTTGCCCGTGATGGTGCTCGTGGGGTCCTCGATCTCGCCGGGTTCGAGGTGCCGCTGACAGCCCTCGTCGCACTCGTCGCCGCGGGCGTGCTCGCCGCAGTAGGGGCAGGTGCCCTCGACGAGCCGGTCGGGCAGCCACTGGTCGGCGTCGGGGTCGTAGGCGACCTGGATCTCCTTCTCGACGACGTGGTCGTTGTCGATCCACGACCGGACGAACTCCTTCGTGAGTTCGGTGTTGGTCTCGTCGTGGGTGTGGCCGTAGTTGTCGAACTCGACGTTGAACTTCGGGAACGTCTCGGCGTACTGCTCGTGGTACTCCAGGGCGAACTCCTCGGGGTCGACGCCCTCCTCGGCGGCGTTGACCGCGATGGGCGTCCCGTGCATGTCCGACCCGCAGACGAAGGCGGTCTGCTGGCCGACGCGTCGGAGCGCCCGGGCGTAGGCGTCGCCCTGGACGTACGTGCGGAGGTGACCGACGTGCAGGTCCCCGTTGGCGTAGGGGAGCCCGCAGGTCACCACCGCGGGTCGATCAGTGGGGAACTCCTCGTGGCTCATGTGTCTGTGCTACCTCCGAACTCGTGGAAAGGCTGCCGGTTTAGCATGGCTGTGACTGTGTCTCGTCGGTCGGAAGCGGTGCGAGAACCGGGCGGCCGAGGTTCGCCGGCCGCGCTCGGGGGCCGTCCTACCGGCCGCCGACCGCCGCCCGGGTCCACCCGGCGCTCCCGTGGCGACGCATACGCATCGGGATGCCGGTGTGGACCCCCATCTCGGCCGGTACTGGCCCGCGGAGCGACAAAAGCGGTTCGGTCAGTCCTCGACCGCCACTCCGCCGAAGGCGACCAGACCGGTCACGACCAGGTCGACCTCGTCGTGGACGTCGGCGCTGCGGACGCGATCGTCGCTGACGCCGCCGAGGATCGGCAGGACGTCCAGCCTGACGTTCCACTCCCGCGGCACGACGATCTCGACGCCGCCGAACATCGCGATCGCGTTCACGTGCGCCGGCTTCTCCGGAACGGTCGCGTCGCGGAGGTCGACGGTCGCCGCGCCGAAGAGAGCCGTCAGATCGGCACCGGTGAACTGGTCGGTCGTCACGCGCGTCTCGCTACCGCCGAGGACGGCCATCGAGGAGACGTGCGAGTCGGGCGTCGCGGCGGGGCTCCGGCGGTAGTGGCTGAGTAGCAGCGAGAGCCCGAACAGGACCACCAGCAGCGGCCACAGAGATCCGAGTTCCGCTGCGTCGACCAGTCCGAGCGCGGAGAGCTGCCAGAGGCCGGCGACGATCACCACCACGACCGGTCCGAAGAGGTTGCGGAAGCCGCTGACCGCGATGGCGTACAGTCCGAGCAGGACGAACAGCGACGGGACGAACCGCCAGAGGACCGACGTGTCGTACGTGCCGGTGGTGTCGAGCAGGAGCAACAGGCCCGCGAGGAGGACTGCGAGCCCGAACAGGACCTGAGTGGGGACGCGTCGACGGGCGGTCGACATGACCGCCCGGACGCGCCCGCGAGTGATAAGTACAGACTCGTTATCGAACGCTACGCGATCGTTACTCGCCCGGCCGCCCCGCGAGCCGCCCGCTCAGAACGCCAGAGAGGCCCCGCCGATGAGGCCAAGCGTCACGAGCAGTCGCCCGACGCTGCCGGCGAATGTGGCCAGCGCGAACTTCAGGTAGTCCTCCTCCAAGACGGAGAAGGCGTAGATGGAGAGCGTGTCGGGGAAGCCGGGGACGCTCAGGGCCAGCGCGAGCCCGACGTAGCCGAACTGCTGGGCGAGTTCGACGGTCCGGCGCTCGGACCAGGCGACGACGTCGAACCGGGACCGCCGGAGGAACCGAACGACGGGGCCGGATTGCTTTGCCTCCTGGCCGAGGTGGAAGGCGAAGACGCTCCCGGCGGCCTTGCCCAGCCCGGAGATCACGATGACCACCGCGAGGTCGAGGCTCGTCGGGAGCCCCAGGCGGAGCGACGAGGCCGGGGCCAGCACGATCTCGCTCGGCAGCGGGAGGACGAACGCGATCAGGAAGGAGTAGACTCCGATGAGGAGCAGGCCGACGGGCCCGGTCGCGGTACAGACCGCCCGCTCGAAGCCGACGGGATCGCCCGTCGTCGGGCAACTGGCGAGCAACACTGGGAGGCCCTCGAGTGGCACAACTACTTTCAGTAGGGCCCCGGTCCTAAACTTTGATATTCGCCATTCGGGAGCGACGACTCTCTCGGCCCACCGACCGCGTCAGTACCAGTCGAGGTCGTCGACGAACGAGCGCAGCATCGACCGGGTGACGTGGGGCATGCAGACGACGCGCAACTCGCCCGCAGACGTCTTGGAGACGCGCCAGTCCCGCTCCCGGAGCTCCGCGGCCATCGGTCGCGACAGGTCGGCGGCGACCAGCGGGAGTTCCGGCCCGACGACGTCGTGGCCGCGGGCGGCCAGCTGGTCGGCGAGCCACTCCGCGTTGTCCATCTCCCGGTCGTAGGTCTCGCGGTAGCCGTCCGGCCACAGCGCGTCCATGGCTGCGACGGCGCTGGCGACGCCCGCGCCGGAGCGCGTGCCGGTCAGCGTCACCTGTGACGTCGACTCCAGGTAGGGCGTGTCGATGGCGAGTTCGTCCAGCAGATCGGCCGACCGCACAAGCAGGCCGCCGGCGGGCACCGCCGCCTGGCCGACCTTGTGGGGGTCGATGGTGAGCGTGTCCACGTCGGCGTGGCCGAAGTGCCAGCGGTGGTCGGTGAAGGGGAGGTAGAAGCCGCCCCACGCCGCGTCGACGTGACACAGCGCGCCGGCGTCGGCCGCCAGGTCGGCGATGGCCGGGATCGGATCGACCTGACCGTACTCCGTCGTGCCGGCGACGCCGACGACGCAGACGGTGTCGCCGTCGATCAGCTCCGCCATCGCGTCGACGTCGGCGCGGTAGTTGGTGGCGGGCGCGGTCCGCAGTTCCACGCTCAGTGTCTCGGCCGCCTTCCGGAAGGAGAAGTGGGCGTGCTCCGGCGCGACGACGTTCGGATCGTCGGTCTCCGCCCGGTTGCGCGCGATGCGGACGGCCTGGATATTGGCCTCCGTGCCGCCGCTAGTGACGTACCCCTCCGGTTCGGGCAGGCCCGTGATCGTTCCGAGGGTCTCGACGGCCTCGGCCTCCAGTTCGGCGACCCGCTCGTACGTGCCGGGGTCGCCCGGGTTGGTGGCGAGGAACCGCTCCGCGGCCTCGCGGGCCGCCGGGTGCGGTTCGGTACACATCGAGGAGAGGACCCGCTCGAACTCCTGGGGCTCGGCCCGCTGCATTCGTTCACGAACTCGTCCCGGATTCGTTTATCCGTTGCGCTCCGGCCGGACGCGCTGTTCTGGACGAACGATCGGGATAAATATCGCAGTACGGCGCTCGAACGCAACAGTGAAACGACCGAGTCCCCCTGGATCGGGTATGCCTGGTATCGCCGTCACCATCGGACTGCTGCTCGTCAATCTCGGGCTCCTCGGGGCGGTCTTCGCGTTCGGTCGGACGGACGGCCTGGCGTCGTCCGATCGGTGTTACGTCTGCTCGACGGCCGACCCGGGGACGGCAGTGAGCGGCGTGCCGGTCTGTCCTGCCTGCAGGGACGAGTACTTCGCCGCCGTGGCCTGATCCCGGTGTCCGTCGGCAGCGAAACGGGGCAGCGGCCTATTCCCGAACCGATTCGAGCAGGAGTCGCTGCTCGACGCGCTTGACCTCCTGCTGGACGTCGCGGACGGCGTCGACGTTGGCCGAGATGGAGGTGACGCCCTCGTCGACGAGGAACTGGACCATCTCCGGCTTCGAGCCGGCCTGGCCGCAGATGCTCGTGGCCACGTCGTGGTCGTTGCAGACGTCGATGGTCCGCTCGATGAGGTCCAGCACGGCCGGGTGCAGTTCGTCGAAACGGCCGGCGACCCGCTCGTTGTTCCGGTCGACGGCGAGGGTGTACTGCGTGAGGTCGTTCGTTCCGAACGAGGCGAAGTCGATGCCCGTCTCGCACAGCTCCTCGACGCCGAGCGCACTGGCGGGCGTCTCGACCATGACGCCCCAGGTCCGCTTGTCGGGGTCGATGCCCGCCTCTTCCATGAGCGACTTCGCGCGGACGACGTCCTCCGCGTCGGTGACCAGCGGGAGCATCAGCTCGACGTTGTCGTAGCCCATGTCGTAGAGCTTCCGGACGGCCGACAGCTCCAGTCGGAACGGGTCGGGCTGGTCGAGGCTCCGCCTGATCCCCCGGTAGCCCAGCATGGGGTTGTGCTCGTCGGGCTCGTCGGCGCCGCCGTCGAGCTGGCGGAACTCGTCGGTCGGGGCGTCCAGCGTCCGGACGCGGACCGGCCGCGGGTAGAACGCCTCGGCGACCTCCCGGATGCCGTCGACGAGCTCCTCGACGTAGGCGTCCTCGCCGTGGTCCTCGACGTAGCGCCGCGGCGTCTTGCCCGTCGAGAGCACCATGTGCTCGATGCGCAGGAGACCGACGCCGTCGGCCCCGGTGGCCGCCGCCCGCTCGGCCGCCTCCGGGATGGAGACGTTGACCTTGATCTCCGTGCCCGTCATGGGCTTGGGGGTCGGCGACGGTCCGGCGGCCGCGCCGGCCCCGGCGTCGGCGGCCGTCTGGTCCGTCGCTGCGTCGTCCCCGGTCGCCGGATCGGACTCGCCGCCGGCCGCCTCGTCGCCGGCCCGGACCGTGCCGGTGTCGCCGTCGACGGTGACCCGCTGGCCGTCGCGCAGGCGGTCCGAAGCGCCGTCGGTTCCAACGACGGCGGGGACGCCCAGTTCTCGGGAGACGATGGCGGCGTGGCTGGTCATCCCGCCCTCGTCGGTGACGATGGCGGCGGCCCGCTTCATCGCCGGTACCATGTCCGGGGTCGTCATCTCCGTGACGATGACGTCGCCCCCTTCGACCTTGTCCAGCTGGTCGAGCTTCCGGACGAGCCTGACCGTGCCCGTCGCGGCGTTGGGGCTGGCGCCGACGCCGGACGCGAGGACGCCCGTCTCCCCCTGGGCGGTCATCGCGCCGCCGTCTGCCACGCCGCCCGCCTCGCCATCTGCCGCGCCGTCGGCGTCGGCCGCGACGGCGTCGTCGATGGTCGTGATCGGCCGGGACTGGAGGAGGTAGACCCGGGGGTCGTCACCGCCCTCGCTCGCGGGGTCGCCGGTGATGGCCCACTCGACGTCCTGGGGTTCGCCGTAGTGGTCCTCGACGCGCTCGCCGACGGCGAGCAGGCGGTCCAGCAGGTCCTCGGTGAGGACGCGCTCCTCGCGGCGGTCGTCCGGGACGGCCCGTTCGACCGTCTCGCCGCCGTCGCGGACGAACTTCGTCTTCTTGTCGGCGACAGTCACCTCGGCGACCTCGCCGGCCTGGCGGTCGACGACGTAGTTGTCCGGTGAGACGGACCCGGAGACGACGCCCTCGCCCAGCCCCCAGGCGGCCTCGATGACGGCCTGCGGCGCGCCGGTCGAGGGATGGCTCGTGAACATCACGCCGCTCGCGTCCGCGTCGACCATCGCCTGAACGACGACGGCGACGTCGACCGTGTGGTGGTCGAACCCCTGCTCCGCCCGGTAGTAGATGGCCCGCTGGGTGAACAGCGACGCCCAGCACTCCCGGACGCGGTCCAGCAGGTCGGCCCGCTCGACGTTGAGGAACGTCTCCTGCTGACCGGCGAAGGAGGCGTCGGGGAGGTCCTCCGCGGTGGCCGACGAGCGGACGGCGACGGCCTCGTGATCGAGGTCCTCGTGCGCCGAGAGAATCTCCTCGCGTACCGACTCCGGGAGGTCAGTGCCGGTGATCAGTTCCCGGGCGCGCTCGGCGGCCTCGGCCAGCGCCTGGGAGTCCTCGGGATCGACGTCGACCGCGTCGAACAGTTCCTCGTCGATCCCGGTGGACTCGACGAACGTGCGGTAGGTGTCGGCGGTGACCACGAAGGCCGGCGGGACCGGCAGGCCCGCGCCGGCGAGTTCGCCGAGCGAGGCCGCCTTGCCACCGACGGACGCGAGGTCGTCGGCCGTGATGTCTTCGAGCCAGCGTACTGGCATGCAACCCGACGTTCACGCACCGACAGCAAGCCCGTGTCGGTTCCGGCACTTTCGGGTGGGGAGTAACTCGGATTCGAGTACTCTATCTCGAAACGAACGGCGAAAACTGGACGGGCTTGAGCCGGTCACGCGACGACGATGTCGTCGTCGTCGTTCTCCGGGACCGTGATCTCCCCGTCCATCGCGGTGACCGCGCGGCCGCCGACCCGGACGTCGTGGCCGTCGGTCTCGACGCGGACCGTGCCCGGGCGGTCCAGCAGGTGGCCCTGCTCGACGGCGATCTCGTCGAACTCGCCGTCGAGCGCGCCGTGGCGCCGGAGGTAGGCCCCGCAGGCGCCCGCTCCCGTCCCCGTGACCGGGTCCTCCGGGATGCCCGCCAGCGGAGCGAACGCCCGCGCGTGCAGCGTCGACTCGCGGTCGAGGGCGTCGAAGGTGAAGGCGTACAGCCCCCTGGCGTCGGCCCGCTCGCAGAGGTCGGCGATCGCCCCCTGGTCCGGGCTCGCGTCGCGCAGGTGCTCGAAGTAGTTGACGGGCACTACCAGGAAGGGAAAGCCCGTCGACGCCCGGGCCAGCGGGAGGTCGGCCCCGACGTCCCGCAGGGCCGCCACGTCGATCCCCAGCGCGTCGGCCGCGTCGGCGTGGTCGACGTCGACGGCCGCCACCTCCGCCGCGGCCTGCTCCATCCAGACCTCGTCGTCCTCGCCGACGTCGACGGCCAGGTCACCCGCGGCCGTCTGCGCGGTGTGCGTCCCGGCGTCGATCTCGCCCCGCTCGAAGAGGGCCGCGTAGGTCGCAATCGTCGCGTGGCCGCAGAGATCGACCTCCTCCTCGGGCGTGAAGTAGCGGACCTCGCGGCCCTCGCCCTCGTCGCCCGGCCGGACGAACGCCGTCTCGCTGGCACCCAGTTCGCTCGCGACCGCGCGCATCTGGTCCTCGGTCAGCCCGGCCGCGTCGGGAACCACGCCGGCGGGGTTGCCCGAGAGCGGCTCGTCGGCGAAGGCGTCCACCAGCAGCGCCCGTCGTGTCTCCATGCCCGCCCGTTCGGTCACTCCCGGGAAAACGCTTTCCCGGCGCGGCCCACCTCCTCCGTCCCAGAAGACACGTCTATCTGACACGCCGTGAGGCGTTCCGGAAACGTTGTATCCCGGGCGCGTTCAGACCTCGGCGTGTCGCTGCTGAGCATCTTCGCCTCGTCCATCCTCCCAGTGGTCGCGATGGCCGCGACGGGCTACGCCCTCGCGCGGATCACCGACGTCGAGGCGGACGCGCTGAACACGGTCACGGTGTACGTCCTCGCGCCGGCGCTGGTCGTCCACAGCCTGACCACGTCGGCGCTGGGCGGTGGGACCATCGTCCGGGTCGTCGGCGTCGTCGGCGCGTTCACGCTCGCGATGCTCGTCGTCTCGGAGGGGTTCGGTCGCCTCTCCGGGCGCTCCGAGCCGCTGCTGGGCGCGTTCGTCCTCGTAACGATTTTCCCGAACACCGGCAACTACGGCATCCCGCTGGCCGACTTCGCCTTCGGCCCGGAGGGCCGGAGCACGGCCGTCCTCGTCACGGCGCTACAGGGGGTCATGTTGTACACGCTCGGGATCTACGTCGCCGCGCGCGGCGGCGAGGGCGACGCGCTGTCGAGCATGCGCCGCGTGTTCAGCGTCCCGCTGGTGTACGCCGTCGTCGTCGCGCTGGCGGCCCGCTGGCTCGGCCTCGTCCCGCCGACGGAGGGGACGCTGATGTCGACGCTGGAACTGCTGGGCAACGCCTCCATCCCGATCATGCTGCTCATCCTCGGGATTCAACTGGCCAACGCAGACGTGAGCGGCGCCCTCCGGCCCGTCGCCGGCGCGTCGGCCATGCGGCTCCTGATCGCCCCCGTCGTCGCGCTGGCCGTGACGCTGGGAACGGCCTCCCTGATCGGCTTCGAGAATCAAGTCGTCGCGCGCGTGGTCGTCCTCTTGCTGGGGACGCCCACCGGCGTGACTCCGATCATCCTCGTCGGCGCCTTCAGTAGCATCGGCGCTGACGACGGCCTCTCGCCCAGTGCGTTCGTCAGCGCGACCGTGCTCGTGACGACCGTCGCCAGCGTCGTCACGGTGACGGCGCTGGTCGCTCTCCTCCAGTCCGGAGCCGTCCTCTAGAAGAGCGTTTTCAGCGGCCGCTCCCGACTCGCCCCGTCCGCGCTCCGCCGACGGTCACCGGCGGTGACTGCGGCCGTCGTCGCGGACGTACTGGAGCGCCTCCAGAAACTGCTCCGTGTCCATCCGGTCCCGCCGTTCCTCCAGGCGCTCCCGGAACTTTGTCGGAGTCATGCCTATGGCCAGATATGTAATGAACGATCATAATAGTTTCGCGGACGTGCGTCCAGCGGGTGGGCCGGGCCGACGCCTCTCCGGTCGGTGACACCGCTATCGCGTCCGGTCCGTTGGCAGAAGCCGCTGCCGGCGCACACCGGAGTCCGTCAGTCCGCGACGGCCTCGTCGGAGCCCGTCGCCGCGTCGGGGTTCCGGATCCACAGGTCGCCGAACAGGTCGTCCTGACGGAGTTCGACGCGGCCGCGGTGGGCCAGAAAGAGCAGGCCGAGGAACGTCTCGACGCGCGACCCGCCGACCTCCTCGACTTCGCGGTACAGCACCTCGTCGCGGCCGGCGTCGAACTGCTCGCGGACCGCCGCCATGACGTCGTCGACGATGGCGTCCATGTCCTCGCCGTGGGTGTTGGCGGTCACCTCGTCGGCCGTCGGCTCGTCGTCCATCCGCAGGTCGTCGGCCCCGCGGTAGTCCAGCTCCTGTGTCCCCCGCCGGAAGCCCGAGGGAGAGTCGCTGGTGTCGTAGCTCCGGGACTCCTTCCACCAGGAGTCGCGCTCGGCCTCCCGGAGGTCGTGAACCAGTTCGTCCAGCGTCTGGGGCATCCCGCGGGCGCGCTTGCGCTCCAGCCGCCGGTCCATCTCCCGGTCGAGCGCGGAGAAGGGGTCGGGCTGGTCCAGCGACTCCTCGCCCCGCATCGCCGCCTCCCAGGGCTCTTCGGGCTCCTCCTCGTCCTCGTCGTCGCCGAGCATCGCGTCGCTCTTCATCCGGATCAGCACCGACGCGTAGAACAGCGCCCGACCGGACGTCTGGAGGTCCGACTCGTCGATGACCTCGAGGAACTTGTCGGTGACCTGCACCACGTCGATGTCCCACGGATCGATCTCGCCCTCCTCGGCCAGCTGGACGAGGACCTCGACGGGTTCGACCTCCTCGTCGCCGTCCGCGTCGTCAGCGGCTTCGGCGGCTGCGGGCGTCTCGCCGTTCTCAGAGGAGTCGTCGGAGCCTGAATCAGCCGACGCGTCGTCGCCGAACAGGTCGCCGGCGTCGGATTCTCCGGGCGGGTCGCGATCCTCGTGGCCTGCGATGTTCAGAGGAATGTTGTCGCCAGATTCCCCATCGTCCCGCTCGCGGGTCGCTTCGCTCCCCGCTCGCGTTTCCGAGGGCTCCGGCTCACTCCGTTCGCGGGTCGTGCCTCCCCGCTCACTATCCGAGGCCTCACTACGCTCGGCCTCGCTCTCGCCGGACCCCTCGCTATCTCGCGGGTCGCTCCGCTCCCCGCTCGATGTTGTCGAGCCCCCCTCGTCCCGTTGGTCCTCGGGCGACTCGCTAGTCATCAGCGGCCACCTCCGGCTCACCCGAATCGCCCGACAGGTCGATCCCGGTGACCGCGGAGACGTTGTCGTTCTGCATGGTGACGCCGATGGCCCGCTCGGAGCGGTCCAGCATGGCCGAGCGGTGGGAGACGACGACGAACTGGGCCTCGCCGGCGAGTTCGTCGACCATCTCGCCGACGAGCTCGGCGTTCGCGGCGTCGAGGAAGGCGTCGACCTCGTCCAGCGCGTAGAACGGTGCCGGGTTGTGCCGCTGGATGGCGAAGATGAAGGCCAGCGCCGTCAGGGACTTCTCTCCGCCGGACATGGCGTCGAGCCGCTGGATCGGCTTGTCGCCGGGCTGGGCCTTCATCGTCAGCCCGCCGTCGAAGGGGTCCTCCTCGTCCTCCAGGTGGAGGTGGCCGGAGCCGTCCGAGAGGCGCTCGAAGATGTCCTGGAAGTGGGCGTCGATGGCCTCGTAGGCCTCCATGAAGGTGTCCTTCTTCCGCTGCTCGTAGCTGTCGATCCGGTCGCGGATGCCGTCAGCCTCCTCCTCCAGGGTGGCCTTCTTGTCCTCGAGGTCGGCGAGGTCGTCGGCCACGGCGTCGTACTCGTCGATGGCCCGCATGTTCACGGGTTCGAGCGTCTCCATCTCCGCCTCGAGGCGACCGATCTCGGACTCGACCTCGTGGTGGTCCGGGATCTCCTCGGGGTCGTAGTCGCCGACCTCGGCCTCCAGTTCGTCGATCTCCCAGTCGAGGCGCTCGTACTCCTCGCGCAGGTCGTCGAGGTCGCGCTCGACCTCGTCGACTTCGGACTGCTGCTCGTCGCGGGCCGCCTTCGCCGCCTTCAGCTCCTCGCGGCGGTCCTCGCGCTCGCTCTTGAGGTCGGCCAGTTCCTCCTCGAGCTCGGCGACCTCCGCTTCCTTCTCGGTCTTCTTCTCCCGCTGGGCCTCGATCTCGTCCTCGAGCTCGGCCATCTGCTCTTGGGCCTCGGCCTTGCGGTTCTGCGCGTCCTCGATGTCCTCGTGGAGCTCCTCGATGGCCTCCTCGGCGTACTGCTTCTCCAGTTGCAGTTCGTTGAGGTCGGCGTCGAGGTCGTCCTCGCGGTCCTCCAGACCGTCGATCTCGGCCTTCAGCGAGTCGGCCTGCTCGGTCAGGTCCGGCAGCTCGGAGTCGGCGACCTCGGCCTCCAGCTCGTCGATGTCCGACTGCAGCGCGTCGATCTCGTCGTCTTTCTCGGCGATCTCGGCCTCCAGCTCGTCCATCTCGTCGGAGACCTCCTCGCGCTCGGCCTCGATCTCCGCCAGTTCCGCTTCGAGTCGTTCAACCTTCTCCTCGGCGTCCTCGATGGCCGACCGCTTGCGCCCCATCGCGCTCTGGATCTCGCGGACCTGGTCTGCGGCGTCGGTCTGCCGGTCGCGGGCGTCGTCCAGGCGCTCCTCGACGTCGCGCAGCTCCTCGCGGAGGTCGGCGCGTTCGTCCTCCAGGTCGTTGATCCGCTGGGCCACGCGTTCGAGCTTGCCCTGGCCGCCGGAGAAGGAGTAGCGCGTCCCAGACGAGGACCCGCCGGTCATGGCGCCGGACTTCTCGACGAGGTCGCCGTCGAGGGTCACCATCCGGCAGTCGCCCATGAGGTCCCGGGCGGTGCTCATGTCGTCGACGACCAGCGTGTCGCCCAGCACGTAGGCGAACACGCCCGCGTACCGGGAGTCGAAGTCCACCAGGTTGTACGCGAAGTCGATCACGCCCTCGTGGCTCGGCAGCGACGGCAGCGACCGCTGGTGCATCTCCGTGATGGGCAGGAACGTGGCGCGGCCGGCGTTGCGCGACTTGAGGTACTCGATGCCCCGCTGGCCGACGCTGTCGTCGTCCACGACGACGTGGGCCAGCCGGCCGCCGGCGGCGGTCTCCGCGGCGGTGGCGTACTCGGCGTCGACGGCGCCCAGCTGGCCCACGGTGCCGTGGACGCCGTCCATGTCCGCGTTGAGGACGGTCGTCACCGCGCGGCCGTACGAGGAGTCGCCGTCCTGCCCGGCCTTGGCCTCCAGCTCGGCGTACTCCTGCTGGAGGCCCGAGATCTCGTCCTCGAGGTCGTCGATATCGGCCTGTAGCTCGCGCCTCTCCTCCTTGAGGTCCTCGACGACGTCGGTGATCGTCGCCTTGTTCTTCTTCGCCTTCTCCTGCTCGATCTCGAGGTCGTCGATATCGGCCTCCAGTTCGGGAATCTCGGCCTCGGCCTCCTCGATGGCCTCCCGCTTCTCGCGCTGCTCGTTGGAGCGCCGGCGGGCCTCGTCGAGCAGACGGTCCTGCTCGCGCTGGAGGTCGTTCTTCTCCGATTTGAGCGTCTCGAGGCGATCGCGCTTGTCCTCGAGTTCCTCCTTGACCTCCTCGAACTCCTCGCCGACCTCGTCGATGCGCTCCTGGACTTCCGCCAGGTCGGCCTCCTTTCCCTGGATCTCGGCCCTGACGTTGGACTTCTCGACCTTGGTCTCGCGGATGTCCGACTCCAGGCCGTCGATGGTCTCCTGCTTGCGGTCGACCTGGACGAACGCCTGCCGGCGCTCGTTCTCGGCGTCCTCGACCTGCTCCTCGGCGGCCGCGACCTTGTCTTCGAGCCGGCTGATCTCGCCTTTGATCTCCTCGATCTCGCGCTTGATGGCCAGCTGCTCGTCCTCGCCCTTGCGCTCGATCTCGGCGTTGAGGTCCTCCAGGTCCTCCTCCAGGCGGACGACCTTGCCCTGGCGCTCGTCGAGTTCGACCTGTAGCTCCTCGAGCTCGTCCTCGAGGTCGTCGATATCGGCCTGCACCTCGTCGCGCTCCTCGCGCTTGTCCTCGAGTTCGGCGGCCTTGCGGTAGCCCTCGTACTCCTCCTTCTGTTCGCGCAGCTCCTGATATTCGAGGGCGGTCTCGCGCTCGTCCTCCAGTTGATCGAGGCGGGTCTGTTTCTCCTCGATGCGCAGTTCCGCCTCGTCGATGCGCTGCTGGACGACCTCCAGTTCGTCGAAGGCGTCGGCCTTCTTGGCGTCGAACTGCGCGACGCCGGCAATCTCGTCGATGATCTCCCGGCGGGAGCCGGGCGTCATGTTGATGATCTCGGTGACGTCGCCCTGCATGACGACGTTGTACCCCTCCGGCGTGACGCCGGCCTGGGCCAGCAGGTCCTGGATGTCCGAGAGGTTGACCGAGCGGCCGTTGATGTAGTAGTACGAGTAGTAGTTGTCCTCGGTCTGCTTGACCCGGCGGCGGATCGAGATCTCGTCGACGTCGCCGACGTCCTCGCTGCCGGCGGCGTTGACGACCTGCGACCGCTCGAGGGTCCGGTCGGCGTTGTCGAGTATCACCTCGACGACGGCCTCCCGCTCGCCGCCCACGTCGGTCTCCTCGTCGGCGTGGCCGGGGTTGTAGATGAGGTCGGTCAGCTTCTCTGCGCGGATGCCCGAGGTGCGAGCGAGCCCCAGCGCGAAGAGCACGGAGTCGATGATGTTCGACTTCCCCGACCCGTTCGGCCCGGTGACCACAGTGAAGTCCTCGTAGAAGGGGATGCGAGTCTTCCGGCCGAAGCTCTTGAAGTTGTCGAGGACGAGCTCTTTGATGTGCATGGGGCGCTCGTGGAGGGAGCGCTACGCGACGATGATGTCGTCGTCGGCGTCGCTCTCCTCCGTGTCGTCTCCTTTCTGGGTTCCCGCCGGCTTAGACCCTTCGGCTTCCGACGGCGAGGGCTCGACGATGTCCGAGCCGGTGTCCTCGTCGGTATCGCCGGCGCCGCTCTCGAACCCGAGGTCGTCGTCGACCGCGTCCTCCATCTCGCGGAGGCGGACCTTGCACTCGACGAGTTCGTCGGTCAGCCCCTCGATGGAGGCTTCGAGTTCCTTGACGCGCGCTTCGAGCTCCTCGACGCGGTTGCCGCACATACTGTACGAGGCCGGCTCCTGTCACTTAACCCTACGTCAGACATCGGAAGGTTTTCTGATAGGTGCGCCGGGCGGAGAGACGACTGCGACCGGACTCGTCTCGGAGGAATCGGCCGAGAGAGACGACGCTACCGGTGATACGTCTCGGCGAGGTAGGCGGCGATCCGGTCGACGGTCTCCGGATCGAACATCCAGACGCCAGTCCACTCGTTCGGTCCACTCTCCTCGGCCACGAGCGCGGCCTTCACGTCGGGCGGGCAGTCCGCGTTGACGACGAACCACGTGCGTCGAATCTCCTCAGCGTCGTTCGCGTGGACGTGTGCGTCTCCCGGTAGATCCGGTACCGCGTCCGGAACGCCGTAGAGGTGCACGTCGACGCCCGCCTCGACCAGTCGCTCGTAGACGCGCCGCGTCCCCCGCTCGTCGTCGATCCGCGAGAGGGACTGGAACCCCGCGTGAATCGTGCTCCCGGCCGACCGGTGGGCGAGCGCCTCGACGTGGCGCGACAGCTCGATCAACAGCATCTTCTGCTTGCCCGCAACGGTGAACGTCGTCCCGTGCAGGCCCGCCAGCACGTCGGGCGTGTCCACCTCGTCGAGCGACCGGGTGCCCGTCACGTACAGGTCCGAGTTGACCATCAGGACGCTGTCCCCCACGTCCGCGATAGTCGAGACGGCCAAGCGCTGCTCGTCCGCGTCGCCTTCCAGGAGCACGAAGTTCGCCGGGCCGCACTCTGGCGGTTCTGCCTCTCGGACGGTCACGTCGGGCGCGTCGACCATCCGCTTCAGCATCCGGACGACGGGCTCGGGTTCGTCGCGGTTGACGACCGTCAGCGTGGGCTCCCGGGTGCCGATCTCGTCGATGACCTCCGACAGTGTCACGGGCGCGCTTGGCGGCGGTCACTGATATACCCGTCTCCGATCTCACACGTCTGGTAGTGAAGGGGTCAGTGGCGGACGAACGGACGGTGACGGGATCGGGTGTTACGAACTGGCGGTGTCACCCTCGTCGTCGCTGTCCGACGGATCGTACCGCGACTGCGCGGCCGCGACCAGCCCGCCCACAAGCGCTCCGAGGGGGACCGTGAGGGCGCCCAGGAGCGCGATGCCGACCGCCGAGTAGGCGGCGATCTGGAGGACGTCCGACGACCGCGGGCCCCAGGCCCGGAACGGGCGCGCGCCCCACAGCAGCAAGAGCGACCAGTACGTGACGTGGGTCACCAGCCCCGTGAACCCGCCGGCCAGGAGGCCGCGGCGGACGGTGCTCCCCTCGTCGGTCGTCGCGACCCACCAGACCGCGGTCCCGGTGAGGAACGCCGCAACGGCCAGGAACGGTGGAACGACGCCCGGGAGCAGCAGTCCGAACAGCGCCGCCGCCGCTGCCATCGCGGTGCCGGCGACGAGCGACCAGCGAACGCGCGCCCGTTGCAGCGTAGTCACGGTGAGTCGTAGCTCCCGGTTCGGTATCGTGTTTCGGGTTCCCGGTCAGGTCGTTCCGGACCACGGGAACAGCGGCGAGTCGAACGACTCGAGGACGGTCTCCGCGGAGAGGGCGTCGCCGTCCTCGGCGTGCGCGATCGTCGGATGCGACTGCGGCGTGATCCCGGGGGTGTCCGCGTCCCAGTTCTCCTCGTACGCCCCGGGCAAGTGCGGCGAGAACGGTTCGTGCCCGGTCGCCAGCGTCGACTGATTGACCCAGGGGACGAACCGCTCCAGGTTCATGTTCTGGTTGCGGACCCAGTTGCCGTCTTCGACCGTCCTCGTCAGATCGAGGCCGTCGCCGCGGACGAATCCGTTGTCCATTCCGTCCGGTTCCCGCTTCCCGTTCACGTACAGGAAGTGCTGCGGATAGGGGCTCGAGTCCCACACGCGCGCGGCGACGGCCCCGTCGGCCGTGACGATCAGGTCGAGGAACGTGTACATCGTGGGCGGCGTCTGGACGAACGAGGGCACGTCCTCGGGCCCGGAGTCGGGGAACTCCCGCTGGAAGCGGACGGGGTCCCGGTAGAACAGTTCGTTGAGCTTCCTGATGTACGAGTCCTGTCCGCCCACGATGGCCGAGACGCGCACGCCCTCCACGCGCTCCCCGTCGGGACTCTCGACGGAGACGCGGTTCAGGTCCTCGCTCCGGGGCGCGTAGCCGTCCCCGTCCTCCACGACGTCGCCGTCGTACCGTATCACGTGAGCCCGTGCCTTCTCCCGCCCGTCGAACCAGGACCAGAAGTCGCTCGGCGGCCGCTCGATCAGCGTCCGCATCGCGTTCCCCTCGCCGTGTTCCGTCTCTCCTTCGACGCAGACGTAGGACGGTTCCTCCTCGTCGAGGGCGACGTCGACGGACTCCCAGTCGTCGATCGTTCGCCCGTCGCTCGACCTGAAGGACACCGCCAGGCGGTTCTTCATCCGGTAGGCCCTGAACTCCTCGCCGGGGTACTCGGGGAACGTCTTGGTGACGGCCAGCGCCTCGTCGAGGTCCGTCGGGAGGTCCGACCGCTGGTCCCCGAGGAACCACGCGTCGAGGCCCATCCCCCAGTAGTCCGGCATGGCGCTGTCGAGATCGTCGGTCTCGCCCTCGGGACAGCCGTCGCGATGGTCCGTGCAGGCGTCGCCGCTCCACTCGGAACTGCCCTCGCCGTCGCCGGGAATGAGCGTCAGCGTCGTCGCCGATCCGGACACGGTCCCGCGCTCGCGTTCGGCTGATTCGGGCGCGCTCACGCCCACTCACCCCCGAACCGGTAGACCGTCTCGCCGATCACCTGTCGCGTCTCCTCACCGGGGTGGGTCTCGTACGCGTACGGGACCGTCGACCCGTCCTCGAACACGAACTCGCCCGTCTCGCCGTGCTCGTCCCGGTCGATCACGTTCGTCCGCCGGTACGGCCCGCGGGACCGCTTGAGGGACTCCCACTGGCCAGCCATCCGGACGACTTCGGTCCGCTCCCGGTCGTCGCTGAGGTGGACGTCGTCGAACACGACCGACTCCTCGAAGCCGGGTCCCGAATCGCGACCCCGGGGACTCGTCTCCGGCGGCCGCCCCTCGGGATACCAGACGATTTCGAGGCGCTTCGCGCTGGCTCGCTTCGCCTCGTCGACGGCGCTCGTGTCCCAGGTGAGCACGCTGGAGACGTGCGGCGGGACGGTGATCTCCTCCGACTCCACGACGGGCGCGCCGCGGTCCCGGCTATCGGGTTTACGGCCAGCACGCCCGTCGCCGCCGGAACGGCCGTCGCCTGCACGTCCGTCGCCGCCGGTACGCCTCTCGTGGTCGGAACTCCCGCCGCCGGACCGCCCTTCCCGAGAGTAGCGCAGTCGGAACCGGAAAGTGACGCTCGAACCCGCGTCGGCGACGCGGCCGGGCGTGACCCCCGCGAAGAGGTACGGGTACTCGACGAGGTCGCTGTCGGCCACGCGCCGCTCGTTGGCGATCATCGGAACGACGTCGCCGTTCGCCGTCACCTGCAGCGCGCGCTCGCCGCTCCTGACGGCCGTCGGCCGCGATGCCCGGCCGACGCGTTCCAGCGTCGCCCCGCCGTTCGTCCGCCAGCCGTCGAGCCCCGACTCGAAGTCGCCCAGCACGGTGACCTCGCCGGCGTCCGCGCTCGCACTCGCCGGGAGCGCGCTCCCGAGCAGCGTCCCGATACCGGTCGCTCCGATCCCTCGCAGTACGTCCCGTCGCGTGCTCGACACATCTTGTTCCCCGTTATCTACCATTCTCTCGTCGTATCGATACGTCCCTCAATAAAGGAACGGGGGAGCGCCCGACGTCCTCGACCGCCCGTCAGCGGGGAGGGAGGGCCAGCACGCCCCGACGGGGGTCGTTACCCTTTAGCCGGCGGCTCCCGAATCCCGGTCCAATGAGCCAGCGAGCCCAGCAGGACGCGGACCTCGAGACGGTCATCGGCCTGGAGGTCCACGTCCAGCTCGAGACGGAGACGAAGATCTTCTGCGGGTGCTCGACGGAGTCCGCGGCGGAGCCCAACACGAACACCTGCCCGGTGTGCCTGGGCCTGCCCGGCGCCCTCCCGGTGGTCAACGAGGCGGCCGTCGAGGCCGCGGTGAAGGTGGGGAAGGCCATCGACGCCGACATTCCGGCGGAGACGACCTTCCACCGGAAGAACTACTACTACCCGGACCTGCCGAAGAACTTCCAGATCACCCAGTACGACGCGCCGATCTGTCAGGACGGGCAACTGGAGTTCGCCCACGAGGGGCAGCGCCGCAGCGTCGGCATCCGCCGCGCCCATCTGGAAGAGGATCCCGGCTCGATCAAGCACGTCCGCGAGGGCACCGGGCCGCTCGAATCGAGGACCTGCTCGATCGACCGCGCGGACTACACCCTGATCGACTACAACCGCGCCGGCACGCCCCTGATGGAGGTCGTCACCCGGCCGGACTTCCGCGACCCCGGCGAGGTGCGGGCCTTCCTGGAGAAACTGGAGGAGGTCCTGGAGTACCTCGGCGTGTTCGACCCCGCGCGAGACGGCAGCCTCCGCATCGACGCGAACCTCTCGCTGGTCGACGCCGCCGACGTGAACGAGGACGGCAGCATCGACGAGGACGTGCTGGCGGACGCCAACCGCACCGAGGTCAAGAACATCTCCAGCCACAGGGGCGCGGAGGACGCGCTCGCCTACGAGGCCTCCCGGCAGAAGAAGCTGATCCAGTCCGGCCGCGAGGTCGAGCAGGAGACCCGCCACTTCAACGAGACCCACGGCAACACCGTCGGGATGCGCTCGAAGGAGGAGGAGAAGGACTACCGCTACTTCCGCGAGGCCGACCTCCCGCCCCTGCAGGTCTCCGACTGGAAGCAGGAGATCGCCATCCCCGAGCTGCCCGACGCCCGCCGCGAGCGCTTCGTCGAGGAGTACGGCCTCAGCGAGGAGGCCGCGTCGAAGCTCACCAGCACCAAGCAGGTCGCCGACTTCTTCGAGGACGTCGCCGAGCGCTTCGACGCCGACCTCGCGGCCACCTGGGTCGCCGACGAGCTACTGGGCGAGCTCAACTACCGCGACATGCGGATCACGGACGTCTCGGACCGCTTCGACGAGGTGACCCGCCTCGTCGAACTCGTCGCCGAGGACGAGATCACGGCCAAGAACGCCCGCGAGACCGTCCTCCGGGACATGCTCGACGAGGGCGACGCGCCCGACGACGTCGTCGAGCGCGAGGACCTCGGCAAGACCAGCGGCGACGAGGTCCAGCAGGCCGTCGTGGCCGCCATCGACGAGAACCCCGACGCCGTCGAGGACTTCCACGACGGCGAGGGCGGCGCCATCAACTTCCTGGTGGGGCAGGTCATGCAGAAGACCGGCGGTTCGGCGGACCCCGGCGAGGTCAACGGCCTGCTGCGCGAGGAACTCGAAGGGTAGCCGCGGTCACGACAGTCGTTTTCGCCGGATTTCTCCGCGGGGAATCGCCCGCCGCTCTGGAAGACGGAGTACCGATCCCGTCCGGTTCCCGCTCAGAAGAAGAGCAGTCGGACCGTCCAGAGCGCCCCCATGCCGACGGCGATCGTCGCGAAGACGTCCTCCGTGCGCCACGCGACCACGCCGGCGAGCGCCCCGGCGAACAGTCTGTCGACTGCGAGCGTTCCCGACGCCGGATCGACGGCGACGATCGACGGCAGGACGAGCGCCGCGAGGACGGCGGGCGGGACGTACCGGAGGACGCGGCGGACGCGCGGCGGGATCTCGTCCAGCCGGCCGAACAGCGCGATGAAGGAGAACCGGATGGCGAACGTCACCGCGGCGATCGCGGCGATCGCGCCCACGACGGCGGGATCGGAGTAGCTAGTCGGCATCGGCACCTCCCAGCGTCTCCGTCCCGACGCCGGCGACGACGCCCAGCGACGCGCCCACGAGTAGTCCGACGTCCAGCGGGAGACCCCCGCTCACGGTAGCGGCCGGCCCGCCTACGACGGCCGCGACGGCGGTCGGCCGGTCCTCGACGGCCGACGTCGTGAGCGCGAGGAAGACGAGCGGGACCGTGAAGTCGAGGGCGAGCGCGTCGGGGACCTCCGCCCCGAGAACCACGCCGGCGACGGTCGTCACCTGCCAGATCACCCAGAGCGTGACGGCGGCCCCGAGGTAGTAAGCGCGCCGGTCGATCGACTCGTCGGTCCGAAACGCGGCGATCGAGAGCGCGTAGGCGGGATCGGTGAGGAGGAAGGCGAGACCGGCCCGCCACCGCATCGAGAACGCCCGGAAGTAGGTGGCGATCGAGGCCGAGTACATCAGCATCCGCAGGTTGACGACCCCCGCCGTCACGACGACCACGGCGAGCGGAGCGTCCGACGCCAGCAGGTCCAGCGCGGCCAGTTGCGATGCGCCCGCGAAGACGACGGCGGACATGCCGACGGCCTGCACGAGGTCCAGGCCGGCGTTCGCGGCGGCGATCCCGACGACGAAGCCGAAGGGGATCATCCCGAGCAACAGCGGGGCGACGTCGCGAACGCCTCGGCGCAGGTCGGCAGCGTCCATGCCCGGGGTTGGGCGGGCGGTTCTAATACCGTCTTCGGCGGTGCCCTACTCAGCCGTCCGCTCTCGCGCGTCCGGGTCTGCGCTGAGCAGGACCGCGAACACCGCCACGGCGGTCAGTTCGACCGTCTTGATGACCCCCTCGATCGGTTCGGTCACGTAGTGATCGTAGATAGTGTACAGCACGGACCCGCCGTGGCTGTGACCCGAGTCCGTCTCGGGGGCCGGGAGGTCGGCGAACAGCGCCCCGTGGCCCGTCTCGTGCCAGACGACCCAGGCGAGGAAGGACAGTATCATCAGCGCGAGGCCGGCCTGGTAGGCCCGACGCAGGGAGACCACGTCCCTCGTGACGAGGTACGGGCCGGCCAGCACCGCGACGGCGAACGCGACGAACAGGAACGGCCGGGGATCCGGCGGGATGCCCTGCCCGGCCAGCGCGGCCGTCGCCTGCAGGTAGACCAGCATGCGCGGGAACCCCCACCAGAGGTGGTAGGCCGCGGTGGCGAAGACCAGCGCCGCGGCGGCCCCTCGGAGCCAGCGGACGGTGCGGTCGTCCATACGCCGAGAATACGACGGAGCACGTATGAGTGCGTCGAAGCGCTCTCGCGACCACACAGACAGCAGCGGAGACGTTCGGCACACGGCCGTCGGCAGCAGCGGGCAGACGAGTCGAAGGCCGACGTCGCGGCGATCCAGTCGCCTGAAGCGCCGGGACCGACATCCGTGCGTTTGCCTCACTCCACCGGCCGGGCTTCGGGGAACTGATAGCGCCCGTCGAGAACCGGCTCGCGTGGCCGGTAGAGTCGGACGATGTACTGCCAGTCCTCCGGCGTGTAGATGAAGTTCGGCTGGTCGGTGTCGCCGCCGAAGTGGATGGTGACGCTGCCGTCGTCGTCCCGCTCGGCGGTCACGTTGCTGATCGAGTACGCCTCGTACTCGTTCGGCTCGAGTAACCAGTCGCTATTGTAGACGGTGACCGGCCAGAACCCGTCGACGGGGACGCTGTTCGGATCGTCGATGGTGAGCGTGTACGGCGTTTCACCGTCGTTCTGTTCGGGATAGCGCATCACGAGCAACGCCTCCGACGGTTCCGGAATTCCACCCGGTCCAAACGCCACGGAGCCGACGTAATGCTTGACGGGGTCGACTTCGTCGACGTCGCCGTAGACGCCTGCCAAGTCATCCATCGTTTCCCCGACTGTGACGAGCGCTTCGCGGAGTTCTCCGAGCGATTCTCGGTCCCAGTTGGGAACCTCGAACGTTCCTGACGATTGTTGGCTTACCGTCGTCGCGTCCTGTAGTCGATGGGCCTCCTCCATATCGTCTGGATCGCTACGGTCCACGAACGTACGCATGAGGGCACTGACGTACCGGGTTCCGACCTCGTCCTGCGTCAACGTGTACTCGCCAGAATCGTAGAGAACTCCCTTCACGTACTGGTCTTGGTTGGTGAGAACGATCGACTAGTATCGGTCACCGGTGTCTGGTTTCGTGATGGTGAGCGGTTCGGTGAGGTCGAATATACCCCACGAATACAGCGCGTCAGCAATCGGGGCCTTGGGTTGGGTTTGTTGCTCCTCGGCGGGTGGGAAATCACGGTAGTGCTCGAACGCGCCTAGTCCATCGCTTTCGACATGTGACTCGAAGTAGGTGTCCGTCTGGGCGCGAACGACGTTCTCCCACGTCACCGGAATCGACTCGTCATCGTCTATCGTCCCGGTTTCACTCTGGTGGTCGTCTCCGGGGAGTCCTTGCTGGCAGTGACGCTGCCAACACCGAGTGCAAGTAATCCTGCGAGGCCCGCCCCGCGAAGCGCGGTTCGGCGGGTCGCCCGTAGCAGTTCGGCGTTGGATTCAGCTGTCGTATCGTGTGTATCGTCGCTCATGACTATCGATTATCTCTTTGATTGGAATCTGTTCGCACGAACCTGCGGCATGCCGAGGATGCAGCAGGCCACCTCTCCGGTTGAAGACGATGGTTGCACTCATCACTCCTCCACGGGGGTGACCTCCGGCATATCGTAGGAGCCGTCGACCAACGACCAGCGGGGGCCGTAGAACCGGGCTGCGAAGCGCATGCCCCCTTCGGGGGCCGGCAGCCAGTTCCTCATCTGCTCGGGAGCGGCCGGTCGCTCGTGCTGGACGTAGATGACGAGTTCGCCGCTTTCAGTGTGCAACTGGCCCGATTCGAGCATGTAGCTGTTGATGGTGTAGCGGTCAAGTTCGTTGTCGACGAAGTAGCCCTGCGCGTCGTAGATGGGAATCGACCAGAACTCGGTGACCGGCGGGAGGTCGTCGAGGTCGAACGTGATGGTGTATCGCTCCGACCCGTCGAGTTGCTCGCCGTTCGCGTCGGTGAATCGGAGCGCGCCGACGTGGGAGCTGGGCGAGTCGGGGCCCGCATAGCCGAAGTCGGCCAGGATGGCCCGCTTCAGCCAGTCGGTCCTGAAGTCCCCCGTCGGCGCAAAGATCTGCCAGCCGTTCATGTCGATCAGGCTCTCCTGAGCAGCGCCTCTTACGCGCTCGAACCCGCTCTCGAATCCGGTGGTCAGCGCCTCTTGCACGTCGGTATCGAGGCTAGACCAGTCGAACTCCATTCCAGGGCCGATGCCGACCCGTTCCAACCGGTCGAGCATCGCGGCCTCCTTGCGAGAATCGTCGATGAGCGACAGGCTCGGGTCGTTCAGGACGAGGTCAAGCAGGGTGAAGAAGTCCGCTGCGGTCTGGGTTTCGACCTGCCTGGTCGTGAGTTCCTCCATCCGCGGGAATGTCTCGTAGTCGCCGGCGGCGACCGGCCTCTCCGACCGAGGGACCCCAGAGTAGCCGTTTTCGAGCCACTGGCTGAGCGGGGTGATAGTGGTCTGCTCGTGGAGGTCGTTGATGTGAGCTATTTCGGATTCGTCCGTTTGATCTTTTAGCGCGTACCGGACGATGATGAACAGACTCTTCGTCTCTGCCTGAGCGACGTCGGTCGCAGGGAACTCGCTCGGAATCTCGCCGTCGTAGCCGTCCGGTAGTATCAGGTACGACCGCGCGTCGGTGCCGTTGAACTGGTTCCCGGCGTAGAGGGGAAAGATGCCGTACTGATTCATCAACTGCAGGGAGAAGTACCGGTCGGTGACCTCGGGCATCTCGATGACGACGGGTTCGTCCTGGAGGTCGAGGAACCCCGCACCGTACAGGGTGGTGGCGTTCGGGGTGACGATAGCCGTGAAGTCGGCCGTTATCGGTCGGCCCTCGTTGGGACGGTGGAACCGATTGACGCCCGCGAAGTCGTCGCTGTCCTCGTTCTGCGTGAAGTTGAAGCGGGTCTCGTAGAAGATGACCTGCTGGAGGCCGTAGCGGTACGCGTCTTCTGCGATCGATGCCACTTCGGTATCCGTACCGGCGTCCTGACTCTTTTTGGACTCCCGATCGGCGGCGACTGTCCGCGTCACCGGTGGTCCGCCGAGCGCGAGTGCTGCGATTCCGCCTCTCCGGAGCGTCTGTCGGCGTGTCAGTCGATCCATGTTATCGATCCCGTGTTGTGGCCTCGTCCCACTGCTTCGATCTACGTTAGGCTGCCCGGAGTCACATTGTTATGAACCGTTCCCGGGGCCGTATTCTGGTCTTTCCACGGAGGGATTGACGCTGACTGGCCGCGGTGGGCGGTGATCGATATTCCGCTCCTCCCCACCACGGCAGTACGCTCTCCGAATACTCGGTAGCGTGTCCGTTGTGAGCGAGTGTCCGTGTCGAACCCGTCGGCAAACCCTCCAGTTGAGCCGCTCGCCCGGAGGACGAGAGTCAACTGCAGTCTACCGGAACGGTCGTGCGGGACGGGCACCCGCTGTCCAGCACGGCTGGTGAACCCCTCCATCGATCGAGGAGTCTAACAGCGCCAAACCCTTCGTTTTCGCGACTGCGAGAGCGGAGTTCGCTCGAACGACGCTACTCACTCCGTCGCGGTGCTCGCGTCTCCCGGGAGATTTCGGTGTCCTCACCGCCGTCGCGCCTGCAGCGCATCCGACCGTGAGAGAGGGAGGGAAAAGCCGGGAATCCTAGTGGCCCACCGCACGCCCGCGCACACGAGCGAACGCGCCCGCCCGCAAGTGCCCGCGAGCGTCCGCACACCCGCGCTATCCGCCGATTTCGCGCCGAAAGGCTTTAGGAGCGAGTCGGACCTATCTGGGGGTGATGACCGAACGGACGGGTGATGAGCCGTGGAACTGATCATCACCGAGAAGGAGAACGCGGCCCGGCGCATCGCCGAGATCCTCAGCGAGGGGACCGCGGAGGCCGAGCGACGCAACGGCGTCAACGTCTACCGCTGGGGCGGCAAGCGCTGCGTCGGCCTGTCGGGCCACGTCGTCGGCGTCGACTTCCCGCCGGAGTACGCCAACTGGCGGGACGTCGAGCCGGTGGAACTGGTCGACGCCGACGTGACCAAGGAGCCGACCCAGGAGAACATCGTCGCGACGCTGCGCGAGCAGGCGCGCAAGGCGGAGTCGGTCACCATCGCGACCGACTACGACCGCGAGGGCGAGCTCATCGGCAAGGAGGCCTACGAGCTGGTCCGCGAGGAGACCGACGCGCCCGTGGATCGGGTGCGGTTCTCCTCGATCACCGAGCGCGAGGTGCGGGAGGCCTTCGCCGACCCCGACGAGATCGACTTCGACCTCGCGGCGGCCGGCGAGGCCCGCCAGACGATCGACCTGGTGTGGGGCGCCGCGCTCACGCGCTTTCTCTCGCTGTCGGCGCGGCAACTGGGCGACGACTTCATCTCCGTCGGCCGGGTGCAGTCGCCGACGCTGAAGCTCATCGTCGACCGCGAGCGGGAGATCCAGGCGTTCGAGCCCGACGACTACTGGGAGATCTTCGCGGACCTGACCAAGGACGGAACGGCCTTCGAGGCCCAGTACTTCTACGACGACGACGGCAGCGAGGCCGAGCGCGTCTGGGACGAGGACGCCGCCGACGCGGCCTTCGAGGACCTGCGGAGCGCCGACAGAGCGACCGTCACCTCCGTCCGCCGGCGGACCCGCACCGACGCGCCGCCGGAGCCGTTCAACACCACGGCCTTCATCTCCGCCGCGGGGTCGCTGGGCTACTCCGCCCAGCGCGCCATGTCGCTGGCCGAGGAGCTGTACACCGCCGGCTACATCACCTACCCGCGGACCGACAACACCGTCTACCCGGAGGACCTCGACCCCGAGGCGCTGCTGGACTCGTTCGTCGGCAGCCGCCAGTTCGGCGACGACGCCGAGGCGCTGCTGGAGCAGGAGGAGGTCGTCCCCACCGAGGGCGACGAGGAGACGACCGACCACCCGCCGATCCACCCGACCGGCGAACTTCCCTCCAGCAACGAACTGGACGAGGACGCCGCGGAGGTGTTCGAACTCGTGGTGCGGCGGTTCTTCGCGACCGTGGCCGAGCCCGCGACTTGGGCGCACCTGCGCGTCGTCGCGGAGGCCGAGGGCCGGACGATGAAGGCCAACGGCAAGCGCCTCCTCGAGGAGGGGTACCACGCCGTCTACCCCTACTCCAGCGCGGACGAGACGTTCGTCCCCGAGGTCGAGGAGGGCGAGGACCTCGCCATGAGCGACGTCGAACTCGAGGCCAAGCAGACCCAGCCGCCGCGCCGGTACGGCCAGTCGCGACTCATCCGCAAGATGGAGGAGATGGGGCTGGGGACGAAGGCGACCCGCCACAACACCATCGAGAAGCTCTACGACCGCGGGTACATCGAGGGCGACCCGCCCCGGCCGACCGCGCTGGCCGACGCCGTCGTCGAGGCCGCCGAGGAGTACGCCGATCGCGTCGTCAGCGAGGAGATGACCGCCCAGCTGGAGCGGGACATGACCGCCATCGCCGAGGGCGAGGAGACCCTCGACGAGGTCACCGACGAGTCCCGCGAGATGTTAGAGCGGGTGTTCGAGGAGCTGCGGGCCTCCCGCGAGGAGATCGGCGACTTCCTCCAGGAGTCGCTGAAGGCCGACAAGACCCTCGGCCCCTGCCCCGACTGCGGCGAGGACCTCCTCGTACGCAGCTCCCGCCACGGCTCCTATTTCGTCGGCTGCGACGGCTTCCCGGACTGCCGGTACACGCTCCCGCTGCCCTCGACCGGCGAGCCCCTCGTGCTGGACGAGGTCTGCGACGAGCACGACATGCACCACGTCAAGATGCTCGCCGGCCGGGACACCTTCGTCCACGGCTGCCCACGCTGCGAGGCCGAGAAGGCCGACGAGACCGACGACGAGGTGATCGGGACCTGTCCCGAATGCGGTGAAGAGCACGGCGGGGAACTCGCCATCAAGCGCCTCCGCTCGGGCTCCCGACTGGTCGGCTGTACGCGCTACCCCGACTGCGACTACTCGCTGCCGCTCCCGCGCAACGGCGACGTCGTCGTCACCGACGAGGTCTGCGACGAGCACGACCTGCCCGCGCTGGAGATCCACGACGAGGAGGACGACGACGACCCGTGGGAACTGGGCTGTCCCATCTGCAACTACGCCGAGTATCAGGCCCGCAACGCCGTCGACGACCTCGAGGACCTCTCCGGCATCGGCTCCGCCACCGCCGAGAAACTCGAAGCCGTCGGCGTCGAGGACCCCGAGGACCTGACCGAGGTCGACCCCGGCGACGTCGCCGCCAACGTCCAGGGCGTCAGCGCCGACCAGATCGAGGACTGGCAGGCGGAACTCGCCGACTGAGCTGAACTCTTTTCCGGGGACGTCTGTTGCCACTCCGGCACATCTTCAGTTGAGAACCAGTGGTGGTGACAGCATCAGTTGTTCCTAGAACCCGATGTGTGAGGTAGAGCTCGGGCCGTCGTCCTCGTCGTCGCCCGCCTCGCGCTCGCCCTCGTGCAGGAAGTCGTAGTCGCCGTCGACGAGGTAGACGGTCCCTTCGTCCGTCTCGATGTCGACGTCGGGCAGGGTGGTGTCCGCGGCCGGACCGTTGTCGCAGTAACCCGAGCAGCCGTCGAACAGGGACCCGTGGCGGGGGCAGATGATCTTGCCGTCGCGCATCGCCGCCCCGCGACCCGTATCCAGGCGCTGGTTCTGGTGGGTACAGCGGTTGAGCCACGCCTCGACGCCGTCCTCGCAGGGCACCAGCAGCGCCTCCTCGGCGTCGCCGCGCTCGTTCGTCGCAGTGAACAGCCACGACCCCTCCTCGCGGACCGTCTCGACGCTCGTGAGTTCCGTGCGGCCGGCCATACCCGTTGCAAGCGCCGTCCCGGACAAAGAGCTTCCGTCGGGTTCGAGCAGACCGTTGCCCGCTATCGTACTTCTGAGTATGATACTCTAGAGTATCATTCTCGCAGTTCCCGACCTCGCCAGGGTGCGAACTGGAGACCCCGAACGGCGGATCCATCATCGGTCGACAGGGATTCGACGCCCGAATTCTCGACGTATAGGCGCTCAACGACCATTATAATTGATATCGGTGTCGAAAATATTTGCGTTCTGGTAGGTCGTAGTGTAGAGTAGACACCGCCCGGTCGCGACCGCGCCGTCGAACGTCGTCGCGGCCGCGCGGGCACCTCCCACCATGTCCGTAGAGACCCCATCCGCACAGGCACAGACCGGAGCCGTCGACCGCGTGGTCGCCGCGGCGGCCAGCGAGGACGAGGCCGCCGTGCTGAGCGAGACCGTCAGCGCCGTCGCCCCCGGCGCGACCGTCCACGCGCTGTACGTCGTCGACACCGCCGCAGAGATGGACCACTTCGACCCGGTCGTCGAGCGCGCCGAGCGCCGCGGCGAGGCCGCCGTCGACGCGCTGGCCGAGGCGCTGGCACCCGACCACGACGTGGTCCGGCACTTCCGCTACGGCGGGCCGGGCGAGGAGATCACCGCCTACGCCGCCGACCACGACGCCGACATGGTCGTGGTCGGCAATTACCGGCGGACCGGACTGGACCAGCTGAAACACGGGGCCAGCGTCGTGGGGACGGTTCGGCGGCGCGCCGACGTACCCGTGCTGGCCGTTCCCGTTGGAAGTGACAGTACAGAAGAGCAGAAACGTTCTCTTACACGCTCTCAGCGTCGGACGACCTTTTTGCTTCGACCATCTCGCTCTACAGTGACATCTGGGAGAACAGTCAGCCACTGAACGACTGTACTCGCCCGACGCTGGACACTCGATTCAGAGAGCGTCGTCTCCGAAGCCATAATCCCACGGACGTCGTCGTAGCCCAGTTCGCCGTTTTCACCGAGATCCGCGTAAATTCGCTGCACGATCTCGACGTTTCGAATCGCGTCCGCCAGGAGTGCCGTCGCTGAGGTCTCGTCCCCACTGTCGTGGAGCGCTAGATACTCGACGCCGCCTCTCGTCAGTCCCCAGCGCCGAACCTCGCGATTGTCTACGATTTTCGGTGTATCTTTGTGAACAAATCCCAGTAGCCAGCCCGCTGTGCCGTACAGGTCAGCGTGACGGGCAGCGAACGATTCGCCGAGTTCAGTATTGACGTAGGACGTGATCTTCTCTTTCGACCCGTCCGTGGCATCGATAGCCCGAAGGAAGAGCCGGAGCGTCTCGAAGCTATTGGCTAGCGGGACTTCGTTAGACGGGACCACGTCCTCCTGTTCTGGTTTCTCGAACGCCTGCCAGAATTCCGGCGCTGTTTCCAGGCCGGCACTCGTCTCCGTGATCCCGATACCGCTGTCCACCATGATCCCAGCGAGCGTTCCGCCATCTACGAGACAAAGTTGAGCGTCATCGGCCTCCTCAACCGCTGGGCCGGTAAAAGAACTCGACGTGATGTACGTGCCAATTTGGTGGTCGCCGCGTGCGAGAGCCCCTCGAAATCTCTGTAGCGAACCGAGTCCAACGGTGTTTCCCTCCGAATATTGCTTGACCTGCACACCGAGCCACGCTCGGATAATTCCCTCATCGATAATCCCCTCGATGTCGATCCCCTCGTCTTGCCGGAACGCGGTGACCTCCAGAGACTCCGTGTCCAGACGACGAACCAGAACCATCTTGCAGAGAACTTCGAACTGGTCCGGCGACACCTCGTAGATCCGGTCCTGGAGGTGATCGTGCATCGCGGCTGCCTGCATAGCGCACGCGTCAATACGCGGCCGCATAAGCGTTCGTCTGAACTCCGGCCGGACCGCAATCGCGCTGCAAGTGCTTGGCTACCCTTCCGAAGCGGTTATACGCCCCCGCCAGAGTCACTCCGTTATGAGCACGTGGGCGGACTGGGATCACGTCGTGAAGATCGACCCGGACAAGAGCCTGGTCGAGGGCGAGACGTTCGAGGACGTCTGCGAGACCGGGACGGACGCGCTGGAGATCGGCGGGACGCTGGACGTCACCAGCGAGAAGATGGAGCGGGTGATCGACGCCTGCGCGAAGTACGACGTCCCGCTGTACCAGGAACCGTCCAACCCCTCGGTCGTCGTGGAGGACGAGGCCGTGGACGGCTACCTCGTCCCGACCGTCCTCAACGCCGGCGACCTCGCCTGGACGACGGGCTTCCACAAGGAGTGGGTCAAGACCAGCGACGTCGACTGGGACCGGACGACGACGGAGGCGTACGTCATCCTCAACCCCGACTGCAGCGCCGCCCAGCTGACCCAGGCCGACACCGATCAGGACGCCGACGACGTGGCGGCCTACGCCGAGATGGCCGAGCAGATGCTGGGCCAGGAGATCGTCTACGTCGAGTACTCGGGTACGCTGGGCGACCCCGAGAAGGTCCGGGCCGCCCACGAGGCGCTGGAGGAGTCGACCCTGTTCTACGGCGGCGGCATCCGCGACTACGAGTCCGCCCGCCAGATGGGCGAGGTCTCGGACGTCGTCGTGGTCGGTGACCTCGTCCACGACGAGGGCGTCAACGCCGTCCGCGAGACCGTCGAGGGGGCGGCCGACGCGGCGGCGACGGCCGAGCGCTGAGCAGCCCCGTTCGTCACAACGGCGGACGAGCAGTTTCCGTCTGACGCACTCCACCAGAGGTGTGCGCGGATAATTTTACCTACATTTGGACAGAACCATCCTCTAGAGACCGGGCACTGGGGTCGGGGGTCGGCCGTGCGCTCGGCGAGGACAATGACGCGCGAGACCGGAGACAGATCGCGAACGGGGGAATCGGAGACGAACGGCGGGGGGACGCCACACCGCACGGGGCGGCGGGCGTTCCTGAAGGCCGGACTGGTCGGCCTGGGCACCGTCGCCGCGGGCGGCCGGGCCGTCGGCCGCGCGGCGGCCGTCGCGAAGGACGACTACAACCTGGCCCACGCGCTCCAGCAGTCGCTGTACTTCTTCGACGCGAACGAGTGTACACCTACTACGGCGAGGGCGACGAATCGGTCGAGGGCTTCCCGCCGGACGAGGAGCCCATCGACCCCTACTTCGTCGAGGCCCGGGTCGAGACCGACTCCTCCGAGATCGCCGAGATCGAGGCCTTCGTCGACAACGTCGCGATCCACCCGCCGCGCTTCGAGGACGGCCTGAGCGTCCGGTACTACTTCGACGCGAGCGGCATCGACGAGCCGGAGGGACTGACGGTGGACGTCTACTACGACCAGACCGACGCGCAACCCGGACAGGCCGCTGAGGTCGTCGGGCCGGGACCCTACGACGAGTCCGGGGACGTCTACTACGTCGAGTTCGACTACTCGGGGATCCAGATCGCCGGCTAATACGGACTGACCGTCGCGCTCAGCGACTACGCGAACGCCAGCCTCGACGCCAGTAGCGACTGGAGCTTCCAGGGGCTCGACGACGAGCGCGCGAAGACGGAGTACGTGCCGGTCTACGTCGACGGCGAACTCGCGTTCGGCCGCGAACCCGGCGGTGACGCGCCCGACGAGACCGCACCCGCACCTCCGACGCCGCTCTCGGTGACCGGCATCGGCCCGACCGCGATCGGTCTCTCCTGGAGCGCGGTCACCGACGACGGCTCCGGCATCGAGCACTACGCCATCTCCGGCGACGGAATCCAGCGGACCACCGTGCCCGCGGGCACGACCTCGACGACGCTGGAGATGCTCTCGCCGGCGACCGACTACGAGGTCGCCGTCCGGGCCGTCGATGGCGCCGGCAACGGCTCCGAGCTGGCGACGGGGTCCGCGACGACCGCCACAGTCGAGGACGGCCCCGACCCGCTCGACGGGACCGAGCCGACCGACCCCGACGAAGACGGCGTCTACGAGGACCTCAACGGCAACGGCGAGACCGACTACTCCGACGTCGTGCGCTACTTCGACGAGATCGACGGCGAGTACTTCGCGGAGAACGCCGAGTACTTCGACTTCAACGGCAACGGCGAGGCCGACTACAGCGACCTCGTCGCCCTGTTCCAGGCGGTGTAGGCGGGACGACGGTGGGGGAGACCGGACGCGGACCGCGTTCGGAGCCCGGTTGCGACCTGGCCGCCGTTCCGCCCCGTCAGAACACGAACCGCTCGACGATTCGGCGGAGGGGTCCGGGCCGTTCCGATTCCCGGGGCTGGATCTGGATCGCGGTGCAGTCGACGGTGTCGACGATCCGGTCGGCGGGGCGGCCGAACAGGCGGCCCCGGAGCCGGCCGCCGTCGGTGCCGATGACCAGCACGTCGGCGGGGTCGGTCAGGTCGACGAAGTCGCTCGCCCGGTCGTCGGACTCGACGACCGATCGCTCGACCGGGACCGAGCACAGCCCCTCCAGCTCCGCCAGGTACTCGTCGATCGTCGCCCGCTGGGCCTCGGTCGCGTCGGCGTCGACCCGGTAGACGAGGTCGATCGGCGAGCCCGTCTCGCTGGCCAGCGCGTTCGCGACGGCGATCTTCTGGGGGTCGAAGGGCCCCCGGTCGGCGACGACCGAGACTGACTCGACCTCGGCGAGGTCCCGTTCCTCGACGAGCAGGACGTCGCAGGGCGCGTTCCGGGTGATCCACTCAGTGGTCGATCCGAACAGGGAGGCGTACAGCGGTTCGTCGGTCCGCTCGACGACGAGGAAGTCGGCGTCCTCGTGGGCGGCGAAGTTGACGACGGCGTGTTTCGTGTCGTGGCTGACGATCTCCCCGTAGTGGACGGGAACGTCGAACTCCTCGGTGAGGTCCGCCGTCCGGCGCTCGAACTCGACGTCGGCGGCCGACTGCACCTCGGAGGCGTGTTCCAGCGGCTCCTGGTCTGGCACTTCGTCGAACTGGACGACGGTGACAGAGCCGTCGTTCTCGCGGGCGATGTCGGCCGCGATCCGCAGGAGCGACCGCTCGCGGGCCTCGCTCGTGTCCTCGGTGATCGCGACCAGCACCTCGTATCCGTCGACGTCCTCGAACAGCGACCGGGTGCGCTCGACGGCCTGCCGGCCGACCGAGCGGCGGACGACGTCCGTGGCGGCCCCCTCACGCTCGACGCGGTCGCGGGCGTAGTAGAAGTACCACAGGACGGAGCCGACGGTGATGACGGCCGCCCCCACGAGCGGGACGGTCCCCATGAAGCCGATCAGCAGCAGGCCGCCGAGGATGCCGAGGATCTGCGTCCACGGGTACAGCGGCGACTCGAAGCTCGGATCGTAGTCGGCCGCCCCCTCGCGGAAGGCGATCACGGCACCGTTGACCAGCGCGAACACGACGATCTGGAAGGCGCTGGCCAGTTTGGCGATGTCGGAGACGGGGACGAAGGCGATCAGGAAGAGCATGACCGCGCCCGTGAGCGTGATGGCCCGCGCGGGCGTCCCGAACCGGTCGTGGACCTCGGTCAGCGACTCCGGGGCGAGGGCGTCGCGGGCCATCGCGAAGGGGTACCGCGACGAGGAGAGGATGCCGGCGTTGGCCGTGCTGATCAGCGCCAGCACCGCGGCCAGGATGATGGCGACGACGCCCGGCCACGCCAGCGCCGCCTCCGCCGCGTCGATCATCGGGACCGACTCGCTGAGGCCGCCGGGCTCGGTCACGCCGACCATCACGACGACGATCAGCACGTACAGCAGCGTCGTGACACCCAGCGACGCGAGGATCCCCAGCGGGAGGTTGCGGTCCGGGTTCTCGACCTCCTCGGCGACGCTGGCCACCTTGGTCACGCCGGCGTAGGAGACGAACACGAAGCCCGTCGCCGCCAGCAGGCCGGTCGGCCCCTCCGCGAAGAAGTTCCCGTAGCTCGCTGCGTTCGTCGCCGGGAGGCCGCCGACCACGAACCACGCCATCGCCGCGAGCATGACGACGACGATGCCGACCTGCAGGCGGCCGGTCTGCTTGGCGCCGACGATGTTCACGACGATCAACAGCGCCGCCAGCGCCAGCGCGACGGGCGTCTCCGGCAGGTCCGTCAGGTACAGCAGGTAGGGGATCCCGCCGACCAGCGCCAGCGCGCCCTTGAAAGAGAGCGAGAACCAGGTGCCGACGCCGGCGATCGTGCCCAGAAGCGGCCCCATCCCGCGCTCGATGTAGATGTACGTCCCCCCGGCCTCTGGCATCGCAGTGGCCATCTCCGACTTCGAGAGCGCCGCCGGGAGCACGAGCAGGCCGGCCAGCAGGTACGCCACGATGACGGCCGGGCCCGCCATCTTCAGGGCCAGCCCCGGGAGGATGAAGATGCCGCTCCCGATCATCGCGCCGATCGAGATGGCGATCACCGCCGGCAGGCCGAGGTCCCGTTCGAGTTCCTTCCCCATCGTTACCTCCGCCGCCGGCGGTCGCCGTCGCTACCGGGTCGCTCCGGTGGTCCGATTCCGCCGGCGGCTCCGTCGAGAGGTGTCGTATAGCAGGTCATGGTGGGTGGAGCGTCGGTCGCGGACAGTCGAGTCCGGCGACGCCCGGACGCCGAGCGGTGGCCGTCGATCGCCGTTGGCCGTCCAGTGGTCGCCGCTGCCCGTCGCTATCTGAACTCTTCTTCCGGAACGGGATAAAGAGTGCTATTGTAGTCCGGATCCGGAAATGAACGAATGGTATATTCCTGTATCGGAAGTATAGCTAGTCGGCCTCGCCCTCGGCGTCGACCTCGGTCGCCGTCGGGCCGAACAGGTGGAGGGGCTGCTCGTACTCGTTGCGGATCAGGTCCTCGTCGACGACTTCGAGGCCGACGTCGTTGAGCTCTCGCCCGATGCGGCTGAGGTCGTTGCCGTCGACCCCGACGACCTCGACCTGCACGTTCTCCGCCCCGGTCATCACCTCCCGGACGGCGACGACGCCGGGCACCTCCAGGGCGCGCCTGGCGATCTCCTCGCGCTCGTGGATCGGCGCGGTGCAGACGATCAGGGTGTGTAACTGGTAGCCAGCGGCCTCGTAGTTGACCTGCGCGCCGTACCCCTCGATGATGCCCGCCTCCTCCAAGCGCTCGATCCGGTTGCGGACGGTCCGCGGCGAGACGTCCGCCGACTCGGCCACGTCGCTGGCGGCCGTCTTGCGCGAGTTGTGCTGGAGCGCGTGGAGGATGCGCCTGTCCAGGTCGTCTATCGGACGGTCGACCATACCGGCCGGCTTCGTCATCCCCCCACCTAAGCGTACTGTCGGCCGCTGGCCCGGCCGGCGGGCTCGAAAGACTGTTCTTAAGTCACGTCCTCCAGAACGGACGCCCATGGACGAGCGAACCTACACCGCGGACGCCGAGCCCGGCAAGACAGTCACCGTGGCCGGCTGGGTCCACGAGATCCGGGACCTCGGCGGCATCGCCTTCCTGATCCTCCGGGACAAGTCCGGGAAGATTCAGGTCAAGTTCGAGAAGGACGAGATGGACGAGGACCTCGTGGAGACGGGGCTGAACGTCCACCGGGAGTCCGTGCTCACCGTCACTGGCGACGTCGAGGAGGAGCCCCGCGCGCCCACCGGCGTCGAGGTCACGCCCGACTCGCTGGAGGTCGTCTCCGAGGCCGACCCCGAACTGCCGCTCGACCCCTCCGGCAAGGTCGACGCGGAACTCTCAACGCGGCTGGACAACCGCACGCTGGACCTCCGCAAGGACGAGGTCAAGGCTATCTTCGAGATCCGCGCCGAGGTCCTGCGCGCCGTCCGCGAGCAGTTCCGCGAGCTGGGCTGCACGGAGATCAACACGCCGAAGATCGTCGCTACCGGCACCGAAGGCGGCACGGAGCTGTTCCCGATCACCTACTTCGGCCAGGAGGCCTTCATGAACCAGAGCCCCCAGCTGTTCAAGCAGCTGATGGTCGGCTCCGGCCTGGAGCGGGTGTTCGAGATCGGCCCGATCTTCCGCGCCGAGGAGCACAACACGCCGCGGCACCTCAACGAGGCCACCTCCATCGACTTCGAGTCGGCCTTCTACGACCACGAGGACGCCATGGACGCCTGCGAGTCGGTCGTCCGCGCCGCCTACGAGGTCGTCGAGGCAAACTGCCAGGAGCAGCTGGAAGCCCTCGACCTGCAGGACGACTTTTCGGCCCCCGCCGAGAGCTTCCCCCGGCTCACCTACGAGGAGGCCATCGACCGCATCAACGCCACCGGCGAACTCGACGAGCCGCTCGTGTGGGGCGACGACCTCTCCACCGAGGCCGAGCACGCCCTCGGCCAGGACGTCGGCCAGCACTACTTCATCACCGACTGGCCCAGCGAGATCAAGCCCTTCTACATCATGGACAAGGACGACGAGGTCTCCACCGGCTTCGACATGATGCACCCCGAGATGGAGCTGGTCTCCGGCGGCCAGCGTGAGCACCGCCACGACCAGCTCGTCCAGGGCTTCGAACAGCAGGGCCTGGACCCCGAGGCCTTCGAGTACTACACCAAGATGTTCAAGTACGGCATGCCGCCCCACGCCGGCTGGGGCCTCGGCGGCGAGCGCCTCATCATGACGATGCTCGGCCTCGGCAACATCCGCGAGGCGGTGCTGTTCCCGCGAGACCGACAGCGACTCAGTCCGTAGGACTGGTCGCTGGCCGTCGAGCGGGAGCTCGGGAGAGCTTTGCTCTCTCGGTGTTCCCGCGGGATCGCCAGCGTTTGTCGCCGTAAGCGACAAACCTTGGAGCCAGCGAGACGAGCGGTGCGTGGTTCGAGCGGAGCGAGAACCACGAGTGCGAACGGCGAAGCCGTGAGCGGAGCCAGTCTCGCAGGACCGCCAGCGTCTGAGCCCGCAGGCGAGGACTCCGACACTGCGATTCGCACGGACCGCGACCGAACCTTCTTTCTCCCGTCGCTGCGACGCGCCGAGCGAGCCGCCCTGGCTCCCTGATACCATGGACATCGAAGACTTCGCCTCCGAGAACGAACCGACCGAGACCGACGCGCCCTTCGAACTGGAGAACAGCTACACCCTTGACGTGGACGTCGACGGGACCGTCCTGGCCAAGGCCGGGTCGATGGTCGCCTACACGGGCGATCTGTCCTTCACCGGCAAGGCCTCCGCGGAGGGCGGGATCACCGGCTTCCTCAAGGAGGCCGCAACCGGCGAGGGAACGCCCGTGATGACCGTCGAGGGCGACGGCCACGTCTACCTCGCGGACCGCCAGAAGAAGGTGCAGGTCCTCGAACTCGACGCCGACGACGCCATCACGGTCAACGGCGAGGACGTCCTGGCCTTCGAGTCGGACCTCTCCTACGAGATCAGCACCATCGACAGCCTCGCGGGCTCCTTCGCCGGCGGCCTCACCAACGTCTACCTCGAGGGCCCGGGGTACGTCGCGCTGACCACCCACGGCGACCCGCTGGTGCTGGAGCCGCCCGTCTCCACCGACCCCAGCGCCACGGTCGCCTGGAGCGGGACGTCGCCGGACGTCGAGGTCAACAAGAACCTCTCGGACATGATCGGCCAGGAGTCCGGCGAGCGATTCCAGATGAACTTCGACGGCGACGGCGGCTTCGTCGTCGTCCAGCCCTACGAGGAACACGGCGGGGCCTGACTCCCTGCCGGAACCGCCGCGGACAGTCGCGCCAGTCCTTTCTTCCTGCCCGGCCAACCGCGAGTGATGGAGTGGACGGTGTACAACTTCGAGTGCGCCGACGCGGACGCGCGGGAGTCACTGCTCGAGTGGTTCGAGGCGACCAGCCCGGTCGAGATTCCCGAAGACGACGACAGCGTCCATGGCGTGCTCACCGACGCCGGCGGCGAGGAGATCAGGGCGGATCTGGCGTGGATCGCCGAGTACGTCTACGTCCTGACGAATCCGCGGGTCGACGGCCTGCTCGACGACTCCGCCGACCGCTGGGAGCGGGCCGTCGTCGCCGAGTTCGACAGCACGACCGAGACCTGTGAGGAAGCGACGCTGTACCGCAGCGAGGGCGGTGAGGCCGTCGAACAGGCCCGCTACGAGGGCGTCGAGGAACTGGGCGGGCAGGGGATGGTCTACCGCTTCGCCATGGACCACCAGTTCCGCTTCCGGGCGTTCGCGCACGCGCCGCCGGCCCCCACGATCACGAAGCACTTCGGCGCGTTCGACGCCGTCGTCGGACTGGGCTGGGGCAGCGACGGGACGGACGTCTTCGAGCGCGAAACCGGCGTCTCACCGACGGCGCAGGGCGTGGCGTTCCTGGAGGACGACCCGGTTCTCGACGAGGGCGAGTTCTACGAGGCGGACGGTTCGAGGTGAGTCCACCGTTCAGTCACTCGGCGACTTCTCCCACTGCCCGCTCCCGGAGTTCGCCGGTCATGTGGAGGCCGTGCTGGTCGATCCGGCGGACGATGCGCTTGGCCTGGCTGGGCTTGAGGTACTTGTCCTCGATGGTCGCCCGGACGACGACGCCGAAGCTACTGGAGACCTCGGCGCCCAGGCCCTGTGCCAGCCGGCGGACGGTGCGGTCCTGCGAGAGGACGGCGACGGCCGTCCGGTCCTCGGGGTCGCGGTGGGCGAGCACGCCGGCGATCACGGCGACGCTGGCTCCCAGCGGGCGGCCGAGCAGCGAGCGGGCTTGCTCGGCGTGCTCCCCGTCCGCGGTCGTCTCGACGTCGCCGGCGTCGAGGTATCCTTCGAGGTTCGTCGCCGCGGGCTCGACGTCCACGGCGTCGGCGACGGCCTCGGGGATCACCACGTCGCCGTCGAACGCGTCCAGCAGCGAGAGCTCCCCCACCTGGCCGAGGTCGTACAGCGTCGTCGGGCCGACGTAGATGCGCGTCATAGTTCAGTCGCGGTGTCGGCGTCGATCTCCAGATCGGAGAGGTCCAGTTGCGTCGTGAGGTTGCGCTCGCGGGCCACGTCCAGCCACTCGGCGATCGAGAGATCGGCGATCTCGGCCGCCTCCGCCGCGGAGACGTCGCCCGACTGGTACCGCTCGACGGCGACCCGCACCCGCAGCGTCTCCAGGCCCTCCCGCAGGGCCTTCCGGATGGTGGTCGATCGGTCCTCCGAGAGCATGTCCGCGACCGCGTCCAGTTCCTCCTTCTCCTCGGCCGGCAGCCGCGCGCTGATCGTCGGCATGTGTGCGTCCGATTACGGCGTCACACATAAGCGCACCGGGGGACCGTCCGGGCGACGTGTCGGGACCGTCAGCGCTTAATCGCCGCGGCGGCAGGAGTGAGCCATGACCGAGGCCACGGCGTTCGTCCCGGGACACGTCACCGGCTTCTTCACCGCGGAACCGGCCGAGGACCCGATCGAGGCGGGCTCGCGCGGGGGCGGCCTCGCGCTGGGAGACGGCGTGAGGGTGACCGTCAGCCCCGCCGACGAGCGGTCGGTCCGGCTGAACGGCGAGGCGATCGAGGTCGGCGCCGTCGAGCGCGTCCTCTCGGCGCTCGACGCGACCGTCGCGGTCCGGGCGGAGACGGACCTGCCGCTCGGATCGGGGTTCGGCGTCTCCGGGGCGACGGC
This sequence comes from Halomicrobium urmianum, assembly GCF_020217425.1. NCBI lineage: Archaea > Methanobacteriati > Methanobacteriota > Halobacteria > Halobacteriales > Haloarculaceae > Halomicrobium > Halomicrobium urmianum. The sequence goes on from NZ_CP084090.1 coordinate 2,476,399, forward strand.
GCTGGGCGCGGCCCTCGCGGCCAACGCCGCGCTCGATCGGGGCCTCTCGGAGAACGAACTCGTCGCCGTCGCCCACGGCGCCGAGGTCCAGGCCGGGACCGGACTGGGCGACGTGGTCGCGCAGGCCCGCGGCGGCGTCCCGCTCCGGCTCGAGCCCGGCGGACCGGAGTACAACTACGTCGACGCCGTGCCCGCCCGCGGGCGCGTCGAGTACCTCGTCCGCGGCGAACTCGATACGGAGGACGTCATCACCGGCGACACGGAAGAGCTGACCGCGGCCGGCGAGCGGGCGCTCTCGCGGGTAGTCCGCGAGCCCACGATGGACGGGTTCATGCGCGCCTCGCGGCGGTTCGCCCGCGAGGCCGATCTGCTGACGCCCGCGGTCCGCTCGGTCGTCGAGGACGTCATCGAGGCCGGCGGCGACGCCTCGATGGCGATGCTCGGCGAGACCGTCTTCGCGCTCGGCACGGGGCTGACCGACGCCGGCTACGACGCCGGCGTCACCGAGATCCACCCCGGCGGCGCGACGCTGGAACCGTGAGAATCGGAGGGGTCGTCAGTCGTCCGCCTCGTCGCCGACCGCGCCGGCGGGCGTCGACCCGACGCTCGCGCGGAGGTCGGCCTCGATGGCCTCCAGCGAGCGGCCCTTCGTCTCCGGGACGTACCGGTAACTGAAGACCAGTGCGACGACGCTGCAGGCGCCGAACAGCCAGAAGGTCCACGACTGGCCGACGCTGGACCGCAGCATCGGGAAGGCCAGCGAGACGATCAGGTTCGCCAGCCAGTTGGCGACGGTCACCAGCCCCATCGCGCTGCCCCGGACGGACAGCGGGTAGATCTCCGAGGCCAGCAGCCAGAACACCGGTCCGAGGCCGATGGCGAAGAAGGCGACGAACAGCATCAGGCTACCCGTGGCGGCCCAGCCGAGAACGCCGTCGAAGCCCGGAAGGTAGAAGACGGCGCCGAGGATCCCCAGGGTCGCGACCATGCCGCCGATGCCGACCAGAAGCAGCGCGCGGCGGCCGACGCGGTCGATCAGCGCGATGGCGACGATCGTCATGATCACGTTGACGGCGCCGATGCCGACCGTCGCGAGGATCGAGGTGACGTCGCCGAAGCCGGTCGACTCGAGGACGGTCGGCGCGTAGTACATGACGGCGTTGATGCCGGTCACCTGCTGGAAGACGGCGAGCCCGAGGCCGACGATCAGAGCCGGGCGGAGCCACGACTCGAACAGGTCGCTCAGTCCCGTCCCGGACTGCTTTGCGACCGTCTCCTCGATCTCCGCGAGTTCCTCCTCGACGCCGCTCTGGCGAGTGCGCCGGAGGACCGCCCGGGCCTCGTCCTCGCGCCCGCGCTCGTAGAGCCAGCGGGGGCTCTCGGGCATCTTGGCCATTCCGACGGCGAGGACGACGGCCGGGACCATCCCGGCACCGAGCATCCACCGCCAGGCGCCCGCGCCGGCGAAGGCGTAGTTGACGAAGTACGACGCCAGGATGCCCACGGTAACCATCAGCTGGTTCAGCGACGTGAGCGCGCCGCGGATCCGCGGCGGTGCGATCTCCGAGATGTACAGCGGCCCAACGATCGACGCGAACCCGATGGCGAGCCCGTCGATCAGCCGCCCTGCGACGAGCACGGGGACGTTCGGGGCGACGGCCATCAGGAACGACCCGACGAAGAACACGCCCGCGCCCAGCAGGATCAGCCGCCGGCGACCGAGGCGGTCGGACAGGCGACCGCCGACGGCCGCCCCGAGTGCCGCTCCCGCCATCGCGCCGCTGACGACGATTCCCTCCACCAGCGGGGACATGGTGAACGTGTCCTGAATGTAGAGGAACGCGCCGGAGATGATTCCGGTGTCGAACCCGAACAGGAGCCCGTTGAGCGCCGCCAGCGCCGCGGCGAGGTAGATGAACCGCCCACCCTCGCCGTCGACGAGACGGCGTACGTCTGCCATTGACATAGTTGCGAACGGGATAATTCTATCTAACGTTGGTAAAGAAGGGTTACGGTTTTGTTGTGGATAATCTTTGCTAGAAAATAGCCGGACGGCGCCGTGGTCGTGGGTGATAGAATGAGATAGTTAGCGGCGGTCGAACGAGAGAGTTGACGGCACGGGTCGGAACGATTCCGGCGCTCTGTCCGGGCGCGACTGGACTACCCGGACGCCGAGACGGACACGTTCGCCGACGCTTCGGCCGTTCCGCCCTCGCCGACGTTCACGGCCTCGACGGTTACGTCGTTTCCAACGTTAACTGCTCCTGAGGTCGCGTTCTCCCCGACGGTAACGTCGTCGGAGGTCGCGACGCCGGCGTCGCCGGCGTCGGCCGTCACGTCGCCGCCGGTCGAGGCGTCGATCGTGACGCTGCTCGTCGCGTCGTCCGAGGTGGCCTCGAGGTCGACGGACGCACTACCGTCCGTCGCAGTCACGTAGAGGTCGTTGACGGCGACGCCGTCAGCGACGGACTCGTCCGCCGAGGTTCGCAGCGCGGCGTCGGTGACGGTGCCGCTGACGGTCGTCCCGTCGATCCTGACGGTCTCGAGGACGTTGCCGGTTGACTCGTTCGTCGCGTGGATCGCCCACGCCGAGTTGCCGGTCAGCGTCACGTTCCGGTACTCGCCCTCGCTGGCGTCGTCGAGGTTGATCCCCGCCGGCTCGGCGTACGGGGCCGGGACCTCGGCGAGGGACTCCGGCACGTCGCCGGTCGTGTTCGCCACCGTGCTGTCCGTTACGGCGACGCGGTCGGAGCCGAACACGCCGAGACCGGTGTGGGCGCTGTCGGTGACCGTGGCGTTGCGGACCTGGCTGTCGTTCGAGACGAGCAGTTCGATCCCGACCGGGGAGCCCGAGACCGTGGCCCCGTCGATCGTCAGCCCCGGCGCGTACACCGCACCGACGGCGTTGACGCCGTTCGACTCCGCGGTGACGTTCGTGACGTCGCTCTCTGTCACGTTCACCGCCCAGAGCCCCCACTGGTTGTCGACCAGTCGGCTGTCCGCTGCGGTCACGTTCGTCGAGTCGAAGACGTCCATCCCGTCGGCGTTGGCCTCCGCGGTGACGTTCTCCATCCGAACGTCGGAGACGCCGTCCAGATAGACGCCGAAGTATAGCCCCGTGACGGTGACGTCGCGGACAGTGACGTTCTCCGAACCGGCGGCGGCGACGCCGACGTTCGCCCACCGCTCGTCCGTGGCTACCGGGTAGTTCGCCAGCACCTCCGCGACGAGCGTCTCGTCGGCGGCCGTCTCGTTCTCGCTGAAGACGACCGACGGGGCCAGCGAGGCCGCCCGGAAAGCGGCGACGTCGCTCTCGTTCTGGCCGCCAGCGATCGCGTGTCCGTTCCCGTCCAGGACGACGTCGTCGGACGCGATCTCGATGCAGGTCCCGTTCGCGCCCTCGAGATCCGCGGCGAGGACGTAACTGCCCGGTTCAGTGATCGTCGTGCAGGCGTCGATCTCCGTCGGGCCCTGGGCGGCCTCCGTCTCCTGCGCTGCGGCCGCGCCCGTCGCCGCCCACCCGAGGCCGACGACCGACGCGACCAGCAGCACCGATGCGACGACTGTAGCTACCCGCGTGCTGTCTCGTGGCATGCCCGGATCCACCGACGGCGACGCCTTTGCTATGACGCGGATAGTCGGCGACAACGACCGGTTACCGATCCGCCCCGGGCGCGGCGGGCGGGTTCGGTCGGTCGACGGGCGGGCGGAACCTCCGGCACTGGCGATTTCGGGGAGTTCCCCGGCGTTCCGAGCACGACCCGCTAACGCCGACGTAAACGACGCGCTATCCGGATCAAATCGGCGATTGAATGCGGGGTGAGCCGGTCGGCAGGTCCGGTCCGGCACGGTTCTCCACGATCGTCGCGGATAGCGGGCCGTTTTTTACCCCTCGCGCGGAGGTGAGACCATGAGCGACGTGGACGTTCCGGAGAGTCACCCTCGCTACGAGTCGCTGCTGACGCGACACCGGATCGAGGCGGGGGTCGAGAAGGGCATCACGTCCCGGCAGGGGCTGATCGCCCAGGGCCGGGGTGAGGCCTTCGACTACCTACTGGGGGAGGAGACCGTCGAGAGCGCCGACCGGGCGGCGCGAGCCGCGGCGGCGCACCTGCTGCTGGCCGACCACCCAGTAATCTCGGTCAACGGCAACGCGGCCGCGCTGGTGCCCGGGGAACTGGTCGAACTGGCCGACGCGACCGGCGCCGACCTCGAGGTTAACCTGTTCAACCGCACCGAGGAGCGCATGGAGGCCATCGCCGACCACCTCCGCGAGCACGGCGCCGAGGACGTGAAGGGACTCGCCGCGGACGGGCGCATCCCCGGCCTCGACCACGAGCGCGCGACGGTCGACGCCGACGGCATCGGCGACGCCGACGTGGTCGTGGTCCCGCTCGAGGACGGCGACCGCGCCGAGGCGCTGGCCGAGATGGGCAAGACAGAGGTCGTGATCGACCTGAACCCGATGTCGCGGTCGGCGCGGAGCGCCGCCGTCCCCATCGTGGACAACATCGTCCGGGCCGTCCCGAACGTGACCGAACACGCCCGCGACCTGGCGGGCGATACTGCCGCCCAGCGCGACGCCGTCGAGGCCTTCGACGCCGAGGACGCGCTCGCGGCCGCCGAGCGAGCCATCAGAGAATCATGAGCCTGCCGCCGTACGTCTACGCCGACCGTCGCCTGCCCGACGCCGACGAGGTCCGCGCGGCGCTCCGGCGGCGCGACCTGACGAAGTTCGGCGGCGACGAGCGACTGGAGCGGCTCCACCGCGTGTTCTACCCCGTCTTCCGCGTCGAGTACGAGTACGAGACCGGCCGCGGGAAGCTCTTCGGGACGGACACCAAGCAGGCGGTCGCGCTGCTGGACGGCCTGTGGGACGACAACGACGAGCCCCTCTCGCAGTACGCCGGGGGCACCGACGACGTCGTCCGCCGGGCCACCGACGACTACGACTTCGGGACGGACCACCCCGGGCTGGGGCGGTCGGTGCTCCTGCAGTTCCAGGTGCCCACCGAGGAGGCCGAGTCGCTGCTCCCCCGCCGGATCACGGAGTACCGCGAGCAGTCCGGCGACGCCGCGAACGTCTTCCACCGGAAGCTCCGGGAGTCCTACGGGCTACCGGCCGACTTCGACCCCGCGGGCTTCGAGGACGTCGTCGACGTCGAGCGGTTCTACCTCCCGTTCTGGCTGGCCGAGTACCACTCGCCCCACAGCGACGACGTCGTGATGCTCTCGCTGCGCGACCCCGATCAGGACGAGGCGGCGTTCCACCGGGACGCCTGGCTCGCCGAGTTCGTCAGCGCCGACCCGCGGCGGCTCGCCGAGTACGGCTACGAGGTCGACCGCGACCGGATCGAACAGAACATCCGGGAACGCATCGGCGGCGGGGACGGTGACGAGCGCGGGGGCGGTGAGGCCGTCGAGGACGGCAGGCGCGACCGGGATCGGTCGGCCGACGACGGGGCACCGACGATAAACCTCGAGTCACCCGACGACGGCGGCGTCGTCCAGCCCGACGGCGTCGACATGGAGGCCGAGGGGCTGGTCGAGCCGAGCCCGGAGCGGAGCTTCGCCGACGTCGGTGGCATGAGCGGCCTGAAGGAGACGCTCAACCACAAGGTCGTCCGGCCGCTGGAGGACCCCGACGCCTTCGAGGAGTACGGCATCGGCGTCGTCAACGGCGTCCTGCTGCACGGCCCGCCGGGCTGTGGCAAGACCCACGTCGCCGGCGCGCTCGCCGGCGAGGTCGACCGCGCGTTCGTGGAGGTGTCGCCCGCCGACGTCACGAGCAAGTACATGGGCGAGCCCGCCCAGAAGGTGAAAGACCTGTTCGCCATCGCGCGGGCCAACGCGCCCTGCGTCCTCTTCATCGACGAGATCGACGGTATCGCCGGCTCCCGTGACGGCGACGAGAACATGAACGCCAGCGAGCAGCAGCTGGTCAACCAACTCCTGACCGAACTGGAGGGCATCGCCGACGAGGACGTCGTCGTCGTCGGCGCGACGAACCTCGTCGAGGACGTCGATGACGCCATCCGCCGCTCGGGCCGGTTCGACGAGCGCGTCGAGGTGCCCCCGCCGGACGCCGCGGCCCGCCGGGAGATCCTCCGGATCCACCTCGCCGGGCGGCCCACGGCCGGGGACCTCGAACTCGATCCCGTCGTGGAGGCGACCGCGGGCTACGCCGCCAGCGACCTCGAACTGATCGCCGAGGACGCCGCCCGGAAGGCGCTCCGCGAGGACGCCCCCATCGGGACCGACCACCTGCGCCGGGCCGCCGAGGAGACGGAGACGAGCATCGAGGATTGGGTCGACCCGGCCGAACTCGCCGGCGAGGATGGCGTCGTCCAGCCCGAGGGCGTCGACCTCCGGGCGAACTCGCTGGTCGACCCCGACCCCGACCGGGACTTCGCGGACGTCGGTGGGATGGCCGACCTGAAAGAGCGCCTCCGGGAGACGGTGCTCGACCCGATCGACAACGCCGAGACCTACGAGGAGTACGGCATCGACGTGCTCTCGGGCCTGCTGCTCTACGGCCCGCCGGGCTGTGGCAAGACCCACCTCGCCGGGGCGCTCGCGGGGGAGCTGGGCCACAGCTTCGTCGAGGTGTCGCCGGCCGACGTGGCCAGCAAGTGGATGGGCGAGCCCGCCCAGAACGTCGCCGAAATCTTCGAGGTCGCGCGGGCGAACGCCCCCTGCATCCTCTTCTTCGACGAAATCGACGGCATCGCGGGCTCGCGCCGCGGCGGGATGAACACCAGCGAGCAGCAGCTTGTCAACCAGCTCCTGACCGAACTGGAGGGGGCGGCCGACGACGACGTGGTCGTCGTGGGCGCGACCAACTTCGTCGAGGACGTCGACGACGCCATCCGCCGCTCGGGCCGGTTCGACGAGCGCGTCGAGGTGCCCCCGCCGGACGCCACGGCCCGTCGCCAGATCCTGGAGCTCCACCTCCGGGACCGGCCCGTCTCCGACGACATCGACTGGGACGCCGTCGTCGAACCAACCGCGGGCTACGCGGCCAGCGACCTCGAACTGCTGGCCGAGGACGCCGCCCGTAACGCGCTGCGAGACGGCTCGCCCGTCGGCCAGGTACACCTCGAGGCCGCAGTCCGAGAGACGCAGTCCAGCGTCGAGAACTGGGACGGCAAGGAACGGTACGCGACGGCCGACGGGACGAGCGACCTCGGCGTCGGCAGGTAGCGAACGACACCGGAAGCCGACCGCAGCCCTACGCCAAGTCGCCCCCCACCGCCGCGTCGACCCGCTCGACGAACTCCGGCGAGCGCGCGACCGCGGCCCCCCGTTCGACGTCCTCGTGGATCGGCCGGTCGGCCGTCAACTCGAGGACGACCTCCCTGATCGCCGCGTAGGCCTCGCCGGTGCCGCTGCCCAGCGCGAGGTCGTCGTCGACGAACTCGGCGGCTTGGGCGCCGCACACCAGTTCGACGCCGACGACGGTCTCGACGTTCCGCAGCGCCGTTCGGGCGTGAAAGGCCGACTGCGCGCTCATGCTGACGTGGTCCTCCTGGCTGCCGCTGACGGGCGTGTTGTCCGCGGAGGGGCGGCCGAGCGACCGGCACTCGTTGACCATCGCCGCCGCGGTGTACTGGGCGAGCATGTACCCCGACATGAGCCCGCTCTCCGGGGTGAGGAAGGGCGGGAGGTGCGGCTCCTGGATATTGGGGTTGAGCATCCGATCGACCCGCCGCTCCGAGATGGCCCCGAGTTCGGTCAGCGCGCTCGTCAGGTAGTCTAGCTTGAGCGCCAGCACCTCGCCGTGGAAGTTCCCACCGGAGAGGACGCCCACGCGGTCGGTCCCCGAGGCGCGCTCGTCGACGCGGTCGCGCTCGAACAGCAGCGGGTTGTCCGTCGCGCTGTTGAGTTCCGTCTCGACGCTCTCCCGGAGGTGGTCGACCGCCTCTCGGACCGGACCGTGGACCTGCGGGAGACACCGGAACGAGTAGGCGTCCTGCACGCGGTCGCAGTTGCGGTGCGACTCGACGACGTCCGAGTCGGCGGTCAGTCGGCGGACGTTGCCCGCGCTGGCGGCCTGTCCCTCGTGCGGGCGAACCTCGGTGATGGCCGGGTGCGAGGGGACCGTCGAGCCCATCGTCACCTCCGTCGAGAGCGCGCCGGCGACGTCCGCCGCACTCACGAGCCGCTCGGCGTCGACCACCAGCAGCGCTGCCAGACCGACGGTCAGTTGCGTCCCGTTGATCAGCGCCAGCCCCTCCTTGGCGCGGAGCCGGAGGGGGTCGAGGTCGACGCGCCCCAGCGCTTCCGCACCGGAGACGCGCTCGGCGTCCCCGTCACCGTTCGCCTCGTCTCCGCCACCGTCCACGTCCGCTTCCCCCTCGCCGAGCAGGACGAGCGACGTGTGCGCCAGCGGGGAGAGGTCGCCGCTCGCGCCGAGGCTCCCCCGGGACTTGACGACGGGGTGGACGCCGCGGTTCAGCATCGTCACGAGGTGGTCGACGACCGTCTCCCGCACGCCGGAGTGGCCCTTCAGGAGGGCGTTGACGCGGGTGACCATCATCGCCCGGACGGCCTCCCGCGGCAACTCCCGGCCCGCGCCCGCGGCGTGGCTGCGGACGAGGTTGGTCTGGAGTTCGTCGACGTCCTCCGGCGGGATGCGCTCGTCGACCAGTTCGCCGAAGCCGGTGTTGACGCCGTAGACGGCGTCGCCGGTCTCCGTGATGTCGTCGACCCACTCGCGGGCGCGGCGGACGGCCTCGCGGGCCGCCTCCGCGACGGCTACCTCGGCGTCCTCGCGGGCGACGGCCGCCACCGCCTCGGGCGTCAGGGACTCGCCGTCGAGGGTGACCGGGTCAGGCACACCGATCACCTCCGCGGACGACCGGGCGGCCGCGCCTGAGAACTGTCTCGACGCGGTCCACGCCGTAGCTGTAGGGCACGTGGACGTGCGTCGGCGCGTCGAGGACAACGAGGTCGGCCGGGGAGCCCTCCCGCAGCGTCCCCAGTCCCTCGCGGTCGACTGACTCCGCGCCGGTCGCCGTCGCGGCGACGACGGCCTCGGCGGGCGTCAGCCCCATCTCGACGCAGGCCAGCGCGACGTTGAGGGGGACGCTCTCGGCGTAGCAGTTCGGGTTGAAGTCCGTCGCGACGGCGGGCGCGACGCCGGCGTCGACGAACGCCCGGGCGTCCGCGTAGTCCTCGCCGAGGCCGAAGGCGGTGGCCGGCAGGAGGACGGGCGTGACGCCGGCGTCGCGCAGGGCCTCGATATCGTCGTCGGTGGCGTGCAGCAGGTGGTCGGCGCTGGCCGCGCCGAGGTCCGCCGCGAGTTGCGCGCCCCCGATGCGGGAGAGCTCCTCGGCGTGGACCTTCGGCGTCAGTCCCCGCTCGGCGCCCGCCTCCAGCACGCGCCGGGACTGGTCGACGGAGAAGGCTCCCTCCTCGCAGAAGACGTCGCAGAACTCGGCGATCCCCTGGTCCGCGACGGCGGGCAACTGGTCGTCGACCACGCGCTCGACGTAGTCGTCCGCGTCGACGTCGTCCGGGACGGCGTGGGCGCCCATGAACGTCGGGACGACGTCGACGGGGTGGCGCTGGTTGGCGCGGTCGACGACGTCCAGCATCCGGAGTTCGGTCTCCCGGTCCAGCCCGTAGCCGGACTTCACCTCGACCGTCGTGGTCCCGCGCTCGAGCATCGAATCGAGGCGGTCGAGCAGGTTCGCCAGCAGCCGCTCGGCGGGGGCCTCGCGGGTCGCCCGGACGGTCCGGAGGATCCCGCCGCCCTCGGCCATGATCTCCCCGTAGCTCTTGCCCCGCAGTTTCGCGGCGAACTCGTCGGCGCGGTCGCCGGCGAACAGGGCGTGGGTGTGGCCGTCGACGAAGCCGGGCAGCACGGCCCGGCCGCCGGCGTCCACCGCGTGGACGGCGTTCTCCGGCGGGTACTCGGCGGTGACTTCGCCGGTCGGACCGACCGCTGCCACCGCTCCGTCCTCGACCGCGAGGGCGCCGTCCGCGACTGTCTCCAGTTCCCCGTCCCGGACAACGGCCACCTCGTTCGCGTCGTGGACGACCGCGGTCAGTTCGCTCACCGCGCCACCTCCAGCCCCGCCAGCGCGTGGGCGACGACGCGAGCGCCCGCGGCCGCGGTCAGGTCCCCGTCCTCCAGCGGCGGGGCGCACTCGACCACCTCGAAGCCGGCCACGCGGTCGTCGGCGGTGGCGTGGCGGACCATCGCGAAGAGGTCCCGCGTCGGCACGCCGCCCGGGGTCGGCGCGCTCACGCCCGGCGCCGCCGTCGCATCGAGGACGTCCAGGTCGACGCTGACGTAGATCGCGTCGACGCCGGCCATCGCCCGCAGCGCCGCCTCGGCGGCCTCGATCGGATCGTCGGCCACGTCCCCGGACGGGACGATCAGCCCCCCGCGCTCCCGGACGTACTCGACGTAGGGCGTACTCGTCTCGAAGTTGCGGGCCCCGACCACGGCGAAGGCGTCGAGGCCGTCCTCGTGCAGTTGCCGGTAGGGCGTGCCGCTGGTGGGGCCGTCCCGCAGCTCTCGGCAGTCGAGGTGGGCGTCGAAGCTGATCGCGCCCACCGACCCCCGTTCCAGCAGCGGGGCGGCGTTGGCGTAGGTCAGCGAGTTGTCCCCGCCGAGGAAGACGGGGACGGCCCCCGTATCGTAGACGCTGTCGGCCAGGTCGGCGACGGCGTCCTGCACCGTCGCCGGGTCCTCGTCGATGATGGAGACGTCGCCCAGGTCCGCTAGCGGGCCGACGGGCCCGGCGGCGAGGTGGTGGGTCGTGACGCCCGCCAGTTCCTCGCGGACGGCGGCGGGTCCCTCCCTCGCCCCCTGGCGACCGATCACCGCGCCGTCGTAGGGCTCGCCGACGAGGGCGGCGTCGTAGTCGCCCGCCTCGTCCAGCGTGGCGGGTTCCACGACGTCGCCGAACTGCTCGTCGTTCGGGTCGTCCGACGTGCCGCTCCAGTCGGGGGCGTCGGTGAGTCCCGTCATCGTTCGTCCATGGGAACGTCGACGCCAGACTCGCGCGCCTCATCGATGGCTTCCTCGTAGCCGGCGTCGGCGTGGCGGATCACGCCCGTTCCGGGATCGGTCGTGAACACGCGGCGGGCCGTCTCCGCGGCGAGGTCCGACCCGTCGAGGACGACGTGGTTGTTGGCGTGCAGTGCGTTGCCGATGCCGACGCCGCCGCCGTCGTGGACGCTGACGACGTCCGCGCCCGCCGCGCAGTTGAGCAGGGCGTTCAGGATCGGCCAGTCCGCGATCGCGTCGGAGCCGTCCTTCATGGCCTCGGTCTCGCGGTTCGGCGAGGCGACGCTGCCCGCGTCGAGGTGATCGCGCGTGACGACGATCGGTGCCGCGATCTCCCCCTCCGCGACGAGGTCGTTGATCGCCAGGGCGAAGCGGGCGCGCTCGGTGAGTCCGTCGGGGTCGTCGGCCGATCGATATCCCAGCCAGCACACCCGCGACGGCAGCCCCTGGAACTGGACGCGCTCCTGTGCGAGGTCGATCCAGCGGTGCAGCGCCTCCTTCTCGGGAAACAGCTCCGTGACGGCCTCGTCGGTCCGGTGGATGTCATCGGGGTCGCCGGAGAGCGCCAGCCAGCGGAACGGACCCTTCCCGCGGCAGAACTGGGGGCGAATGTACGCTGGCACGAAGCCCGGGAAGTCGAAGGCCTCGTCCACCCCCCTGTGCTCCTTCACCTGTCCGCGGATGTTGTTGCCGTACTCGAAGGCCACCGCGCCGAGCTCTTGCAGTTCGAGGATGGCGTCGACGTGGCGCTCCATCGTGTCCAGGCTCTCCTGCACGTACCGCTCGGGGTCCTCCTCGCGGAGTTCGTCGGCCTCGTCGACGGCGTACCCGCTCGGGTAGTACCCCTCCAGTTCGTCGTGGGCGCTCGTCTGGTCGGTGAGGACGTCGGGGACGAACCCGCGCTCCAGCATCGCCTCCAGCATGTCGGCGGCGTTGACATGGACGCCGACGCTGTACGGTTCTCCGGCCTCCGCAGCCTCCCGCGCCCGCTCGATGGCCTCGCCGACGTCGTCGGCCTTCTCTTGGCAGTATCCCGTCTCGATGCGCCGGTCGATGCGCGCCTCGTCGACGTCGGCGGCGATGCAGACGCCCTCGTTCATCGTCACCGCCAGCGGCTGTGCGCCGCCCATGCCGCCGAGCCCGCCCGTGGCGACGATCCGGCCCTCGAGGGTCCCCTCGTACTCCTGCCGGGCCAGCTCGGCCAGCGTCTCGTAGGTGCCCTGGATGATCCCCTGCGTGCCGATGTACGCCCACGACCCGGCCGTCATCTGGCCGTACATGATCAGCCCCTTCGCCTCCAGTTCGTGGAAGTGGTCCCAGTCGTCCCACTTCCCGACCAGATTGGAGTTGGCGATCAGGACCCTGGGTGCCCGCTCGTGTGTCCGGAAGCGGCCGACGGGCTTGCCGCTCTGGACGAGCAGCGTCTCCTCGTTCCCGAGGTCCCGCAGCTCGCCGAGGATGGCGTCGTAGGCGTCCCAGGAGCGGGCAGCCCTGCCCGTCCCGCCGTAGACGATCAGCTCTTCCGGCTTCTCGGCGACCTCCGGATCGAGGTTGTTGTTGAGCAGGCGGAGGGCGGCCTCCTGGCGCCAGCCCTCGCACTCCAGATCGGTCCCGGTCGGCGCGCCCTGGTACTCCCGCCACTGCTCGCTGGGCTCGCCGACCGACTGGTCGCTCGCCGTCGGTACGTCTGTCATTGAAGAAACATCTGTGGGCCAGTGCCAAGACGTTGGCGCCCCGTATGGACCGTCGGCTTCGGGGGGAACGGGAGCGATCTACTGCGAGCGACCTCGTCTCCGCTTTGTCGATTGGTACGTGCCAACATACGACGCTTCTATGTGTCGAGGGGACGAAGGTCGACGTGCCATGGAGAAGAACGTCGGTGGATACGACCGCATCGCTCGGCTCGTGGTGGGACCGATACTCCTGCTCGTCGCCGTAGCCGTCCTCGCTGGCGTCGTCACAGTGACGGGACTGCTGGGCGCAGCCCTGATCGTTGGCGCCCTGCTGGTCGGCCTCGTCCTGCTCGTCACGGGGTTCACGCAGCGGTGTCCGCTCAACGACGTGCTGGGAATCGACACCTACCGGGGTCGCCAAGACGAACCGGGCGAGGACGTCGACGTCGGCCGGGCCCAGTGATCCGGGGGCCCGACTCGACGCCCGCAGGTCACGCCGAAGCTCCCTCGACCAGTTCGACCGCCAGTTCCGCCGCCTCCGTCGCCGTCTCGCCGAGGACGTAGGTCACGGGCTCGATGCCGAATGCGCCCTCGTGGTAGCAGACCCGCGCGGGACGGCCGCGCTCGCGGAAGCGTTCTCGGAGGCGCTCGTCGCGGTCCTCGTAGCCGGCGTCAAACGCCAGCGGGTCGATCCCCCGGTCCCGGGCCGCGTCGAGCAGCGCGTCCGACGTGGCGAGGTTCAGCGCTCCCCTGACGTCGGGGTCGACGGCCATCGCGGCGAGAATCGTCGTGGCCACGCGCTGGGACGCGCCGAACTCCGGGTCCGCGGGGACCAGCACGCGCGAGTTCACCGCCTGGAGGCGTCCGGGCACGGCCGCCACGTCCGTCGCGTCCTCGGCGTCCGGGACCGCCGTGCCCACGTTCGTCCCGACGTTGGGGACGTGATCGATCGTCGCGGGAGCGTCCGCCAGCCGACGGGAGGCCCGCCGGACCGCGTCCAGCGCCTCGCGCTCGGCCAGCACGGCGCCGTCCGCGCCGCGGACGCAGAGGTCACAGCCCAGCCCTTCCAGCGCGGGCATCTCCTCCTCGTGGACCGCGCAGATCGGGCCGCGGTCCTCGAAGGCCCGGATCAGCTCTAGCAGCTCCGCGAGCGCCTCGTAGCCGCCCGTCGACCCGGACGCGAACCCGTCGGCGATCCGCTCGACGGTCCGCCGCAGGCGCTCGTCCCCGCTGAACCGCTCCTCCAGGTCGGGGTCGCCGCTGACGTACGTGCTCACCGCGGCCTGGGTCACGCCGAGGTGGGCGGCGATCTCCCGCTGGGTGAGACCCCGCTCGGCCAGGGCTCGCGCCAGCACGGCCCGCGCCGTCGGCAGGAACCGCTCGACAACGATCTCGCTCGGGAGCCGCAGCGACATGGCGGCGTCTTCGGCCAGCCCGGTCAAAAGTCCACCGCGCCGTGCCCGTGAGGCCCAGAGCGGCCGAACGTCCGGGATTCGGCCCTCGAACAACCGGATTCGACAGGCAGAGTATAACGAAAGTGGTTTACCACCTGGTGCTATTACCAGCTAATATGAGCCAGGACGGCTTCGATCAGTTCAGCGACGTCGGTGAGGCGGAAGTCACGCGGGCAATCGGCCAGGAGTGGACCGAGGAGTTCATGGACTTCTCCGACTCGGACGTCATCATCGTCGGCGGCGGCCCCTCCGGTCTGATGGCCGCAAAGGAACTGTCCGAGCGCGGCGTCCAGACGATGGTCGTCGAGAAGAACAACTACCTCGGCGGGGGCTTCTGGCTGGGCGGCTTCCTGATGAACAAGGTCACCGTGCGCGACCCGGCCCAGCAGGTCCTCGACGAGCTCGACGTCGACTACAAGCAGTCCAAGGACAGCGAGGGCCTCTACGTCGCCAACGGCCCGGAGGCCTGTTCCGGCCTCATCAAGGCCGCCTGCGACGCCGGCGCCAAGATGCAGAACATGACGGAGTTCACCGACATCGTCATCCGCGAGGATCACAAGGTCGGCGGCATCGTCATGAACTGGACGCCGGTCCACGCGCTGCCCCGCGAAATCACCTGCGTCGACCCCATCGCCGTCGAGGCCGACCTCGTCATCGACGCGACCGGCCACGACGCGATGGCGGTCAAGAAGCTCGACGAGCGCGGCGTCCTGAACGCGCCCGGCCTCGAGGACGAGGCCAGCGGCATGGACCAGACCGGCGACGACTCCTACGGCGCCCCCGGCCACGACTCGCCCGGCCACGACTCCATGTGGGTCGGCGAGAGCGAGGACGCCGTCGTCGAGCACACCGGCCTCGCCCACGACGGCCTCGTCGTCACCGGCATGGCCACCGCGACCACCTACGGCCTCCCGCGCATGGGCCCGACCTTCGGCGCTATGCTCGTCTCCGGCAAGCGCGCCGCCCAGGAGGCCATCGACGAACTCGGCGTCGACGCCGACCCCGTCGACGTGACCTCCCGCGACGCGTCGCCCGCCGACGACTGACACGAGATCGCGAACGGAGTGAGCGACCTCGGCTTGAGCGAGCGGGAGTGAGCGAAGCGATCCGTGAGCCGCGAGGATCGTCTAACGGACTCCCAGTTTCGTCGGCGTGACCTGAATCGAGAGGACCGCCGGGGGTCCAGGTCCGATCACGGCCATCCGTTCGGCAACGCTTCTTCGTGCTCCCGTAGCATCCGGAGGGCCGGCCGAATTTCGTCGAACGCCGGCCCTTTCTCGAGCGATTGCGCCTCTTGCTTCCACTCGACGTACCCGTTCTCCTCCAGTTTCGGAACGTGAGTGTGGAGGAGACGGACGGACTGTTCCTCCGCTTCGCACGATTGAACCAGTTCCTCGATCGGGACTGGGTCCTCGCGTTCGAGGAGTGCAGTCAACAGTCGCCGGCGCTCTCGGACGGCTATCGCGTCGAAGAAATCGTCTCGCGCACCCATCTTACCTGTGGGTAAGCCACCAACCGCCCATTAGGTCACTGCGTGTGCACTGACGCACACAGTGGAAAGTCGTATATAATAGTATTGGCCAAACGGTACTCATGAACAGTCGTCAATCTGGTTCGAGTGGGTCCCGGGTCGACTCGGGTCGTGACTGCTCCGATACCGGTGCGGAAGTCGAATGAACGGGAGCGGCGACGGCGATGGGTCACCGCCGCAAGTCATCGATTTTCTCGCGGCTTCGGAGCACCGGATAGAGACGCTCCGTGTGCTCGTCGAGCAGGGAACCGTGACCCGTCGGGACGTGCGCTCGGAGGTCGACGCCTCTCGGTCGACCGTGCGTCGAACGCTCGAGGGATTCCTCGAACGCGGCTGGGTCGAATCGACGACGGACGGGTATCGCATCACCCCGGCCGGCGAACTGATGGTCGACGTCTTCGGCCAGTTCGTCGAACGCGTCGAGCGCGTCGAGACGTACACGCCACTGCTTCGGTGGCTACCGCCGTCGGCGCTGGACGTGGACCTGGCGTGGCTGGAAGGCGGTACCCTGACGGTGGCGACCGAGGCGGATCCGTACGCCCCTGCACAGACACAGACCGAGACCGTCCGGACCGCGGAGCGGTTCCGCGGCTTCCTCCCCGCCATCGAACGCGACGGAACGGAACTCGTCCACGACCGAATCACGGCCGGAGAGCTCACCGCCAGTATCGTCGTCTCCCCGGCAGTCAGCGAGACCGTCCGCTCGGACCCCTTCGAGGAGCTGTTGCGGGAGCAGCTCGCGACCGGTCGCCTCGACGTCTTCGTCTCGCCGGATCCCCTCCCGTACTACCTCGGACTCCCGGACGAGGACGGCGTCGAGATCGGCGGGATGGACGACGACGGGATCCCGCGGGCGCTCCTCCAGTCGACGAACGACGACTTGCGCCGGTGGGGAGAGGAGACTTTCGAGTCCGCCAGGGCGGACGCCGAGCGGCTCACCGAAGGGGATCTGTGACGGTTCCGCGGCCGACCCCGCTGTCGAGATCGACAGTGACGAGACCGACACCGGCGTAGCCGCCAGTAGCAGCGGCGACCGCCCTGGCCTCGTAGATCCCGAGAGCTTCGTCCGCTCGTGGTACTCGCGGGCGTCGACCACGCTGAACGTTCTCACACCACAGGGCCTTGCGGGTACGGAAGGCGGCCCGTCGAGCGATCGGTCAGAAACGCAGAAGACGAGGCGACCGCCAGGCGTCCTATAGCTTGAAGTCGTTCTCGTCGTCGTTCCCTTCCTCGGCGGCCTCCTCGAAGGCCTCCGGCGGCTGGCCGGCCTCGTCGACCACCTCGTCGGAGACGATCAGCGGGCAGTCCACTCGCAGCGAGATGGCGATGCCGTCGGAGGGGCGAGCGTCGAACACCATCTCCTTGCGGCGGTCTCCCAGGTACTGCTCGGTGTCGATCTTCGCGTAGAAGGTGCCGTCCGCGAGGTCGTCGATGCGGACGCGGTCGACGGCCGCGCCGAACTCGGCGATCATCTCCACCATCAGGTCGTGGGTCAGCGGCCGCTCGAAGGGCTCCCCCTCGATGGCCAGCTGCATCGACTGGGCCTGGTCCGAGCTGACGAAGATGGGGATCACCTCGTCGCGGGCCCGCAGCAGGACGACCGGCGCGCCGGATCCCTCCTCGCCGACGCCGATCCCGACGCCTTCCACCGTGGCCTCGTGTTCCATATCCAACGATTAGGCACCCGGGTATGAAAAGCCCACCCGTCGCCCGGAACGGCCGCGTCCGGTTGGGCTGGCGAGACTACGAGTGCGAACAGCCGGAGAGACCCGGCTGGCCGTTCGAATTCAGAGAATCACTTTCACCGTGCGCGGCCAACAGCTACGGTCTTCGAGCCCCAAGCCCGCCGCGTGACAGACGAGTACGTCGTCGCCGTCAAGCCGTCTGCGCGCAAGCGCTCGCGGGCGGTCGGTGAGTGGGTCAATCGCGAGGGGCCCTGGCGGGCCTTCCCGACGAAGGCGCTCGCTCGCGAGTGGGCGCGGGAGTGCTCCCGCCCCGACGCGCCGGTGTGGCTTCAGGACGCGCCGCCGTGGGACGACGGTCCCGCCGACGGCTACCTCGTCGGCGGCCGGCGCGCGCCGGCGACCGGATCTGCCGACACCCGCCAGCGCCCGCTGGACGACGTCGGCGACCGCGCTTAGCCCGATTAAACCGGATTAAATCGGCCCCGAGATCGCCCAATTCGGCTTAACTCGAGAGAATCCGGATTTTCGGTTTTCCCCCTTCAAGGTGGTCCGGTCCAGTAGCATTGGGTGCAGCATGACGCTCAAAACCATCGCGGGCGCCGTCCTCGCCGTGCTCGTCCTCACGGGCACGGCGGCGGCGCTCCCCGGCGCAGCTCCCGCACAGGCCGACGATCACGCGAACGCCACGGCCGCCGACGACGCGGCCGCAGCGGCCGAAGCGAACGAGTCCGACGACGTGAACGCGCGCCCCGACCACGCGAACGCGCGCCCCGACGACGCCGACCGCCGCGGCCCGCCGTCCGACCTCCCCGATCAGGTGCCTGACTTCGTGGGCGAGGTCCACGACCTGATCAACCAGAAGCTCGCCGGCGACCTGACCGGCTCGCTCGGCGAGCAGATCAGTGCGGTCACGCCCGACGACGAGGGTGACGGCAACGCCACCGACGCCGGCGACGCCCCTGCCGGGAACGCTACCGACGCCCCCGCCAGGAACGCCACGCCGGCCTGACCGGTAGTCCGTCCACGCGCCCCCTGACGCCGTTCCCCTCCGCCGCGTAGCTCCCACCCCCTCACGCCGCTGACGCCGTTCCCCTCCACCGGGACGCCGCTGTTCCCGGCTGGTTCTCCCGGGTCGTACAGAACGCGACGCTTTTGGCGCTGGCGCACCGATCGTGAGCCATGAGCGAGCGCGAGGGACGGATCGACGTCGGGGACCTCCGGGAGGGCGACAACCACCTGAACCGCAGGCGTGCGGCGCTGTACGTTGCCCCGTTCATCGCGCTCGGGCTGTTCGACCTCGTGTTGCTCCTGGGGTGGGGGCTCGACCCGCTGTGGGCGTTCATGATCCTCCCGCCCATCCTGTTCATCTCCGTGCTGGCGTGGATCGCGTTCCGGACCGGCCTCGCCTGACGACGCGGAAGCTGGCCGCTATCGAGCACATCGAGCGCCGCCGAGAGCGGCGGCGTCGGGACGAGAACGCGACCTATTCGAACAGTTCGTCGACGGCGGCGCGGGCCGCCATCGCCGCGTCGTCGGCCACGCGGTCCTCGTCCTGGCGGCTGTCCGGCGCGTTCACGTAGACGTCGACGTCGAGCACGCCGTCCTCGAAGCTGACCGTCACGTCGAGATCGTCGACGTCACCCCGGTCGAGCCGCGAGAAAACGACGTCCTCGGCCGCGTCGGCGGCCGCCGCGACCGCTTCGTCGGGCGACGGCTCGCCCGCGGTCGATCCGTCGGTCGGCATTTACGCGCCGCCGGCGCCCGGACCGGGAGCGCCGCCCGGACCGCCGCCGCCGAGCATCTGCTGGAGTTCGCCCTGCAGGTCCTCGAACTGCTCGCGGACTCGCTCCTCCTGCTTTTCGAGGGTCTCGACGCGGACTTCCAGGCTGTCGACCTTCTCCTCGAGGTCCTCCTTGGCCTCGCCGTACTCGGTCTTCACGAGGAGTTCGCCGACCTCGCGGTACATGGTGGCGTCCTCGTCGATGTCGTCGAGCTCCTCCAGCGCCGTCTCGGACTCCTGGAGCTGCGTCTCGGCCTGCTGCTTCTGCGTCGCGACCTGCTGTGCCGTCTCCTGAAGGTCCTGCAGTTCCTCCAGCTTCTCCTGTGCTTCGGGCGGCAGATTACCCTGCATAGTGCCAACCTTGAGGGCCTGACTGAAAAACCCACGCTTCTGGCTTCGGTTCGGAAGCACGCTCGAAATCGCGCGCTCGCGCCGGCTATTCCGGGTACAGCTCCTTCTCGCGGTCGATGCCCTCGATTCGGGCGACGTCCTCGTCGTCCAAGTCGAGGGCGGCCGCCGCGAGGTTCGCCCGGAGGTGCTCCTCGGAGCTGGCCTTCGGGATGGTGACGACGCCGTCGATCCCGCAGAGCCACGCGACGCTGACCGCCGCCGGCGAGACGCCGTGCTTCTCCGCGATCTCTCCCAGCGCGGTGTCGTCGAAGACGTCGCCGCCGATCAGTGGGGAGTAGGCCACGAGGGGGTAGCCGTGCTCGCGTGCCTCGTCGAGGGCGCCGGGCTCCCGATAGTAGGGGTGGAACTCTACCTGGTTGGCCGCGATGGGCTCGTCGAGGTGCTCGCGTGCCGTCGCGAGCTGATCGGGCGTGAAGTTCGAGACGCCGATCTCGCGGGCGAGCCCGTCCTCGCGGACCGCGTCCAGCGCCGGCAGCGTCTCGCCCGGCTCGTAGTCGCCGCGCGGGCGGTGGACGTACAGGAGGTCGACGTAGTCGAGGCCGAGGCGGTCGAGGCTCGCTTCGGTGCCCTCGCGGACGTCCTCGGCGGCGAGACTGTCGATCCAGAGCTTCGTCGCGACGGTGACGTCCTCGCGGTCCACGTCGCTCGCTGCGAGTCCCTCTCCGACGACGGCCTCGTTGCCGTATATCTGCGCGGTGTCGAGGTGGCGATACCCCATCTCCAGCGCGGTCGTGATCGTCTCGGGCTCTTCGATGCCCATCGTCCCGAGACCGACCTGTGGAAGGTCCATGGACCGGACCACGGCGCACTGATAGTTGTGTCTGCTGGTGTCTCCGCGAGCACGGCGAGCGGAGGGTCAGTAGACGGTGAGACTCCAGCGCGCTACCCCGGTCAGACCGGCGCGGCGTCGCCGGCCCGCTCGGCGACGGCGACGAGCCGCTGCCAGGTGTTCAGGCCGGCGCGAAGCGCCGTCAGGTCCTCGGCCTCGACCGTGACGGTGACGGCGTCGCCGTCGCGCTCCAGCGTGGCCCGGGTGCGGTCGCCGGCAATCGCGCCCACCTCAGGTCGGACGCTGGCGGCGACCCGGCGCGCCCGCTGGGCGTCGTCGTACGCGAAGGAGAGAACCGCCTCGTGGTTCACGCTACTGTACGCCGACTTCCTTGACGTCCCGCGAGCGCTCCTTGAGGAGCACCCGGTGTCCGCAGTAGGGGCAGCGGACGCCGCCGTACTCGTCGAGCGTCACGTCGCGCTTGCAGCGTGAACACTTGTAGCTCATTCGTCGTCGTCCTCGGCGAGGGCGGCGCGGATCGATCGGGTGACGGTCTTTCCGCCGGGGGTCTGCGGGCGGTACGTGCCGCCGGTGTACTTGTAGCCGCAGTAGCCACACTCCCAGATACCGGTGCCCTGGCGCTCGACGCGCTCCTCGCCGCAGTTGGGGCAGTCGTGCTCGTCGCGCATGTCGTCCTCGATCTCGGCGACGCGGCGGCGAGCGACGCGCCCGTAGCGGGCGCCGAAGCGGCCGGCGCTGCCGGTGCGTCCCTTCTGTTCGGCCATAGTACCGTACCATCCGGCGTTGCGGGGTAAAAAGGCTACGAGTTGGGGTCGGTCCGCTCAGTCGCGCAGGTCGGCCTCCGCCAGCGCGTCGTTGAGGTCCGCGCGGACGTGCTCGCCCAGCTCCCGGTCGCCGGCCGTCGTGACGATGCGGTTCTCCTGGACGCTGGAGCCGTCCCGGATCAGCAGGCGGACGTTGCCGTGCTCGTCGGCGCGTGTGGCCTTCGCCCGGACGCCCGTCCGAGAGCCCGACCCGCCGGCGTCGATGGGGCCGGGGATGACCTTCTTGACGTGGGGGTGGGCCGCCGCGGTCCTGATCGCGCGCTGGCCCTCGCGACCCCCCACCAGCGTCGAATGCGAGCCCCCGAGTTTCTCCTCCGGCGCGGCCTCGACCACCTCCAGCGCAGGTTCGCCGCGGCGTTCGATGACCCGCTCGACGGGGTCCTCGCCCTCGACGCGGTAGAAGGGGTAGTGCAACTGCCCGCGGACGGCGTCGACCACCGCTCGGTCGCCCGTGACGTACACCTCCTCCGGACGCTTCCGACGGACGTCGTCGGCGATCAGGCCCGCGAAGTTCCGCAGTTCGATCACGCCGTCCTCGCCGCCCTCCTCCGGCGTGGTCGTGATGGTGCGAGCACCGACCACGTCGCCGTCGGCGATGGCGGTCACGGTCGCCCGCTCGCGGTCGAGTTCCAGCACCGCCGTGTCGGCGTTGCGCGACCGACAGACCAGGCAGTAGTCGCCCGGTCGGTCCAGCGGCGACGCGCACTGCCGACAGTCCATGTCCGGTGGTTCGTGAGGAAGCCCAAAAGTCGCGCGGTCGCTGCCGCTCTTACGTGTCGCTTCGCCGCGTGCTTCCCGACAGAAGACTGAGTATGAGGGCAACAGAAGCCGCTCTCATGCAGGGAACGCCCGACCCCGTCCTCGGGAGCGACCTCGCGACCCTCCTCGTCGCCGCGGCCGCTGGGACCGTCGTCGCGATCCTCCCGCTGCACAGCGCCCTCCGCGAGCGCGACTCGCGTCGCCTGGCGCTGGCGGGGGGTGCCGCCTACGCCCTCCTCTGTCTGACCGCCTGGGCCGGCGTGCGGTTCGTCGCCGACGCCTTCGTCGAGTCGATGGTCGCGGACCCGCTGACGCTGGTTGGATTCCTGGCCCTCGCCGCGGTCGTCCTCGGCCTGCAGGCCGCCGTGCCGGTGTACCTCCACGCGCGCTACGCCCTGCTGTCGCCGCTGGTCGCCCTCTTCGGACTGACGACGCTGGTGCTGTACGCCTTCCTGCGCGTCCGCGGCGAGTCGGAGCCGCTCGTCCTGTACGCCCTCTTCTTCGGCCCGGTACTGATCGCCGGCCTGCTCGCCGTCGCGCTCGCGGAGGTCGGCGTCAGGCGCGGACTCGCCGTGGTCGCCGGCGACTCGTGACGCCCAGTCGGGGAGCAAAATTCGCATGTGCATGATCGAATAAATGGGGCGTGCAAGGGACGTCCAATCCGGTCCTCGGGACCGGCGAAGCGATGGTCGCAGCGGGCCTCGCCGTCGCGGCCGTCGTCACGGGCCTCTCGCTCGCGGTGGTCCTCCGCGCCGACGACTCGGATCCGGAGCGGTTCGCCGTCGGCGGCGGAACCCTGTACGCGGTGGTCGGTCTCGGCACCTGGGCCGCGCCGCGATACGTCGCCGACGCGTTCGTGGTGTCGCCCGCCGAGAACCCGCTCGGGACGCTCCTGCTCGTCGGCCTCACCGGCGCGGTTCTCTGGACCGAGGGCGCAGTGGCGACGTACGCCGCCCTGCGCTATCGCCTGCGTTCGGGCTGGGGTTGCCTGTTCGGGACGCTGGCGCTCACGGCGATGTACTTCCAGGGGATCAACGGCGAGGCGGCGGCGATTCTCTTCTACGCCGTCCTCGCCGGTCCGATACTGCTCGGCGCGTCCGTCGCCGTCCCGCTCGCCGAACTCGGGGTCCGGCGCGTGCTGGCGGCAGACGACGGAGGCGAATAGGTCCGTATCGACACGTCCTCGACGGGAGCGCTCGCCGCGCCTGGGCCGCGCTCGGGTGACCTACAGCGCCTCGGGGTCGCGCTTGAGGTACTCCCGCAGGAGGACGGTCGCGTAACTCCCCTTCGGCAGCGAGAACTCGAAGGTGACGGCGTCGCCGTCGCGCTCAACGCCGAGGTCGGTCCGCACGAGAATCGCCCGGCGCGTCCCCTCGGAGTGCCACTCGCCGGGCAGGTCGAAGTCAGCGGGCTCGACCCCGGCCTCGTCCAGTACGTCGCGTTCGATCTCGCCGGGCTCGCCGTCGGCGAGTTCGGTCTCCGTCCCGACCAGCGGGACCGTGACGAACGCACGCCCACGTTCGCAGTGGCGCTCGACGGTCCGCAGGCGATCCTCGCTCACGCGCTGGGTGCGGTCCGGATCGGGCAGCGGAAGGCCCTCGGGAGCGTCTCGATCGGAGAAACAGACCACGTCGCCCTCGACGGGCCGGTCGAAGGGGAGGTCTCGCTCCAGGCGCTCCGAGAGGATCCGGTTGAAGAGGTACGATTGCGCGGCGTTGACGAACAGCGTCTGGAGGTTCGACGGGAGCTCCTCGAGCGCCGCCCGGAAGTCTTCGGCGTCGTCGCCGCCGTTGTCCACCAGTCGATGGCAGATCGACCGCTCGTAGCCAAGCGAGCGCGGCAGCCGGTCGAGCGCGCCCTGCCAGTCTCGGGTCTCGTCTATGTACGCCCGCGCCTCCCGCGTCCGCTCGGGCTCTCGTTCGTGGGGGTTCCCGACGTAGGCCATCACCGCACCCTCCCAGTCCTCGCGGAGGATCGCCAGTCCGACCTCGTGGGTGACCGGCCGGCGGCTGCCGAAACGCTGCTGGCCGAAGTAGTTGGGGACGCCGACGGTCGCCTCTGTCGAACCCTCCCCGTCCGCGAAGTCGTCCACGTCGCCACCAGCGAACGCCCGCAGGTCGTCGGTGACGGCCGCCACGGCGTCGGGACGGTCCGTCTCCCGCACCGTTATCTCGAAGCCGTTGCCGGCGAGGTCGCCGAACAGGACCGGGCGGCCGGCGCGGCCGATCACCTCGATGTCGGCGCCGTCGATCTCCGGCAGGTCGTCCGGATCGACGTCTTTCACGGAGAACAGCTGGGTCGTCACCGCGCGCTTGTCCTTGGTCCCGGCCCAGGAGACGCGCTCGCGCGAGATGCCCAGCCGATCCGACAGCGTCGACGCGAAGTCGTTGGTGTCCCAGTTGCACAGCGTGACTCGACAGACGAGGTGCGGGTAGGCACCGACGTCGGCGTCGACCGGTTCGGCGTCGAACGCCTCCAGTTCGGTCACGCGGAAGTCCGCGGGCCGGTCGCGGAGGCGGCCGCCGATTCCCTCAGCGTCGCTGACGTAGTGGTCGATCCCGACCGCCCGCTCGATGGGGTGGGCCTCGCGCATCCGGACGGAGGGTCGGCCGGGCCGGTCAAAGCGTTGGCGTTCCGCGGAGCGACGGCGGAGCGACGGCAGTCCGACCGCGGAGCGACGGCGGAGCAGCGGCTACCGGATCGAGCGAAAAGAGAGAACGAAACGAAGCGACCGCGTCAGGCCGCGGACTCGTAGTCGTCGAACCGGTCGATGGTGACGCCGTCGGCGGTGACCTCGGCGATGACGACGCCGTTGCCGGAGCCGGTGTCGCGCTCGGCGGCGGCCTCGACGGCGCTGACGGCGAGTTCTCGCGCGTCCTCGACGCTCATCTCGGGGTCGTACTGGCCCTCGATGGTACCCGTGGCGACCATCGTCCCGGAGCCGGTGACGGTGTAGTCGTCCTCGAGGACGCCGCCGGCGGGGTCGATACTGAACACGTGGCTCCCCTCCTCGTCGACGCCGCCGAGGATGGGGTTGATGGCGAAGAACGGGCCGCCGCGGGCGAAGTTGCCCGCAAGCGTCGCCAGCGCCTCGATGGACATCGGCTCGCCGCGGCGGACCTCGTAGAGGTCCGATTCGGAGCGCAGCGTCCGGATGAACGACTGGGCGCCGCCGACGCTCCCCACGAGCGTCAGCGCAGCGGTCTCGTGGATCTGCTCGACCTTCTGGACGTTCTTGTTGGAGACGAAGCGGCCGCCCAGCGAGGCGCGTCGGTCCGTCGCGATGACGACGCCGTCCTCGGTGCTGATGCCGACGGTCGTGGTACCGGTCTTGACGACCGTCTCGTCGTCGGCGTCGGTCGGCCCTTCCTGGACGTCCTCGAACGAGCCGAGTTCCGGCTCGTAGGGGTCCTCGGTGAATTCACTCATCGTCCTCACCTCCGGTGTCCTCGAACTCGTCGACGCGGTCGGCGACGTCGCTCTCGTCGAGCGAGCGGAACTGCTCGGTCTCGACGTCGACCGTGGCGATGTCGACGCCCGACGCGTCGAGGCCTTCGTCGCTGACGGAGTCCAGCGACCGGAGCGCGAGGTCGATGCCGCTCTCCAGATCCATCTCCTCCTCGTAGTTCTCCTCGAGGAACGACTGGATCTCGTCGCGGTCGCCGCCGATGGCGACGGCCTGCCACTCGTAGGGCGTGCCGGAGGGGTCGGTCTCGAAGAGGCGGGGCTCGCCGTCCTCGATGCCGCCGACCAGCAGCGCGACGCCGAACGGGCGCGCGCCGCCCGTCTGGGTGTACTGCTGGATGTAGTCCGTAATCTCCTTGGTCAGCGGCTCGACGCCGATGCGCTGACCGTACCGGAGCTGCTCGACCTGGGCCTGGCGGCGCGCGAGGTCGATCAGCTGGCGGGCGTCGGCCACGTGGCCGGCGCTGGCGATGCCGACGTGGTCGTCGGCCTTGTGAATCTTCTCGATGCTCTCGCGTTCGAGCAGCGGCGACCGCGCGTGCCGGTCGGCGGCGAGCACCACGCCGTCGGCGGTCCGCACGCCGACGCTCGCGGTGCCTCGCTTGACGGCCTCGCGGGCGTACTCGACCTGATAGAGACGTCCGTCCGGGGAGAAGATAGTGATCCCGCGGTCGTACGCCTGCTGTTGGTTCTGACCTTGCATTCTTTCGTTCACCTTGGGTTAGCGTTTGCCTTTTATAGGCCTTCTGTTCCGCGCAGCCCGCCTGTCGGGCTCAGTACAGCGACAGGTCGCCCGTGACCGCGTCGACGCGGTCGTCGGCGGCGGGCCCGACGGCCAGCGCGGAGACGGTGCCCGGGTCCAGCTCGGTGTGGCCGGCGTCCCGGACGACCGCGTGCGGCAGGCCCTCCCGCTCGGCCGAATCGGCCAGGCGGAACAGCTCCTCCTCGCCCGACGCCTTGAGGACGACCTTCTTCTGGCCCTGCCCCTTCCACTCGGAGCGAGCGCCGTCGACGGCGTCCTCGTAGGCCATGAGCGAGGCGTGGGCGACCTGTGCCGCCAGTTTCCCCTCGCCCATTCCCAGGTCGGCTCGGGCGACGATGGCCTGCTTCATACCGGATGCGGGGCCTCCACGGATAAAGGCGTGCCCCCACCTGCGCTATTCGCCGGCACTGCCTACCCCGGCCCACCGGGGCAGTCCGGAACGCTTTCGGTTTCCCCTGCCCGTGCTGGGGGTATGATCCTCTCGGACGCGGACATCCTGCGGCGACTCGAGGCGGGCGACCTCGTGATCGAACCGCTCGACGACCCCGACATCCAGGTCCAGCCGGCCAGCGTCGACCTCCGCCTCGGCCGGGACTTCCTCGAGTTCCAGCACGCCAACATCCCCTGCATCCACCCCAACAGCGAGAAGGAGACCGAGGAGTACACCGACCTCGTCACCGTCGAGGAGGACGGCGAGTTCATCCTCCACCCCGGTGACTTCGTGCTCGGGACGACCCGCGAGCGCGTGGAGATCCCCCCGGACCTGATCGCCCACGTCGAGGGCCGCTCTTCATTGGGTAGGCTTGCCGTGGTAGTGCATGCCACAGCAGGTCTGTGCGATCCCGGATTCCAGGGCCGCATCACCCTCGAACTGTCGAATCTCGGGACCGCCCCCGTCGCGCTCACCCCCGGCATGCGCATCTCACAGCTCACCTTCACCGAGCTCAAGACGCCCGCCGAACGGCCCTACGGCGAGGAGCGCGGCTCGAAGTATCAGGACCAGAGCGGGCCGCAGGCCTCGAAGATTGAGGGAGACAGAGAATTCGGCGGGGACCAGTAGATGATCGGTCGCGTTCACGGGGGCGGTGATCGCTGATGCGCTTCGTCGAGGAGATCGTCGTCGACGAGTTCCTCCCGACCTACCGGTCGCTGCTGGCCGACGCGCTCCGCGAGCGGGGGCTCACGCAGTCGGAGGTCGCGGACCTGCTCGGGATCAGCCAGAGCGCGGTCTCGAAGTACGTCCACGGCGACGTCGAGCGCAACGAGCGGTTCCTGAACGACGACGACCTGCGTGACCTGGTCGACCGCGTCGCCGAGGGGCTGGCCAGCGGCGAGATGCGGCCCGTTCAGGCGCTGGTCGAGTCGGAGGTGCTGATCAGGGAGATGGAGCGCGGCGGTCCCCTCGCGCAACTCCACGAGGAGGCCGTGCCCGCGCTGGCCGAGCTCGAGGGCGAGTACGCGGTCCACGACCCCGACAGCGACCTCCGCGAGGCCGAGCAGGTGCTGGCCTCGGTGCGGCGGGGGCTGCGCGTGCTGGAGAACACGAGCGGCTTCGCGACGCTGATCCCCGCGGTCGGATCGAACCTCGCCGAGGCCCTCTCGGACGCCGGCGGCGTCGAGGACGTGGCCGCCGTCCCCGGCCGCATCGTCGACGTCAAGGGGCGAGCGACGATCCCCGCCGAGCCGGAGTTCGGCGTCAGCGAGCACGTGGCTAACGTCCTGCTCGCCGCGCGGGCGGCCGGCAGCGACGCGCGGGCGACGCTGAACGTGGCCTACGACGAGGACCTGCTTGCGGAGCTGGACGCCGCGGGCTACGAGACGGTGGAGTTCGAGGGACAGGCCGACCTGGCGGACGCGCCCGACGGGGACGGGCCGGACGACCTCGACGCGGCCGTCGCAGCGGCGCTGGCGGACGCGCCCGACGCCGACGTGCTCTACCACACTGGCGGGTTCGGCGTCGAACCGATCGTCTACCTGCTCGGCCCCGACGCGCCGACCGTGGCCGGGATGGTCCGGGACGTCGCGTGACGGACGCGCGGCGGTTCTACGCCCGCTGGGCCCGGCTCTACGACGCGCTCGCCCGCCTCCCCGGCGTCCGGTCCTGGCGGGCGGCCGCCGTCAACGCGCTCGCACTGTCGCCCGGAGACGCCGTCGTCGAGATGGGCTGCGGCACGGGCGCGAACCTCCCGCACGCGCGGCGGGCAGTCCGACCGGAGGGTCGCGTGATCGGTCTCGACGCGACCCGGGCGATGCTGGAGCGAGCGCGCGGACGCGGCGACGCCGACCTGCTCCAGGCCGACGCCGTACGCCCGCCGATCGCCGTCCCGGTCGACGGCCTGCTGGCGACGTTCGTCGCGGGGATGTTCGCCGACCCCGCCGCCGTCGTCGACCGGTGGTGCGACCTCGTTCGGCCCGGCGGACGCGCGGCCTTCCTGCACTTCGCGCCCAGCGATCGGGCGTGGGCCCGCCCGCCGAACGCCGCCTACCGCGCGTTCGTCTGGCTCTCGTCGACGGACAAGCAGCGCCCGGGCGAGGTGGCGACCGGCCACCAGCGCCGCGTCGACGCGGCCCACGACCGGCTGCGCGAGCGCGCGGTCGACTACCGGGAGCGGCGGCTGGCCGGCGGCTACCTCCGGCTCGCCAGCGGGCGGATCGAGTGATACGGACTGTTGTATAGTAGAAATTGAAACTAGTTACACATCGAGGGGCACCCGGGGTGCCCCTCGAGTGTGTCAGTGCGTTCAATTTCTACGATAGCTGTGTTCCCGGTCGACCGTCCGACTGCGGACGGTCGTACCGGTGGGTAACTACAACAGCCCGCGTGGGTCACGCGTCCGTCGACCGGTACAGTTCGGCGTGCTCGGGACAGAACTCGGGCTCGCGGAGCTGCGCGCGGACGAGCCCCGGCTGGCGGTGGGGGTTCGCGAGCCGGCAGTCCTCGTCCTCGCAGAAGCCCTCGCCCGTGGCGAGGTAGTGGTACGCGCCGAGGACGTACCCCTTCAGCGCCTCCGTCGTCCGGGGGTCGGCGGCGACGAGGAACTCGCCCTCGACCTCCTCCTCCAGCACCTCCCGCGGCGGCGCGTCCCCGGAGAGCATGGCGTGTTTCTGCTGCTCCCTGTAGTACTGCTCGGGCTTGGCCGGCGCCTCGTAGAGCCCCGGGACGGAGACGAGGGCGGGCTGGCCCAGAACACTGACGCGCTTGTGCCAGCGGCCGTCGTGGTCGCCCCACGTGCCGACTACCCGGTCTAGCAGCGGGACGTGGAGGTGGTCGAGTCCGCGCTCTCCGCCGGGAATCCGTTGCCGGAGCGCATCCTGTACCTGCAGGCCGTCGTAGATGATGCCGCCGGCGCGCTCGGGGTTCTCCAGGGCGCGTTCCTCGTAGCGCACGATTCCCACCATCGTGTTGCCCGTCTCCCGCTCGTACGGCGAGAGGATGCGGGCCTCGGCGAACGCCTCCGGGAGGTCGTCGTCTCCGAACTCTGAGAGGAAGCGGTCCCGCACCGACACCGTCGCGTCCACCCGCTCCTGGAGCCACTCGGCGACGTCGTCGGCGTCCGCCACCGTCGTCGGTGCGCGGTAGAGCGTGACCCGATCGACCATACAATCTAGTGGTACCGTCGAGTGATACGAATTGTGGTTTCCGGCGGCAGCTGGTGTCGTCAGTGAACGTCCAGTGATATCGCATCTTACACCACGGTTATTTTATACGTCAGCGAATTTATGTGTTCACCATAGCCCAGATATGAACGAGAAATTCGAGGTCGACCGGGAGTTCCTGTTCCTCGGTCGGACGTTCGAGGAGTACCAGGACCTGTTCGAACTGGAACCGGCCGACCTCCGTCGGGGACCGATCCTCGACTGCCCCGGGGGCCCGTCGTCGTTCACCGCCGTCGCGTCGGCGCTCGGGGCGTCCGTGACGGCGGTGGATCCGATGTACGAGCGGTCGCTCGACGAACTCGAGGCGGAGTGTTCCGAGTCCGTCGACCGGAACATGGAGCAGGTCCGCGAGAAGCGCGACCTGTTCGACTTCGACTACTACGGGAGCGTGGAGAACCGGGGTCGCTTCCTCCGCGCCGCGACGGAGCGGTTCCTCTCGGACTACGAGCGCAGCCCGGACCGCTCCGTCGCGGCGGGGCTGCCGGACCCCCCCTTCGCGGACGACGAGTTCGCGCTCTCCCTCTCGGGGAACCTGCTGTTCCTCTACGACGACCGCCTCGACGAGACGTTCCACGTCGCCGCGGCGCGAGAACTCGCACGCGTCACGGGGGACGAACTCCGCGTCTTCCCGCTGGCGTCGCTGGATCTGGAGCGGTCCGGGCTCGTCGAGCCGGTCGTTGACGCGCTCCGCGGGGACGGCCGCGACGTCCGCTTCGAACCGGTCGACTACGACCTGCGGCCGGCAGCCGAGGAGATGCTCGTCGTCTCGCCGCGCTCGGCGGAGTGGCCTGCCGGAGCGGGCCGCGAGCTTTTCGCTGATCAACGCGCAGCCGTCCGGCCGGCGATGGGCTACGGAGCCGCGCCCTTCGACCACGACGGCGTGCCCGTGACGACGACGAGCCTCGACGCCGCCGCGCGAGCATCGACGCCGCGTTCGCCCGCCGGTCCCAAGTGACGCTGATCAGCAGCGAGCGACCCGGAAGCGACCGATTCCGAGCCGAGTGGCTATAGATATAGCTATCGCCCGCGGGCGTCGCTATCAGCGTAGCCACAACCCGCTTGAGGATACAACCGGTACGGGCGCATATCGAGATGAGTCAGGACACGCAGATTTACCGGCTGTCGGAGGGCGAATCGCTGAGCCAGGCCGTGGTACACACGCTCGCCCACGCGTGCGACGTCGAGCCGACGGACCTCGACGCGCGCCTGTTCGACGCCGTCGATCCGGACGCCCTCGACGACCTCTTCGCACCGGCGGACGACGCGAGCGACCGCTCCGGGTCGGTCACCTTCGAGATCGCCGGCTGCCGCGTCGAGATAGACGGGGCCAGCCGCGTCCTCGTCACGCCCATCGAGGAGGCGTCCACGGCTCCCGGGGTCACCGCGTAGGCCGCAGTCACGGACGCGCTCGTAGATTCCAGCCCCAGAACGCTCTGCGCAGCCGCGCCACCGACTGATGGCCGCACGCTCGCGACCGTCACTTCTGGCAGAACGCCCTTCCGGCAGAACGTCGCCGTTTCGCCGCGGCCCCGACCGCGAGGAACGCGGTACGGCGTCGCGACGCGCTCGCCGTCAGTCGTCGGCCACGACCGTCTCGCCCTCGTCCGCGACCAGGCGGTCGATGGCGTCGACCATCGCCCGGACGGACGCCCGGGTGATGTCGGAGTCGCTGGCGGTTACCGTCACGGTGCGGTCGCCGCGGGACATCTCCACCTCGACGGTGACGACGGCGTCGGTGCCGCCGGTGATGGCGTCGACGTGGTAGGACTCGAGGTGGGTGTCGGCGACGCCGCCCAGCGCCGCCTGGACGGCGTTGAGCGCGGCGTCGACCGGTCCGGACCCGGTCTCGGCCTCTTCGCGCTCCTCGCCGTCGACAGTGAGGCGGATGCTGGCGGTGGGCGTGCCGCCGCCGGCGACCGTCGTCAGGTCCGCCAGTTCGACGCGGCGCTCGCGATCGTCGCCGCTGACGTCCTCGGCGATGGTCAGCAGGTCGGCGTCGGTCACGCGCTTGCCGCGGTCGCCGATCTCCTTGACGCGGCGGAACACCTCGTCCAGCTCCTCCTCGCTGACCTCGATGTCGTGCTCGTCGAGGGCGGCCGCGACGCCGGCCCGGCCGGCGTGCTTGCCCAGCGCGAGGCGCCGTTCCCGACCCACCTTCTCGGGCGGGTAGGGCTCGTACATCGCGTCGTCCTTGAGCGTGCCGTCGGTGTGGATGCCGGACTCGTGGGTGAAGGCGTTCTCGCCCACGACGGCCTTGTTCGGCGGCAGCGGGATGCCCGTCGTGTTGGCCACGAGCTTGGCCAGCTCGTACACCTCGGTCAGCTCCATCGTCTCGACGCCGTAGCCGTGGTCGAGCGCGATGGCGACCTCCTCGAGGGCGACGTTACCGGCCCGCTCGCCGATGCCGTTGACCGTGCCGTGGACCATGTCCGCGCCCGCGGCCAGGGAGGCCAGGGCGTTGGTCACGGCCAGCCCGAGGTCGTCGTGGGTGTGCGTGCTCACCGGTCCCAGCTCCGAGAGCCGGGAGACGGCCTCGACCGCGCGGTCGGGCGTCGCGTGGCCGACCGTGTCCGCGAAGCAGATGCGGTCGGCGCCCGCGTCCAGGGCCGCCCCGAGTAACTCCTCGAGGTAGTCCAGGTCCGCGCGCGAGCCGTCCTCGCCGATGACCTCGACCCACAGGTCGTGCTCCTTGGCGTACTCGACCAGGTCGACGGTCGTCTCTACGTTCTCCTCGCGCGACGTGCCGACCTTGCCCTCGACGTGCCGGTCGCTGGCGGGGACGACGAGGTTGATCCCGTCGACGCCGCAGTCCAGCGCCAGGTCGATGTCCCGCTCGAGGCCGCGGCAGAAGCTCGTCACGGTGGCGTCGATGTCCAAGTCCGTGACCCGGGAGATGGTCTCGCGTTCGCCGGGACCGGTGCAGGCGCTCCCGGCCTCGATCACGTCGACGTCCGCGGCGTCGAGCCGCCGGGCGATTCGCGCCTTCTCCTCGGGGGAGAGGGACACACCCGGGGCTTGCTCGCCGTCGCGGAGCGTCGTGTCGAGAAACTGTACGTCGTCGACGTCGGAGAGGTCCTCCAGTAACGGATGACCGCCGAACAGGCTCGTCTCTGTCACGGTTTCGTCGGGAGTGTTACGCTCGCGGGAGAATTTCACGGCCAGCCGCCGTGTGGCGACTTCCTCTATCCTCCGTGTCGTGGTCCGACATGGGTATCGAGACTGTCGCCCCCACCGCTGATTAATCTGTTGGGTTCGGTCAGTAGTTGGGTCGGACGGCGAACCGACGCGTCACGCCCGCCCGAACGGACCGCCGCCGTCCCCTCGAAACGAAGTGTTGAACACCCGTCAACACCACTGTAGAGGCACTAATCGTCGATGGCTGACGACACGCTCCCCCGGGTTCTGGGCGCCCACCGACTCTCGAAGCGCCAGCGCCTCGTGGTCCTGTTCGGCACGTCTCTCACGATCTTCGTGCTCCTCCTGACGATCGGCTACAACTTCGGGATGGCCCGCTACGAGGGCGTCGACCAGGACTTCTTCCACTCGCTCCGCGTCGTCGTCGAGACGCTGACGACGACCGGGTTCGGCTCGGACGCCGACGACTGGACGACGAGCGTGATGGAACTCTACGTCACGTTCATCCAGGTGGCGGGCATCGCAATCGGCTTCTTCACGCTCAGGGTGCTCGTGATCCCGCTCTGGAAGCGGACGCCGACGGTGCTTGACGAGCGGCTGACGCCCAAGGACGACCACGTCGTCGTCTGCGAGTACCAGCGGGACAGCGACGTCCTCCTGGACGAGCTCGAGCGCCTCGACGTCGAGTACGTCCTGATCGACTCCGACCGCGAGGAGGCCAAGGAGCTCTCCGACGCGGGGTACCAGGTCATCGGTGGCGACCCGGAGGACGAGGACACGCTGCGGCGAGCGTCGATCGGATCCGCCGCGCTCGTCGTCGCCGACGCGGGGCGGCGGAACGTCAGCATCCTGCTCAGCGCGCGGGAGCTGAACCCGGACGTGCGCACCGTCTGCCTGATCGACTCGGCGGAGCAGCGGCGGGCGCTCGAACAGATCGGGATCGACCGCGTCGTGTCGCCCGCCGCGGTCGTCGGCGGCCGCCTGGCCCGACTGGCCGCGAGGCCCGTCGGCCGGACCGTCGCCGGGGACGACGATGCCGGTTCCGAGAACGTCACCGGCAGCACCGGCGTCAGGCTCGACGACGAGACGGTCCTGACCGAGCTGATCGTCCACCGATCGAGCCCGCTCCGCGACCGGCGTCTGCGGGACACCGCGCTGGAGAGCCACCCGGAGCTCGAGGTGGTCGGCGGCTGGTTCGACGGCCGCTTCCGCTTCCCGCCGGACCCGGACGACCGGCTCACGGCCAACGCCGTCGTCGTCCTCTTCGGACCCGAAGCCGCCGTCGACGAGGTCAGGAGCGAGGGCACCGGTGCCGGTCCCCGCCGCCACCACCCTCGCGTCGTCGTCGCCGGGCTGGGCGAGGGCGGAACCGCCGCCGTCGACGCTCTCCCCGCCGGCACCGACGTCACGACCGTTGACGTCGACGACGGGCCCGACGTCGACGTGGTCGGCGACGTCAGTGACCCCGACACCCTCGCGGCAGCGGGACTGACGGAGGCGACGGCGCTTCTGGTCACCGTCGACGACGACGCCACCGCGCTGCTCGCCGTCGCCCTCGCGCGCACGTTGACGGACGAGATCGAGATCTTCGCGCGTGTCACCGACGCGGACAAGGTGAACAACGCCTACGAGGCCGGCGCGGACTACGTCCTCTCCACCCAGGAGGTCAGCGCCCGCCTGCTCGCCAGCGACGTCTACGGGGAGCGCGTCCTCGACCCGACCAGCCAGATCCGCACCGTCCGCGTCGACGGGGCGTCGTTCGCCGGCGACACGGTGGGCGAGGTCAACGCCGCCCACCGGGATCGGTTCCGCCTGGTCGGCGTCCGCCGCGACGGCGCGTTCCTGAGCGACGACGCGGTGACCGTCGGCGGCGACGACGTCGCCGTCGTCGTCGGGGCGGACGAGGCCATCCAGCGCTTCGAGCGCGAACAGGCCTGATACGGGCGGCTGTAGTTCGGTGCCCGTACTCACTCACCGCTCCCGTCAGCGTCGCTCTCCACCACGACGACATCGCCGGCCGAAACGCCCTCGGCGGCCCCGGCGGGGAGTTCGATCACCGTGTCGGCTTTCGCGGCGCCGACGCCCGTCCAGGGGGCGAGCCGCTCCACCTTTCGGACCTCGCCGTCCGCCAGCCAGAGGACGTCGAGCGGCGCCCCGACGAACAGCATGTGGATCAGTCGCCACCCCTCGGCGCCGAACCACTGCGACAGCGGCCAGCCCGGCGGCTCGAACCGGAACACGAGCGCGAAGTCATCGGGGACCGAGGAGCGGAACATCAGTCCCCGCGCCTGCTCGAGGGCGGAGTCGGCGAACTCGACGTCGCCGGCGAGGAGCCGCTCGTCACCCTCGGTCGGCCTGTGCACGACACGCATAGAGGGCGATTCCTTCGAGGACGCAAAAGCGGTTCGGCCGCGGGATTCAAGCCCGTCCAGCGCCGACGCCGGCCCATGGAGAAGGCGCCCGGTGGGACGTCCGTCGGCGTGGACGACCCCTACGAACACGTCGACCACTGCGACTTCGTCACCGACGAGGGGCAGTGCCGGTGGGCCGTCGAGCACGGCCGCCACGACCCCGAGTTCGCCGACGCGCGCAGCGCCGAGGAGTTCCGGTGCCCGGTCGTCTCGCCGTCGGACGGCGAACCGGATCCGGACGCCGAGGACGGTCCACGGCGCGGCGACGGCGAGGACCTGCCGGGCGAGTGGCGCTGGTCGGACTGCCCGCACTTCCGGTGTCGCCAGCACGACCGGGAGTGCGCCCGCTGCGGCCTGGCGGAGCGCCGGATGGCCCACTCCGACGAGCGGCCACTGCTGGAGGAACACCACCTCTCGTACAGCCGCGACAGCGGGGTGGGCGAGGTTCCGACCGGAGGGAGGAACCTCGAACACGAAAGCGGGAGTGAGCGAAGCGACCGACACGCGAGCCGCGAGGGCGAGGGAGAGGGAGAGACCGCCCACGAGATAACGGTCTACCTTTGTCGGTGGTGTCACGCGAAGGTTCACGGGTCGTGGGCGCGCATCGACGACGACGCCAACCCCGACCCGGAGGCCGTCGCGGAGAAGGAGGGCCGGCGCTCCCGGGAACTGGACGAGCTGGGCTTCGAGTCGGCCGCCGAGCGGTTCGATGACGGGTCGGACTGATCTGCCCTCACCGCAGTCAGTCGCGACGTTTCAAGGGATATATAGGCCGGCCCGGCCTTCCAGTCGGTAATGACCCGGATCGACGTCGTGGACAACCACGGCCAGTTCACGCACCTGGAGCAGCGGGCGCTGCGTGACATCGGCGTGGACGTCTCGATCATCGACAACGACACGCCGCCGGAGGAGATCGACGCCGACGGACTCGTCCTCTCCGGCGGCCCCGACAGGGACCGGATCGGCAACTGCGCCGAGTACCTCGACCTGGACGTCCCAGTGCTCGGCATCTGCCTTGGGATGCAGGTGATGGCTGACGTGCAGGGCGGCGAGGTCGGCGGCGGCGACTACGGCGGCTACGCGGACGTGACCGTCGACATCCACGACGACGAGGACCCGCTCGTGGGCTCGCTGGCGCCCGAGACGCGTGTCTGGGCCAGCCACGCCGACGAGGTCAAGGAGGTCCCCGAGGGCTACGAGGTCACGGCCAGTTCCGACGTCTGCGACGTCGAGGCGATGAGCAACGGTGAGGACCGCTTCGGCGTCCAGTGGCACCCCGAAGTGGCCCACACCGAGGAGGGCGAGGAGGTCTTCGAGAACTTCCTGTCGATCTGCGAGCGACGGAACGAGTAGTTTTAACCCCTTCGACGGGGTTGGGTACGTAAAATGACGGCGACGCAGGGGAACCTGGCGAGCCTGTCGCGGTTCATCTTTCGGGCGCCGCACTGGTACGCCAGCCTGACCTTCGCCCTGGTGATCGCCGCGGTCACCGGGGTGGCCGCCTTCGACTCCCGATTCGTGCTCGAGGACGCGTGGCAGGGCGTGTTCTTCGTGGGTATCCCGACCGTCGTTGCGAGCTTCGCCACGCCGTACGTCGACCGCTACTTCGGCGGCGGACTCACCCACAACCGCTCGTCGCTGCTCGCGGTGTTCTGCGAGCTCGTGGTGATCGCGTTCCTGATCGTCGCCGGCGTCGTCGCCGTGCTGACCTCGCTCAGCCAGGAGTTCGTCCTCGATGCGCTGCTGGTGGCGCTGGCCTCCATCTTCGCGCTGCGCCTGCTGGTCGTCGTCGCCGTCTCCAGACACCCGCTGCCGGTCGCAGTCGTCCCGGCGAGCGTCCAGACAGTCACGGCCGCCGCCCTGCTGGGGATCTACTCCGGCGCGACGTCGGTCATGCTCGACAACCCGACGCTGCGCCGGATGCTCTCCCGACCGGAGCAGGCACCAAGCGCGCTCCACGAGGTCGCGCTGCTGGACTTCGGGCTGCTGGCGTTCATGTGCGGCCTGTACGCCCTCACGGTCTGGCTGTACCTGACGGTCCTCGATCACCCCTGGCGCTCCAGCATGGGCGTCTCGATGCTGGACTTCCTGGGGGGTTTCCTCGGCCACATCGCGGAGGGCTCCCGCGAACTGGAGGACTTCTTCGAGAAGCTCGGCGAGGACGCCATCGTGCCGGTGACGGTGTTCTCGGTCCGCCGGCCCGGCGGGGAGGAGAAGGCCCGCTTCGTACTGCCGATGATCCACCCCGGCCCGATGGGCGAGATCGGCGGCGGCAACCTCCCCGAGCGGGTCGCCCTGGAGGCCGACGGGCTAGCCTTCCCGCCCCACGCCACCGCCGGCCACGACTTCAACCTCGTCACCGAGCGCGAGGTCGACGACATCCTCTCCGCCGCCGAGACGGCCTACCAGCGACTCGAGTACAGCTCCGACGCCACGCCCAGCGTCCGCGTCGACGAGGGCAGCGCCACGCTGACCGGCCAGGCGTTCGGCTCGAACGCCTTCCTCGCGGCGACGTTCTCGCCGGAGTGCGCCGACGACGTCGACTACGCCGTCGGGCTCTCCGCCGCCGCCGAGGCCCGCACGGAGGAGGTCGACGAGGTCATGCTCGCCGACGCGCACAACTGCAACGACGGCCTCGAGGGGGAGGACCTCGGCCACGTCGTCCCCGGCAGCCAGCGTTCCTTCGACATGATCTACGGCGCCGGCCGCGTCGGCGACCTGCTCTCGGAGGCCGACCGCGGCAGCCTGCGCTGCGGCGTCGCCTGGGACGAGACCCCCTGGGAACCCCTGGACGGCATCGGCCCCCTGGGCATCCGCGTCGCCGTGTTCGAGGTCTCCGAATCCGAGGACTCGCAGGCTCGTCAGGCTGCGAAGCAGTCTGACGGTGTGAACGGTCAGACCACCGCGTACGTCCTGATCGACGGCAACAACATGGAGCCGGGCCTGCGCGAGGACGTCGTCGACGCCGTCGACGCCGTCGACCGCATGGAGGTGCTGACCACCGACACCCACGTCGTCAACACCGTCGAGGCCGAGAACCAGGTCGGCGACGCGATTCCCCACGAGGAGCTGATCGCCCTGATCGACCAGCTCACCGAGCAGGCCGTCGCCGACCTCGAACCCGTCGAGGCCGGCATGGAGAGCGAGACGGCCGAGGTCACCGTCTTCGGCAACGACCGCACCGAGACCCTCGCCTCCACCGCCAACGCCGTCGTCTCGCTGGGGGGCGCGCTCGCCGCCGCCTTCATCGCCGGCGTCCTCGCGATCAGCGGGCTGGTGTTCTTCCTGACCGGCGGGTAGCAGTCGGATCGTCACCGAACGCTCCGTCGCCCGGCACAAGATATTCACTCCCGAGAGCCCGAACGTATACGTGAACAGGACACTCATTGCGATTGTCACTGTCGCGCTGGTCGCCCTGGCCGGCTGCGCCGCGCAATCGGGCACCGAACGGACCGGCACGAACGGGAGCGTCGAGACCGGGATCAGGACGACGGACAACGCCACCGGAGCAACGAACGTCACCCACTGGATCGGCGCCGAGGTCGACAACGCGACCGGCGGGGAGGAACTGTCCGCCATCGGGGCCGCCTACCCCGGCGAGCACTTCGCCGTCGCCGGTGCCGAACCCGAGGAGATCCGGCTGGGCGTCGACACGAACGGCGACGGCGAGCCCGACCGGACGTTCAACGAGAGCCACGTCAGCGCCGTCAACAACACCGAGAGTTCCTTCGACGTCACGCTGGACACTGACTACACCCTCCAGTCGGGCGACGTCGTGACGGTGGCCTATCCCGCCGTCGACCACCCAGACGAGGCCGGCGAGTACACCGTCGCGGTGCGACTGAACGACCGACAGACCAGCAACCAGACGGTCGTCGTCGCGGACGATTCGGAGTAACGGCGCTCGCGACCGACGCTTTCCCCACCGATGCGATCCGACTGAGACACTGACGTCACCCTCGCCATCACGTAACAGCCAGTATATCAATCATTATTTAATTTCTACTTCGCTGTATTTTTATGCGCCCTCGCTGGGCGTGAAAGCGACCATGTAATCTGACGAACTGGTTTCGCGACGAGCGTTCGTGGGCACGATCGCCGCTGCGACGACTACTGGCCTCGCCGGATGCACCGGGGGCGGCCCCGCCAGCGGAACGGCGACCGACGGTACCGACGTGGCGACCGAGGCCAGTGATACTGCGACAGACGCGAACGCGACGGACACGGCGACAGAGACGCCGACCGACGCCGACGAAACGGCGACCGAATACGAGGGGACGGAGCCCGAGGAGACGACGGAGTCCGACGGCACCGAGACGGAGACGTACGACTATCGGAACGGCGTCGGAGCCGACGCCGGCGTCTCGTTCTCGGTGCCCGAGGACGGCGCGGAGCTGACCGGCACCGCCGCCCAGTGGGACGCGTCCGCCGAGGGCGTCACCATCGAGGAGGCCGGCGAGGTCTCCGAGGGCGCGGGCCACTACCACGTGGTCGTCGACGCCGACCCCGTCACTCCCGGGGAGACCATCCCGAGCGACGACGCGCACGTCCACTACGGGAGCGGGCAGACCGACGGCGTCCTCGAACTGGAACCCGGCGAGCACACGCTCCACTCCAGGTCGGCGACGGCGAGCACGTGGCGATGGACCTCGTCGACGCCGTCGACGTCACGGTCGCCGACGAGGCGACCCTGTGCCTGGAGACGAGCGTCGACGGCAACGTCGTCGACTGGGACGTCACCGCGGAGAACTACACCGTCCAGTCCGCGGAAGAGGGCATCGAATCCAGCGCCGGTCACCTCCACGCCGTCGTCGACGCCGACCCCGTCGCAGTCGGTGACGTCGTCCCGGACGACGCCCGCCACGTCCACTTCGACGACGGCTCCACCAGCGGCAGCCTCGACCTCGCGGAGCAACTGGGTGACGAGTACGAGGCCGGCGAACACACGATCCGCTTCCAGGTAGGGACCGCGAGCGACCGGGCGACGGCGCTCCGGGCCGAGGCGACCGTCGAGACCGAGTGACGGTGCCGGCGGCTATGCCGACACGCCCCGGACGAACTCCAGGACTCGCGACTCGACGCGGTCGGGTTCCAGCCTGAGATCGACGGTGACCTCCATCGAGATGGCGTCCGACAGCGCGACGGTCTCGCCGTCGACGTAGTTCTCCGCGGGGTAGACGCCGCCGCCGGCGAGGATCGATCCGTCCGACTTCCACCGCCCGGCGACGCCCTCGATCGGCAGCGTCCCGCCGCCGAACGTGAACTGCTCGGCGTCGCTGTGGGGAATCTCGACGCCGTCGACGGTCACCTCCGGGATCGGGTACTCGCCGCGGACCACCGTGACCTCCTCGACCGGCGCGTCCGGGACGCTCCGTGTGCCAGCCTCGCCGACGTTCCGGACGCCGAACTCGTCCATCGCGTCGGCCAGGTTCTCCCGGACGGCGGCGTCGATCTCGTCGCTCAGGAACCCCGTCGCCGCCGACAGCGTCGACGGGAAGACGTCCACGCGGGCCGCGAAGGCGACCGCGAACGGTCGATCGATCTCGCCGAAGGTGGCCTCGGCCACGCGGCCCCTGAGCCGCGCGTCCTCGTAGCGGCGCACGTGGCCGACCGCCGCGTAGTCGACCGGCCCGGCCGACCCCGTCCGCAGCAGCCGCGGCTCGGCGTCCGGCGTGACCAGTTCCCAGCGGTCGCCCGTCTCCACCGACGGGGGCGGCACCTCCCGATCCGAAGCCTCCCCGACGTCGGCGTCCGACGTGCTACTGCACCCGGCGAGGGCGACCGTCCCGGCCGAACCCAGCGTCGCCAGCAACTCGCGACGTCGCATCCACCCGTCCGTCCCACTCGCGTCCATGGACGTGGATATCGCGGCCCGCACTCAAATACTTTCGAGTCCCCGGAGCGGCGGCTGTGGCCGGATTACGAACAGTCCGAGAAATCGGCCCGCAGGGAGACGAGCCGACTTGCAGTCAGCAATCCCATGTTCCGGCAACCAGTGTGTGCTGTGAGCTATAGTAGAAATTGAACGCACTGACACACTCGAGATGTGTGAATAGTTTCAATTTCTACTATACCAGCGTTGGTTCCTGTCGGAACCAGGCGCGACTACGTTTTCACCAGATATAACGGCTAGACTCCGTTTTTGCGGTAAGTTCTCCTTTACGAACTCCTCTTTAGCACCGTAACACCACAGCGGGTTCGCTGACAATTGCTCCGAACGTGACCGCCGGATCGGGTTTGTTATCGTCGGGTTGACATCCTCCTGCGCCTGAAGACGCGGGAATCCCACGGCACAGCACCGCTGGATTGGGATATTAGGGTTTGCAGTCCACCACCTCTGTCCGAGGTTGGAATCCTCGGGAGAGGTCATAAAGGTAGACTCCGGGCTGTGCCAACCAGCCGGTACTCCTATCTTCGTCCAAACTGGCTGAAGACTCGGAGTTACTTTGGTTGATGTTGAGACGGATGTTCTCCGCCCCGTTCACGTCAGCGTTGAACGCATCATCGTGTTCCTTGCACACGTACAGGCCGCGCTCAGCACGCTGATTATCGTCTTTTCTACCGCAGACGCAACACGTCTTGCTCGTGTCGCGCTCATCCACTTCTACGACTTCGATACCCTCGACTTTCGCCTTGTATTCGAGGAT
Source organism: Halomicrobium urmianum (assembly GCF_020217425.1). Taxonomy (NCBI): domain Archaea; kingdom Methanobacteriati; phylum Methanobacteriota; class Halobacteria; order Halobacteriales; family Haloarculaceae; genus Halomicrobium; species Halomicrobium urmianum. The sequence goes on from NZ_CP084090.1 coordinate 2,518,407, forward strand.
GTTCGAGAACCTGTCGAACGCCCACCCGTGCAGGTCGAGGTTGCCGTGCTTGCCCCAGTTCTTTGAGTCACCGTTCTCGTCCTCTCGAACACCTGCGAGCTTTCCGATGTTGATTCGGCCCACACCACGTTCAACGCACTTCTCTACGATGTGTTTGGCGAGGCTGTGGAAGAAGTGGGTTCGGCGCTCCGACCACTTCGCGTGGAGACGAGTGGCCCGTTCGCCCCCCGAGTCGTCGCACTTGGCGATTTCCTTCGGGAAGTAGTAGCCGTCCTGTTTGAGGCGGTTGCCGGGGTACAGGTCGGCTTGCTCGGTGCTGTACGCGACTGCCGCGAAGCTGCAGATTCCGAGGTCAACACCAGCCGACTCGTTACCCGGCGCGTCGGGAGTCTCCACTTTGTGTTTACACACTAAGTGCAGTTCCCAGCGCCCTGTCGCCTTGTCGTAGACGGCCCTGACCTGTTGTAGGTTCTCGACGGTGACGCCGGGGCGAGTTTCGTATTCGACAAGGATGTATTCCCATGCTCGCGGGTGTTCTTTGTGATTCGCGCCTTTTGAGAGTCGCACACGGTTGTTCTTCGTGTCGTGACGGATGCCTTTCTGCTTCTATGTCACCGTGCTACGAGGGTGTTCTTCGTGGACGCGGTGGCCGTCTTGGTCGTAGTAGTTTTTCTTGCGGTAGCCGGGCGGATTCGCACGAGAATCGTCCTTGCGCTTTTGTTTCCACGAATTGAAGGCTTCAGCGAGTCCCTCCAGAACGCGCTGACTGGATTGACTGTGCAATCCCTTGTATTTTGAATGAGTCTTCAACTCGCGTTTCAAGTCCGAGTCGTCAGGAATCTCGCCTGTTTCGTCCCACTGTTCTCTGGAGTGGTAATTCGCCACGTTCCAGAGTTTCGACGCACTCCACCCGTGTCGGTCGAGCATCTCCTCTACCTGTGAGTGGTTGAGGATTTTCGCTCGGTAGGTGCGGTGGATGTGCATCGTGGAACGCTTCCATAACTGGTTATGTAGCGTTCTGTTGTGAAAGTTGGATTCGAGCGTGGAATATCCTGCCGAGCGTTTGTACGGTGGATAGTGTAGACGTTGTCGGATTCATCCCGCGCCTAAAGGCGCGGATATTCTCCTTGCTCTGTATAACTGCCAGCTACTGCGCCGATGCCGGGCTCGCGGCCGTCGCGATTGTCGCGTCGTTCGCTCCTGTCACGTCTGCCGCGGTGCGACCCGGACTGTCTCGGTGTGTTCAAACATCCACGTGTGGTTTCTCGACGCACAGACCGCTCGCTTCGCTCGCGGTGTCGTGCGTCGATGAGAACACCGAAAACCGGTGGTTCTCGAGCTTTCACTCACTTCGTTCCTGAAAATGCCGGAAGACTGCGTCTTTCGATTTCTCACTCGTTCACTCGTGAGAACGCCGAGGAGGAGATTTGAACTCCTGTGTCCTGAACGGACAGTTGCTCTCGAAGCAACCGCCTTGGCCGGGCTAGGCTACCTCGGCTCGGTCCAACGTTGGCGGATGGACTTGTTATCCGTTTCGATTCGCGACGGGTGTGGTATAGCGGACAGGGTGCGGGCCGGCACGCGCCCGCGCCGGCCGGCGCTCCGCCTTAAATACAGTAGAAATTGAGACTATTTTCACATCGAGGGGCACCCGGGGTGGCCATCGAGCGTGTCAGTGCGTTCAATTTCTACTATAGTTATGTCTCCCGTAGGGGGAACCGACCGACCCAACGCATATTACGCGGCCGGTCGTTGCCGGACTATGGACGTCGACGAGGCCAGCGAGGTGTGCGAGCGCGTTCTCGACGAGGTCGCGGGGGCCGTCATCGCCGAGCGCGAGTTCTTCGAGACGGTGATGCTGGGCGTCGTGGCCCGCGGACACGTCCTCCTCGAGGACGTGCCGGGGACGGGCAAGACGCTGACCGCGCGGACGATGGCCGACGCGCTCGGCCTCTCCTTCTCCCGCGTCCAGTTCACCCCGGACCTGCTGCCGGCCGACATCACGGGCACGCACGTCTTCGACGAGAGCGAGCGGGACTTCGAGTTCAACGAGGGTCCCATCTTCGCGAACGTCGTCCTCGCGGACGAGATCAACCGCGCGCCGCCGAAGACGCAGTCGGCGCTGCTGGAGGCGATGGAGGAGGGCCAGGTGACCGTCGACGGCGACACCTACGACCTGCCCGAACCGTTCTTCGTCATCGCGACGCAGAACCCCGTCGAGATGGAGGGGACCTTCGAGCTCCCGGAGGCCCAGGTCGACCGCTTCCTGGCGAAGACCTCCATCGGCTACCCGGACGAGGACGGCGAGTTCGAGCTGCTGCAGCGCCGGGCCGGCCGCGACGCCCAGAGTCCCACGGTGGAGACGGTGCTGTCGCCGGCGGAGGTCGACGACCTGCGCGCGCTGCCGGAGTCGATCACCGTCGAGGACGACGTGCTCCGGTACGTCTCGAACGTTGCACGCTCGACGCGGGAGCACCGCAACGTCGACGTGGGCGTCTCGCCGCGCGGCACCCAGCGGCTGTTCGAGGCCGCTCGCGCCCGCGCGGTCCTGCGCGGCCGCTCGTTCGTCACGCCCGACGACGTCAAGGGCGTGGCCCAGCAGGTCCTCGCCCACCGGCTCGTGCTGACGCCGGAGGCGCGCGTCGAGGACGTCTCCGAGGCGGCGATCGTCGAGAGCGTTCTCGAGTCGGTGCCCGTCCCGACGGTCGCGCACTGACGGGGCTCGTATCCGCTTTTCAGAGGGCGTCTCGTAGCCGGTCGGGGTCCGAAGACGCCCGACCGGCACGGCGTGGGATTCGGACGAAACCGAATCCAGTGGTACTACGACACTCCCTCTCAGTCCAGCAGCAGCGCGAACAGCAGCGCCGCCGCCAGCAGTAGCGCCACGGCGACCGTCGGCTGGCCGCTACCCGCCATGCGATAGACGCCGAGGCCGACGGCGGCCACGAGCGCGGCGACGCCCGCGGTCGCGCCCGTGTGGACGAGCACGGCCCGGCGCATCCGCGCCCGGGAGCCGACCTGGCGACCGAGTTCGAGGGCGTTCTCGCCGGCGTCCCAGGCGACGACGGTGGCGCCCGTGGCGACGAGCATCGCGGCGGGCGGGGCCCCGGCGCTGCCGGCCAGCAGGACGCCGCTGAACAGCGCCAGCGCCCCGAGGCGGTGGACCCGACCGGCGCCGCGTGCGACCCCGACCGGCATCGCGACCAGGCCGACCGCGCCCAGGACCGCGGCCGTGGCGGTGACGGCGCTGGCGGCGACGGCGACCAGCGCGGCGGCCGCGGTGAGCCACGCCGACAGGGAGGCGGGCCGCGGGTCGAAGGCCTCTGCGGCGCTCATCGCGACCACCGCCGTCTCGTCCGCGCGATCGCGCGTTCGAGCCGCTCGTCGGAGCCCCAGTCGACGACGGGGACGCCCCGCCGCCGGAGGTCCGTCACGTTCAGCGCCCGGTCGACGGCCGCCAGCTGGTGGCCCGCCGTGTCGTCGGCCGTCGGGTCCGGGCTGATCACGGTCGTCCGGTAGCCGCGGGCGTCCAGGCTCACGACGAGGTCGGCCAGCAGGTCGTCGGAAAGCGGGGAGAAGAGGATCACCTGCGCGTCGCCGGGGAGACGCCGCCGGAGCGACTGGAGCGTCGCGTAGACGTTGGTCTCCCGGTCCGGGGCGACCGGGGACAGCGCCGGGTGGGTCGCCAGGGTCCGCCGGACGCGCACGCGGTGGCGGTCGCCGCTGCCGGGCGGGAGCCAGCAGTCCGTCGGCGCGAGAGCGGCGAGCCCGACGCTGTGGCCCTCGTTCGTCAGCGAGACGTACGCTTGCCCCGCGGCGTCGACGGACCGCTCGACGGCCGAGCGGTCGTAGGGGTCGGGCGCCCGGTAAGCCCGGGCCCGGGCGTCGACGACGAGAGCGACGGTGACCGAGCGTTCGACGCGGTACTCGACGGTGGTGAACTCGCCGGTCCGGGCGGTGCGGTTCCAGTCGATGCGATTCAGCGGGTCGCCCGGTCGGTACTCCCGGGTGGCGTGGAATTCGATCCCGGGACCGCCGGCGTCGGTGGCCTGTCGGCCGGTGTACGGCGAGGTCTGGGCCCGTAGCGGAACGTCGACGCCCCTCGCCGGGAGGTCGGGTTCGCACGTGATCCGAGTCTCCGCGTCGACCCGCCCCAGCCGCTCCGTCGCACCGCTGGCGTCCCGCGCGACGACGGCCATCGGCTCGAAGGTCGCCGCGCCTCGCCGCGCCCGGACGGCGTAGGTGAACGTCGCCTCCTCGCCGGGCCGCAGCGCGGTCGCGTGGCGGGGCGATCCCTCGGCGACGCTGAGGTAGGGCGGGACGCCGTCCACGACCCGCAGATCGGGGACGAACTGGTCGGACTCGTTGCACAGCGTGACCGTGACGGCGACGTCCTCGCCGACGTCGGGGCCGCTCTCGTCGACGGTCCGCTCCAGCGTCAGGTCGACGGGCGGCGGCGACGTCAGTCGGCCGTACCCCGCGAAGGCGAGGCCGAAGGCGCTCGCCAGCAGCAGGCCGGGCTGGCCGGTCAGCACGCCCAGCCCGAGCGCGAGCAGGGCGAAGGACGCGATGCCGTACCAGCGGCGCGTCTGTCGGTCCTCGGTCTCGCCCGGCGCCACCGCCGTCTCGGTCCGATCCTCCGTCGCGGCTGCGAGGTGGTCGGCGGCGGTCGGGGCGTCGAACGCCATCAGTCCTCACCCCGCGTCGACGCGATGCGCGCGATCTCCGCGGCCGCGCGGCGAGCGCGCCGCCTGAACGGGCCCTCGCCCCACAGCGTCCCGGCCACGGACTCGGTCACCGATCCGCCCGTGCCGTCGACGGTAGCGAAGAAGTCGGCGGCCAGCCGATCGTCCGTCCAGGTGCCGTCGACGAGGCGCTCGTTCGCCGCCTCCTCCGAGAGCCCGCGGTACCGCACGAGGACGTCCACGGCGGCCTCGCGGAGCCGGTCGCGGACCCGCAGCGCCCGGCGGTTGCCTCCAGACGTGACGACGTCGGGGACCCGCGCGAGCGACGCGTCGAAGTCGCTGCCGGGCACCTCGACCGGGCGGCCGCGCTCGCGCTCCGGCAGCGCCGCCCCCCGCGGCTCGTGGCGGAGCCACTGCCAGGACCGGATCAGACCGGCGAGGACGGCCACGCCGCCGAGGATCGACGGGAGGTTCTCCGGCGCGCTCGCGACCGCCCGGAGGCCCGGCACGAACGCCAGCGCGAGCCCGAGCACCGCGGCCGCCACCGCGACGGCCAGCGACAGCCGGCGCATCAGGCGTCCTCACCCCCGTCGTCGAGCCGCTCAAGCGCCCGCCGGGCGCGCTCGACGCGCTCCTTGGTCGGCGGTCGGCCGCCGTAGCGGACCTCCTCGAACGTCTCGGTCAGCGTCCCGACGGCGTCGTGGTCGAACCCCTCGCGGACGGCACGCCGAGCGACCTCTGCAGGCGTCTCGGTCCGCTCCGGCGACTCCTTGACCGCCGCGGCCAGCCGGTGCCAGGCCCGGTAGACCGGGTTCGACGCCGGAACGTCGTCGAACCCCGCGGCCCGCGTCGGTGCCGAGGCGAAGCGGTCACGGTCGCCGTCGTCCGCCGCGGCGTCGACGTCGGCCGCCGAGCCGGCCCCGTCGCGTCGCGCACGGACCAAGACCGCGAACGCGACCGTCGCGAGGACGGCAACGCCAGCGAGCAGGAGCGCCGGCGGGACGCCGGTCCCCGTCGGATCGGCACCCGCGCTCTCGGTGGTCCCGCCGCCGCCCACCTCGCTGGGAGCGCCAGCGATCGACGGGTCGCCCCCGCGGGAGAGCCACGCGAAGAGGGCGGCCAGGGCCAGCGCGGCGGCGTACAGGACCGCGCCGCCGAGCGTCGACCCCGCGATGGTGAGCAGCCGCTTCAGTTCCTCGACGTCGCCGATCAGGACCAGAAAGGCGGCGTAGGCGAGCGTCGCGAGCGAGCCCAGGCCCAGCACGATCAGAAAGAAGTGTTCCAGCACCCAGCCCGGCAGTCCCGGCTGTAACTCCGCTCCGACGGGATTGAAACCGCCGATAGAGCCGTCGCCGCTGCCGGCACCGGTCCCTTCCCCTTCGCCGGTGCCCTCGCCACCGCTACCGACGTTGGTCGCGGCCGACCCGTCCATCGTCGCCGCCGCGGCCGAGACGGCGAGCACGCCGAGGAGGACCACCAGGGCTGGTCGCAACCGTTCCACGTCCATATCCGAACGGCGGACGCGCAGCCAATTAAACGTGTGTCCGTCTCACGCGCCGACACCGGCGCACACCGGCCGGTCACTCGTCCCGGAGCCGTTCGAGGGCGTCCAGCGCGCGGCGCTCGCGGTCCGGCGTCGCGGTCCGCCCCTCGTAGCGGACCTCGCGGAACAGGGCCGTCAGTTCCGCGACGGCGCGCTCGTCCAGCCCGCGCTCGCGGGCCGCCGCCGCCACCTCGGTCACCGTGACCGTCCGCCCCGTCGCGCCGGCGGCTTCGGCAAGCCCGCACCAGGCCCGGTACACGTCGTTGCCGGCCGCAGCGTCCTCGAAGGGGACGGCGACCCGCGGTTCTCCGTCGACGGTCCCGCCGGCACCCCGCGGCCGCGAACCGGGCTGCGCCGCCGACGGCGACGGGCCCGATCGCGACCGTCCCGACAGCGATGCCCCGAGAACGGCGACGGTGAGCAGGAGTCCGACGACGACCAGCGGGAGGGGGACGTCCACCGGCGCGATCCGCTCGACGTCTCCCGAGGCGGCGTCGAGGCCGCCCGCGTCGGTGCCGGTGCCGGCGAACCCGCCGCCCCCGTTTCCGACGAACAGCGAGAGGAGATAGACCAGCACGAGGAAGACCGCGATCAGCGCCGCGATGCCGAGCAGGTCAGTCAGAGCGCCCCGCAGCGCCGCCAGCAGCGATCGGACGCCCTCCTGCCAGACGACGACCGCCGCGTAGACCGCGGGGCCGACGACGGCGAGCAACATCACGAGACTCGTGAATCGCTCGACGACGGCGGTGAACGGCGACGGGCCGCCCGGCTCCGCCTCCCCGAAGTTCAGCGCGACCGCCGTCCCGTTCCCCGAACCCAGGCCGGAGCCGTTGCCGGCGCCGACGCCGGCCGCGGAGTCGCTGCTCGCGCCCGACGCCTCGCCGCCCGTCCCGTCCAGAGAGGCGGCGGCCGCTCCGACGACGAGGACCGCGAGCACCACCGCGACGGCGAGCAGGGGCCGCGATCCGGTCATTGCGTCGCCGTACGGATCGCGCGACTATAGACGTACGGCCGGAACGAGACGTCACCGCCGCGCTCCCGCCGTCGCTACCGCTCGTCCGGGAGGTCGATCTCCAGCGCGCCCAGCACGGGCTCGAACCGGGAGGTCACCTCGCCGTACTCCGTCGCCGGGTCGCTGCCGTCGACGATGCCGGCGCCGCCGTACAGCGACAGCGACCGGTCGCGCGCCAGCCCCGAGCGGATGGCGACGGCGACGGTGCCGTCGCCGTCGGCGTCGACCCAGCCCACGGGCGCGGCGTACCAGCCGCGGTCGAACGGTTCGACGTCGCGGATGACGTCGGCTGCCGGTTCCGGCGGGAAGCCCCCGACGGCTGGCGTGGGGTGGAGCCGCCGCGCCAGGTCGAGGACGTGGGCGTCGCCGTCGACGGTCGCCGAGATGGGCCGCCGGAGGTGCTGGAGGTTGGCGATGCGCTTGATCTCGGGGTCGGCGACGCTCACGCTCTCGGCGACGGGCCGCAGGGCGTCAGCGATGGCGTCGGCGACGATGCGGTTCTCCTGCTGGTACTTCTCGTCACCCCGCATCGCGTCGGCCAGGCTGGCGTCCTCCAGGTCCGACTCGCCGCGCTCGGTGGTCCCGGCCAGTGCTTCCGTCTCGACGCGGCCGTCCCGCAGCGCGACCAGCGTCTCCGGCGTCGCGCCGAAGAAGGCGGTCCCCGGCCCCGGTGCGGCGCAGAACGCCGCACAGTTGGGATACGTCTCCCGGAGGCGGCCGAGCACGCGCGCGACCGGGACCGGACGGTCCAGGCCGACCGTCAGCTCCTGGGCGAGGACGACCTTCTCCAGGCCGTCACGCCGGATGCGCTCGATGGTCTCGTCGACGGTCCGCTCCCACTCGGCCCGCGACATCGCCCAGTCGAAGCCGGTCGCGCCCGGCAGCGCTCCCCCGCCGCCGTCGGCCGCCGCCAGCCGGTGCTGCCATCGATCGAGGCGCTCCGGCAGGGCGTCGCGCTCGTCCGCCGGGACGGTGACGGTCAGCCACGTCTCGTCGTCGGACACCACCTGCGCCTCAGGGACGGCGAACCGGGCGTCGGGAAAGCCCGCCCAGGTGTCGCCCTCGTCCTCTCCGGCGAAGAAGCCGAGACCGCCGTAGGCCCGCGGCCTGGCGATCTCGGGGACGTCCCCGTCCGATTCGAGGGCGGCAAACAGTTCCGCCAGCCCTGCCTGCGCGTCGGCGAAGCGCTCCGGCCCCGCGGCCTCGACGGTCGCCGCTGCACCCAGAGCCAGCGCGTCGGGCTCCGAGGGGTGCAGCCAGCAGACGCGCTCGTCGGCGGCGGCCGACACCCTCGGTAGCGACCCGACGTCGACCCGGCGAGCGGCGTACGCGTACTGTCCGGTCTCCCCCGGCGACGAGTCCGCTCCGGCCGCATCCTGCCGCTTCATCGCTCGAAACCAAGGAATGCCCACATATATGTGCCTCGTTTGGCCGCGCCCGCCGCGCGTTCGTCGTCCGGAACGGCCCCGAATCCGCTCCACTCTCGGCACGGCCCGAGTCCGCCCCGCCCTCTACTCGGTCCGGGTCCCATCCCGCGACGCTCCGGCACGCCGCTTCCGCTGGCGACGGCGGTGACCGGGTCAGCCGCTTTCCGCCGACCGAACCATACGAAAAGAGTAATATATCCATATTTTATCATTCTCGACAGCCGTCGGACCAACCGGTGCGAGCGATCGGCTGCTATTCCGGCGGTTCCTGGCCGCTCCCTACGTTCAGGTCCGGTCGTATCGATCAGTGCTCCGGGGTCGGAACCCCACTGCGGCGATGGGCCGATCGAGCCCCTCCGGACGCCCCACCGATTTCGCACAGTCCTCTCTGGCGGCGTCTACTCCGATCTTTACCGGTCGGTGGTCGGGCGCTGGCAGGCTGGACCGTCCCTGTACCGAATCAGATAAAAAGTTTGACTATTCTGGTAATAGATTCGTTTTCGTATATAAAACTTGGTCGGCGAGTCCGATCGGATCCCGGAGCAGGGGCCGGTCGGCCGGTCAGTGGGAACCTACATTAATCAGCGCCCTGTAGGAATCGGTCATGACTGGACGGCGGAGCAAGGTGGAGCGACTCATCGAGGAGCACGATCTGACGGGACTCGGGGACGAACTCGTCGACCGATGGACGGCCACGGGGGACGAACGGATGAGCCTCCGGGACCTGGCGCGACACTTCAACGTCCGCCTCCTGGCCGCGACGATGGAGGCGGCAGGGGTGAGCACCATCGAGGGCGACCCGGAGAGCGTCTACGACGCGCTGACCGACGACGACGTCTCCGCCGGCCGGCGGACCGAGGTCCGAAGCCGACTCGAACGGGCCGGCGTCGACGTCGAGGAACTGGAGCGATCCTTCGTCACCTACCAGGCGATTCGCTCCTACGTCAAGGACGTCCGCGGCGCCGAACAGGCCACGCCCGACGACGAGGAGCGCATCGAATCGGCACGGACGGCCATCCAGCGCCTCGTCAGCCGAACCACCGCCGTCGCCGAGGAGAAGCTCGAACGCCTCCGGGACGCCGACCTCATCACGCTCGGCGACTTCCGCCTGATCGTCGACGTCCAGGTCTACTGTCGCGACTGCGGTACCCAGCGTGGCGTCGCCGACCTCATCTCCGAGGGCGGCTGCGACTGCGAGGACTAGAAAACGGACTTTCTGTATCCTGCGAACCGTGTTCTTGGACAGTATAGAACAACCAGAAAGCCCCGGCTGGCTGAACTCGGGGGTGGTTCGAGAGACGGCAACGCCGTCTCTCGTCATCACGAAAGACTTTCGAACGACCTCGCTGCGCGCCTCGGTCGCTTCGCTCCCTGCGGTGCTTGCGTCGTCCGCCGTCGTTCAGCCAGCCGCCCCTTTCAGGTTGTTCACAGGTCCGGTAGCAGTCCCAGTCGGAGCGACGCCAGCAAACGGAAAGAAGCGGTTTCCTAGCCGCCGATGTCGGTGATGCGCGTGTGCTCGACTTCGAGGGCCTCGGCGTCCTCGGGGAGGAGGGCGACGACGAGGTAGTCGACGTAGGACTCGAAGTACTCCAGCAGGCGGGAGATGCGGTCGGAATCGATCGGCTCCAGGGCGTCCAGCACCATTAGCGGGACCTCCTCGTGGAGATCGTGGACGAGGTAGCCCGCCAGCGCGAACACGAGGCCGGTCACCTCGCGCTCGGACTCGGAGAGGTGGTCGACGGTGTCTTCGTAGGCGACGCCGCCGTCGGTCGAGCGGATCACGTGCAGTTCGAAGCTGTTGCGCTCGACCTTGCGTCGGCCCTCGCGGACCTCACGCTCGACGATTTCGATCCAGATGCGGTCGATGTTCTCGTAGTCGAGGATGCCAAGCACCTCCTCCATGTGGTCGTTGAACTCCTCGACGGCATTCTCCTCGATGCGGTCGATCCTGGTCCGGAGGTCGACCAGCTCGTCCTGGATCTCTTCGCGTCGCTCCTCGAGGTCGTCCTGGCGGTCAAGTTCGGACTCGATCTGCTCGATCTCCGCGACGACCTCGTCTCGGTCGCCCTCCAGCTGGCCGAGTTCGTATTCGAGGTCGTTGGCCTCGCGGTGCAGTTCCAGGACCTCCTCGTAGGTGTCGGACTCGAGGTCCTCGACCTCGCCCTCCAGTCGCTCGACCTCGTCGGTGAGGTCCTCCTTGCGCCCGGTCAGGCGGTCGATGGCGTCCTCGGTGGACTCGATCTCCCGCTCGGTGCGGGCGAGGCGGTTCTGGATCTGGTCGCGGTTACGCTGCGCGCGCTCGTACTCGGCCTTGCGGTCGGTGTACTCGTCGAGCTCGTCTTCGATGTCGTCGACGGAGTCGACCTTGTCCCGTCGGAGATCGCGCAGTCGCTCGACGGTGTCCTCGATTCGGTCGATGGACACCTCGGAGCCACAGGTCCAGCAGACGGTCCGGGTGTCGTCCTCCAGCAGCTGGTCGGTGACCGACGAGGTGCCGCCGTCGGTAGTGGTCCGGACGGCCGGGTGGGTCCCGTCCTGGGCCTCGTCGATCATCTTCTCGTTGAACCGGATCGTGTTCTGGAGTTCGCTGATCTCGGCGTCGAGGTCCTGCTTGCGCGAGCGCAGATCGGCGATGTGCTCCTCGACGTCCTCGGGGTCGACGTCCGGCGCCTCGAGGTCGTCATCACGCTCTTCCAGCTCGCGGCGCTCCTCGCGCAGCGAGTCGAGCCGGTCGCGCTTGGTCTCGATCTCGTAGCGGACGTCCTCCAGATCCGAGCGGACGTCTCGCAGTTCAGCGAGCCTGTCTTCGAGTTCGTCGCGCTCCTCGCGCTGGTCCTCGACGGAGGCGTCGACGTCCTCGATCTCGGACTCGACGGACTCCAGTTCCTCGCGGGTCTCCTCGATCTCGGACTCCAGCTCCGACTTCCGCTGTTCGAGGTCGGGCAGCTGCCGCTTCAGCGACTCCAGTTCGTCGAGGTCGGCGTCGACCTGATCCCGCTCGTTCTGGAGGCGCTGTATCTCGTTCTGGATGGCCTCCGTGTCGACGGGCCGCATGATGAGCTCCCGGAGGTCCACGTCCCGCTCGACCGACCGCCGCGCCTCGTTGGATCGCAGGAGGAAGGCGAACAGGTCGGCCAGTTCGGGGTCGTCCAGATAGGGATCGCCGCTCGTCGTCACGCCGGTGCCGGTCCGCTCGAGGTACCGGTCGTACGTCTCGTCGTCGATCTCGAGATCGACGTGCGCCTCGTCGGCGTCGCCCTTGATCGAAGCCTCGTCGCTACCGAAGACCGTCATCAGCGCGCGCAGTAGCGACGTCTTGTTCGACGCGTTGGGCCCCGCCAGCACCGTCACGCCGGGGGGTATCTCCACCCTCGCCTCGTCGATACCCCCGACGTTCTCGACGTCAACTGTGGCCGAACTCATACCTGTATTCAGCAGTGTCGATCACTAATAGGTTCTGCTTTCAATCCGACCCTTCGAATCCCACAATATAACGCAAGTACGCCTGTTACTGAATTGGCGCTATTCGCGAGACGGCGGCGGTGGGCGTGGTCGACGCGATCCAGGTCGTTCACGGTATCCATCGGGGCCCACCAGAGACGACCCGGTGGACGCAAGCGCATCCGGGAGGTCTCCGAAGGTATCCCCGACGAGTTCGGGCTGGCGATGGACGCCAACACCACCTTCGACTACTGCGGCGGCATCACCCCCTCCGACGCCGTTGCGACGCTCTGTGAGGCCTACAACAAGCGGTTCGTTCCCCACGTCTTCGGGCCGGTCGTCAACTACTCCGCCAGCCTGCACGTCGCGGCCGCCCACGCCTCCTGCGACCTCATCGAGTTCGCCGTCTACGCCGACGACATCGACGACCCCGGACGCTACGTCGCTAGCCCCTACATCGCCAACCAGGAGGACGTCTACGTTCAGGACGGCGGCGTCATCGAACCGCCCGAGACACCCGGCCTCGGCCTCGAAGTGGACGAGGCGTTGCTCGAGGACTACCGCACCGCCTAGACCCGTCGGTCAGAACGCCGCGTAGTAGCCGTCTGGACGGAACGAATCGATTGAGGCGAACACGGGGAGAACAGTCGTGGGAACAGATCGACCGCTCGACCGGTCGACGGCGGACCTACTCGTACCGGTCCTCGGCGTCGTTGAGCGCCGTCCAGTACTTGACGAGCGTCGCGGCGTGGCCCTCGTCCTCGCCGGCGCGGCGCGTCGCCGCCTTGTAGGCCTCGTGGACGACGCCGTTCAGTGGCAGTGCGGTGTCGTTCTCCCGCGCGAACTCGCGGGCGTAGCCGAGATCCTTGTGCCAGATGGCCAGTCCGCCCAGCCCCTCGATGTCCTGGCTGAAGTCGCCAGTGAAGTACTGCTCCCAGATGTCCATCCCGAAGAAGTCGTTGAACAGCTCGGGGTCGACGCCGTTGTCTCGCGCGTACTCGACGATCTCCGCGTCCAGCGCCGCGTGGCCGGCGTAGCGCATCTGCAGTCCGAGCTTCAACACCGTGCCCTCCGGGATCGGCCCGACCCGCGTGTGGTCGTCACAGAGTGTGTCCAGCAGGTCAGCGGCGGCCTCGTAGCGCTCCTCGGTGCCGCCGATCATCATGTGGTAGCCCTCCCGGGGCGCCGCGCTGGTGATCGGCGCCTCGACGAAGTCGGCACCGGCTTCGTCACACATCTCCTCGGCGACCTCGGAGGTCTCCGGGCGAGTCGTGGTCACGTCGACGACCAGCTGGCCGTCGCCGAGCGCGTCCAGGAGGCCGTCGTCGCCCTCCAGCGTCGCCTCGACCTCGGGCGTGCCCGGGAGTGCCATGACCACCGCGTCCGTCTCGCCGGCGACCTCGGCCGGGCTGTCGGCCGCTGTGGCCCCCCGCTGGCCCGCGTGGTCGACCTTCTCGTCGTCGACGTCGAACACCGTCACGTCGTAGCCGTCGGCCAGCAGTCGGTCCAGAAACTCGCTGCCGATGTAGCCGACGCCGATGATACCGATAGCTCGCATGAACAGGCGGGACTGGCGGTCGGAGTCCACATAAGTGTTGGCGCCGGCGCACCGGTCGTGTTTAGTTAAGCGTGAAAAGTGAGGCGGACGGACTTCTTGGTGTCCATGCCAGAAATCAGCTGTCTCAGCGGTAGTAGCGGGTGGATCGATTTTATTCTGTGGAGTGCGAGCGGACACCCGAACCAGCGATTGCGCTGGATGTTCAATCGCACGTTACAGGTCTTTCGCTGTCGAATACCGTCGAGTTACTCGCCAGTCTGGATGTCACTGATCGCGGAAAGCGATCCACGATTGGGTGCAGCAAGCCGATTGGCAGCCCGAATCGGGGACGTCTTCGGATCAGATTGCGCTGGACGAAACCGTGATTCGGATCGACGATCAACGAACCTGGCTGTACGCTGTCCTCGGAACGCCTCTGGCGTTCTGATGGGCGGTTCGAGAGACGGCCTTGCCATCTCTCGTCATCCCGAAAGGCGAAGGCTTCTGGGCGACTGCGCAAGAGCTTCGCTTTGCGAACGCTGGCGATCCTGCCACGAATGAGTCGCTTCAGATCCAGTTCTTTTCGACGACGACCACCGCTCTCGCCGAGATATTTCCCCGTGGCTCCAACAGAATTGTAATATCGAAACAGCTTGATTTCTCGCCGGTGGTGCCCAGCACCTCCAAACCGCACTGCAGCGAGCGGACCTCCGATTTCAGATATCTCGCCACGGAAGTCGGAACGCTATCGAACTGCTCTGTCGAGAACGAAAGCGCCGAATCTCGCCGTTCTCAAACTGCTTCGGCCACGCACAACCGGAAACAGTCGAAAACTGGCCTCATAATTTCGCTCGCTGGCACAACGTTTTAAGCTAAACCGACCCGTGGCGTGGTGCCGGAGTGACGACCGGTCACCAGGGGGTTTCTTATCGGATTCTGCCCATTGTCTCACCATGGAACGCGCACTCGTAGTGCTGAACGGAGCGGACGGCGAGCAGGAACTGGTCGAGCGGGCCCTCCGACTCGCGGACGGGGTCGGTGCAACCGTCGAGTTCTTCGCGGTGTTCACCCCCGACGAGTACGAGGAGGCCGTTGAGACGCTGGATTCCATCGCCGACGTAGAGCAGACGGGGTACGACGTCGACGCCGCCTTCGGACTCGTTCGTCCGGTCATCGAGGAGGGGATCGAATCGACCGGGGCCGACGTCGACTACGAACTGTCCGGCGAAGTCGCCGAGGGAACCGGCCGTGCCGACGCCGTACTCGGCGCGCTGGCCGACCGCGACTGCGATCACGTCTTCGTCGCCGGCCAGGAGCGGTCGCCGACCGGGAAGGCAGTGTTCGGCGACGCCGTCCAGTCGGTCCTCCTCAACGCAGCCGTGCCCGTGACGACGCTGCTGAACTGACACGGACTGCCATCGCTGTTCTCCGCGTCGATCGCCCGTAGTCGAGTGACCACGCCGGTACTGGACGACAGTCCGACCTCGACGGCCGATTACCCGACCGCCCGCCTCGTTCTATGGTGTCGAACGCCTGGCCGTCGTCCAAACGGCAGGTCTGTCGGCTTGGATCACCGGTGCCGCCTCCGTTCGAGCTCGTTGAATCGACCGTGAATCGGCGTCTCACCCCGACGATGCGCGCTGAGAACGCTCGACGGACTCGTCGTTTGCCAGCCACCGGTCCGTCGCGTTCAACCGCCGACCGAGCTCGTCCACGCGCCCGCACCGTCAGATTCGTCACCCGCCGACGGGTGTTCGATGACGTCGACGCGAACGCCGGAGAGCGGCGGTCGCGCGGCCGCCGTCGTCAGTCCCCGCCGCGAACGGTCCCGTCGGCGTCGACGCCGTCGACGCGCTCGCGGCCGCCGTAGGTCGTCGCGACGAACTCGGCACTGACGGTCTCGCCGGGCGCGAGCGAGTCGAGCGTAGCGTTCTCGCGCTGTGCCTCCGGATACGAGTGGCCCGGATACGCCGTCGTCGGCTCCAGGCCGGCCGTGTAGTTGCGCCCCCAGAACGGCGACTCGTCGTGTCCGCCGAAGGACTGCCAGTACCACAGCGTCTCGAAGGGGTCGCCCGACCAGCGCAGCGCGAACCCGAGGTCCAGTTCGGGGTTCGTCACGGCGTACCACGGTTCGTCGAACTCCAGCAGGAACGCCTGATCGTGGATCTTCGCGTCGGTCGGCGGGAACTCGCTCAGGTCGACGGGGTCGCCGTCGACGCCGTCCGCGAGCGGCCACTCGAACTCCCGATCGCCGAGCAGGCGGTTGGTGTCGTGGTCCTCGCCGTAGGCGTCGACGTAGCCCCGCCCGGCGGACGTGTCGAGGCGCGCGTCGGGCCCGATCAGCGGCCGCCCGAGCGCGACGTGTTGCTGCCAGGCGTACTCGAGTTCGACCTCGCCCTCGTTGGTGACGGACTCGCTGATCTCCAGGCGCGACGCGTCGGCGGGCAGCGTCAGGTCGCGCTCGACCGAGAACGGATACCGTCGCAGCTCGGTCGTCAGCGTGAGCGTCACCGCCTCGTCGTCGTCGCGAGTCACCTCGGCATCCCACGGGAGCAATGCCGACTCCCCGTGGTGGTCGTACCTGCTGCCGGCGATGTCCATCCCGCCACCGGCGACGGGGAGGTTCACCTGCCAGCCCCCGGGGTAGTGCTCGTTCCAGGTCGTCTCGGTCGACGGGACGACGCGGTCGCTCGGTGGGTCCCAGGGATAGTCGGCGTGGTAGAGGACGTCGACGTCGGTGCGCCTGTCCCGGAACTCCAGAATATCCCCGCCCTTGCCAGGCAGGACGAGGACCCGAAGGTTGCGGTTCTCCAGCAGGGCGGCGTCGACGCCCCGGTACCGGAACTCGGTCGAGACGCGCGGTCGGTCGTTCCAGAATCCCATACGGTTCGTTCAGCCGCGGATCACAAACGAGTACCGCTCCCGGCAGCGGACTCCGGGACCCGGCCGTCATCTGGACGTGCACGTCTCGGGACCGCGAACGGGTCTCAGTTTCGATAACAACTGTACACCTGTGATTCGAGGCCTCTGACTACGCGAACACCGGCCGGGCAGACTCAGATATCGGATCCGCGTCCCGGTCGAAAATGCCGGGACGGCGAGCCGATACCGCGGAACACGGACGTGAACTAGTCCGATCAGACCGCCGGTTCGTCCCACGTTAATGAACGACTGTTTCTCATTCCGGGATCTGTTCGGGTCAGTGACGAGTTCGTCTGCTCCCTGTGAGTTCGGGACCGAGACGAGCGCGTCGACGCGCCCCGATCGGACGGACCGACGCGCAGCACTGTCGAACGCGAAACGGAGCCGCTGGCCCGAAAACGGAAGGGGTGGGCCGGCTGGCCGAGGCCCGCAGGTACCATGACAGACCGAGACCGTCGCGTGTCGACGGGTCCGGCTCCGGCCCGGTTCTCGTCCGGGCAGAGGTGGGACAGACTCATTGACAGCGCTTCTCGGCGGCTCCGACCGTTGTTTCAGCACTATCGATAATAAAGTTTATTGCTCCGGCAGCCGGGGCAGGGGTCCGCTTCGATCGACACTGAAACGGGGCGACCGCGCGCCGCCGAACCGGGCGGGCGAATCCGTAGACGAAACACTTTTGCAGCGGTGGGTGAAGGACGGATACGTCACATGAGCTACGAGCAGCTATCGGACCCGAACGCGGAATACACGATGCGGGACCTCTCCTCGGAGACGATGGGGATTTCTGACTCGCGGGGGGACCGCGACGTGGAGATCACCGACGTCCAGTCGACCATCGTCGACGGCAACTACCCGTGGACGATCGTCCGCGTGTACACGGACGCGGGCCCCGTCGGTACCGGTGAAGCCTACTGGGGCGGCGCGCTCCCGGAGATCATCGAGCGCCTGAAGCCGTTCGTCGTCGGGGAGAACCCCCTCGACATCGACCGGCTGTACGAGCACATGATCCAGAAGATGTCGGGCGAGGGCTCCATCGCCGGCAAGGACGTGGCGGCCATCTCCGGCATCGAACTCGCGCTCCACGACGTCGCCGGCAAGATCCTGGGCGTCCCGGCCTACCAGCTGCTGGGCGGCAAGTACCGGGACGACGTGCGGATGTACTGCGACTGCCACACCGAGGACGAGGCCGACCCCGACGCCTGCGCCGAGGAGGCCGAGCGCGTCGTCAGCGAACTCGGCTACGACGCCCTGAAGTTCGACCTCGACGTCCCCTCGGGCCACGAGCGCGACCGCGCCAACCGCCACCTGAACAAGGGCGAGATCGACCACAAGGCCGAGATCGTCGAGAAGGTGACCGAGCAGGTCGGCGACCGCGCGGAGGTCGCCTTCGACTGCCACTGGGCCTTCGCCTCCGGCAGCGCCAAGCGCCTCACGCGCGCCATCGAGGACTACGACGTCTGGTGGCTCGAGGACCCCGTCCCGCCGGAGAACCAGGACGTCCAGGCCGAGGTCACCCGCGACACCGCCACGCCCATCGCCACCGGCGAGAACGTCTACCGGACCCATGGGCAGCGCCAGCTGCTCGAGGACGAGGGCGTCGACATCATCGCGCCCGACGTCCCGAAGGTCGGCGGGATGCTCGAGACCAAGAAGATCGCGACGCTCGCAGACATGTACTACCTCCCCGTCGCGATGCACAACGTCTCCTCGCCCATCGGGACCACCGCGTCGGTCCACGTCGGCACGGCTATCCCCAACGCCATGGCCGTCGAGTACCACTCCTACGAGCTCGGCTGGTGGGAGGACCTGGTCGAGGAGGACAACCTCATCGAAGAGGGCTACTTCAACGTCCCCGAGAAGCCCGGCCTCGGCGTCACGCTCGACCTCGACACGGTTCAGGAGCACCTGGCCGACGGGTTCGAGATGTTCGATGAAGCGTAGCTTCGTCGGGCTCGAAAACCTCTGATTTTCGGCGTTCGACGAGGCATAAGCCTCGTCAGGCTCGCTGAGCCTCGCTCAGCAGCGTTCGACGAGGCGTAGCGAAGCGAAGTCTCGTCGGGCTCGGAAGACGAGCGGAGCGAGTCTTCCGGTGTTCGACGAGGACTAATTCGTACGAGGTGCCGTCTTATCGGCGGGGGTCGCGGATTCTTCCGACCGGGGCAGACGTGCCGAAAGTCCCGGCGTCTGCGACCGGTGCTCCGTTCCGACTTCCGTTCGATATCGTGGAACGACCCTGTTGTAGCCATTCACCACATGCACGAGCCGCTTCCTGGCGGTTGAATCGACTATTGCCGTCCGGCGTCCATTTCTCATTGTAGAAGGCGGTCGGACCGTTGCCGATGGCCCGAATCTTATATTGACCCGCAGAGATGGCGACTCCATGGGTATCGATGACCTTTCGGCGGCCGGCGTCGTCGGCGCTGGCGAGATGGGGCCCGGCATCGCACTGACGCTGGCTCGGCACGGTGTCGACGTGACTCTCGTCGACCAGTCGGAGGCGGCGCTCGAGGACGCCCGCGACGAGCTGGAGCACGTCACCGACCTCCTCGTCGACCGGGACGTCGCCACCGAGTCGGCGACGGGCGAGGCGCTGGACCGGATCCGGACGGCGACCGAGCTGAGTGACCTGGCCGGCGTCGACTACGTGACCGAGGCCGTCACCGAGGACCTCGACGTCAAGCGTGAGGTGTTTGCCGACCTCGACGAGGTCTGCGACGAGGACGTCGTCCTGGCGAGCAACACCTCGAGTATCGACATCGACGACATCGCTGCGGCCACGTCCCGACCGGAGCGAGTCCTCGTGACCCACTGGATGAACCCGCCGTGGGTCGTCCCCGTCGTGGAAGTCGTCCTCGGAGACCGGACGAGTGACGACACCGAGTCGTTCGTGGTGGACCTTCTGGAGGACGTCGGTCGGAGCCCGGTCGTGCTGAACGAGGTCGTGCCGGGCTATCTCATCAACCGGATGAACTTCGCGCTCGCCCGCGAGGCGCTGCACCTGATGGAGCGTGGCGTCGTCGAGAAGGAGGACGTCGACACGCTGTTCACCGACGCGTTCGGACCCCGCTACACCCTGATGGGGCCGATCGAGATGCTCGACCTCTTCGGCCACGACACGAACCTCGCCATCAGCGAGTACCTCTTCCCGGACCTGTGCGACGACGACGAACCCTCGTCGCTCGTCGAGGACCTGGTCGAGCGGGGCGACCTGGGCATGAAGACGGGCCGCGGGTTCTACGACTACGGCGACGAGAGGCAGGACGTCGAATCCATCGACCGGGCGCTGCTCGACCGGTACCGGGAGCTCGGCCGGTACGAGTGAGGAGACGGCCCGGCACGCCATCACTGGGCCGTCCAGCCGCCGTCGACCGTCAGTACCGACCCGGTGACGAACGAGCTCGCGTCGGCCGCGAGGTAGACTGCCGGACCGACGACCTCCTCGGGCTCCCCGAACCGCTCCAGCATGTGCCCGTCGCGCATCGCCTCGTACCACTCGCGGTCCGCCATCGCCTCTCGGACGAGCGGCGTCTTCATGTACCCCGGGGCGAGGGCGTTGACGCGGACGTCGGGCGCCCACTCGGCGGCCAGGACCTTCGTCAACTGGATCACGCCCCCCTTGCTCGCCGAGTAGGCCGACTGGTCCGGGCCGCCGTCGATCCCGCGGATCGAGGCCATGTTGATCACGCTCCCGCCGCCCCGTTCGACGAGCGGGACGCCGAGCGTCTTCGCGGCGAGGAACACTCCGGTCAGGTTCAGCTCGATCACCTCCCGCCACTCGGTTTCGGACAGCTCCGTCACCGGCTTCCGGACGTTCATTCCGGGAACGTTGCACAGCACCTCGTAGGAGCCGTGCTCGTCCAGGACGCGGTCCCGGAGGGCCGCCAGAGACCCGGCGTCGGTGACGTCGACGTACTCGCCGGACGCCGACCCGTCGGTCGCGTCGGCGACCTCGCTGGCGCCGGCCTCGTCGACGTCGGCACAGACCACCGTCGCGCCCCGGGCCGCGTAGCCGAGCGCGATCGCGCGGCCGAGGCCCGACGCCGCGCCGGTGACGATCGCGGTCTTCCCGCTCAGGTCGAACATCGACTCCGGATCCACGACCCAGTCCTCGGTGTCGCCTGTCATGCCCCCGCGTTCTCGACCGAGCGAGTAAAGCGTTCTCCCGGTGGCGGGACGTCCGAGTGTCCGACGTTCACGCTCGATACCGCTCCGGCGCGTCGGCGTCGTACTCGCAGTAGTGGTTCCTCGACCCACGCCCGGGCGTAGCCGAAGGGGTCGCCGGGCTCCGACCGCAGGGCGACCGTCTCGACCGATCGGAGGCTCGTTCCGGTCGTGCGACGTCCGTCGCGACAGCGGGCGCCAGCCGTCCACCAGTGACCGCAGTCGCCAGCTACGGGGCGACGAGCTGGATCGGATGGCGCGTCTCCGTCGCGAGCAGGGCCTCCAGCTGGTCCGTACAGGAGGTGCCGCTGGCGACGACGGTCCGATCCGTGTCCTCGAACTGATCGGCCAGCGACTCGCCGACGTCCACGCTCAGCTCATAGTACTCGGACTTGTACCCGAAGCTCCCGGCCATCCCACAGCACTCGACGTCCGAGGTGAGTACGTCGTAGCCGAGGTCCTCGAGGACGGCGACGGTGTGGGCCTCCAGCCCGAGCGTGCGCTGCTGGCAGTGGCTGTGGTACGCGACGCCGCTGCCGTCGCCGGCGGTCAGCGCGTCCGGGTCGGCACCGTTCTCCAGCAGGCCGTAGACGTACTGGAACACCTCGTAGCTGCCCTCGTCGAGTCGCTCGTACTCGTCGGCGGGGAGGAGCTTCTCGTACTCGCGGCGGAACATCGCGAGCGCGCTGGGCTCGACGACGACCACGTCCCGGCCCGCGTCCAGGTGCGCCCCGAGGTCGGCGGCGAGGTGCTCGGCCTTGCTCCGGGCCGTCGCGATCATCCCCTGAGAGAGGGGCGCGCGGCCGGAGCCGCCGACGTCGGGCACGGTCACCGCACAGCCCAGCGCCTCCAGCGTCCTGACCGCTGCTTTGCCCCGCTCGGGCTGGACGTAGTTGGTGTACACGTCCGGGTAGAGGACGACCCGCCGCTCGGGGTCGGCGACGGTCGTCCGCCCATCGGCCCACTCGACGAGCGTCTCCCGCTCGAAGGCGGGCAGTTCCCGGCGGACGTCGATGCCAAGCCCGGCGTCGAGCGCACGCCGGACGGCCGTCAGCGACGCGACGGCGTTCGAGACCGGGGCCGTCGCGCTCCCCAGTTTCGCGACCGTCTCGAAGTTGCCGAAGAAGCGCTTTCGCAGCGGCGTCCCGCTCTCCTCCTCGTCGGGCACCAGCCCGTCGACGAGTTTGTCCTCGATCTCGGGGTCCTTCCCGCGGTTGATCCGGTCGCGGACGACGGTGTTGATCCAGGGGATGTCGATCTTGACCGGACAGGCGTCGACGCAGCGCGAGCAGCCGGTACAGAGGTCGTTGAACTCCGCGGCCGCGTCCAGCCCCTCGACGCCGGCCTCCCAGCCGGTCGCGATGCCGCCGGTATAGGTCTCGCCGCCGAAGGCGTGGCCGCCGACCGACTGGAAGTTCGCGCAGGAGTTGGCGCAGGCGCCACACCGGATGCAGTACAGCGTCTCGCGCAGGTCGTCGTCCTCCCGCATCTCCGTCCGCCCGTTGTCGATCAGCACGAGGTGGAAGTCCCGCTCGGCGTCGCTCCCGCCGAAGCCCGGCTCGTCGGGCCGATCGAAGTCCACCGCCGGCGTCTCGACCGGCGGCGACAGCAGCGAGAGGTACTGGGGAATCGCCTGGCCGGTGGCCGACCGTGCGATCAGTTCGGCGAAGGGATGGAGCTCCTCGACGGAGGGGATTATCTTCTCGATACCGGCGACGGCGACGTGCGTGTCGGGCACGCTCGCGCACTTGCGCGCGTTGCCCTCGTTGGTGACCAGCGCGATGGAGCCGCTCTCCGCGAGCACGAAGTTCGCGCCCGTGATCCCGACGTCGGCGGCCTCGATGCGCTCGCCCAAGAACTCGCGGGCGAAGGCCGTCAGCGCCTGGGCCGAGTCCAGCGACTCGTCGGGGTCGAAGCGCTCCTCGAACAGGGCCGTGATCTCCTCGCGGGACTTGTGCAGCGACGGCCCGACGATGTGAGAGGGGCTCTCCTCGGCCACCTGGATCACGAACTCGCCGAGGTCGGTCTCCCAGACGTCGAGTCCGCTCGCCTCGAGCGCCTCGTTGAGGTCGATCTCCTCGGTCGTCATCGACTTCGACTTGACGACGCGCTCGGCGTCGGCGTCTGCCGCCACCTCGGCGACGTACTCGCGGGCGTCGGCGGCGTCGTCCGCGACGTAGACGGTGCCACCGTTGTGCTCGACCGACGCGCGGGTCCGCTCGATCAGGTCCGGCAGGCGATCGATGGCGTCCTCCTTGATCTCGCGGGCGCGCGTCCGGTAGCGCTCGTGGCGCTCGCTCCCGACGTCGTCGATCTGGGCGTAGCGCTCCTCGTTGAACAGGCGGGTGTTCGCCTTGATCTGGTCGCCCTCTGCGGCCAGCAGGTGCCTGATCCGGTCTGCGTCGGCTCCCGTCTCACTCATCGTCCACCAGGAGGACGTGGATCGCTTCGGGCCCGTGGACGCCCTGGACGAGTGCACCCATGTCGCCGGTCGCGCTGGGGCCGGTCTCGAAGACGAGCGAGTCCCGGCCGGCGTCGAACTCGTCGGCGAGCCAGGCGAACGCCGACCGCAGGTCCGGACGGACGTCCGACGACCGGAGGACGACGACGTGGTACTCCGGGAACAGCGCCGTCAGTTCGTCGCCCCCGGCGCGGGACTCGACCGCGACCGTGCCGAGTGAGGCGATGCCCAGCCGGGAGCCGGTGACGCCCGTCCGCGCCTCGCGCAGTTCTCGAGGCGACGGATCGAGCGCCACCGGGTGGTCGGCCAGCGACAGGTCCTCGAAGGGCAGTGGCGCCCCGACCGCCGGTTCCTCGACCGCGTCGGCCAGCGCCGCGTCGAACCCGTCCGGCTCGACGACCGACGACGTCGCGTCGACGCGGTGCAACGACCGCTCGAACTCCCGTATGGGGCTCGTGCTCATACCGGTCACAGGGTGGCCCCCTTCATAAAACTCGCCGTGAGGCGCAGGGGACTCCCGCCGGCCGTCCGCTTCCTGCGCGTGAACTCACGCCGACTGTCGCAAGTCAGTACCGGTACGACCGCCCAGTATGGGACCGTCGAACCGGAACACGGCTACAGCAGTCGGTATCAGTCGTTCAGGTAGACCGTCTTGGTCTTGGTGTAGAAGTCGACGGCCGCGTCGCCCTGCTCGCGGTAGGTGTTCGTGGAGGTGCGCTTGACGCCCCCGAAGGGCACGTGCAGCTCCAGACCGGTGGACTTCTCGTTGACCTTGACGACGCCGCTCTCGATGCGGTCGACGAACTCGTTGGCCTGGGCGAGGTCGTCGGTGACGACGCTCGCGGAGAGGCCGTACTCGCTGTCGTTGGCCAGTTCGACGGCGTGGTCGAAGTCCTCGGCCTCCGTCACGGCCAGCACCGGACCGAACACCTCCTCGCGGAAGAGGCGCATGTCGGGCTCGACGTCGGAGAAGACGGCGGGCGTGACGAAGTAGCCGTTGTCGAGGTCGCCCTCGAGGCGTTCGCCGCCGGTCTGGTGGGTGGCGCCCTCCGTCTTGGCGACGTCGACGTACTCGAGCGTGCTCTCGAGTTCGCCCTCGTTGACGTGCGGGCCCATGCCGGGGTCCTCGAGGCCCGGGCCGACGTCGATGGCCTCGGCGCGCTCGGTGATCCGCTCGACGAACTCGTCGTAGAGGTCCGTGTGGACGATGGCCCGCGAGGTCGCGGTACAGGCCTGACCAGTGACGCCGAAGGCACCGGCCTCGACGATGTCGAGGGCCTGCTCGAGGTCGGCGCTGGACGTGATGATGGCCGGGTTCTTGCCGCCCATCTCCGCCTGCACGCGCTTGACGTCCTCGGTGGCCGCGTCGTAGACGTGGTGGCCGACCTCGGAGCTACCCGTGAAGGAGACGACGTCGACGTCCTCGTGGGTGGAGAAGACGTCGCCGACCTCGCTGCCGGGGCCGGTGACGACGTTGACGACGCCGTCGGGGATGCCGGCTTCGTCGAGCGCGCGGACGATCTCGACGGCGGGGCCCGGCGCGGCGCTGGCGGGCTTGATGACGACGGTGTTGCCGGTCGCCAGGGCGGGCGCGATCTTCCAGGCCGGGATCGCGATGGGGTAGTTCCAGGGGGTGATCAGACCGGCGACGCCCTGGGGTTCCTTCCGGGTGGAGATGTGGCGGCGACCGCCGCTGGCGCCCTTGATCGTGCCGCCGAAGTCCATCGCCTTCTCCGCGTAGTAGTAGAAGATGTCGATGGCACGCTGGACCTCGGGAGCGGCCTCGGAACGGGTCTTCCCCTCCTCGCGGACGAGCAGTTCGGTCAGCTCGTCCTTGCGGTCCTCGATGATCCCCGCGGCCTCGCGGAGGATCGAGCCGCGCTCGGGCGCGGGCGTGCCGGCCCACGAGTCGGCCGCCTCGTCGGCGGCGGCGACGGCCTCCTC
This sequence comes from Halomicrobium urmianum, assembly GCF_020217425.1. Classification (NCBI taxonomy): domain Archaea; kingdom Methanobacteriati; phylum Methanobacteriota; class Halobacteria; order Halobacteriales; family Haloarculaceae; genus Halomicrobium; species Halomicrobium urmianum. The sequence continues at coordinate 2,543,540 of NZ_CP084090.1, forward strand.
CGCGTCCGCGGCGGAGGACTGCTGGTAGCTGTTGACAACTGTCGTCGTGTCTGCGGGATTGTGGACGTCGATCGTCTCGTCCGTCTCGGCGTCCGTCCACTCGCCCCCAACGTAATTCCTGTTGGTATCGGGCATACACTGAACAGTGCCCGTTCAGCACACTTTGTTCTATCGACTGGCGGTCGAGCGGCCGCTTTCGTCGGGAGACTCGCTTCGCTCGACGCCCGAGCCCAGCCTCACGTCGTTCGCGTGGCCGCCTGTTCGTCGATGACGGTCGCTTCCGCGCGCGCTGGCGGCCAGCGGCTGAACCCGCATGTATTTACCTGACGGTCCGCATCGTACGCCCATGTCAACGGACGCCGAGGATCCGCTCGACGAAGTCGACACGGAGTCGGTCACCTCCGACGACGTGACCGAGGCGGAGGTCCACGAAGCGCTCTCGTCGGCCAGTCCGGTCACGCGCCGGCGGGGCGTCGAGGTCTGTGAGTCGTTCGCGGAGTCGGACGTCGACGCCGTGCGACCGTATCTCGACGACCTGGCGGCACTGGTGGGCGGCGACAACTCGGGTATCGCGCTACGGGCGATCAGCGTGCTCGACACCGTCGCCGACGCGGAGCCGGCGGCGCTCGAAGGACGGGTCGCCTCGCTGGCCGCCGTCGCCGACGACGACATCGTGGACGTCCAGCTCACCGCCGGCGTCGCGCTCGGGAAGGTCGTCGTCGAGCGGGCCGACCTCGTCGCGCCGTTCGTCGAGCGACTGATCGCGGGGGTCCGGGAGACGGAGCTCGACGAGGGGATTCCGGAGGTCCCCGACGCGGTGGACGACAGGGCGACCCGGCAGACAATCCGGGAGCACGAAGAGCAGGAGCGCAGCCGCCGCCTCTCCGCCCGGCGGACGCTGAGCAACGTCGTCGTCGCCGTCACCCAGGAGACGCCGGACGAGGCCGTCGACGCTGTCGGCGACCTGGTCACCCTCCTCGACGACAGGGACCCGGAGGTCGCCGGCTGCGCCGTCGACGCGCTGGGCGAGCTGGCCGAACCGCACCCCGAGGCGGTCGCGCCCGTCAGCGAGGCGTTGCTGGACTGCCTCGACCACGATCGGTCCTCCGTCCGGGCGCGGGCGATCCGCGCGCTCGGCCGACTCGGCGACGACGACGCCGTCCCGACGCTCCGCGCGATGGCCGAGGAGGACGACGACGAGAACGTGCGCGAACTGGCGGCCGAAACCGCGGACTACCTCGCAGACGCCGCCTGACGCAGGGACGCGGTCGACGACCGGACTTCCGGGAGCATCGTGGCGCGGGCTACAGTAGAAATTGAAACTATTCACACATCGAGTGTGTCAGTGCGTTCAATTTCTACTATAGTCGTCCATCGCTCGCTTCGTGCAGTACCAGTAGCTCCCGCCGAAAAAGGCCAGCCCGCCGCCGACGAGGACGATGTCGATGACCAGCAGCGGGAACGACTCGTCGCCGGGGCCGACGTACAGCGCGGAGAGGCCCAGGAGGAGGCCGCAGACGATCAGGAGACCGATAGCCATCTTCATCCGCTCCCGATTCGCACAGAGCAGGTCCAGCAGCCACGACGACGTCGACATGATACTGCGGTGGTCGACGGCCATCAAAAATCCAGCGGTGAGCGCCGTGAACGAGCCACCGGCGACTGCGACCGGGCCCTCACCGGCGGCGACCGGCCGTCAGGGCTCGGGGACGCGTCCCTGCTCGTCGGGGACCCCCGAACAGTCGCGGAAGCGCTCGGTGAGGACGTCGCGCCACCGCTCGGCCTGGGCGACCTGCTCCTCGAAGCGCTCGGCGACGTGGCGGTGGCGGCGCTCGTCCACCCGTCCCTCGAGGGCGGCCCATCGGTCGCGGAGCCGCCGCACCTCGTCGACGCCGTCGTAGCAGTTGTCGTAGAGGCGCTGGACCACGGTCGTCCCGTCGTCGAGTTCGTAGTCCCACGGGAGGTGGTGGAAGAAGAGGAGATACTTCTCGGGACAGGTCTCGGGCGACTCGTACCGCTCGGCGACGGGGTCGCGGTACTGCGCGGCGTAGCCACTTCCGGTCGAGGTGCGATCGACGCCGATCCCGTCCTCGCTCGCGCCGTGGTAGCCGGGCCACTCCTCCAGCGACGGGTAGTAGTGGTTCTCCAGGTACTCCTCCCCGTTGTGCATCATGTGCATGAGTCCCAGGCCGCCGGTCTCGTAGTCGATGCAGGCCTCCAACGAGTCGTGGAGGATCTCGACGACGGTCTCGACGACCTCCTCGTCGGCCCCGAATGTCTGCTCGGCCCACTCGGTCGTGACCGCCTCGGCGTCGCAGTCCGGGTTCCACGCCGCCCGGCCGAAGGCGTACAGGTTCGCCTGCGCGAGGTAGTGGCCCGTCCAGCTGTGGTCCTCGCCGACGTTCCCGACGCCGACGACGCCCTCGCCGGGGTCGCGGAAGAATGACTTCACGGGCGTGCCCGCACCGCCCGCGTGCGTGTCGAAGTCGAACACCTCCGTCCACATCGGGAGGTGGTAGGTGGCGTGAACGCCCTGGCCCGTGTACTCCTGGGTGATCTGGAGTTCGAGGCCGAGGTCGGTCTCTGGCATCGCGCCGAACAGCGTCGAGACGGGCTCTCTGGGCTGGAAATCGATCGGGCCGTTCTTGATCTGGACGGTGACGTTGTCGGCGAACTCGCCGTCCAGCGGCTCGAAGGTGTCGTAGGCCTGGACCGCCCGGTCCTCGTGGGAGCCGTAGACGAACGCGCGCCACCAGACGCGGCCGCCGTGGGGGTCCAGCGCCTGGGCGATGGCGTTCGCGCCGTCGACGTGGTCGCGGTCGTAGTCGTACGGTCCCGGCTGTCCCTCGGAGTCCGCCTTCACGAGGAAGCCGCCGAAGTCCGGGAGCAGGTCGTACACCTCGTCGGCCTTCTCGCGCCACCACGCCCGCACGTCCTCGTCGAGCGGGTCGGCGGTGTCGAGGTCGCCCACCAGCATCGGGGCGGCGAAGTTGACCGACAGGTACGTCCGGATCCCGTAGCGCCGGAACACCGACGCGAGGCTCGTGAGGTCTTCGAGCCGACGGGATTCCAGCAGTCGCCAGCCGTCGAACTCCTGAGCGGCTTCGGTCGTGGTCCCCCGCGGGTAGTAGTCGGTGTTGACGTTGTTGACGACGATGCCGTTGATGCCAATGGAGGCCAGCAGGCGGGCGTAGTCCTCGTAACGATCGCGCAGATCGGGCAGGCGGTCGAAGTCGAAGATGGACTCGCCGCCGTAACCGCGCTCGACCGTCCCCCGGAACGGCGTGTCCCACTGGTTGAGCAGCCGATTGGGGGTCGCCGGCTCCTCGCGCACGTCGAGGTCGTCGACGGGTTCGCCGGTGGCCATCAGGCGGAGGAGGTGGAACGTTCCGTACACCAGTCCCCGGTCCGTCGGTGCGGTCACGACGAGGCAGTCCTGCCCCTCCCACTCGACCGACCGGAGGAGATAGCCGCCGTCGACGAGGTCTTCGACCGCCTCGGCCGGGACCGACTCGGCGATCATCGCCATGTCGTCGGGGGTGCCCACGGCGAGGAACCCCTCCGCGGTCGTCGGCGGGTGCTGCCAGAGGTGGACGTCCTCGCCGAGCAGGCCGGGGACGGCGCGCCGGAGTTCGTCCCGCACCGCGCTGCACTCCGGCGACTTCTCCGCGACGTACGCGTGTCTGCATCGGCGCCGGTACGCGTCCCGGAGCGCGTCGTCCGCGACGCGCTCGTATCGGAGCCAGCAGTCGTCGTACTGCTCTGTTGGCATGTGGTCAGGCAGAACGGCCGCGATACAAAACCTCACTGATCCCCATAGGTGGATTATATATATGATGGTTTGTGAGGATTTGTTCCGACGCGACCATCGAGACCGGAGATAAACGGCCGTATCTTCTCGATATCGGGGCCAACCTCCGTCTTCTGATAACGGGCGGAATATTATATGTTCCCCACTACACACTGAGTTTCCTGTGCCGGGTCAGACGGGGGTAGCGGCCCCAGAAACCCCAAGTACGATACTTGTACGACAGTCATTCACAATATTTATAATCCACTATAGTTACTATTGGGACGTTATGTCATCCGACAGTGAACGGGACAGGTATGACGACGCGATCAGTCGTCGGAAGATGCTCACAGTCGCCGGCGCGTCCGGCATGGCCGCGCTGGCCGGCTGCGGCGGAGACGGCTCCGGGGACGGTTCCGGCGACGGCTCCGACAACGCGACGGACGGATCGACCGGCGACGGGACCGAGGGCGGTAGCCAGGTCCACGACGTGGAGTTCCACAACGCGTACACGGGCAACCCGGCAGACCTGCACTTCAACACCTCGGGGACGCAGAACTACGCCTGGCCGGCCGGGCGGGCGGTGTTCGCGCCGTTCCTGAAGTACTCGTTCACCGACAGCGAGTTCCTGCTGGGCGCGCTCGAGGACCTCGAGATCGGGGGGGAGGAGGTCACGCTGACGTTCCGCGAGGACCTGACGTGGGACAACGGCGACGACTGGACCACCGAGGACCTCGACGTGCAACTGCAGCTGGCCGAGAAGACCGGCACCTCGCTGTGGGGGTACGTCGACGACTACGAGATCGTCGACGAGCGCACCGCCACCCTCCAGCTCTCCGGCCCGACCAACCCGGAGATCATCCAGTTCGAGCTGACGAACTTCTTCGTCGACACGAAGAAAGAGACCCACGAGGAGTTCCTCGACGCAGACGAGGCCGAGTTCCTCCAGTGGGCGTGGGAGGACCCGGTCGCCAGCGGCATGTGGTCGTTCGTCAGCAAGGACCAGCAGGCCTTCGAGTTCGAGCGCAACCCCGAGTTCTACAACGCCGACAACGTCAACTTCCAGAGCTACTACCTGGACAGCTACGGTGGCAACAACGCTCAGCACCAGGCGCTGATCTCCGCCTCGGAGGTGGACGCCGCGACGAGCCTGTTCACGCCGCCGGAGATCGCCGAGCAGTTCCCGGACCACGTCGTCGAGGTCAACATCCCGGCCAAGTGGGGCTACGGGGTCGTGTTCAACCACGACGATCCGCACTTCGGCCAGCGCGAGGTTCGCCAGGCCGTCGCTCACGCCATCAACCGCCAGGCGCTGGTCGACAACGCCGGCCCGCGGTCGAAGTTCGTGACGCCCACGCCCTGTGGGATCGCCCCGCAGGACCAGGAGAGCTGGCTCGGTGACTGGTTCGGCGACTTCGAGACCTACAGTCCCGAATCGAAAGACACCGAGACGGCCGCCCAGCTGATGGAGGAGGCCGGCTACTCCAAGAACAACGGCACCTGGCAGGACGAGGACGGCAACACGGTCGGCGGGGACTACTACTCGCCGGCCGGCTGGACCGACTGGACGACAATGACGGAGACGGTCGTCAGCCAGCTCAACGACTTCGGCTTCGACTTCTCGGTCAACACCCAGCCGACTAACGACTGGTTCAGCAACTACTCCGAGTCCAACTTCACGATGGGGAGTATGTACTGGCTGCCGGGCGGGTCGCGCTCGGCGTTCCCGTACTTCCCGCTGTACTACCAGCTGTGGGCCACCGACATCGGCGGCGGCCACAACTACCGCGAGAAGGCCGACTCCGAACAGACCATCCCCGGCCGCGACGGCGGCGAGATGACGCTCAACCCGCTGCAGACCACCGAGAACATCGCCAAGCAGCCCAGCCGGGATGACGCGCGCCAGTACGTCCAGCAGGCCGCCTGGCACAACCACATCGAACTGCCCTTCCTGGGGCTGGTCTCCAAGTACGAGCAGTCCTGGACCACTAACGACGAGTGGACGGTGGCCGAGGAAGGCTCTACTAACCGTCGGGTCAAGTGGCCGCCGTACTGGTGGGTCCACGAGGGCGACCTGCAGTACGACGGATAGCGCGACGACCTATCCCGTCATCTTTTAAAAATGAACTACTACCTAAGACGGACATTACGGATCCCGTTGACGATCCTGGCAGTGGCAACGCTCACGTTCGGTCTCATTCGACTGCTGCCCGGCGGTCCGTTCACCCAGCTGCGGATCCAGCTCATTCGGCAGGGCGTTCCGGTCGAGCAGGTGAACGCCCGAATCGAGGAGCTGCAGAGCATCAGGCCGGACGCGCCGCTCTGGCAGCAGTACATCGACTACATCATTGGGGTGGTACAGCTCGACCTCGGTCGGTCGATTTCGCTCGAACAGCCGGTCGTAGAGGTGCTCGCGCGGGCGCTACCGTGGACTGTGTTCCTCGTCGTGACCTCCACGATCCTGATGTTCGTCATCGGCGTGCTGATCGGGGCAGTGCAGGCGTACTGGGAAGGCTCGAAGTTCGACAAGATCATGTCGAGCGGCTCGATCTTCCTGATGTCGGTGCCGTACTACATCTTCGCCGTGCTGGCCCTGTTCGTGCTGGCGTTCCAGCTCGGCTGGTTCCCGACCGGGAACGCCGCAGCGCGGAGCGTCGAAGCGGGCTTCACGATCGAGTACATCACGAGCGTCCTGCACCACGCCGCGCTGCCGATCGCCGCCTTCACCATCGGTGGGATCGGGTCGACCGCACTCAACATGCGCGGGAACGGCATTCAGGTGCTCGGCGAGGAGTACGTCGAGGTCGCCCGGCTCCGCGGCCTGTCGAACTCCCGCATCTCCACCCGGTACGTCGCCAAGAACGCGATCCTGCCGATGTACACCGGGCTCCTCCTGCAGATCGGCTTCCGCCTCGGCGGTACCGTCGTGCTGGAGGAGATCTTCTCGTACCCCGGGCTGGGGTACTACCTGATCGAGGCCGTAAACGCGAACGACTATCCCCTGATGATGGGATGCTTCCTCATCATCACGGTGACGCTCGTCGTCGCCGTCTACGTGGCCGACATGACCTACGGACTGATCGATCCGCGCATCAGCGCAGGTGATTCCGATGGGTACTGACACCGACGCAGGGACGAGCGGCGTCGACTGGCGGTCAGAGGCGACCGACGCCGACATGACCCGCCGCGACCGGCTCGAGGAGCTGTACGAGCGGATGATCTACGAGCCGGCCGTCGTCGCCTGGTCCGACTGGCGGACCCGGGTCGGCGTCCTCATCCTCAGCGTCTACCTGCTGATGGGGCTGGTCGAGGTGCTGGGCCTCTACCGGAACCCCAGCCCGAACCAGGCCGACGCGCTCCTGAAACCGTTCCAAAACATGGCTTACCCCCTCGGGACGACCCGGTCGGGGGTCGACCTGCTGGCGCTGATCATCGACTCCACGCCGTTCATCCTGCTGATGGTGCTCGCGGGCGGCGTCTGGGCGACCGGCCTCGCCGTCGTCGTCGGCACCGTCTCGGGCTACAAGGGCGGCACGGTCGACAGCGTCATCACGTCGATCTCCGACTTCTTCATGGCGATCCCGGGGCTACCGCTGGTCATCGTACTGGCGATTACGCTCAGTCCGGAGAACCCGATCCTGCTGGGCGTGATCCTCACAATCAACTACTGGGCCGGCCTGGGTCGGTCGATCCGATCACAGGTCCTCTCGATTCGGGAGAACAGCTACGTCGAGGCGTCGCGGACGATGGGGACCAGCACGTCGCGGATCATCCTCAAGGACGTGCTGCCGAACATCATGCCGTACGTGATGGTCAACTTCGTGCTGGCCGCGCGGTACACCATCTTCGCGTCCGTGGGGCTGTACTTCATCGGCGTCCTGCCCTACACCGGACAGAACTGGGGCGTCACGCTGAACAACGCGTACAACCAGGGCGGCCTGTTCACGCTGGACGCGTTCCACTGGCTGCTCGTCCCCATCATCGCGATCGTGGGACTGGCCTTCGGGCTCATCCTGGTGAGTCAGGGCATGGACCGGATCTTCAATCCCCGGGTCCGGACCCGCCTCACCGGTGAATCCAAGTCAGTCGAGGAAGGGGAAGACGACGCGACGACAACGGGGATGATCTAAATGGCTACGGAACGCTCAACCGCGAATCGCGCCACGGTGGACAGCAACGTCGAGGATCCGATCCTCGAGATAGAGAACACGAACGTCACCTTCAACGACGGACAGACCTACGTCCTCGACGACGCCAACGTCACTATCGATCGCCACGAGGTGCTGGGCATCGTCGGCGAGAGCGGCAGCGGCAAGTCGATGTTCGCGTCCGCGCTGCTCGATGCCGTCCCCGACCCGGGCGTGCTCAGCGGGCAGATCACCTACCACCCGACCGACGGCGACCCCGTCGACGTGCTGGAGCTGAGCGACGAGGAGCTCCGCCAGTTCCGCTGGGAGGAGATCTCGATGGTCTTCCAGGGGGCGATGAGCTCGTTCAACCCCACGATGAAGATCGGGGCCCACTTCAAGGAGACGCTGAAGGCCCACGACAAGAGCGTCGACGAGGGGATCGAGTTCGCCCACGAGCTTCTGGAGAACCTGTACCTCGAGCCGGAACGGGTGCTGGACGCGTATCCCCACGAGCTGTCCGGCGGCATGCAGCAGCGCGCGCTGATCGCGCTGAGCATGGTGCTGGACCCCGAGGTGCTCGTGATGGACGAGCCGACTGCAGCGCTCGACCTGCTGATGCAGCGGTCGATCCTACAGTTGCTCAACGACCTCCAGGAGACGTACGACCTCACGATCATCTTCATCACGCACGACCTGCCGCTGGTCGCGTCGCTGGCCGACCGGATGGCCATCATCTACGCGTTCCAGTTCGCGGAGATCGGTCCGCGGGACGAGATCATCACCAACTCGGCGCACCCGTACACGCGGAAACTGCTGAACGCGACCCCGAACCTCGACGCACCGCTGAAGGAGATGCAGCCCATCGAGGGCGAGGGGCCCGCGCCGATCAACGTCCCGTCGGGCTGTCGGTTCCACCCGCGGTGTCCGCTCGCGACCGAGGAGTGTCGGACCGACGACCCGCCGCTGATCTCACACGGCGACGACGACCCCACCCATCGCGCGGCCTGCCACCACTGGGAGGAGGCACGCGAGGAGATCCCGCTCAACTTCGACGACGGTGAACTCGACTTCGACAACGTCATCGAGCCGTCCGAACGGGCGCGCACGCCCGCCTCGGAGCGGGACGGCGACGCACTGCTCTCGCTCAACGACGTGGAGGTCCACTTCACCGAGGAGCAGGGGCTCATGGATCGGTTCACCGGCGAACCGGACGTCGTGAAAGCCGTCGACGGTATCGACCTCGACATCGAGGAGCAGGACCTCGTCTGTCTGCTCGGCGAGTCGGGCTGTGGCAAGACGACGCTGGGCAAGACGATGATCGGCCTGCAGAAGCCCACCGGCGGTTCCATCGAGTTCCGCGGTCAGGACATCTGGGACGCCAAGAAGGGCAGGGGGGACGTGGAGATCTCCCACGAGGAGATCCGGCAGTCGCTGCAGATCATCCATCAGGACCCGGGCAGCGCGCTCAACCCGAACCGCCGGGTCGTCAACATCCTCTCGGAGCCGCTCCGGCACACGCACCCGAACATCGGCCAGAACGAGCGCCGCAGTCGGATGCGGTCGCTGCTGGAGCGCGTCGGGATGTCGCCGGCCGACGACTTCCTCGACCGGTATCCCCACCAGCTCTCCGGCGGCGAGAAGCAGCGCGTCGCGCTCGCGCGGGCGCTGCTGATGAACCCGGAGGCCATCCTCGCCGACGAGGCCATCTCCGCGGTCGACGTGTCGCTGCGCATCGAGATCATGGACCTGATGCTCGAACTCCAGGAGGAGTTCGAGACGTCGTTCCTGTTCATCTCGCACGACCTCTCGAACGCGCGGTACTTCGCCGAGCACGGCGACGGCCGGATCGCGGTGATGTACCTCGGCGAGATCGTCGAGATCGGGTCGGCGGAGCGGCTCATCCAGGACCCGCGCCATCCCTACACGGAGGTGCTGCGCTGGGCGACGCCGAACCTCGACCTCGACGCGATGGAGGCGTCGGAACCGCCGCTTCGCGAGATCGACGTTCCGGACCCGGTGGACCCGCCGTCGGGCTGCCGGTTCCACACGCGGTGTCCCGTCGCGCGTGAGGCCTGCCGGAAGGACAAGCCCGAGCTGATGGACGTCGACGGCGGCGACGGCCACGCGGCGTGCTTCCGCGAGGACCCGAACCACGAGTACTGGGACAGCGAACCTCTCGAGGGCGCGGTCGAGGACCCCGAGGAACTCACGTAACGGTTTCCCGGTGCCGACCGGGCCCGTCGTGGGCCCCGTTCTCCGCAGTCAGCGAAAACACTATTACGCCGCGAGCGGGTACTCCGGACCGATGACACGCTACGAGCCGGCCTGCGAGGACGGGACGCTCGTCCTGGTCGCCGACGACGTCGACGACCGGCTGGAGGTCGGACCGGTCGACGACGTGGTCGACGCGGTCGGCGGCGACACTCACGCCATCGAGTACGACCAGAAGCAGCGCAAGCAGCCGTGGCTCGACACCGACGACGGGACGCTCGAAATCGACGTCCGCGACGCGGTGACGCGGCTGAACCACACGCCGGAGTTCGTCTCGGAGCTCCGGGAGTACGACATGGGCGAGGACCGCTACGGGCTCCCGACGCGGACGGTCAAGTTCGCCGACCGCTTCGTGGACATCCTCGAACAGCAGGGTCGCACAGACGCTGAGTAACCCGTCGACCCGCTCGACCGTCCCGCGCTGGCGAGGTAGGGAGTTTATATCTGTCACTCAACTTGCGAATTCTATGGACGACGCACTTGTCGTGCTCGACGACCGCGAGGACAGCGGCGAACTGCTGCGAGAGGCCGGCGCCTACGCGTCCGGTGCCGACGCCGATCTCGTGCTATACGTCCCGCTGAGCGAGGGGGAGTTCGGCGACGTGGTGTCGGCGCTCGACGAGATCGGCCGCGTCGAGAACAAGGACTACAGCGACGAGGAGGCGATGGGTATCGCCCGCCAGCACGCCGCCGAGACGGCCGAGGACGCGCTCGAGGGCTTCGACGTGGAGTGGACGATCGTCGCCGACCGCTCGGAGGAGGTGGCGTCCGAGCGCGTGATCGAGGTCGCCGAGGAACACGGGTGCGACCACGTGTTCACCCTCGGCAGCCAGCGGTCCCCGACCGGCAAGGCCGTCTTCGGCGACGAGACGCAGCGCCTCATCCTGAACTTCTGCGGGTACGTCACCGTCAAAATGGAGTGACGCTGGCTGCCGTGCCTGCGACCCGGCCGTCGCCCCCGACGTCGACGTCCGGAACTGGCGGGCGGCCGGACGAGGCCCTCGACGGACCGCGTTCTGCCCGTTCGGGTCGCACGAATCGATCAGTCCAGTAACGACTGCGAGGAGAGGCGCGGTGGCGGGGACGCGGTCGGTCAGGTAGTCAGCGGCTGGCGCGAGGTCTCGGGGAGGTCACTCGTCGCCGTTGTCGCTGCTGTTGCCTTTTCTGTTCCCGTTACCCTTTCCGTTTCCGTTGCCGTTCCCGGGCTTGCACTGGTGTCTGTCCCGCCCTGGCGGCGTGAGTTCGACGGTCACCGTGTCGGCGTCGTCGTCGACGGTGACGGTCGTCTCGGCAGAGAGTCCGCCCTTTTCGACGGAGATCTCGTAGGTGCCCTTGAAGCCTCGGGTCGCGTAGACGCCCGCGTCGTCGGTCTCGCCGGACTCCTCGGTCCACCACTCGTCGTAGACGAGTTCCAGGAACGTCTCGCCATGCTCCCGCAGCGTCCAGTCGGAGTCGTAGTACGCGCCGGTCGGTCGCCAGTGGTCGTCGGCCCAGAAGCCCCACGACACGACGCCCTTGACGAGTTCCTTGCTGAACGCCACCGTCAGGAAGTCGTGGAGGTAGTCCCGCTGGACCGCCACGTCCTGGGCGTTCCGGCGGTCGAAGATTTCGATGTCGAACTCGGTGACGAGCATCGGGAGCCCGAACTCGGCGAACTGGTCGTACCCTGCGATCATGTCCTCGATGTCCAGTAGCTGGTTCCACTGCTGCTGGTGGTGGCCCATGAACCCGATCGCGTCGATGGAGTAGTCGTTATCGACGAGGTGCTGGATGTACTCGTAGTAGGCCTGGCGCTGCCACTGGCCGCCGATGGCACCCATCTCGTTCGTGTGCAGTTCGGCGTCCGTGGTGTCGTCGGCAGTCGTCCACCACTCGTCGACAGCGTCCCAGCCGAGGTTCTCGTCGTCGCGGTAGTTTGACTGCCAGATCGGGTGGTTGTGCATGTCCCACTCGGTGACGTCGCCATCGAACTCCGCGGCGTGGTCCGCGATCTTCTCGGCGACGACCTGGCGCTTCTCGTCGGCCGAGAGCTCGGGATCGACGTTCATCCCGCCGCCGCCGTCGGTCTGGTTCTCCTCTCACAGGAGGTAGTGGCCGCGGGTGGGGACGTCGTGGTCGGCGAGCCAGTCGAGCGTGGCTCGCGTGTCCTCGTTGCTGATGTCCCACTCGCCCTCCCAGGCGGGGTGCTTCAGGGCGTTCTCGACGACGGCCTTGTTGAAGTTCTCGAAGAACGTCTCGCGGTAGATCCGGTCGTCCTCGCTGTCGCCCATAACGTGCTCGACCGAGACGGCGCTGCCGAAGTCGAACTCGTGTTCGACCATCTCGACGTCGACCGAGGCTCCCTGCATGGGCTGACCACCGGGATTGACCACCTCGACCTCGACGTCCGTCTTCCGGACCTCCTCGATGCGCTCCTGGGCCGCCTCGCGCCACTCGGCGTCCTCGTCACGGCCCGCGTAGTCGTACGGCGGCAGGGTCCCGAGTCCGACGTCGGCGTCGCTGTAGTCGATCAGGGCGACGCCACCGATCTCGAGGGTCTGGTCAGCGTAGCCGGTCCAGAACTCCAGCGCCGGGGCCGCGTCGCCGTCCGGAACGGAGCCGATCTCGATCGGGAAGAACCAGCGCAGCCACTCCCCCGTCGGGTCGACGTCGGCGCCGCGCTGCACAAAGTTCTCGCCGTCGCCGTAGCGGAACGCCGCCCGCGCCTCGGCGTCGGCGTCGTCGCTGCGGACCCACGCGACCCCGAGCAGGCGGTCGCCGGACGCGAAGTCGGCGTCCTCGATCGGCCCGCGATAGGCGGTCGCCGCGGGGTCGCCGGCCGACACCGCCAGCCGTTCGGCCCGCGCGAAGGGGACGGCGTCCGAGTCGACGCTGAACTCGGTCGCCGAACCGTCGCCCTGCAGCGAGAACGCCTCGACGGCGTCGGCCTCCGTCTCGCCGTAGACGTAGCTTCCCTCGGGGAGCTGTCTGGCCTGGCGGTCCGACGCGGTGAGCTCGGCACGGAGCGCCTCGCGATAGCCGTCCTCCGACTGGGCGCTGACCGAGCCGGTCGCAGACGATCCGATGGCCGCTGCGGCGCCGAACGCGCCGATGGTCTTGAAGAACGTACGCCGTCTGGTCCGAACGTGCGAAGAGTCGTCTAACATGACGTCGTCTCGCTCCGTCGTTACGTTCCCAATGGTGCGATATAATAATGGTGGCTGGATCACGAATTATAATGCGGCTATCGTTGATACTAACAGCGTTAGCTCGGATTGAACCGGGATTCCGCCGCGATGGACAGACGTGTCGCGCAACCTCTAAGGCGAGGCTTTCCGATTACGGGGTATGGACACCGCGCTCATGCTCCCGCCGCACCCCGATAAACGGTGGACGATGGCCAGACAGCTGGGTCTCTCGACGGGCGTGGTCCGCTTCTGGGGCGAGGAGGAGTGGTGGACGTACGACTCGCTACTGCAGGCGCGCAACCGCTTCGCCGACCACGGCCTGTCGCTGGAGGTGGTCGAGGACCGGCCGCCGATGACGGACACCGTCCTGGGCAGGGAGGGGCGCGACGAGGAGATCGAGACGGTCAAGCAACTGCTGCGGAACATGGGGACAGTCGGCATCGACACCTACAGCTGGGTGTGGACGGAGAACCCCGTCGGGGTGGTCCGGACCTCGGACGAGGTCCCCCTGCGGGGGGACACCCGGACCACCGCGTACGACCACGAACAGTCGGAGCGGGGGCCGGAGTACCCCGTCGACGTGACGGAGGCGGAGCTGTGGGACAACCTCGAATACTTCCTCGACGAGGTCGTGCCCGTCGCGGAGGAGGCGGGCGTGAACCTCGCGCTGCACCCGGACGACCCGCCGGTCGATTCGGTCAGGGGCGTCCCGCGACTGGTCAACTCCGTCGAGAACGTCCAGCGGATCCTCGACCTGTACGACAGTCCGAACCACGGCCTCACCTTCTGTCAGGGCAACTTCTCGGCGATGGGCGCCGACGTGCCCGCGGCGATCCGGCAGTTCGGCGACCGCATCCACTTCGTCCACTTCCGCGACGTCGAGGGGTCGTCTGAGGAGTTCGTCGAGACGTGGCACGACGAGGGGCAGACGGACATGCTGGCCGCGATGGACGTCTACCGCGAGGTCGGCTTCGACGGACCGATCCGGCCCGACCACGTGCCGCGGATGCTGGACGAGGGCCACCGCGACGACGCGCAGGCCGGCTACACCGACATGGGGCGACTGTTCGCCGTCGGATACATGCGCGGGCTCATGGAGCAGGTCGGGCCGGAGTAGTCGAACCCGGCTCAGTGGCTGAACTCGCCAGTAATTTTATTGTGAACACCGGGCGGTGATGTGCATGGTCGAGAAGGACCAGACGTCACGCGGACTCGTCGACAGGCGATCGCCGGAGCGTCGGGCGTCGCGGGGCTCGCCGGCTGTAGCGGGGACGGGTCGTCGGACGCGACGGCCACCGACACGGCGACGCCCACCGACACGCCGACGCCGACTGACATGCCGACCGAGACGCCGACCGAAACCGAGGTCGACGTCGACACCGCGACGCCGGTCGAACGGGGCGACGGGCCACTCGCCCGGCCGCCGGAGCTGACCGGCGAGGACGTGTCCCGGCCGACCGGCGAGCCCGGGAACCTCAGAGTGCTCGACTGGGCCGGCTTCGAGAGCGCCGTCACCTACTCGTTCGACGACAGCCAGCCCTCGCACCTCAGCCACTACGACGCCCTGGAGTCGACCGGCGTCAACACGACGTTCTACCTCTCGAAGAACGTCACCGCGGGGAGCACCACGGGACAGTGGACCGACGTGGCCGCGGACGGACACGAGATCGGGAACCACACGGTGAGCCACCCGCACAACGACCTCACCGGGAGCAGCTTCGGGGACCCGCTCGACAGCATGGACGCCGAGATCAGCCAGTGCTCGGAGTACATCACCGGCGAACTCGGTCAGGAGGGCGTCTGGACGATGGCGTCGCCGTTCGGCGAGAGCGGCTGGACCCAGGCCGCCAGGTCCAATGGACTGTTCCTGAACCGCGGAGTCGGCGGCGGAGCCGTCGCGCCGGGCCCCGGCGCAGACCCCTACAACCTGCCCTGCTACATGGCCGAGGAGGGCGACACGGCCGACACGTTCAACGGGCTCGTCGACGAGGCGCGCTCGAACGGGGAGTGGCTCGTCTTCCTGTTCCACTCGATCACCCCCACCGATCAGGAGTGGTTCGCGCCGGTCGGCGTCGACGAGATCATCGGCAGCGTCGAGCACGCGAAGTCCTACGACGACGTGTGGATCGACACGGTCGCCAACGTCGGCGCGTACTGGCGGGGCCAGCAGCTGTTCGAGTCGGTGACGCCCAACGAGTCCGGCGACAGGACGGTCTGGGAGTGGGAGCTACCGGACGCGTTCCCCGAAGGCCAGCACCTGCGGGACCGTGGACGGCGGCGTCCTCGAACAGGGCGGCGAGACGCTGGACTGGCACACGAAGGGGTACTACGAGGTGTCCCTCGACGAGGGGTCGCTGACGCTGCACCACTAGGAGTCGAGCGCCCCCGTCGACGCCGCCCCGGCAGCCTGAACGACCCGATTGCCTCGCGGTCTTCACCTGCCGGCTGGCGATATTGTTAAGTGCCGAGCAGCGCCAGGTAGTGCCATGCGCTATTACAGAGTGGCTACGGACGGGAACGCCCATCTCGTCGCCGAGGACGACGCCGGAGCGTTCGACCTGACCGCGGCCAACGAGCGGATCGACTCGTTCACGACGCTGGCCCGCTGTGCCGACGTGGCGGGGACGTCCATCGACGACCTCGCGCGCCGACATCGCGAGGACGCCCCGTCGGTCGACCTGACGGCGGCGGACGTCCGCGCCCCCGCGCGCCCACCCGAGGTGTGGGCCGCCGGCGTCACCTACGAGATCAGCGAGGAGGCCCGCGAGGAGGAGAGCAACACGCCGGACCTCTACATGGAGGTCTACCGCAGCGAGCGCCCCGAACTGTTCCTCAAGTCGACGCCCTCCCGGACGGTCGGCCCGGGCGAGGCGGTCGGCGTCCGCGGCGATTCCGACTGGGACGTCCCCGAACCCGAACTGGGCGTGGTCGTCTACGACGGCGACGTCGTCGGCTACACCATCGGCAACGACGTCAGCAGCCGCGAGATCGAAGGCGACAACCCGCTGTACCTCCCGCAGGCGAAAATCTACGACCGCAGTTGCTCGATCGGCCCCTGCATCGCCTCGACCGAGTCCATCGACGACCCCCACGACCTCACCATGACCATGACCATCGAACGCGACGGCGAGGTCGTCTACGAGCAAAGCGCCGACACCGGCGACATGGTCCACAGCTGCGAGGAACTGGTCTCCTACCTCGAGCGCCACAACGAACTGCCCGAACTGACCGTCCTGCTGACCGGCACCGCGCTCGTCCCCGAGGACTACACCATGCACCCCGGCGACGAGGTCCTCATCGAAATCGAAGACGTCGGCACCCTCACCAACGGCGTCGTCGACGTCTGAACGGAACCGGGAGACGCAGCGGTGCCGGCCGGTCGCGCGCGAGCGGCGTTCTCGACGTCTCGCAACTGGTATTTCCCGACCGCGCTGACGCCACAGGACCGGGGTTTCGAGACCGTTCTGATCGCCTCAGACGCCACTTCACGGGCGGTCTGGCACCGAGCGGCGGTGCGAGCGAGAAGCGGTCGTGACTGAAACGACCCGTTCATCTATCCCGAATACTTATTTGCCGGTGTGTCATTAGGGCTCCCATGGGAACCACGGCGAGAAATCCGGTGAAATCCGTCGAAACGACGTTCACCATTGTACAGGCGCTGAAGGAACTCGACGGGGCCGGGGTGACAGAGCTGGCGGACTACCTCGACCTGCCGAAGAGTTCCGTCCACAACTACCTGAGCACGCTAGAACAGGAGGAGTACGTGTTCAAGGACGGGACCGAGTACCACGTCGGGATCCGGTTTCTGGACTACGGGGCCTACGCCCGCAATCAGATGGACATCTTCGAGGTGGCCAAGCCCGAACTGGAGCGGTTGGCCTCTGAGACCGGCGAACTCGCTAACCTGCTGGTCGAGCAACACGGGATCGGCTCGTACCTCTACCGGACGCGTGGCGAGATGGCCGTCCAGGTGGAGGGCCACGTCGGCACCCGCGCGCCGCTGCACGCCACCGGCCTCGGCAAGGCCATCCTCGCGCACCTCAACGAGGAACGCGTCCACGAGATCCTCGACGAGCACGGCATGCCGCCCTCGACGCCGAACACGATCACCGACCGCGACGAACTGTTCGCGGAGTTCGAGCAGATCAGGGAGGAGGGCGTCGCGTTCGACGACGAGGAGCGCCTGAGCGGGCTCCGCTGCGTCGCCGCGCCAGTCCACCACGAGGGGGAAATCCACGGCGCCATCAGCGTCTCCGGCCCCACCAACCGCCTCCGCGGCGAGCGCTTCCGGGAGGAACTTCCTAACAAGGTGCTGGAGGTCCAGAACGTCATCGAACTCAACATCACCTACTCGTAGGCCCCTCGGCACGGCGGACGAACTGCGATTCGGTTCCCGACGAGCTGTTCTACAATCACGAACAGATACGCGCGACCAACGCCGCCGGTGACTCCCGTCGATCGGGTTCCGACGGGGGGACCGAGTTACGTATAGTGACGGAGGTAACGGTAGTACTCTCGTTACTTTTCGGGAGCTGCGGGATGGTCATTCCGTTCCACGATGGAGAACCATTTACCGACAGTTCCCGGAGTCGGCCCGGACAGTTGCTCAGAGCGTACTAGGACCGATACGTGAGCGACCGTCGTCCGCGTCGGACCCGCCGAAGTCGTGGCTGTTCGCGACGGCGCCGTGCGACACCAGCCTGATCGGCAGACATATAACCGACACGTTCGATCGGATCGTATCCCAGATGACCGCAGAGACGCAGTCGTCCGTCACACTGCACAACGTGGCGGAAACGGAGCCCGCCGACTGGACCACCGACGGTGATCGACTGTGTCGCGTTCCCGCCTCGGTCCGGGCCGACCTGAACGGCGAAGCGCGCGAACCGGTACGCCACCCGACCCATAGCGAAATCCGGTTCGTCCCGGAGAGCGAGAGCGACGAGATCGAGGTCACGCTGTCCGCGGCCGACCGAACGCGGGCCCGGATCTTCTGGGGCTCGTTCCGGCCCTGGCAGGCCATCGAGATCGATTCGACGCCCGAGACGCTCTCCCTCAGCGTTCCGGACCGACTGCGGAGCCTCGACGGGAGCGTCGACGGGGGCGCTTCGATCGGCGCATCTGCCGGATCGCGTTCGAGCGGTTCACGCCGGTCGCGCTACACGACGTCGCCGGCGACTGCCGACCGCCCGAACCCGCCGAACTCCCCGACCGGCGCTACCTCGCCTACGGCACCTCCATCACCGAGGGGGCGAAGGCCTCGGCGGCGCACCTGAGTTACGTGTCGCGCGTCGCCCGCGACTGCGGCCTCGACGCGCTGAACCTCGCCTGTTCCGGGTCGGCGTACTGCGAGCCCGCGATGGCGGACTACGTCGCGGACCGCGAGGACTGGGACGTCGCGACGTTCGCCCTCTCGGTCAACATGGCGAACGCGGGGTTCCCGCCGGCGGAGTTCCGCGAGCGCGCCGACTACTTCGTCGACACCGTCGCCCGGGCGCACCCGGAGAAGCCGATCGTCTGCGTCACGCTGTTCCCGTACTACGCGGACGTGACGGACGAGGGCGACGCCGACGTCGCGGCGGCCTACCGGGACGCCCTGCGCTCCGTCGTCGACGACTCGCCGCACGACAACCTCTCCCTCGTCGCCGGGACGGACCTGCTGTCGGCCTCGGACTTGACCTGGGACGTCCTCCACCCCAGCGACGGCGGCATGGAGTCTATCGGGGACGGACTGGCCCGGCACCTGGAGACGCGACTCGACTGAAATCGTCGGGCAGTCCGCGACGGGCCGAGTCAGTCGAACCGCGGCCAGATTCGAGACGGCCTGAACCGCGCGTCAGTCTTCGAGTGCGCCTTTCACCCCGTCGTAGGCCGGCTTCTCGTCGTACCGGTCGTCGAACAGCAGCGGGTCGCCGGTGAACCGCTCGCCGAAGTCCCTGAAGCTCCGCAGCCAGGTGCTGGCGTCGTGGACGCCCCACGTGACGACTGTGTCACAGCCCGCGTCGCGACAGGCCGCGACGACGTCGCCGTAGAACTCCGCCTGGTCCTCGTCGGGGTTCTCGGACACGTCGTCGACGTGGAACGCGACGTCCATCTCGGTGATCTGGACGTCCAGCCCGAGGTCCCGGAACCGCCGGACGTTCTCCGCGACGGAGCCCGGATCGGGGTGGTCGCCGAGCGCGTGCATCTGGAGGCCGACCCCGTCGATCGGCACCCCGTCGTCGAGCAGCCCCTCGACCATGTCGTAGACGGCGTCGGACTTCTCGTTGATCCCGTCCGCGCCGTAGTCGTTGTAGTAGAGGTCCGCGTCGGTGACCTCGTTCGCCCAGCGGAACGCGTCGGCGAGGTACTCCTCGCCCAGCGCGTCGTACCACACGGTGTCGCGCATCGACCCGTCGTCCGCGACGGCCTCGTTGACCACGTCCCAGGCGTCAATCTTCGACCGGTAGCGACCGGCGACCGTGTGGACGTGGTCGCGCAGGAACGTCCGGAGCTGATCGCCGGTGTAGTCCCACGCCTGGAACCAGTCGGGCTTCTGGTTGTGCCACACGAGCGTGTGCCCGCGGACGTACATGTCGTGCTCGACGCCGAAGTCGACGACGGCGTCGGCGTCGCCGAAGTCGTAGGTGTCCCGCGACGGTCGGAGCGGCCCCATCTTCAGGGCGTTCTCCGGAGTGATCGCGTTGAACTCGCTCTTGGCGGTCCGCAGGTAACTCGGGTCGCTGCGGAGCGCGTCGGGATCGATCGCGGCACCGATTCGGAAGTCGCTGGCGTCGGCCGCCGTGCGAAGCGTCGCCTCGTCTGACATCGTCTCGGAGGGCGTGAACAGTAACTATAAAACATGTGGCTCCGGTGGCGAGTGCCGGCGCGTCGCACCCGTAGTTTTATAGTCGATTCGGCGGGAACGTGAGCGTATGCCCTTCCTCGACGAGGATTACCTGCTCGAGACGGACGCCGCGCGAGAACTGTACGACGCGATCGCCGACCGCCCGATCGTCGATCCCCACACGCACGCGGACGTCGCCGAGATCGTCGAGAACGACGGCTGGAACGACGTCTGGGAGGTCGAGGCCGCCACGGACCACTACGTCTGGGCGCTGATGCGCAACTGCGGCGTCGACGAGGAACTGATCACCGGCGACGCCGACAACCGGGAGAAGTGGACGACGCTCGCGGAGGCCTTCCCGCAGTTCGCCGGCAACCCCACCTACGAGTGGGTCCACCTCGATCTCAGGCGACGGTTCGGAATCGAGAAGACGATCTCCGCCGAAACGGCCGACGAGATCTGGGAGGAGACGAAGGCCCAGCTCGCCGGGGACGACATGCGACCCCAGGAGCTGCTCGCCGAGATGAACGTCGAGGTCGTCGGTAGCACCGACGATCCGACGGACGACCTCTCGTACCACGAGCGCGCCGCCGACGAGGTCGATGGGGTCGAGCTCGTGCCTACCTGGCGCGCGGACCGGGCGGTCAAGGTCGACCGGCCCGAGTGGACCGACTTCGTCGCCGAACTCGCCGAGGCGATCGAGGTCGACACGGGCGACTTCGACGGGTTCCTCGCCGCGCTGGAGGCCTCCCACGACTACTTCGACGAGCGCGGCTGCCGCGCCTGCGACCTCGGGATCGAACAGCCCGTCACCCGGCCAGTCAGTGACGAGCGCGCCCGCGACGTCTTCGAGCGGGCGCTGGCCGGGGCCTCACTCTCCGAACGCGAGGCCGGGGACTTCCAGGCCTACCTCACCGAGTACATCGGCGAACTGAACGCCGAGAAGGGGTGGGTCACGCAGTTGCACGTCGGCCCCGTCCGCAACTACCGCGACTCGCTGTTCGAGCGGCTCGGTCCGGCCGCCGGCGGGGACGTCTCGACGGGGGACGTGGACCTCGTGAAGCCGCTGGAGCACTTCTGCAACCGGTTCGACGACGAGATGGACGTCGTCCTCTACGTGATCGATCCGACCCACTACCCGTCGGTCGCGACGATGGCGCGGGTGTTCCCGAACGTGACGGTCGGCCCGGCCTGGTGGTTCAACGACAGCCCGTTCGGGATGGAGCAGCAACTTGAGTACGTCGGCACCGTCGAGCTGCTCTCCCAGCACGCCGGGATGGTCAGCGACTCGCGGAAGCTCCTCTCCTACGGCTCGCGCTTCGAGATGTTCCGCCGCTCGCTGGCCAACGTCGTCGGGACGCAGGTCGAGCGCGGCCAGGTGCCGATGGACGTGGCGCGAGACCTCGTCGAGGGCCTCGCGTACGACCGGCCAAAAGAGCTGTACGGGTTCTGAGCCTGCCGGCACTGGGACCGGCAACGGAGCCGAGCTGACTTCAGTCCGCGGAGTAGGCGTCCGCTTCCGCGAGGACGGTCGACTCCGCGAGGTCCCACTCGTCCAGATAGTCCTCCTGTGCGGCGACCAGTTCCGCGAACAGCTCACGGGCCTCCTCGGTCTGGAGGGTCCGCACCTGCTGGTCGATGAGGAAGCCCTGGAACGCGGCGTCGACGTCGCCGTCGCGGGACGCCTCGATGACGGTCTCGATGGTGTCGACGTGACCGCTGATGAGGGCGCGAACCGGCCGCGGGAAGCCGCCCGCCGCCATCGGCTTGACCTCGTTGGCGCGGACCACGGCGTTCGTCTCGACGACGGCCTCGCTCTGGAGGTCCGACACCTGGCCGACGTTCGGGAGGTTGACGTTCGTGACGTACTCGTCCTCCCCGACCAGCCCCCGGAGGATGTCGACAAACACCTCGTCGGACTCGGTCAGCTCGAACTCCTTCTCGCCGTCCAGCCAGGCCTCGACGTCGGTCGTCTGTTCGGACTCCGCCGGCGTCCAGTGCTTCGCCCGGTAGTCGCTGCCGGTGCGCTTGACGCCCCAGCGGTTGAGCCCCTCCTGGCCGCCCTGGATGAACCAGGTCGCGTACTCGACGAGGTGGCGGTCGCCCGCCGCGGGCAGGACGCCGAACCGCCGGAACAGCTCCCAGGTCACCTGCCAGTTGTCGACGAACACGCTCTCGTCCGCGAGGTCGTCCCAGGAGAACTCCCGGTGGGCCCGCTCGCTGTCGACCAGGTCCTCCAGGAGGGGCCAGAGGTCGACCCCCTTGCAGCGGGCCTCGTCGACCCACGTGAAGTGGTTGATCCCCTTGACGTTGACCGAGACGTCCGAGCGCTCGGCGTCCACGTCGAGCTTCTCGCTCGCGATGTCGGCGAGGTGGCTCCGGGTGCCCAGCACCTCGTGACAGAGGCCGAGCGCGTTGACGTCGGGGTACTCGTCGTACAGCGCCCGCGTCACGAAGTGGACGGGGTTCGTGTAGTTGAACACCCACGCGCCGGGGCAGTGCTCGCGGATCGCGGCCGCGAACTCCCGGTAGAGAGGGACCGTCCGCATCGCGCGGAAGATGCCGCCCGGACCGATCGTGGCCGAGACGGCGCCGTAGATGCCGTACTCCTTCGGGATGTCGAGGTCGTGGACGAACGTCTCCGCGGGGTCGTACTGCGTCGAGAGGACGACGACGTCGGCACCGGACAGCGCCGTCTCGAGGGAGTCGGTCGCCTCGTAGGACCACTCCGTCGAGGGCTCGACGTCGGCCTCGCCGTGGACCCAGTTGCCGAACTCCGCGTTCCGCTCGGCGCTCTCGACGTACTCGTCGTAGAGTCGGACCTCGCCGTGCAGGTCGGACTGGGCGAGGTCCCGGATGAGGTTCGGCGCCCACTGGCGACTGCCGCCGCCGACGTAGGCTATCGTGACGTCGTCGGCGTCGATTGCACTGTCCGATCGCACTGCTGCTGGCGCTTGCTGCGACATGGTCCCTAGGGTGTCATCCACTGGCATAAAGGTCGTGGTGGAAGCAACCTATCGCACGTGATGCGGTCGCTGACAGCGGGAACGTGGCCCGCGACCGACCGGTGGAGCGACGCGGGCCCCGAAGCGCGGCCGCGCCGGGTCACGTCCTCACTGCGCGCTGTCGTCGTAGCCGCCGTCGACCCTGACGATCTCGCCGGTCGTGAACGAGGCGGCGTCGCCGGCCAGGTACACCGCGGCGCCCGTGATTTCGTCGGGCGTCGCGACGCGGTCCATCGGCGTCCGGCCGTCGACCTGCTCGCGGAACGCGGAGCCGTCCTCCATCTTCGGCCCGGCCAGCTCGGTCTTGACGAAGCCCGGCGCGATGGCGTTGACGCGGACCTCCGGGGCGAGGTCGGCCGCCGCCGCGCGCGTCAGGCCGTTCAGGCCGCTCTTGGCGGCGCAGTATCCCGGCCGCTCCTCGCGGGCCTGGTCGGCCGACATCGACGAGATGTTGACGATGCTCCCCTCGTCCATGCCGCGCCCGAACACCTGACACGCGCGGAAGACGCCGGTGAGACAGACGTCGACGTCGCGCTCGAAGTCCTCCTCCGGCATCTCAGTGACCGACGCCTGCGCGACACTCCCGGCGGAGTTGACGAGGACGTCGACGTCGCCCATCGCCTCGACCGCCGCGTCGTAGAGGTCCTCGACGGACCCGTAGTCGCGGACGTCGCAGGTGACCTCCGTCGTCTCCGCGCCGCGCTCCCGCAGTTCCGCGGCCGTCTCGGCTACCTTGTCCTCGCTCCGGCTCGACGCGACGACGTCCGCGCCCTCGTCGGCGAACGCGAGGGCGATGGCCCGTCCGATCCCGCTCGTCCCGCCGATGACCACCGCGGATTTGTCCGCGACGGTGACGGCGTCGCCTGAGGTTTCGCTCATGTACGAGCGATGGCTCTCTCGGGACGCACGTCAGGTTTACGCTTGGGGTAGCGGTCGGTCGGAGTGGCGCTCACAGTGGTCCTCCGGACCGGGAACGAAAGGTTTCCACGGATAGTGGATTTTATCCGGATCGGCGCGGAAGGAGCCAGCATGAAACCCGACGCGTCGGACGACGGTGGCAAGCGGGTCGGCGCCGTTCAGCGCTCGTTCGCCATTCTGGACGTCCTCCGGCGGTCCGGAACACTCCGCATCAACGATGTTGCAGACGAACTGGACATCCCCACGAGCACGGCGCACGTCCACCTGAAGACGCTCGAGTCGGTCGGCTACGTGGTGAAGACCGACGACGGGTACAGGCGGGGGCTCCGGTTCCTGCGCGACGGCGTCGCAGTCCGCGACCGGTACGACGTCCACGGGATGGCCAGACCCGAACTGGACGAGATCGCGGCCGAGACGGGCGAGGTGGCCAACCTTGGCGCCGAGGAGGACGGGCGGCGCGTGATCCTGTACCAGGCCGAGGGGAGCGACGCCGTCTACGACGACGCGCCGATCGGCGAGTTCACGAGGATGCACTGGACGGCACTGGGGAAGGCCATCCTCGCGGAACGCTCCGGGGAGTACGTCGACGAGTACCTCGACGCGTACGGACTCCCGGCGGCGACTGAGAACACGATCACGGACGCCGAAGCGTTCCGAGAGGAACTCGCGACCGTCCACGACAGGGGGTACGCGGTCGAAGACGAAGAGCGCCGCGAGGGGATCCGGTCCGTCGCCG
The DNA here is from genome assembly GCF_020217425.1 of Halomicrobium urmianum. Classification (NCBI taxonomy): domain Archaea; kingdom Methanobacteriati; phylum Methanobacteriota; class Halobacteria; order Halobacteriales; family Haloarculaceae; genus Halomicrobium; species Halomicrobium urmianum. The sequence goes on from NZ_CP084090.1 coordinate 2,568,383, forward strand.
TTCCAATAATCGTGGACGGGTCCGTCGTCGGGGCCATCTCGCTCTCGGGACCCCGCGAGCGGTTCGACGACGATCGAATCCGGGACGCGCTGGTACCGACGCTACGCGACACGTCGAACGTCGTCGAGGTCAGGTGCACCTACGAGTGACCGCGGATATCGGCGTCACTCGCATTCGCTAATCGGTTTCGTCCGTTCGACGCGCCCGGCAGTCGGCCGCCCCACCACGTCCCCCGATCGATCTGCCGTCCACTGTGCGTGGAATTACGCCCAGCCACCGCACAGTTCCGGCATCACGTAATGCCGGTACGACCGTTATACTAAACGGCCAGCGTCGAGTCCGGAACGGCCGGTCGTGATCAGTCCGTGGCCGCGAGTCGGTCTGTCTCGGCCCGTTCGAACCGGTACGCCGCCGCGGTTGGACGAGGACGAACAGCTGCAACGGGCCCCACGATCCGATATTTCCAGAGATGAAAGAGACAGATGCATATACTATCATGAATCATAACGGAGTAGATATAGATTCGCTACCGACACGAATCAGGGCTCTGGCAGTCGGGCGCCGGGCCGGCGAGACCGAAACCGGCCACGACGAGCCCAGCTTGTTCCTATGTGTCCTTTATCAGGGCGATTCTTCGCTCTCACGGATAGAGATACTGTCTCCCTTTTTTCTATAATTATATCTTATATAAATATTTTATTTATATGAATTATTAAATAATTAGATAGAGTATACAACTGACCAAGAATGTTTCCCTGCGACTAGTTATCGCGCTGTCTCCGTTCTGTAGCCGCACAGAGATCGGACCGTCGACGCGTATGTGACAATATCAATTATATCACAGTAAAAGTATACGTCTGCCGTTCGAGTGTGAATCTCCGGCAGGACCGGCGACACAGGTACCGCCCCGCGTTCTCCCGCGACGCCGGTCGCTGCCGCGCCGTTCGGGCCGAAGAGCTAAGACCGGGGCAGGGCAAATCGCTTCTATGCGAGCGATAGCAAAGACGGCTCGAGAGGCGGGTGCACTCGAGGTCGTCGAGCGCCCGATGCCCGAGCCCGGCGCGGAGGAGGTACTGGTCGAGGTCGACTACGCGGGCCTGTGCGGCAGCGACGGCGGGATCTACGAGTTCGAGAGCGCGTTCGAGCGGATGGACCTGCCGACCGTCATCGGTCACGAGTACACCGGCCGCGTCGTCGAGGCCGGCGCGGACGTCACCGGCTTCGCCGTCGGTGACAGAGTCGTCGAGCGGCCGATCCGGCCGTGCGGGGAGTGCTACCAGTGCCGGATCGGCGAGGAGAACGTCTGCCAGAACGCCGTGATCACCGGCGTCGACCACGACGGGGCCTTCGCAGGGTACATCGCCGCGCCGGCGCGGTACTTCCACCCCGTTCCCGACGACGTCGACCCGCGCCACGCCGCGACGACCGAGCCGATCAGCATCGGCGCTCGCGCGGTCGTCGAGAACTCGCGGGTCGGCGCCGGCGACCGCGTCCTCGTCGAAGGACCGGGCCCGATCGGGCTGTTCACCGCCCAGATCGCCGACGCGCAGGGCGGCGAGGTGGTCGTCTCCGGCGTCGGCCCGGACGCCGACTACCGCCTGCCGCTGGCCGAGGAACTGGGCTTCGAGACGCTGAACGTCGCCGCCGACGACCGCGAGGCCGTCCGCGAGGAACTGACCGACGGCATCGGCTACGACGTGGTCTTCGACACCACCGGACACCCCTCCGGGCTCACCACGGCCGTCGACGAAGTCCGGAAAGGCGGCCAGATCGTCCTCGTCGGCCAGACCGGCGAGACGACCATGGAGTACTCGCCGCTGGTCCGCGCCGAAATCGACCTCCAGTGCTCCTACGCCTCGACCTACGAGGACTTCGAGCGGTCGCTGCGGATGCTCCAATCGGGCGAGGTCGACCCCGAACCGATGCTCGACGAGCGGTTCTCCCTCGAGGAGGCCGACGAGGCCTTCGAGACGTTCCTCGCCGGCGACACCTGCAAGGTCCTGTTCGATCCCGCCGAGTTCCGCGACTGACCGGCCCACTCCCGCTGTCAGTCGACGCGGTGCTCGGGCCCCTCGCCAGAGAGGATCGCAGCGAGGTCATCGGCGACGATTCGCGAACCGTTGAGGACCGCGTCCCGCGTCGAACCCGCGGTGTGGGGGGAGAGCCAGGCGTTCTCCAGCGAGAGCAGCGGGTGGTCCTCGGGCAGGGGCTCCTCCTCGAAGACGTCGAGCGCGGCGCCGCCGACGTCGCCCGCTTCGAGCGCGTCGACGAGCGCGTCGGTGTCGACGAGGCCCCCGCGGGCCGTGTTGACCAGCAGCGCGTCGTCGTCCATCGCCTCGAGGGCGTCGGCGTCGATCAGGTGGTGCGTCTCCTCCGAGAGGCGCACGTGCAGGGTCACGAGGTCGGCGTTCGCGAGCGTCTCCTCGAAGCCGGCGGGCGTCGCGCCCAGGTCCTTGATATCGCCGTCGTCGACGTACGGGTCGTGCCCGAGGACCTCGGGACCGAACCCGGACCAGCGCTCGACGACGTTGCGCCCGACGTTCCCCAGGCCGATCACGCCGACGGTGAGCGAACGCACGTCGCGCGGGAGGCCCGCGGGATCGAACTCCAGGGCCCACTCGCCCCGGCCGGTCGTCTCGACGAAATGGGGGATCCGGCGGTGGGCCGCTAGGCCGAAAGCGACGGCGTAGTCCGCGACCGCGTCCGCGTTGCGCCCGGGCGCGTGCAGCACGGTCACGCCGTGCTCCGCGGCCGCCTCGACGTCGAGGTTCTCGACGCCGCCCCGTGCCGCGGCGACCACTTCAAGGTCCTCGCCGGCTTCGATCACCGCCCGCGAGACGGGCGCCTTGTGCACGACCAGGAACTCGACGCCAGCGACGTTCTCGACGATGGCGCTCGCGTCGTAGTCGCTGGGGCCCCGCTCCTCCATGTCCATCGTCACGTCGCGGAAGTCGGCCCCGGAGAGGTCCGCCCGCCAGTCCATCCGCTCGACGGTCACCCCCCGGTCCTGGAGGTGACCGGCGGATTCGTACATCGCCTCGCTGGGCTGCTGGGGATCGCCGCACAGCAGGCACCGTTTCGCTGAGTCAGTCATCTGTCGTCTCCGTTTCGGCCGCCGCGGTTAAGCGTTTCCACGTGGGGCGAATCGCCGCGAGGGTGTCCTCGAAGACCGCCCGGCGGTCCCGGTACACCGAGGCGGCCGCCGGGTCCGGTTCGTGGCGACGCGCGACGGACACCATCGCGTCGACAGCGGTCGCGTGGTCGGGGTGGACGTTCGCTGCGAGGGCCGCACAGACGGCGGCACCGCGGGCCCCGACCTCCTCGCCCGCCGGGACCAGCAGCGGGTCGTCGACGGCGGCGGCGAAGACGTCGCTCCAGACCGCGCTGCGGGCCCCGCCGCCGCCCAGGCGGACGTCGGAGAGCCCGCCGTCCGGCGCCAGTTCGTCGAGGCGGGCGCTCTGGCCGATGGCGACCCCCTCGTAGACGGCCCGGAGCATGTGCGCCTTCGTGTGGTCCGTCGTGAGGCCGTAGAAGCCGCCCCTGTCGGTCGGATCGTCGGTCGAGCCGTCCAGATACGGGTGGAAGAGCAGCCCCTCGGCACCGGCGGGAACGCCCTCGACCACGCGGTCGTACACGTCGTACTCGCCGATTCCCTCGCGCTCGGCCCGGCGTCGCCACTCGTCGCCGACCTCGTCGGTGAACCAGTCGAGACAGACGGCGGCCGATCGCAGGCCCTTGTACCGCAGGTAACCGTCCGCGAGGAACCGGCGCGTCAGCCCCGGCGGCGCCCCGTCGTCCACGCCGGTCAGGGGGTCGTCGAGGACGACGATGCTCTGGCCCCACGTCCCGACGATGAGGACGCCCTGGCCGCCCTCGTGCGCGCCCGTCCCGAGCGCCGTCGCTCCGACGTCGTGGAGCCCCGAGGCGACCGGGGTCCCCGGTTTCAGGCCGGTCTCCTCGGCAGCGGCCTCGGTCACGCGCCCGCACGACCGCCAGCTGGGCACGACGTCCGGGAGGAGGCCGGGCGAGGCGCGCAGGCCGAGCGCGTCGAAGACTCCGCGGTCGTACCCGTCGTCCCCGGGGCCGTAGAAGACGCTCGCTTCCATCTCGTCAGTGCAGGCCCGCCCGGTGAGGCGGTACTTCAGGTAGTCCTTGCAGAACAGCAGCGTCTCGGCCCGGTCGACCGCGTCCGGCTCGTGCCGGTCGAGCCAGCCCAGCAGGCTGAGCGGGTCGGCGGCGAAGGGGGGGTATCCCAGACGCTCGCGCATCCGGTCGGCCGTGCCGTCCGCCTCCCACTCCTCGACCAGATCCGCGGCCCGGCTGTCCGTCGACTTGATCGCGGGCCGGACCTGCTCGCCGTCCCCGCCGAGCAGGTAGAGCCCGTGGCCGTGGCCGGCGACCCCGACCGCGGCGACGTCGGCGGCGGGGTCTGGGGCGTCGCCGATCGCCGCACGGATCGCGCCGGCGACGGTCGCCCACAGGTCGTCGAGGTCGACCTCGCGCCGCCCCGGCCCGGGCCGGTCCGTCGGGGTCTCGCGACTGGCCTGCCCGACCACCTCGCCGCCGGGCGTGAACAGGACGGCCGTCGTGGTCGTGAGGCCGGCGTCGACCCCCAGCAGCAGCGTCATCGGTCCCCGTCGGCGGAGCGGCTCCGGCCGGCGCTCCCGGACACCGCGGCGAGCTCGCCGTACACGTCGGCGATCCGCTCGCGGATCTCCCCGCCGACCACGCGCGGGTCGAACCGGCGCTTGTCGGGCGCCCAGTCGGCGTCGGCGAAGAAGGTCGCTCTGTCGTCTTCGACGCCCTCGGGCGGCAGGATCGCGTCGGCCTCGTCGCGGTAGAACTCGCAGGCAGTGCGCGCGTACTCGTACTGGTAGCGGGTGTTGGTGTTGAGCTTGCAGACGCCCGTCTCCATCAGGGCCGATACCTGCTCGGGCGTCAGCCCGGAGGAGCCGTGGACCACGAGCGGTACGTCGAAGCCGCGCTCGCGGAGGGCAGCGTCGATGTCGGCCGCCAGGTCCACCCGGAGGTCGAGGTCGACGCCAGCGGAGACCCCGTGTTCGGTCCCGATAGAGACGGCCAGCAGGTCACAGCCCGTGCGGTCGACGAACTCGACGGCTTCCTCGGGATCGGTGTAGAACGCCTCGTCGGTCGTTTCGCCGCTCTCCGTCCCGCTGATCGTGCCGAGTTCCGCCTCGACGAGGACGTCCTCGCCGGCCAGTCGGTCGACTGCCGCGCGCGTCCGCTCGACGTTCCCCTCGAAGGCCCGGTCGGAGGCGTCGACCATCAGCGACGACGGGTTGGCTTCCTCGACGGCGGCGTCGATCATCGCCTCGTCCTCGGCGGCCACGTGGTCGACGTTCAGGAAGACCCCCACGTCGACCCCCTCGCTCAGCGCGCGGAGGTGGGCGTCGAGGGCACGCATTCCCGCCCGGACGTCGCCGTTCCCGACGTACTCGGTCGTGTCGCGCTTGACCTGGAGCACGATGTCCGAGTCGGCGGCGGCCGCCCCGTTCACGAGCCCAGTCATGATGTCGAGGTGCGTGACGTTGCTCGCGACGAACCCGTACCCGTCGCGCTTCGCCCCGGCGTACACGTCGGCGAGTTCCTCGCCCCTGAAGTACGGCATAGCCCCCGGTTCGGCGCACCCGGTCAAAAGGTTTGTCGCCGGCGCCGCTGGGTAGCCCGTACGACTCGCCCGGGCACCGGGTACCAACGATTAAGCACTAGCCCCGATACACCGGACCCATGGCACCCGGCACGGAACCGACGGACTCGAAGTACAGGGGACTCGTCGACGACATGCGCGGCGGAGTGGGATGGCGCGACCTCCGAACCCCCGACGCGCGCCGTGCGGACGAGCGCGACGTCGAGATCACCGACGTCCGCTGCGTCGTCGTCGAAGGCAACTTCCCGTGGAACCTGATCGCAGTGGAGACCGACGCCGGGGAGTACGGCCTCGGCGAGGCGTTTCCCGGCCCCGCGTCGGAGTACGTGGCGTTCCTCCGGCCGGGACTGGTCGGGGAGAACCCCTTCGACGTCGACAGGCTCGTCGAACACATGACGCAGTTGCTGTCGGGCCTGGGCGGGTCGCTGGGATACTCGCAGGCCGCGGTCAGCGGAATCGAGACGGCCCTGATAGACGTCGTCGGGAAGCTCACCGGGCTTCCGGCCTACCAGCTCATGGGCGGGAAGTACCGCGACGCGGTGCGGATCTACTGCGACTGTCACGCCGGCGACGCGCCCGACGCGGACCCCCGGGAGATCTATTCACCCGAGTCCTACGCAGCCGTCGCCCGCGAGGTAGTCGACGAGGGGTTCGACGCGCTGAAGTTCGACCTCGACGTTCGGACCGAGGCGGCGGACACCGCCACGCGCCGCCTGTCCAACGACGCCGTCGAGCACAAGGTCGAGGTCGTTCGGGCGGTTCGGGACGCGATCGGATCGAGCCCCGCCCTGGGGTTCGACCTCCACTGGAACTTCTCCGTCGAGACGGCAGAGCGGATCGCCCGGGGCGTCGAGGACGCCGACCTGGCCTGGCTCGAAGACCCCGTCCCGCCGGAGAACGTCGACGCGCACCGGGCGGTGACCGATTCGACGTCGACGCCGATCCTGGCGGGCGAGAACATCACGCGCGTGGAGGGCTTCCTCCCCTTCCTCACCGAGCAGGCCGTCGACGTGATAGCGCCGGACCTGCAGAAGGCTGGCGGGCTCTTCGAGTTCCGGAAGATCGCCACGGTCGCGGACGCCTTCGACGTCCCGGTCGCCCCGCACAACATCTCGAGTCCGATCGGGACGATGGCGAGCGTCCACGCCTGTGCGACCGTCCCGAACGCCTTCGCCCTGGAGTACCACGCCCGCGAGGTCGACTGGTGGGACGACCTGCACGGCCGCGACGAGCCGCTGATCCGGGACGGAGAGATTCAGGTGCCCGAGGAGCCCGGTCTGGGGATCGACCTCGATCCGGACGTCGTCCGCGAGCACGCCGCGCCCGGCGAGTCCGGACTCGGACTCGAAGAGTGAGCGGGGGAGCCGGCACGAAGCTTTAACCCACCGACATCTCTAATGGGTTGCATGGCCGCCGAGAGAGAGACAGACGACGGTGTCGCCCTGAACGACGTCGATCGGGGCGAGTGGACGATGCGCGACGAGGACGCGCGGTGGTACGTGCGGGGAGCGGTCGACGCGACGGTGTCCCTGGTCGAGTCGACGTTCGGTCCGGACGGGATGGAGAAGCTCGTCGCCACCGAGGACACGCAGAACCAGCAGGAACTGGTGAGAGTGGACGACGCGGGTCGCCTGCTCGACGCCATCGAGCGCGGAGACGGCTTCGCCCATCCTGTCGCGGCCCTGCTCGTCGACGGCGTCGACGGGATGCGCAGCGGCCTGCGCGACGGGACGACCGCAGCGGTGCTGCTGGCCGGGGCGTTCATGGACGAGGGCTTCGAGCTGATCGATCGGGGGCTCGCACCCAGTAGCGTCGTCGTCGGGTACGGCATCGCCCGCGCCCGCACCGGGCAGGTACTGGACGACCTCGCCCGGCCGGTCGACGCCGGCGACCGCGGGACCCTCGCGGACGTGGCCGCCACGACGATGACGACGAACCTCGATCCGGCGGTGCGGCGTCGTCTCGCCGACCGGATCGGCGAGACGGTCACGCGGCTGGCCGACGAGCGCGACGACGGGTGGATCGACACGGACGACGCGAGGGTGCTCGCCCGGCCGGGTGCCGAGGCGGGCGTCTACGACGGACTGATGCTCTCGCGACCGGACGACGCCGGCGCGAACGGCCTGGGCGTCACCGAGCCGATCGAGGACGCGACGGTCGCGATCCTCGACGCGGAGATCGACTTCGAGGAGACCGCGAGCGTGCTGGACGGCGGCGACGGCGTGCAGCTCTCCTCCCCCGACGCGGCCCGGCGGTACCGGTCGGAACTCGAAACGCGGATCGATTCGACGGCCGAGGCGCTGGTCGACCGCGGGGTCGACGTGCTGGTCTGCATGGAGAAACTCGACGAGTCGATCGTCCGGCCGTTCGAGTCGGCCGGGCTCGCCGTCGTCGACAAGGCGAAGTACCCGAAGGAGGACGTCTATCGGCTCGCCCGCGCGACCGGCGGGACGACCGTCTCGGACCTGCGCGACCTGACCGACGACCGCCTGGGCCAGGCCGACCGCGTCGGCCAGCGACGGGTCGGCGACGAGGTCTGGACGGCGTTCGAGGGGTGTCCGGGCCCCGTCTACACCCTCGTCGCCGACGGGGGGACGGCCGGGGAGGCGGAGCGCCGGCGGGAGGCCGTCGAGGACGCTCTCGAGACGGCGGCCGTCGCCGCGATGGACGGACAGGTCCTCCCCGGCGCGGGTGCGCCGTCGATGGCCGTGGCGGCCGCGGTCCGCGACGGGGCGGCCGAGGTCAGCGGTCGCGAGCAGCTCGCCGTCGAGGCCTTCGCCGACGCCGTCGAGCGGCTCCCGGCGACGCTCGCGCGCAACGCTGGACACGACCCGGTCGCCTCGCTGACCGAACTGCGGTCGGCCCACGCCGCCGGTCGCGCGGCGGCCGGCGTCGACCCGGAGACGGGCGAACCCGTCGACGCGTGGGAGGCGGGCGTCGTCGAGCCCCGCCGGGTGTTCTCGCAGGCCGTCGAGACGGCCGCCGCGGTCACCGAGCGGCTGCTGACGATCGACGCCGTGCTGTACCCGAACGTCCGGCTCCCGGGCTACACGCCGCGGCCCGAGCGGAACTGATCGGACGGGCCGAGACGGTCGCGGCCGGCGCCGTCAGAGTTCTCCCTCCCTGATCGGGACGTCGTCCGGCGGGTCCGGCTCCTCGTCACCGAGGTCGGTCGCGTCGAGCCGCTCGTCGATCCTGATCAGCTGGACCGCGAGGTCCGTCGCGGCCGAGAACACCTCGCGCTTGAGCGAGAGCGGCTCGACGATCGGGTCCGCCCCGAGCACGTCCGTCGCCTCACCGGCGAGCGCGTCGATTCCGACGGCGTCGCGCCCCTCGCTGCGGGCGACGCGCAGGCGGATTACCGCGCGTCCCGCGTCGAGCCCCGCGGTCGCGGCCAGTGCCCGGGGAACGGCCGTCATCGCTCGGCCGAAGCCCTCGGTGGCGAGCTGGTGGCGGCCGCCTATCGACCGGGCCGCTTCGTCGACGGCCCGGGCAGCCGTCGCCTCGACGGCGCCCCCGCCGGGCACGACGCGTCCGTCCCCGACCGCGGCGGCCGTGGCCGCGACGGCGGCGTCGACGGAGTTCTCGAACGCCGTGGCGCTCCGGGGGTCCGGCGCGCGGCAGAACACGGTGTAGGTCGGCTCGCCTGCGTCGGATTTGACGACGGTGACGTCAGACCCGGCTTTCCGCTGGACGGAGACGGTTCCCGTCCCCAGCGCGTCCTCGGTGACCTGCTCGAGCGTGGGGACGACGGTCGCGCCCGTGGCGCGCGCGATTCCCGCGAGTTCGTCCGCGTCCACGCGCTGGACGCCGAGGATGCCCCGCGCCGCGAGTTCTGCCTGGACCCGCTCGTTGATGGCGCGCTCGGTGATCACCGCACTGCACCCGGCGTCCAGCACCGCCTGAAGCCGCTCCCCGAACGCGTCGGACTCGTACTCGGCGACGGCCTCCCTGTCCTCGAAGGAGTCGGCGTCGAGGACGACGCGCCGGGTGACCCGGCCCGTCTGGCTCCCGACGTGGGGGACGTCGACGGTCGAGGACAGGACCGCGACGCCGCCGTCGGCCGAGCGCGGCATCGCGTCGAGGACCGGGCCGCGCTCGAGCACGGTCCCGCGGACGAGGTCCGTCTCGGCGGTCGCACCGCCGGTCTTCGAGACCACGCGGACGGCCTGGCTCGCTTCGGACCCGGCGTCCTCGACGGCCTCGGCGATCAGGTCGGCCACGGTTCGTCGGGTCTGGGGGGTGCGCGTGCCCGTCAGCGCCGTCCTGGCCACGGCCGCCGATCCGAACGCCGACAGCGGTCGGGCGTCGCGTTCGACTGCGTCGAGCGCGACGTCCAGTCCCTCGCGGTACCCTCGCTCTACGGCCGTCGGGTGCAGCCCCTCCTCCGCGAGCCGATCGGCCTCGCGGAGCAAGGCCCCGGCGAGCGTGACGACGGTACCCGTCCCGTCGCCGTAGCGCTCCCCGAAGCCCGACGCGGCCGTCTCGAGCAGCGTCACCGCGGGATCAGTGACGTCCAGCCGGTCGAGCAACTCGGTCGACGAAGCGGTCGCCGTGACGGTGCCGTCCGCCTGTATCAGGAGCTTGTTCGCGCCGAACGGTCCGAGCGCGGTCGAGACGACGTCGCAGACGCGCTGCACCCCGCTAGCGAGCTCTTCGTGTGTCACACTACGACGTGGTCCCCCCGGGGTAAATAAGTATCGAGCGTCCTAGACGAATTTTGCAACTGCCGGCGCCGTAAAATTGGTGATTAATTATTTATGTTAGCGAACGTCAATTTCTGTCGCATGCCAACTAGTGACAAGAGTGGCGAATCCATGAACGATCCCGTGGCGGAGGAGGACGGCGAGACGTCGCGCCGTGACTTCGTCAGGATGACGACCGGAGCCGCCAGCGTGGGTGCGCTGGGCGCCCTCGCGGGCTGCGGTGGCGACGGCGGCGACGGCGACGGTGGCGGTGGCGGCGACGGCGGCGACGGTGACGGCGGTGGCGACACCGCGACCGAGGGCGACGGGGGTGGCGACGGCGGTGGGAGCGACACCACCAGCATCACCTTCATCTCCGCGAACGCCGTGGAGAACGGCGACATCCAGGAGCACTTCCAGTCGTCGATGGAGGACTTCTCGTCGAAGAACGAGGGGTACGAGGCCGACCTGCAGACCGCGTCGTACGGCGACATCCAGAACACGATCACGTCGGCCGTCTCGGCCGGGAACGTCCCGGCGCTCGCCGAGAGCGGTGGCCTCGGCATCCAGTACCTCAAGGACGGGCGGCTGGCCGACCACCAGTCGTTCTTCGAGGAGAGCGACACGCTCCCCGACGGGCTCACGTCCGCGGGTCAGCAGGTCTCGGCGTTCCGCGATTACTGGTGGTCGCTCGGGGCGATCCGCAACACCAACAGCAACCTCGGCATCCGACCGAAGACCTTCTCGCAGGCCGGCGTCGAGAACCCGCTAGAGGACCTCAAGACCTGGAGCCAGTTCTACGAGGTCCTCCAGCGGATCGACGAGAACCAGGACATCATCGCCTACGAGGAGACGGGCGTCCCGGGCGACCTCGAGTCCTACTGGGGCTACGCCCGCACGGCGTACACGGAGGGTACCGACCCGTGGATCCGCGGCGACGGCACCGACCCCGACGTCGTCATCGCCAACGAGGACATGGAGGAGGACCGCCAGAAGACCGACGGCTGGATCAAGGGCTGCGTCCAGCTGGCGAACCAGTTCAGCAGCGACGAGGCCGCGACCCGGGGCGACGAGGACATCCCGTCGCTGATGCTCAGCGGCCGGGTCGCCTCGTTCACGTACGCCTTGCCGACGGCCAACCGCTGGTACTCGGTCAGCGAGGACGCCCAGATCGGCTGGAACGGCGGCGACGGCGACTTCATGCTGCTACCGAACCCCCAGCTTGACGAGGGGTTCGGCGAGATGATCGGCAACGAGGACCTCGCCGGCCACTCCGGCCAGCACGGCGGCCACGTCTGGGCGCTTGAGCAGGCCCACACTATCTTCGCGGACGTCAGCGACGAGGAGCAGGAGGGCGCCTGGGCCCTCGGACAGTACCTGCTCGAGGACGACGATTTCGTCCTCCCCGCGTGGGGCGAACACTACGAGGCCATCCCCGGCATGGACTCCAAACTGGACACGCTCAGGGACGAGTACGACCTGCCGCAGAACTTCGAGCAGGCGCTGCAGAACATGGTCGACTACGGCGACCAGTACAGCAACACCGGCGGTCCCTGGAACGTCTGGCCCAGCGACCCGATCCGCTGGACGGACATCAACGAGACCATCAGTCAGGCCATCGCCGGCCAGCACAGCGTCGACGAGACGCCGTCGCTCGTCCGCGACCGGGTGATGACCCGCCTCGAGGAGGAGAACCAGGGCGAGGTCCCGTCCTGAGCGCGGGGGAGCGAGCCGCCGTCCGCGGGCCCGCCGCTCGGTCGGCGCCGTCGCTCGCCTCCCGCCGCTCGACCGCGCCCGCCCGCCGCGGTCCGTTACGGTCCAGTCTATCCTGTGGTTCGTCAACATATGGCAAAGATTTATTCTGCAGGCATCAGTTCTCCCAATCAGACTATGGCCCAAGAGCAAGCCCGCTCTCGCGAGGAGATACGCGAGGAGTACGGGCTCGACGAGCGGACGATCACGGATCGACTCAGGGAGAACTGGGCCGGGTACGTGTTCATCCTGCCGACGTTCCTCGCGTTCACGGCCCTGTTCTACTACCCGATCTTTCGCGGAGTAACGATGACAGTCACCAACACGCAACTCGGCGAGCCCGGCGAGTTCGTCGGGCTCGCGAACTACCAGTGGCTGGTGACGAACGACCTGTTCGTCTACGCGTTCGGGTGGACCATCGTCTTCGTGGCCGGGACCACGTTCCTCCAGCTCGCCCTCGGGCTGCTCGCCGCGCTCCTGCTGAACGAACTGAAAGACGCGGTGAAGGACTGGATCGGCGCCGTGATCATGTCGCCGTACTTCTCGGCGCCGCTGGCCGGCGGCGTGATCTGGATGTGGTTCCTGGACAACGACTTCGGGTTCCTGCCGAAGTTGTTCGCGATATTCGGGGTAGACACGCCGTCGTTCCTCGCGACGGGACTCTGGCCGTTCGTCTCGCTGATCATCGCCCAGACCTGGCACGACTACGCGTACTCGGCCATCATCTACGCCGCGGCCCTCTCGAGCATCCCGAAAGAACAGTACGAGGCGGCGGCCCAGTCGGGTGCGAACCGTCTCCAGCGGTTCCGCGACGTGACGGTGCCGCGTCTGCTGATTCCAACTATCGTCATCCTGGCGCTGCGGACGGCGTGGAACATCGCCGAGTTCGACCAGCCGTTCGCGCTGACCGGCGGCGGCCCGGGGACGAGGACGATGCTGCTCAGCATCCTGACCTACCGCGTGGCCTTCGTCAACAACAACTTCGCGCGGGCCTACACGATCGGGATGGCGATGGTGCTGCTGTCCATGACGGCCGCGCTGATCTACGTGAAGGCCATCGACCAAGAGGAGGACCTCTACGTCTGAGGTGAGCAGGTATGCTCAACGAAAACAAACGAGCCAAACTGCTGTTGTACGCCGGTATCGCCGCGTTCACCCTGTGGGCGGTCGTCCCGTACTACTGGGTGATCCGGACGTCGATCCTGACCAACATCGCGGCGATCAGCCCCGACACCGGATTCATCCCGGACATCAGCCTGCTCACGCTCGATTCGTACCTCGCGATCTGGGACCGGTTCGCCTTCCAGACGTACTTCGGCAACAGTATCATCGTCTCTATCGCAGCGACGATCATCTCGCTGTTCTTCGCCATTCCGGGCGCATACGCCTTCGCGCGGCTGGACTTCCCCGGCCGACAGGCGCTGTTCTACACCGCCGTGTTCACCATCATGTTCCCCTGGATCGTGCTGACGATCCCGGTGTACGAGGTGTTCTTCTTCCTCGATCTGGTGAACACCCTCACGGGCATCATCATCGCGCTCTCGATCTTCGTGTTGCCACAGAATATCTGGCTGCTCCAGGGCTTTTTCCGGCAGGGCATCCCGGAGAACATCGAGGAGGCGGCGCTGATCGACGGCCACAACGAACTGACCGCCTTCCTGCGGATCGTGCTCCCGCTGAGCCTCCCCGCGGTCGCCGCGGCGGCGCTGTTCGCCTTCCTGACGGCCTGGAACAACTTCCTGTGGGTGTTCGTCCTGACGACCGACGAGGCGAACCGGACCGCGACCGTCGCCATCTACTACATCCTCGGAAGCGACGTGCTCCGGGAGTGGAACGTGCTGATGGCGTCGCTCGTGCTGCTCGTCGCACCGCCAGTGATCTTCTACGGCCTGTCCCGGCGCTACGTCGGCGCGGGCCTCGGCGGCTCCCCGGGAGGCGGATGACCGGATTGTTACGCCGATCTCGGAGCGAACAGAGCACTAATGAATATATGACGGCGCAACGAAGGAAACCTCAATGATAAACCATGGCACGACTCGAACTCGATAACGTCACGAAGGTGTTCGACACGCAAGCGGAGACGATCGTCGCGGTCGAGGAGCTAGACCTGGACATCAAGGACGGCGAGTTCATCGTCGTCGTCGGCCCGTCCGGTTGCGGCAAGTCGACCACGCTCCGGATGATCGCCGGCCTCGAGACGGTCACCCAGGGCGAGATCAGACTCGGCGGCGAGCGGATCAACGAGAAGGCGCCGAAGGACCGCGACATCGCGATGGTGTTCCAGTCCTACGCGCTGTACCCGCACAAGACCGTCCGCCAGAACATGGCCTACGGCCTGCACTTGAGTACCGACCTCGACGACGAGGAGATCGACCGCCGCGTCGAGAACGCCGCCGAGATGATGGGCATCGAGGACCTCCTCGAGAAGAAGCCCTCCTCGCTGTCCGGCGGGCAGCAACAGCGCGTCGCGACGGGTCGGGCCATCGTCCGCGAACCGTCCCTGTTCCTGTTCGACGAGCCGCTATCGAACCTCGACGCGAAGCTCCGCAAGCACATGCGCACCGAACTCGCGCGCATCCACTCCGAGGTCGGCATCACGACGGTGTACGTGACCCACGATCAGGAGGAGGCGATGACGATGGCCGATCGTATCGTCATCCTGAACCACGGCGAGCTCCAGCAGGTGGGCGAACCCAAGGAGGTCTACCACGAGCCCGTCAACCAGTTCGTCGCCGACTTCATCGGCAGCCCCAGCATGAACTTCCGGGACGTCGAACTGGAGCGCGACACCGACGGGGCCGGCACGCTCGTCGGCGACGGTTTCAGCTACGCGGTCAGCAGCCGCTTCCTCGAGCAGCTCGACCCCTCGAAGACGGACATGGTCCTCGGCGTCAGGCCCGAGGACGTCCGCATCGACGCCGAGGCGCCGCCGGGAAAGCGCATCGAGGCCACCGTCGACGTGGTCGAAGTGGTCGGCTCGGACAACTTCATCTACCTCGACGTCGCCGGACGGGAGTTCAGGGCGCGCGCCCCGACGGAAGTCGAACCGACGGAGGACGAGACGGTCGCTCTCACGTTCGACGAGGACGACGTCCACCTGTTCGACGCGAGGACCGACGAGGCGCTCGCCCACGGCTACCCGGACGTCGACGTGACCACGGCGGTCGAACAGTCGGACACGACAGCCGACTGAGGCCCCGGAACGCTTTTGCGCGCTCTCCTCGCCATTCGAACGCGTGTCACACGATATCGCACTGATCCCCGGGGACGGCATCGGCACCGAGGTCGTGTCGGCGACGCGACCGCTGCTCGACCGCGCCGCGGACCTCGAAGACGCCTCCCTGTCGTACACCGGGTTCGACTGGGGGAGCCAGCGCTACCTCGACGAGGGGGCGATGATGCCCGACGACGGTATCGAGCGGCTTCGGGCCCACGACGCCGTCTTCCTCGGTGCCGTCGGCCACCCGGACGTCCCCGACCACGTGACCCTCCGCGGGCTCATGCTGCCGATACGGAAGCGGCTGAACCAGCAGGTCTGCAAGCGGCCGTCGGTGCTCTACGACGGCGTCGAGAGCCCGCTCCGGGGCTACGAGGGCGTCTCCGCGAGCGATGCGAGCGGAGGCTCGTCGGACCAGCGGGCCGATGGTGGCGACATCGACTTCGTCGTCTTCCGCGAGAACACCGAGGGCGAGTACGCCGACGTCGGCGGTCGCGAGCACCGCGGCTTCGACCACGAGCTCGCCGTCCAGAGCGCGGTGTTCACCCGCGAGGGGACCGAGACGGTCGTCCGAGCGGCGTTCGAGGCCGCTGCCGAGCGCGAGAGAACACTGACCAACGTGACCAAGTCCAACGCCCAGGCCTACGGCATGGTCCTGTGGGACGAAGTCGTCGCGGACGTGAGCGAGGAGTTCCCCGACGTCAAGGTGGAGCGCCTGCTCGTGGACGCCGCCGCGATGGACTTCGTCCGACGACCGGAGGCGTTCGACGTCGTGGTCGCCTCGAACCTCTTCGGCGACGTCCTCACCGACCTGGGCGCCATCGTCACCGGGAGCATGGGACTGGCGCCGTCGGCGAACCTCTGCGTCGACGGCGACGCGCCGTCGATGTTCGAACCGGTCCACGGGAGCGCGCCGGACATCGCCGGAGAGGGGATCGCAAACCCCCTCGCGACGGTCCTCTCGGGCGCCATGCTGTTCGAACACCTTGGCGAGACGGGGGCGGCGACGCGGCTCCGGACGGCCGTCCGGGAACAGCTGGCCGATCCCGACGCCCCCCGGACGCCGGACCTCGGCGGGGACGCGGGTACGGACGCGGTCGTCGCCGACCTCCGCGACCGACTGTAGACCATGACCGGCCCGCCCCGCGACGAGTTCGTCGACCACGTTCGGCGGCTCGACCGCGGGGCGCTGACCGAACTGGTCGCCGACGTCTACGACGCGCGCGACTGGCGGGTGGACGACACCGGCGACGGACGCCTTCTCGTTCGGGCCGCGCAGGGCGACCGCGTCGAACGGCTGACGATCCGCGTCGCGGAGTCGCTCCCTGCAGACCCCGGGGACGCCGACGTGGTCGTCGTGGGCGACGTCCTCGACGGCGAGCGACTGGGCGACGGGGCGCGCGTGATCGACGCGCCGGCCCTCCACCGGATGGCGCTGTACGCCGTCGACCGCGACCGCCTGTCGGACCTCCTGGCCGATCACTTCGGGCCGGAAGCGTTCGCCGAGCGGGAGCGACACCCCGGGCGCTGGATGCCTTCGACGCCGCGGATGCCGTCGATGCCGCGGCCGCGCCTGCCGGAGGGGCGCGCAGGCGCCACGGCGGTCGCACTCGGCGTCGTCGTCCTCGGCCTGCTCGGCCTGGCGCTGGCGTCTTCGGTCGGCCACGACAGATCGGCGGACGTCGGAATCGGGGTCGAACAGACGGTCACCCCCGCGCCCGTAGCGGAGACGGTCACCGAGACGACGCCGTCGGTCGCGAGCCCGTGTCCGCCGCCGCCGACGGACGTTCACCCGGCGGTCCTTCGCCCCGCACCGGTCGACGCGGCCGTCAGCACCGGCCTCGAGGGGTGGTCGATCGAGGGGGCCATCAACGTGAGCTACTTCCACGGGCCGAACGAACTCGAGGTCTCCGCCCGGCCGGAGCACCGCCACAAGGCGACCTATCGGAGCCCTCGGGAGACGGCGATCGGACTGTTTCTGGACCGATGGCTGGACCGGGCGACGGCGACCGACGCCGGGCCCGCGCTGGCGGAGGCCTACGGAACCGCGCTCGTCTGGGGACGGTACACCGTCACCGCGACTGTCTACGAACGATCCGCGTCCGAATCGACTGTCAGCGCCGAGGCGTACACGCTCTTCTCGCACGTCATCAACCCCGACGCTGGCCAGCTCGGCGTCCAGTGCGTGCACCACGCCGCCGTCGAGTCCGGAGACTGACGATCGACCGATCGTCCGCAACCGGGCCCTCTGACGGCGAAGCGATCCATCGAAGACCCGTCGACGGGGCCGCACCGCTCGCCGACGAGCACGAACAGGGTGGCGCAAACGTGGCGGGCGCCCCCGACCCAGCGGGAGCGACCCCCGGACAGAGCGCCGCGCGTGAACGCTGCCGTCCGGCGAACTTCTGTCGGAGCGACGTCGCTGATCGGCGGCCGTCTTCGCCGCGACCTTTGCCCGTTAGAACAGCTATCACATCCCTCTGGATTGCATGTGGTGCTATAAATGAATTCAATATTTGATAACAATTGTTCATGTTTCACTCTGGGGCCGTGGCGACGTTCGATGTAGTAACTGAAGTACCGCTGTTATAGACAGTCAACGTCTCGGTAGTATGTCCCACATTATCAAACACTATTCTTCCGGGAGTGAAACCGGACGATTGACGCGTGAGCCGCGTCAGATACGTTGGTACGTTCCACTATCTGATCGACGGAATGGCGTGCGTCCGGTCGACGTCTCTCGAATACTCTTCGACAAGTACTATTCGGTAATTCTGAAATACACTCTTTCGTGTCTCCGGCCCGTCGAAGTCCCTGTCCACCGCCGAGCCGCCGAAAGAGGCGTGGAACGAATCGGACTCTCCTCGATCGGTCGTTTCGAAAGACGGAACGAGCAGCGGTGTCGGGGCGGGCTCACGACGACCCGCGGAAGCGACGGTCGACGACCGCGGAGTCGGATCAGGCCGACGCCCCGCCGCTCGCCCGGAGCCGTTCGCTGACGCGCCTGATCTCGGCCGTCTCGTCGAGGTCGCCCCGGTCGGCTCGCTCCTCGAGGGCGTCCGCCACGGAGCGCTCCGCCTCGACCAGCCGGCGTTCGATGCGGTCGGCCCGGTCGCGCTGGTCTGCCGTCGGCGATCCGCTGCGGACCGTCTCCAGAAGCGCCCGGGCGTCGCGCGAGACCGCCAGCGCCTGTCGTCCCTGTTCGACCACGCGGTCGGTGTCGTTCTCCACCCACCGGACCTCCTGCGACCCCTCGTCGACGACGTCCACGATGAAGGCGGCCTTCGAGAGCCTGGTCTCGGTCCCGGAGGTGCCGGGGTCGACGTCCCCCTGGGCGTCGATTCCCACCA
Source organism: Halomicrobium urmianum (assembly GCF_020217425.1). Lineage (NCBI taxonomy): Archaea > Methanobacteriati > Methanobacteriota > Halobacteria > Halobacteriales > Haloarculaceae > Halomicrobium > Halomicrobium urmianum. The sequence continues at coordinate 2,587,055 of NZ_CP084090.1, forward strand.
GCACCATCCGCTCGGCCGGGTTGTACGCGTCGGCCGTGTACGCCGCGGCGCCGACGGAGTTGAACCCGACCAGGAGGACCGCGAAGACGAGGACGCCGAGGAACGCCCGCGGCGCACCGCGGACCGGTTCGGTCCCCCGGAACGGGTTGTCCCGCGTCCGCTCGAAGGAGAGCGACTGGCTCTCGCTCACGAGGGCCGCGAGGGCGCTGGTCTGCTCGGAGGCGCCGGTGACGACGACTCGACCGGCGCCGGTGATTCGGACGAAGGAGTTGTGGAAGCCGCCGTGCAGTACCGACAGGCCCGGCCCCTCGTCGAACGCCTCGCGCTCCACCTCGTCGAACCGCTCGTCGTCGCCGAGGGCCGCCCGTATCGACTCCAGGCAGTCGACGGCGTCGTCGACGACTCCCTCCGAGACGAAGATCGACCCCTGTTCCGCGCTGAAGCCCTCGTCCACGTCGGCGAATCGCCGCCGCAGCGACCTGACGGCCCCCTTGAGCCAGGCGAAGGCGGCGGGGAGGCCGGCGCCGACGACGCCGACGAACAGGGCCGTGGCGAACCGGAGCGGCGTCCCGCCGTAGTGGACCGTCGCCCAGAGCGCGACCGCGACGACCAGCCCACCGCCGCCCCGGGAGAGTGCGCGAAGCTTGTTCATGTTAGCCGAAGAAGGCCCGTTTGAGCCGGTCGACGATCCCGGACTGGCGGGCGCGGCTCTCCGCCTCACAGACGGGCCCCAGTTTCCGTTCGAGGTCGTCCCGGTTCTCGAACCGGTCGACGTCCGCGTCGTGGAGGAGCTCGGACAGCATCATGGAGTTCCCCGTCTCGTCGATGACGACGTTCTCCATGGGCATGTTCCGCTCCAGCCGCCCCGCGCTCACCGGATACGACCACCCGGACTCGACGATAAGTTCGTGCACGGCGTCGGGTCCGTACGTCATATCCCTCAGCATGGTTGCCTCACTGATAAATACACCGGCGGTGACAGCCGGGCCTCGCGCGGCGCGGAAGGACAGGTTTAACAGCCCGCTCCGCCGGACCGGTACCCATGGAACCCGTCTCTGTCGGCGTGCTCGGCTGCGGAACGATCAGCGACGCGTACCTCTCCGGGAACGACCGCTTCGACGCCTTCGAGGTCACGGCCTGCGCGGACCTCGACGTGGACCGCACTGCGGACGCGGCCGAGGAGTACGGCCTGCGGGCGCGAACCGTCGACGAACTGGCGGTCGACGACGACGTCGAGGCCGTGGTCAACCTGACGCCGCCGGGGGCCCACGCGGAGACCTGCCGCCGGCTCCTGGAGGCCGGCAAGCACGTCTACGTCGAGAAGCCGCTGGCGACGACGACGGACGAGGCGACGGCCATCATCGACGCCGCCGACGAGGCCGACCGCCTGATCGGCTCCGCGCCCGACACCTTCCTCGGGGCGGGCCTCCAGACCTGCCGGCGGCTGATCGACGACGGTCGGATCGGGGAGCCCGTCGGCGCGACCGCGGTCTGGACCTCAGGCGGGCACGAGTCCTGGCACCCGAACCCGGACTTCTACTACAAGGAGGGTGCCGGCCCCCTGTTCGACATGGGCCCGTACTACGTGACCGCGCTCGTCTCGCTGCTGGGTCCGGCCAGTCGCGTGACGGGATCCGTGACGCGGGCGTCCGACGAGCGGACGATCACGAGCGAGCCCCGCCACGGCGAAACCATCGACGTCGAGGTGCCGACCCACGAGTCGGGGATCGTCGAGTTCGAGGACGGGACGACCGCGAACCTGCTCACGAGCTTCGACGCCCCGGGCGGATCGACGCTCCCGTCACCGGCGTTCGAGATCTACGGGACGGAGGGGACGCTCGCGCTGCCCGACCCCAACCACTTCGAGGGGCCGGTCCGGGTCCGGAACGCGGGCGGCGAGGCCTTCGAGACGGTCGAACTGAGCCACCGGTACACGGCGGGCCGGGGGGCCGGCGTCGCCGACCTGGCCCGGGCGATCCGCGGTGACTGGGCCCACCGGACGAGCGGGGACCTCGCGCGCCACGTCCTCTCGGTGCTGTCGGGGATCCGCCGGTCCTCGGAGACGGGCGAACACGTCGCGATCGATCCGGACTGCCGGCGCCCCGAGCCGCTGCCGGCGGCATTCCCGGACGACCGGTCGGAGTGACCGCGGTTCCCGGGATCCGTGACCGTCGGCGTCGCAGCGCGTTCCGGGAGCGATAGCTTCTTGCCACCGCCGCCGGTGGACGGGTATATGGTAGTACGTTCCGTTTTCGCGATCGGTGGCGACCGCTTCCCGTTCCACCGCTTCGAGGACCGCGGTCCCGAGATCGCCGCGGCGGTGGACGGCGTCGCCGACGTGACGCTGACGACCGACAGGGACGACCTCGTCGACCTCGCGGGGTACGACGCCGTCCTGGACTACACGACCGACAGCACGCTGACCGACGAGCAGCGCGACGGCCTGCTGTCGTTCGTCGCGGACGGCGGCGGATACGTCGGCCTCCACTGCGCCGCCGACCTCACCAGCACGGCCGCCGACGATCCGGGCGAACTCATCGGCTCCCGGGACGAACCGTTCCCCGAGCTCAGGGACCTCGTCGGCGGCCACTTCCTGACCCATCCCGAACAGACGCGGTTCGACGTGCGCGTCGTCGACCACTACCATCCGATCACGGCCGACCTGGACGACGTCACCGTCTGGGACGAGCCGTACGTCGTCGACGTCGACGACGACGTGCGCGTGCTCGCGCGGGTGGACCATCCGGACCACGCCGACGTGCCCGTCGCGTGGACGAAACCCTACGGTGACGGACGGGTATTCTACTGCTCGCTCGGCCACGGGACCCCTGCCGTGACGAACGAAGGCGTCCGGGCGTTGCTCCGGAACGGCGTCCAGTGGGCCGCGGGGGACTGACCGGACCGCCGATGAGAATCCCTGCATCGGCCTCGCGCGAGTACGCGGACGCACGCGCGGCCCGGAGTATCGCGAGGCACTCTGCCGATCCGGACCCCTGAGAGACACCCTACATAACAACTGTACGGCCGTTAGTATCTCCGGAGACGGCCACGTCGTTCACGCATCGTGTACGGTACGGACGGGAGAACGCCGCCAGAGCGGTGCCAATCGCGGCGGAGTCGTCGCGGCTGAACGCGCGGACGGGACAGCGAGACTCCCCCCGCAGTGTTACTAACGTACCTAATTACAGTAGAAATTGAAACTATTTACACATCGAGGGGCACCCCGGGTGCCCCTTCGAGTGTGTCAGTGCGTTCAGTTTCTACTACAGGTCCAGTGGCGACCGCGAACATAACCAATTAGAGACAGTTGCCATCGCACAGTCGGACGTGACGACGCCGGCTATACGGGCGACGGGTCCGAAGCGGCGGTCTCGACCGGGCGTTCACGGATGGAAAACGGCCCGGGATCGACCAGTCACCGGGAAAGCAGGTCGTTTTCGATCGATTTGGCGGCGCTGGTGACCAGCCCGGTGACGTCTTCCTCCAGGCGCTTGCCGGACATGTGGTAGTCGCTGCCGGTCACGCTGACGGCGCCGACGGGCTCGCCGTCCCGGCCGATGACCGGCGACGCGACGCACTGGTGGCCCACCTGGAACTCCTCCCGGTCGAAGGCGACGCGCCTGTCGCGGACCGATCGCAGCTCCCGCTCCAGCTCCCGGCGGTCGGTGATCGTCTTGTCTGTGTACTCCGACAGCCCGGAACTGTCGAGCACGTCCGCCCGCTCCTCGTCGGGCAGGAAGGCGAGGATGGCCTTGCCGCCGGCGGTCGCGTGCAGCGGCGCCACTTCCCCCTCGGCGATACCGGTCGGCATGTCTTCGGTCGGCTCGATCCGGAGGGCGTACACGCCGCGGTCGTTCTCGTGAGCGATGAAGTTCGCGATGTGGCCGGTCGTGTCCGTGAGGCCCCGCACGACGGGCCGGATGAGCTCCAGCGGCAGTCGCTTGCGGGCGCGGACGCCGAGGCTCAGGAACCGGTTACTGAGGTAGTAGCCGTCGTCCTCCCGGACGAGGTAGCCCAGGTCCGCTAGCGTCTGGAGGTGCTTGTGAACCGCCCCCTTCGACAGGTCCAGGTCGCGGGCCAGCTGGCTCACCCCGGATCCGGGTTCGTCCCGGATGGCCTCCACGATCCGGAAGCTCGTTTCCGTCGTCGAAACCCGGTACGCGTTCTCGGTCATACCAGGGAGTAAGCGTCGGGAGCGGTAAAACTGTTTGCACACTGTGAACGGTTAGCAAATGCGCCGACTGCCAGCGGCCGAGCGACGACGCCGGCAGCGCACGCGGGGAACGCGTCGCCGAACGCCCGCGGTAGGCGGAATTATTATGTAGGTGTTCGTCAAAGTTAGCGACGATGCGACCGACGATAGAATCATCAGCCAGCCGTACGGCGCAGTCTCACCAGCGCTCCGCATGACACGTCGACACCCGCTCGACACCCCTGTCTATCCAAAATATGAGTTCTGATACGTCCCGCGGTCCAGAGCAGAGCCGCATCGCCGATTACGAACTGTTCGAGGTTCCGCCGCGGTGGCTGTTCCTCCGGGTAGAGACGGCCGACGGGACGGTGGGCTGGGGCGAGCCCGTCGTGGAGGGCCGCGCGAAGACCGTCCGGGCCGCCGTCGAGGAGTTGATGGACAACTACCTGCTGGGCGAGGACCCGGCGGACATCGAGGACCACTGGCAGACGATGTACCGCGGCGGGTTCTACCGCGGCGGGCCGGTGCTCATGTCGGCCATCGCGGGCGTCGACCAGGCGCTGTGGGACATCAAGGGCAAGCAGATGGGTGCCCCCGTCCACGAACTGCTCGGCGGTAACGCGCGGAACCGCGTCCGCGTCTACCAGTGGATCGGCGGCGACCGCCCCAGCGAGGTCGCCGACGAGGCCCGCCAGAAGGTCGATGCGGGCTTCACCGCCCTCAAGATGAACGCGACAGAGGAGATGGAACGCGTCGACGACCCCGCAACGGTCCAGGCGGCGGTCGACAGGCTCCGGGAGGTCCGCGAAGCGGTGGGCGACGAGGTCGACGTCGGCGTCGACTTCCACGGCCGCGTGACCAAACCCATGGCCAAGCGCCTCGCCGCCGCGCTGGAGCCCTACGAGCCGATGTTCCTCGAGGAACCCGTCCTCCCCGGACACAACGACGCGCTCCCCGACATCGCGGCGAAGACGAGCATCCCGATCGCCACCGGCGAGCGGATGTACTCCCGGTGGGACTTCAAGCAGGTCTTCGAGAACGGCGCGGTGGACGTGATCCAGCCCGACCTCTCCCACGCTGGCGGCATCACCGAGGTCAACAAGATCGCGTCCATGGCCGAGGCCTACGACGTGGCGCTGGCGCCCCACTGCCCGCTCGGACCCGTCGCGCTCGCGTCCTGCATCCAGGTCGACGCCTGCTCGCCCAACGCGCTCATTCAGGAGCAGAGCCTCAACATCCACTACAACGACACGGGCGACGTGCTGGACTACCTCGCCGACCCGTCCGTGTTCGAGTACCGCGACGGCTACGTCCAGATCCCGGAGGAGCCGGGGCTGGGCATCGAGATCAACGAGGAACACGTCCGCCGGCAGGCCGAGAAGACCGTCGACTGGCACAACCCCGTCTGGCGCCACGAGGACGGCAGCGTCGCCGAGTGGTAGCGGCGAGCTGACGCGTCCCCGTTGATCGGTATCCTTTACCACTACCCCGCTGAATCACTGGTGTATGCCTTCGAGCGACCCGACAGCGAACGCCGTACCGAACAGACACGAAGACAGCGTCGTGATCGTCACCGGTTCGACCCGCGGCATCGGCGAGGGCGTCGCCCGGCGGTTCGCCGCCGAGGGAGCCTCGGTCGTCGTCACCGGCCGCTCGACCGACGACGGCGAGGCGGTCGCCGAGGACATCCGGTCGGCCGGTGGCGAGGCGACGTTCGTCAGGGCGGACATGCGCGACCCCGCAGAGATCGAGGCCCTCATCGAGCACGCCGCCGACGAGTACGGCCGGATCGACGTCCTCGTCAACAACGCGGGCGTCCAGACCGAGACGACCGCGACGGACGCGACGATGGACGACTGGGCGTTCGTCCTCGAGACGGACTTCCGGTCGTTCTGGCTCTGTGCGAAACACGCCGTCGAGCACATGCCCGAGGGCGGGACCGTCCTGAACACGTCCTCGAACCACGCGTTCCTGACGATGCCCGGTATCTTCCCCTACAACGCCGTAAAGGCGGGGATCAACGGCATGACCCGGGCGATGGCGCTGGACCTCGGTCCGGAGGGGATCACCGTCAACACGATCAACCCCGGCTGGATCGAGATCGAGCGGACGCGGGCGGAACTCGGCGACGACTACGAGTACACCGAGGACATCCATCCCGTGGGCCGTCTCGGCACGCCCGCAGACGTGGCCGGGCTCGCCGCGTTCCTGGCCAGCGACGACGCGACGTTCATCACCGGCGAGAGCGTCCTGATCGACGGCGGCCGGTCGCAGGTGATGCAGGACGACGTGTTCCTCGATTATCGGCGCGGGGAGGAGTGACGGAGATGGGGCAGTGAGACGGAGCGACCGTCGCGATCAGTCCGCGACGTACGGCCGGAGTTCGACCTCGAACTCGTGGGCCTCCTCGGGGTCGACCCGGTACTGCTCCAGCGTCGGCGGGCCGCAGCTACCGGTGCCGAGACCGCAGTGGGTGTAGTCCAGCGACACCGAGACCTCGTCCCGCCGCGGGACCTCGTGGACGTGGTCGGCGGCCTCCAGGTCGTCGGTGGCGTAGCGGTGGGCGGTGACGTCGAGCAGCGAGTCGCCGGTCACGTACAGGCCGACGCCGCGCTGGTCGGTGAACGCCACCCAGCGGACGTCCGTCCGGTTGCCGTTCGCCTGCGGCCTGACGTAGGGCGTGTGCAGGTCCGACACGTCGCGCTCGTACCGGCCGACGAGCGAGGACTGCTTGCTGTCGACGTAGGACTCGCCGGGGCCGCGCCCGTACCAGGTGACCCGGTCGAAGTCGTCCGGCAGCGTCAAGTCGAGGCCGACGCGCGGCAGCGACGGGAGGACGGAGAGGTCGCCCTCGGGCTCGATCCGCGTCTCGACCGCGACGGCGCCGGTGTCGCGGACAGTGTACACCTGTTCCGCTCGGAAGCCGTGATCGAAGATGGGCGGCGCGAGGCGGCCCTCGACCGTGATTTCCACGCGCTCCTCGCCGCTGACATCGTAGTCGACGGCGTCAGCGCGGAACCGGAGGTCGTCGAGTTCGTGCTCGCGCCAGAGCTGCGAGAAGCCGACGGTGCGGACGTCCATCGGATCGACGCGACCGTCACCGAGGGCGGCCTCGGTCATCGCCGAGAGGAAGGTTCGCGACAGCGGGAGGCCCCTGTCGTTGTCCGTCGGCGCGCGCCAGAGGCCTATCTCGGGACCGTCGGTGAGCAGGTCGCGGCCGCGGTAGGTGAAGGAGTCGACGACGCCGTACGTGTCGTCGAAGACCAGCTCGAAGTGGGCGTTCGAGACGACGATCCCCTCTTCTGTCGCCTCGCAGGAGAGGGGCGCAGACTCCGCCGACGGTACCGCAGGCTCGCCGCCGGTCGGAAGTTCGAACTGCCCGGTCGCGACGGTGTGTCCGGCCGGCGCCCACCGGGTCTCGCCCGCGAGCGACGTCTCGACCGTCAGCACGTACTCGGCGTCGCCGTCGAGTTCGTCTGGGTCGACGGGGGCCTCGACGACCGCGCTCTCGCCGGGCGCGACCGCCGGCAGGTCGAGCGTCCCGCTCTCGACGACCCGACCGTCGGCCTCGACGCGCCAGTCGGCCCGGAGGTGGTCGAGCGAGCGGAAGTCGTAGCGGTTCTCGACGGCCACCTCGGCCCGCCCGGGGTCGCCCGCCGATAGAGCGACTGGCTCGATGACTTTCCTGTACTCGACCAGACCCGGCGAGGGCGTGCGGTCGGGCAGCACGAGGCCGTTGATGTTGAAGTTCGCGTCGTTGGGCTCGTCGCCGAAGTCCCCGCCGTAGGCGAACCACTCCTCGCCGTCATCGGTCGTCTGTCGGAGGCCCTGATCGAGCCAGTCCCAGACGAACCCGCCCTGCAGGCGGTCGTGCTCGTAGAACAGGTCCCAGTACTCGGCGAGGTTGCCGGGCCCGTTGCCCATGGCGTGGGCGTACTCGCAGAGGATGACGGGGTGCTCGTACTCGTCCTCGGCGGCCCACGCCTCGAGCTGGTCCCAGGGCGGGTACATCGGTCCGACGACGTCCGACACCTCCTGCTCCTCGTCGGGCTCGTAGTGGATCGGCCGGGTCGGGTCCCGCTCGCGGGTCTCCTCGGCCATCGCGACGTGGTTCGACCCGAAGTCCGACTCGTTGCCCAGCGACCAGATCACGACGCTCGGGTGGTTCTTGTCGCGCTCGAGCATCCGGACCATCCGGTCGACGTAGGTGGCCTCCCACTCCGGCGCGTCGCTGAGGTGGGGCGTATCGGGTGCCAACTCCATCCCGTGACACTCGAGGTCGGTCTCGTCGACGACGTAGAGCCCGTACTCGTCACAGAGGTCGTAGAAGCGGGAGTCGTTAGGGTAGTGGGCGGTCCGGACGGCGTTGACGTTGTGCCGCTTCATCAGCTCGACGTCTTCCCGCATCGTCTCGACGGGGACGTTGCGCCCCCGGTCGGGGTGGAAGTCGTGGCGGTTCACGCCGCGGATCGTTACGGCCTCGCCGTTGACGAGGAACTGCCCGTCCTCGATGGCGACCTCGCGGAAGCCGACCGTCTCTGCGACGGTCTCGGTGACCTCGCCGCCCTCGTCCCGCAGGGAGACGACCAGGTCGTAGCAGTCCGGCGTCTCGGCGGTCCACAGGTCCGGTGCCTCGACGTCCGTCTCGAGGGTGACCGTCGTCGTCTCGCCGACGTCGACCCCGGCCGTCGCCTCGAACTCGGCAACGGTCGCACCGTCCGGGTCCCGGAGTTCGGCGTCCAGGGTCGCCGTCTCCGCGGCGTCGCCCGCGTTGGCGAGGTCGACGTCCGCCCGGAGGTGACCGTCTGCGTACTCGTCGTCGAGGTCGGTGCGGACGTCGACGTCCGCGACGTGGGTCTCCGGGACCGCGTAAGCGTAGGTGTCCCGGAAGATCCCGCTGAGCCACCACATGTCCTGGTCCTCGAGGTAGCTCCCGTTGGACCACTTGTAGACGCGCACGGCGACCGTGTTCTCGCCGGGTTCGACGTGCTCGCTGACGTCGAACTCCGACGGGAGGCGGGCGCCCTCGCTGTATCCCACGCGCTCCCCGTTCACCCAGAGATGAAACGCCGAGTCGACGCCCTCGAAGTGGAGGCGGACCTGCCGATCCGTCCAGTCCTCGTCGACATGGAACGTCCGCCGGTAGGAGGCCGTCGGGTTCTCGGTCGGCACGTTCGGCGGATCCACCGGGAACGGGTAGACGACGTTCGTGTAGTGGGGGTCGCCGTACCCGGCCGCCTGCCAGTTCAGCGGCACCTCGATGTCGTCCCAGTCGCCGATGTCGAACGCCGGGTCGGCGAACCCCTCGGGCGCGTCCGAGGGCGTCGGCACCAGGTCGAACCGCCACTGGCCGTTCAGCGACGTGATCCACGGCGACGCGGCCCGGTCGCTGGCGACTGCGCCCTGTCGGTCGGGATACGGGAGGACGTCCGTGTGCGGTTCGAGCCGGTTCCGGCCGATCGTCTCGGGGTCGGTCCAGTCGTCCATGGGACGTGAGACCAAGCAGCGGGAGTTCAGTCTTTCGGACGGACACGCCCACTGCCAGGGCTAGTTTTATGGTAGCGTGTGACAACTCCCGGAGTATGCCCGACGTGGCGTTCATCGGAGCCGGTAGTATCGTGTTCGCACGGAACCTCATGGGTGACATCCTCTCCTATCCCGAACTGCAGGGGAGCACGCTCACCCTGATGGACATCGACGAGGAACGGCTGAATCGGACTGCGACGGCCGGTCGGGAGATGATAGAGCACAACGACGTCGAGGCGACCATCGAAACGACGACCGATCGCCGCGAGGCTCTGGAGGGGGCCGACTACGTGCTCAACATGATTCACGTCGGCGGGACGGAGCCCTTCGAGAACGAGATCAGGATCCCGCAGGAGTACGGAGTCAACCAGGCCGTCGGCGATACGCTCGGGCCTGGCGGAGTGTTCCGCTTCCTCCGGACCGCTCCCGTGATGCTGGATCTCGCTCGCGACATGGAGGAGCTGTGTCCCGACGCGCTCCTGCTGAACTACACGAATCCGATGGCGATGCTGTGCTGGGCCGTCGACGAAGCGACTGACGTCGACGTGATCGGACTCTGTCACAGCGTCCAGCACACCGCCGAAGCCATCGCAGACTACGCGGGCGTGCCCGAGGACGAACTGGAGTACTGGGTCGCCGGCATCAATCACATGGCGTGGTTCCTCGAAGCGGAGCACGACGGCGAGAGCATCTATCCAGACCTCCACGAGGCTGCGAACGATCCGGAGACCTACAGACGCGATAACGTCCGGTTCGACGTCCTCGATCACTTCGGGTACTTCGTCACCGAGTCGAGCAACCACATGTCGGAGTACGTGCCGTACTTCCGGACCGACGAGGAGACCATCGAAGAGTACACGGTCGAGGAGGAGTTCGACGAGTACTTCGTCGACTGGATGGGGACGGGCGACTACTTCGAGCACTGGTGTGACTACCAGCAGGAGGCCCGCGAGATGTCGACCGACGAAATCGACCCCGAAATAGAGCGCTCCGAGGAGTACGGCTCGCGGATCATCCACTCGATGGAGACGGGCGAACGCCGCCGGATGAACGTCAACGTCCGCAACGACACGAGCGCGGTCGCGAACCTCGGCGAAGACGCCTGCGTTGAGGTACCCTGCCTCGTCGACGACCGGGGTGTTCGTCCCTGTTCCGTCGGCGAACTGCCGCCCCAGCTAGCTGCACTCGACAGATCGAATATCGCCGTTCAGCGGCTCGCAGTGACGGCGGCCCTGGAACGCGATCAGGAGGCACTTCGGCAGGCGATCAAACTCGACCCGCTCACCGCAGCGTCGTGCACGCTCGACGAGATCGACGACATGGTCGACGACCTGCTCGCGGCGAACGCCGACTACCTCCCGGACGAACTGGTCGAGTCAGATCGAGTCGCCGCCCGGACGTCGTAGGCGGGACCGATCACGCCGTTTCAGTCGCCGATCCGAACGTCCGATGCTGCAGCGTGTGGGCAATGCGGTCGACGCCCACGCTTCGGGGTGCCACGTAGAAAAGATTTATCAGCCCCATACAACATAATCGACTATGGGCGAGTTAGACATTCGTTCCCTCACCAAGGTGTTTCAGGACGACAGTGGCGAGATCGTAGCCGTCGACGACCTCGACGCCGAAATCGATGACGGGGAGTTCATCGTCCTCGTCGGCCCGTCCGGCTGCGGGAAATCGACGACGCTCCGCTGCATCGCCGGCCTCGAGAATCCGACGAGCGGCGAGCTCGTCCTCGATGGAGAGGACGTGACTGACAAGAAGCCCAAGGCGCGGGACATGGCGATGGTGTTCCAGAACTACGCGCTGTACCCCCACATGACGGCCCGCGAGAACATGGCCTTCGGGCTGAAGATGACGACCGACCTCTCGAAGGAGGAGATCAACGAGCGCGTCACGGACGCCGCCGAAATGATGGGCATCGAGGAACTGCTCGAGAGCAAGCCTGACGAGCTCTCCGGCGGGCAGCAACAGCGCGTCGCGCTCGGACGGGCCATCGTCCGTGAACCGGAGGTCTTCCTGATGGACGAGCCGCTGTCGAACCTGGACGCGAAGCTCCGGACGGCCATGCGGACGGAACTGCAGGAGATCCAGCAGGAATTCGACGTGACGACCATCTACGTCACCCACGACCAGACCGAGGCGATGACGATGGGTGATCGGATCGCCGTCCTGAACGACGGTCAGCTCCAGCAGATCGGGACGCCCCTGGAGTGCTACCACGAGCCGGCCAACCAGTTCGTCGCCGGCTTCATCGGTTCGCCCTCGATGAACTTCTTCGACGTCGAACTAGACACCTCGGACGGGGTCCCTGCCCTCGTCCACGACGGGTTCAGGTACGAACTCGATGAGGACGTCTACGCCGACATCGAAGGGGAGGGCGACCGGTTCACGCTCGGTATTCGCCCGGAGGACATCGAGACCGTTCCGGAGGACACGCCCAACGCCATCTCGGTGCCGGTCGAGGTAACTGAGCCCCTCGGCGACGTCACGTACACGTACCTCGACATCGCGGGCGAACAGTACACGGCGACCCTCGAGGGCGACATCGTCATCGACCCCGGCTACGAGATCAACGTGGGGTTCCCGCAGGACCGGATCCACATCTTCGACGGCCGGACGGGCCAGGCACTGCGCAACCGCGAGCCGCCGGAAGAGGTCGACATGGAGTCGCTAGCTGCTCTCTCCGACGGCCAGGGCGTCGGAGTCAGTGCCGAGTAGACGCCCGTAACCGAGGGGGGGGCGTGCTGATACTGGTTCGCCGCTCTGGATTCTGTCCGGTATTCGAACGCTCAGACCCGGAACGATACCGACGCGAGCAGCGACCGTTCGAGATCGGCGCGGCGGAGCGTCGCTGGTCGCAGTTATAGTAGAAATTGAACGCACTGACACACTCGAGGGGCACCCCGGTGCCCCTCGATGTGCAAATGGGTTCAATTCCTGCGTAACGGAAGAAACGAAACCGCGACTGGTCCGTCGCTACTCGAGGTCGGGTATGTACTCCGCGTTGGCCTCGATCAGCTCCTCGGTCATCTCGTGGATCTCGTCCAGCGTCAGTTCGGCGGCGGACAGCGGGTCGAGCTTGATGGCCTGGTGAATCTTCTCGCGGTCGTTCTCGAGCGCGCCTTCGACGACGAGCCGATGGACGGCCGCGTGCTGGCGCGGGTAGGCGGCGACCTGCGTCGGTAGTTCGCCGACCGAGCAGGGCCGGACCCCGGTACCGTCGACCAGTACGGGCACCTCGACGCAGACGTCTTCGGGCAGGTTCTCGATGGCGTCGCTCTCGTTGGAGACGTTGAGGTTCATTCGGCGAGGGGTGTCGGTCTCCATCGAGTGGATCAACCGCGATGCGTACTCCTCGGAGCGCTCCGCGCCGACTTCGTCCAGATCGACGTCGAGGTCGGGGTCGTCTCGCTCCTCGGATCGCTCCTTCCAGCCCTCGAGGTAGGTGGCAGTGGGCATCCGCTCGGCGTAGTCGGTACCGGTCATCGACTCGATGGTCTCCTCGTCGGTCCGGAAGTACGGCACGTACTCCGACATGTGATGCGAGGACTCCGTCGGGAAGTAGCCGAAGTGCTTCATCATCTCGAAGCGGACAGTGTCCCGCTCGTAGGTGTCGGGGTCCTCGGCGGCCTCCCGAAGTTCGGGATAGATGCTCTCGCCGTCGTGCTCCGCTTCGAGGAACCACGCGACGTGGTTGATGCCGGCGACCCAGTACTCCAGTTCGTCCTCGGGCACGCCCGCGTAGTCTGCGATGGCCTCCGCCGTGTGAGGGACGCTGTGACACAGGCCGACGACGTCGACGTCAGTGGCCTCGTACATCGTCTGGCAGAGGATCGACATCGGATTCGTGTAGTTCAGCAGGAGCGCGTCGGGACACAGCTCCTCCATGTCCTCGGCGATGTCCAGCATCACCGGGATGGTCCGAAGCCCGCGGAAGATGCCGCCCGGCCCGATGGTGTCGCCGATGGCCTGCTTCACCCCGTACTCTTCGGGGATGCGGATCTCGTTCTCGAAGGGCTCCGTCCCGCCGACGTTGATCATGTTGAGCACGTAATCGGCGTCCTCGAGCGCGGCCCGTCGATCGGTGGTCGCCTCGACCGTCGCGTCCAGGCCTTCGTTCTCGACCATCGCCTCCGCGACGTCCGCGGTCTGTCCCAGACGGTGCTCGTCGACATCCATCAGCGAGATCGTGCTGTCCGATAGCTCGTCGAACGAGAGGACGTCCCCGACGATAGTCGTCGCGAACACCATACTACCGGCCCCTATGAGCGTTATCTTCGGCATACAGCTACGTAGCGCAGCGGTACACTAATAAAGCTATTCCCCACGGGGGACGCTGGTGCTGGGGGCTCTCTACAACCGGGGAAAGACTTTTTGTACCTCAACCAAAACAAGGCACCGAGTATCATGACTCAAGATGATAGTTCGGGCCTTAGTCGACGTAGCATTTTGAAAGGCGTCGGAACTGCGACTGGTGTGACGGCGCTGTCGGGGTGTCTCGGCGGTAATGGAGGCGGCGGTGACGGCGGAAACAGTACCGGCGGGGATGGTAATAGTGGCAACGTTCCCGAGATTCTCTTCTGGATCGGGTCGGCCGATCCAGAGAGTCCTGGCGGGAAGTTCCGGGACTGGTACCACTCCTCGTTCGAGGAGAACCACGATGCGAAGCTGACGATCTCGACGTTCTCGTACATGGACCGCCGCCAGAAGTTCCTTACCGGCGGTCGTCAGGGGGAACCCGACTACATCGAAGGGGTCCTGAGTCACATCAGTGAGTTTCAGAAAGCCGGTCTCCTCGAACCACTGACCGAACAGGCGAAGAACCTCGATTACTGGGACGGGTTCATCGAGGGAGCGAAAGACGCTGTGACGTACGACGGCGAGGTCTGGGGTCTTCCGTCGACCGGGAACGGGCGTGCGCTCGTCTATCGGAACGACGTCTTCGAGGAGCTGGGGCTGGAACCGCCGGAGACCGTAGAGGAGTTCCATCAGGCCGGTCGAACCATCAACGAGGAGATGGACGACATGTGGGCGTTCCACAACTGCACCAAGGAGGGATCTGTCCGGGCGTTCCAGGAGTGGATATCTCACGTCTATCAGCACGAGGACAATCTCTACCAGGTAAAGGACGGATCGTGGGAGCTGGTCCCGAGCGCAGAGACGCTCGGTACGATCTTCAAAAACTGGTACGCCGAGGTCTACGCGTCCGACGACCCTGTCGGAAACCCCGATTCGCTGGGGACGGGCTGGCAGGTGAACGACTACGGGTACCTGAACGGAGACTACGCGATGATCGAATGTGGGCCCTGGGTCCTCGAGATGGTCAGCGACGACGAGATCGACGACAGCGACGCCGCCAAAAAACGCATACAGGAGAACACCACGATCAAGCACCTCCCGCATGCGGAGAACGCGAGCAGAGGGACCTACCTCGAGGTCAAGTCGCTGATGGTGAACAAACACTCGTCGAACACGGAAATGGCGTTCCAGGCCGCCGAACACCGTACTAATCTCGAGGCATTCGAGAAGATGAAGGAGAACGGAATGAATCTCGCAACGCCGATGCACACCGAGATCAGTACGACGATCGAGAACGATAACCTCGCTGCGTTCGGCGACGTCATCGAAACCGCTCGTCCGCTGGCGAAGATCAAGTGGGGATCCGTTCGGACTGCGTTCTACGAGGAGATGCAGGCGGTCGCCTACGGAGACAAAGACCCGATGACCGCCGGCGAGGATTTCCACCAGAAACTGGACGACATCACCAGCGACCTCTCCACGTAGGATGGCGACCGAAACACCCACTTCGCGCGGTCTGGGCCGCTACCAGAAGACGTTCGTCGAGTTCGTCAAGGAGACCTGGCTGGGCTACGCGTTCGTCGTGCCGACGACGCTACTGCTCGGACTGATCGTACTCTATCCGACAACGCGCGGCATCCTGATGGCGTTTCAGGAGATGTCGCTGTTGCAACCTAACCAGGCCACCTGGACCGGACTCGAGAACTTCGGGGAGATGTTCGGTTCATCGTCCTTCTGGCAGGCGTTCACTAACACGGTGGTTCTGACCGTGGCCGCGGTGTCGCTGGAGTACATTCTAGGGCTCGGGCTCGCGCTCGTCCTCAAACAGAAGCTTCCGGGAATCAAGTTGTTCCGGAACTTCTCGATGGTGACCTGGGTGCTGCCGATCGTGGTGATGTCGATCATCTACCGGTTTATGATGCAACCGGACTACGGGCTCGTCAACGTCGTCCTGTCGACGTTTGGCGTCGAGACGAAGTACTGGTTCGGATCGAAGACGTGGGCGTTTCCACTCATCGTGGTAATGCACGTGTGGCGGAACGCGCCTTTCTTCGCCATCGCACTCATGGCGAGCATGCAGTCGATTCCGAACTCCCTCTACGAGGCAGCGGAACTCGACGGCGCCAGTAAGCTTCAGCAGTTCCGTTACATCACGCTGCCGAACATCTCGTACGTCTCGATGATCATGATCGTCCTCCACGTCATCTTCACTGTCAACGACTTCGAGATAATCTTCCTGACGACGGGAGGCGGTCCGGTCGGTTCGACTAACGTGCTCGCGACCCACGTCTACGAACTGGCCTTCAACGAGTACACGCTGGGATACGCGGCGAGCATCGGACTCACAATGCTAGTGCTACTCATGATGTTCACTGTCATCTACGTCAAACTGGAGGAGATCGAGTGATGACTGCAAACGCGCCTGACAGCGACGGAGGGATCCGATAATGGCGACGAAGGAATCACAGAACATCGTCAAGCGATTTGACGCGTGGCTCGACGACGACATGACGCCGCAGCGGGCGGTAATCAGCTATGCCGTTCTCTTTATGTACTTCATGTTCCTGCTGTTCCCGATCCTCTACATCGTCGTCGCGACGTTCACCGGTCCGAGTTCGCTGTACTCGTCGAACATAATTCCAGATCTGAGTGCCGTTACGCTAGAGAACTACGTGGCCGTCCTCTCGAGGGGAGACTTCATCCGGTACGCGCAGAACTCGATCATCATCGCCGTGTCGACGACGATTCTCACGCTCACGATGGGGTCCTTCGCAGCGTACTCCCTCAGCCGGTTCGAGTACCCCGGCAGAAAGCCGCTCCTGCTGGGATATCTCGTCACTCAGATGTTCCCGTGGGTTCTGTTGCTCATCCCCTTCTTCCTCCTGATGTTCAACCTCGGGCTAATCGACTCGTACTTCGGGATCATCCTCGCCCACACCGCCTTCGCGTTGCCGTTCGCGACGTGGTTGCTCAAGGGGTACTTCGACGACATCCCGGAGTCGCTCGCCGACGCTGGCAAGATGGACGGCTGCTCGGAGCTGCAGGTGTTGCGCTACGTGATGTTGCCTCTGGCGAAGCCCGGTCTTACCGTCGCCGGGTTCTACACGTTCGTGCTCTCCTGGAACGACTACCTCGCCGTATCAGTCCTCACGCAAACGGCAGCCGTCCGAACGCTCCCCTTCGGACTCCAGCTGTTCCAGTCGCAGAACCAGGTGAACTGGGGACTCACTCTCACGGCCGCGACGCTGACGATGCTCCCGGTGATCGTCCTCTTCGCGCTGGTCCAGGAGAAGGTCATCGAAGGACTGGCAAGCGGCGGTATGAAAGGGTCCTGACTGCGATCCCTCGTCCGTCTCTCTCTCCCGTCGGCGCGCCCTCATACGAAACGCTGTCCTGCTGATACCACCGACCGAGCAGTTGCGTCCCCGTGTCTGACCCAGCCTGTCCCGACCACTGTCACCTCCGTCACGGGTAACGCCTTCCTTGCGGGCTCCACTGAGAGAAGCAGTGGGACAGTCAGCTACTCGGGGCTGACACGGAACATCGCGACGTCGTGCGGGCCGACGGTCGCGGTGATCGACCCGCTGGTCGTCCACTCGTCGTCACTCCAGACGTCCGAGACGCGATACCGTTCCGCGTCGACCGGGACGTCGACGGTTTCGACGGTCGTTGCGATCTCAGCCGTGTGCTCTCCGCGATTGAACAGTATCAGCGCACACTCGTCACCGGCGAGTCGCTTGCTCCAGACCTCCTTGTTCTCGACGGCGCCGTCGCGCGTCCCCTGAATCCCGAGCGGATCCTGATTGATCGCGATCGCCGCCTCGTTGGTCAGGATCTCCCTGGTGGCGTCGTCCATCTCGGCGAGGTCGTTACCGGCCATCAGCGGCGCGGAGAACAGACACCAGAAGCTGAAGTGCGTCCGCTCCTCGGCCTCGGTCAGCTCGCGGTCGACGTCCGCCTCCTCGTGCTGGGCCTGACCCGATTCCGGCCCGTTACCGACCTGTAGCATGTCCGGATCGTTCCAGCCGCCTGGACCGTTCTGGTGTGCGATATCTCGATCGTTCATCTGGTCGATAATGTCGACGATTCCGAGGCCGAACTCGTCGGAGTCAGTACTCCATCGAACGACGATGTCACCCGTCGTCCGCCAGAGGTGAGCGCCGACGTTGCGACCCCACTGCCACGGCTGGTTCTGTCCCCACTCGCAGACGCTGTAGACGATGTCCCGATCGACGGCCACCAGCGCCTGTCCCATCGCAGCGTACCGGCTGATGGCGTCCCGTCCGCGATGGTCGCCGCAGTTGTCGTATTTCAGGTAGTCGACGCCCCAGTCCGCGAACTGTTCTGCGTGAGCCCGTTCGTGGCCGAGACTCGCGGCATACCCCTGGCAGGTGACGTCACCTGCCGAGGAGTAGATGCCAAATTTGAGGCCCTTCTCGTGGACGTAGTCCGCGAGCGCTTCGATTCCGCTCGGAAAGTCCTCGGAGTTCGGTTCGAGCCGACCGTCTTCGTCCAGTTCCGCTTCCATCCAACAATCGTCGACGACGAGGTACTCGTAGCCGATATCGCGCAGTCCGGTGTCCACAAGCAGGTCCGCTGCGTCGCGAACGTCGTCCTCAGTGACGCCACAGCTGAAGGCGTTCCACGAGTTCCACCCCATGGGTGGTGTCGTCGCTAATCTACTAGCCGGGTTCGTCATACTCACACACGCTTTCGCCGGTGCATATAGGTTTGGGTGCGAAGTGAGACGATGTCGTCGCGGACATCGAGTGGACGTGGACGGCGTCGGCGGTCATCGTCCGGAGTTACTCGCAGAGCGTTCTCACCCCCCTCGCGCTCTTCGGGTGGTCGGTGATGTACATCGCCGCGGTCGCTGGTTTCCAGCATCTCACGGGCTTTCGCGTCCAGGGCAAAGGCCGGGTGCAATCCGCGATCGAGCGCCAGCGGCTTCTCGCCCAGGAAGCGCTCGAAGAAGTCCATGAGCTCGTCGCCCTCGACGAGCTCCTCCAGGTTCGGGTAGTGCGTCCACGACGCAGTGCTCACGTCGAACGCCTCGCCGAAGTACTCCGGGTGAACGACGCCGTCCTCGACGGGTTCGTCAGGATCGAACAGCCCCTCGTCGGCCGGGCGCTCGAGCACGTCTCGCCGCGCGTCCCGCACGAGGTCGGATCGCGGACTCGCGGATAAAGAAGTAGCCGACTTCACGCAACCGATCCCGCAGTGCGGCCTCGTCGTCCAGCACGTCGTTGTTCTTCGGGGGCTATTCGGTCCGGGGCGACGACACGGTGAGCCGTCCGGATCCCGATCCGAACGTGCCGAATCTGACTGATCACCCAGATCGTTCACAGTACGAGTACGGTTTCTCATCCCGATCGCGAAAATAACAACGTTACTGATGTTATATCACTACCCAAAGCACCTCATATACTCACTTGCTGTACACGTTATACGAACGGATGTGGCCCGTTCGCTTCGTCGGGACCGCATGTCATCCTCGACTGGCAGGGCGGTGTCACCGGTACCTCTTCTGCCCGCGGCGTTCTACGGCTCCATTCGAAATCACGGAGGTACCTCTGTTATTTATTTCGGGTCTGCCGACCCAGTAGCAGTCCGCGCTGTCGATGTCGTCTGGACTGCTTCAGGGCGATGCCCGTTTTTCCAGTCATACTGGACGCCGTTTCCTATTAGACTGCTAGCCGGTCCCGCGCGAACGACGTTTCTGCCGCGGCGTCCAGGTCTGTCGTGTCCGGAGAGAACAGGTTCTCCCGAATGCTACGACCAGCATTCCCTGCGTCGGAGATCGTTTTGTATTACTACGAAAGATCCCACAGTAGCGAACGGCAGGAGGCACGAGCGACGCGTGAACCGGCTGTTATCTGAATCAACGAGTGATTTCGCCGATCCGATCCAGCATTACAGGATTGCCGCGATACGGCGAGGAGAGCACTCGGCCCTCGTCACCACTCTCGAAGAATCCTCGTGAAGGGCCGCTGCTGGCTGGTACCGCTCTGCGTTCGCATCTAGGTGTAGTTGATGTTTAGCTCGATCACGTTCGCCGCGCTCTCGAGCTTCTCCGGCAGTTCCGAGCGGTACCGTTCGTCCTGGAATCGGCTGGTCGGACCAGAAATGCTGATCGCCCCCTTCACCTCGCCGTCCTTGTCGACGATCGGCGTGGCGACGCACCGGAGCCCGACGAGACGGGCCTCGTCGTCGAAGGCGATCTCCTCCTCGCGCACGCGGTCCAGTTCTGCGAAGAGCTCTTCCCGATCCGTGATCGTGTTCTCCGTCGTCTTCGGGAGCCCGTGTCTGTCGATTATCTCTTCGACCCGTTCGCGCGGGAGGTGAGCGAGTATCGCCTGACCGAGTGCGGTGTTGTGAAGGTGGACCCTGTGGCCGATGTAGGAGTCCGACGTGACTGCCTGTTCCCCGTTGGCCCGATGGAGGTAGATCCCCCGCCCGTGTTCCTCGACGAGCAAGTTCGTCATCTCGCCGGTCTCCTCGGCGAGTTTCGTTACCTCCTCCTTTGCTGCTTGGTAGATCTGTTGCTGGTGTCGCGCGTAACCGGCGAGATCCAGCAGTCGCAGTCCGACGCGGTACGCGTCCCCCTCCTTGACGACGTATCCGTCGTGTTCGAGGGTCTTCAGGTAGTTGTGGATGCTGCTCTTCGAGAGGGGGAACTCGTCAGTCAGTTCGTTTACGGTGACTTCGTCCCGGGCTTTGATCTCCTCGAGTATCCGGAACGTCGTCCGCGTCGTCTTCACCATCGCGGTGTCGGATTCCGATCCCATAGCATCCCGGAGGAGCTTAGTCATAATAAATCCCCGTCCAGTAATTCTGACTAGTGGCGCGTTTCGAGACCCCGGCTTCAGCATCGTACGAGGAATCACCAAGCACAATCTTGATAACACTACCTGCAAAATTCACCGCCCGAGTCAACCATGAGCTATCGAGCGGGCATCATCGGAACTGGTGGTATCGCGGGAATGGGCATCCTCGGGATGCACGACGAGGAGGCAATCGGTAACGAGAAGATCGAGGCCAGCCACGCCGGCGGCTACGCCGCCACCGACGACGTCGAACTGGTCGCGGTCGCCGACGTCGACGAGGAGAAACTGGCCACGTTCGGCGAGGCCTGGGACGTTCCGTCCGAGCGCCGCTACGTCGGCCACGAGGCCATGATGGAGGCGGAGGACCTGGACGTCGTCTCGGTCTGTACGCCCTCGTTCTTGCATCACCGTCACGTCGTCGATGCGGCGGAGTCGGCCGCCGATCCGGACGTGATCTGGTGCGAGAAACCCATCGCTTCCTCCGTGTCCGACGCCGAGGAGATGATCGACGCCTGTGACGGGACCGACACCGAACTGGTCGTCAATCACTCGTTCCGGTTCACGGACAAGCTTCGACAGCTCAGAAGGCTGGTCGTCGAGGAGGACCTGCTGGGCGAAGTCCACTCCGTCGCCACCCAGTTCCGGATGGAACTGCTGCGCAACTCGACGCACCTGCTGGACACGCTCGTCTACCTGCTCGACGCCCGTGCCGAGACCGTCAGCGGCCACATCACCGGCGAGAACGAGGCCGTCGACTCGCTGGACGCCGAGGCGGACGTCGACGACGCCGGCGGTGGCGGGTTCGTCGTCATGGATGACGGTACCTTCACCACCGTCGACTGCACCATCCCGCGCGACGACTCCTCGATGACGCTGAACTTCGTCGGCAGCGAGGGCAAACTCTACATGAACAACGACGACGGCGAGTGGCGCTACTGGTCGCTCGAGGCCGGCGACCACGTCGAACAGTCGCTGCCGGGCATCGACGGTTCGTGGACCTGGGACGACGACTACCAGGGCTCGTTCGCCAACGCCGCCGAACACGTCGAAGCGCTGCTCGAGGGCGACGCCGAGAACCGCTCGACCGGC
The DNA here is from genome assembly GCF_020217425.1 of Halomicrobium urmianum. Classification (NCBI taxonomy): domain Archaea; kingdom Methanobacteriati; phylum Methanobacteriota; class Halobacteria; order Halobacteriales; family Haloarculaceae; genus Halomicrobium; species Halomicrobium urmianum. Next base: position 2,608,991 of record NZ_CP084090.1, read on the forward strand.
GAGGAGGCCAAACGCTCTCTCGAGATCATCGTCGCCTTCTACGTCTCCCACTACACCGGCTCGCAGGTCTCGATCCCGCTCGACCGCCCGCTCCGGGACGTAGAGATCACCTCCTGGTGAGTGTCGACTCGTCGCGGTGGGACGCACCGGCCTCGACTGCCCGTCGGTAGTCCGTCGAGTGGCGCGGGTCGGGGCGAGTCGTCCCGCCGTCGACGCGGCTGCTCGGGCGGATCGCGGTCTGGGACAAAACCGAAACCGCGTAGGAGAACGGTATTCGCAGGTGCCGTGAGGCCCGTTACTCGTATGTGTGGACGCTCCCGGTGGCGTTGTCCTCGATGTAGTCCCAGTCGTAGTCGACGCCGAGGCCGGGTTCGTCGGGGACCTCGACCTGCCCGTCGTCGTCGATCGCGTCGATCTCGTCGCGGTAGTCGCCGGCGTAGACCGGCGGCGTGGTGTTGGGCGCGTCGGGGTGGACCAGCGCCATCTCGTAGTAGTTCGCGTTTCGGATCGCGGCGATGCAGTGCCGCTGGGCGGGGCCGGGGGCGTGGAACTCCACGTCGAGGCCGAACCCTTCGGCGACCTTCGCGCGCTTCATCGCGCCGGTGATGCCGGCGTCGTACTCGGGATCGGCGCGCAGGAAGTCGGTCGCCTCGTTCGCGACGAAGTCTGTCGCCGGCTCCACCCCCCTGACGTGCTCGGTCTGGAGGATCGGGGTGTCGAGCTGCTGGCGGAGTTTCCGGTGGGCGTGCTGGCTGATGCCGCCGTCGCGGTAGGGGTCCTCGTACCAGAAGAAGCCCTCCTCGTCGAGAGCCCTGCCGAGCTTGAGCGCGTCGGCGAACGTCTCCAGTTCGCAGGCGGGGTCGTGCATCAGATCCATCTCGTCGCCGACGCGCTCGCCGACGGCGTGGACGGCTTCGACCTCCCGGTCGAGGTCACGCGACCCCTCGCTCCCGCCCCAGCCGTGGACTTTGAACGCTTGGTACCCCATGTCGAGACACTCCTCGGCGAAGTCGGCGAACGCTTCGGGGGTGTCGAGCCCGCCGTTCTCGTCGCCGTGGTATGTCGAGGCGTACGCCGGGAACTTCGTGCGGTAGGTACCAAGCAACTCGTGGATGGGAGCGTCGTAGTACTTGCCGGCGAAGTCCCACAGGGCGATGTCGATCGGGCCCATCCCCATGCGGTCGTACTTGCGCAACGCGCGCTTGATCTCAGACCAGTGTTTCTCGCGTTCAAGCGGGTTCTTCCCGACCAGGTAGTCGGCGAACATGTTGATCTGCGCCGCGCCCGGCGAGTTGCCGCCGACGTACTCGCCCGTGATCCCCTCGTCGGTGTGGATCTTCAGTCCGAACAGCTTGCGCTCCGTGACTTCACCGGGTTCGTAAACCAGGTTGAAGCCGTGCTGGTCGGTACCGACGTCGGGGATCTCGTAGCTGAACTCCGTGCTCTCGATCCGGGTGATCTCCGGTACCATATCAGTGGCGACTGATAGCATTGTATTAAAACTCCCTGTATCAACGGCAGCAGTTGATTGCCGACCGTGCATTGTTCCGGTCCCTGACCAGAGGGTTAATTTCTACGTCACATGTGCGACTTTCTAGGGAACATTAATTATCCTCTCTGGCTAAACGTCGCATGGATATGATTGACGAGGAGCGGCGACGAGCACTCAGAACCATCGGTGCAGCAGGTATGATCGGTCTCGCCGGGTGTTCCGGTGACGGCGGCGACGGCGATGGGGGATCCGACGGCGGGTCCAACGGATCGACGGAAGGCGGTAGCGACGGCGGTGACGGCGGCAGCGGCGACGCGGTGTCGTTCTGGAACCTCCACGTCCAGGGCGCACCCAAGGAGGCCGGCGCTGACATCGTCTCCACGTTCGAGGAGGACACCGGTATCACCGTCGAGCAGACGAAGTACGAGAACACGCCGTACAAGTCGGCGATTACGAACGCACTCGGGACCAGCAACGCCCCCGACGTGTTCTACGTCTGGACTGGACCGAACCGGCTCGGCCGGTACGTCGAGAACGGGAGCGTGATGCCACTCGACGACCACTTCTCCGACGACGAGCTCAGCGCGTTCGTCCCCGACGCGATCCGGGGTGCCAGGTACGAACAGGGCGACATCCTCTCGTGGCGGTCCGAGGACGGGAGCCTGTTCGCGATGCCGCACAACCTCTCCGGAATCGTAATCTGGTACAACAAGAAGGTCCTCCAGGACGCAGGCGTCGATCCGAGCACGCTGCAACACTCGACGGACACGACCTGGCAGGAGTTCCTCGACGTCTGCCAGACGGTCAAGGACGCCGGGTACACGCCGATCCAATGTGGTAACCGGAACCGGTGGACAATCGGCCACTGGATGTCCGCGTTCATGATCAAGTCCGCCGGCGTCGACGGCTACCTCGACGCGGCGTTCGGACTCAACGACCGGTCGCTGGACGACGACGCCATCGTCGAGGGGATTTCGCGGCTGAGTACGCTCTACGACGAGGAGTACTTCAACCGCGACATCAACTCGCTGAACAACAACGAGGCGGCCTCGCTGTTCTTCAACGACCAGGCCGCGTTCTGGCATCAGGGGACCTGGGCGCAGGAGCAGATCAGCGCCCAGGCCCCGGAGGGATTCGGCGGGATCCCCGATCACATGGACTACATGTGGTTCCCGTACTTCCCGGAACTGTACGAGAACGGGAACAACGAACGCGTCAGCGTTGTTCCGAACGCCTCCTACGCCGTGAGCGCACGGACCGAACAGCGCGGCGAGCAACACCTGGAGAATGCCATCGAGTTCCTGAAATACTGGAACAGCAAGGAGGCCCAGACGACCTGGTTCGAACAGACCGGTCAGCTCGTCACGCGCCCGAGTGTGTACGACGATATCGAGCTGGACGCCGCTCAGGAGACGATCACGAGCACGCTCGACGCCATCGACGCCGCGGACGCCGTCGCGACCGTGTTCGACGTGGCCTTCCTGCCCGAGACCAGCGAGACGCTACTCTCCGGAAGCCAACAGCTGTTCACCGACCGATCCGCTCAGTCGCTTCTGGAGGACGCACAGGAGACCAACGAGGAAGCGCTCTCGGAATTTCAGTGAGGAATGAGCACGAAAACGTCGCTAGAAGGCGTCCGAAATAGTGCCTCTTCAGCGTGGGGGACGATGAGAGACGTCGCCGAGGAGCGCCCGCACTGGCTGTTCCTGCTTCCGGCGATGTTGATCTACATCCCCTTCCTCGTGGTTCCGGCGCTGGGCATCTTCGGGCTCAGCGGCTTCCAGTGGTCCGGTATCGGCGACATGACGTTCGTCGGCGGCGAGAACTTCGCGAGCGCAGCCGGCGACAGCGTCGTGTGGACCGCGCTGATCAACAACTTCGAGGTCGGCTTCTGGAGCATCGTTCTGCAGGCAGGCATCGGCCTCCTGCTTGCGCTTGCGATCAACCGGTACTCTGATCGCCTCCGTCAGTTCTTCCAGGTGTCGTTCCTGCTGCCGATGACGCTGATGTCCGTCGCCGTCTCGCTGGTCTGGTCATACATGTACAATCCCTCCTACGGGGTGCTGTCGTCGCTGCTGCAGGCGGTCGGGAGCGACTGGAACCCGCTGTGGCTCGGCGATCCGGGCATCGCGTTGCTGGCGGTCATCTTCGTCGCGACCTGGCAGTGGACCGGTTTCCGGACCATCCTCTGGCTCGCCGGACTGGACAGCATCGACGAGAGCGTGCTGGAGGCGGCACGGATGGACGGGGCCGGCCCTGTCCAGCGATTCGTGTACATCACGCTCCCGCTGCTCAAGCCGGTCGCTATCTTCATCATGATCTACACCATCATCGGCTCGATGAACTCCTTCGTCTACTTCTGGGTGATGACCCAGGGCGGTCCCGGACACGCGACCGAGGTGATGGTGACCTGGATCTACAAGAACGCTTTCCTGCAGTCGAACTTCGGACAGGCCGCCGCGATCAGTGTCCTCCTCTTCGTGATCGTGCTCGTCCTCTCGCTACTCAACCTCCGGCTCGGTGACCGCGAGGCGGGAGGTGCCGGCCAATGAGTACGAAGGCCTCCGAGCCGCTGCGGGAGACTCTCGCGGAGCTCGGGGATAAGCTCACGCTGTTAGTGCTGTTCGTCGCCGCCGGCGTGTTCCTGTTCCCGATGCTTCTGATCGGCCTGACGAGCTTCAAGTCCCGCAGCGAGATCTTCACCAATCCGCTCTCGCTGCCCGAGCAGATTCGGTTCGAGAACTACCTCAACGCGTGGACGACCGGCGGGTTCGAGCACTACTTCGTGAACAGCGTCATCGTCGTCGGGATCAGCCTCGTGTTGATCCTGATACTGTCGAGTCTGGCGGCCTACGCGCTGGTGCAGTTCGACTTCCCGGCCGACGACCTGACGTTCGTCTTCTTCCTGGCCGGGTTCATGATCCCACCGCAAGTCCTGCTGGTGCCGCTGTACACGGTGATGAACGCGCTGGGGCTTCTCAACACCTACTTCAGCCTCATCTTCGCGTACGTGGCCTTCGGACTGCCGTTCTCGATCTTCCTGCTCCGGCAGTTCTTCGTGACGATTCCCGACACGTACGCCGAGGCCGCTCGGATGGACGGCTGCACGGAGTTCCAGGTGTTCCTCCGGGTGTACCTCCCGCTGTCGGCCCCGGCGCTGGCGGCGGTCGCCATCTACCAGTTCGTCTTCCTCTGGAACGAATTCCTCTACGCCATCATCTTCATCACCGACGACGGCCTCCGGACGCTCCCGGCGGGCCTGATGGCTTTCCAGGGGCAGTACTCGGGCGACTGGGCGCAGTTGTTCGCCGGAATCGTCATCGCGGTCGCGCCGACCGTGATCTTTTTCCTGCTGTTCCAGCGACAGTTCCTCCGTGGCATCTCGATGGGGGCCACGAAGGGATAGCCCTCGTCGGCTCGATTCCGCTCCCTGCAGTCCCGGCCGACCGCAACGGCTATTGGTACCTCACCACATACTCTGGCCGTGACTATCACGGTTCCAGATTACCTCGACGGATACGAACAGCAGTACGACGAGCACCCACGGCAGGCCGCACGTGAGTGGTTCGCCGACGCGAACTACGGCCTGTTCCTCCACTACGGCCTGTACTCTCTCCTGGGTAACCACGAGTGGGTCCAGTACCACGAGCGAATCGAACCCGCCGACTACGCCCGGCTCCAGCACCACTTCACCGCCGAGGGCTTCGACGCCGAGGCGATCGTCGAATTCGCCAGCGACTGCGGAATGAACTACGTCAACCTCACGGCGCGCCACCACGAGGGTTTCTGTCTCTTCGACAGCGACTACACGACGTACAAATCGACGGAAGCGCCGGCCGGTCGGGACCTGGTGGCTGAACTGGCCGAGGCCTGTCAGGACGCGGGGCTTGGCCTCTTCCTGTACTACTCGCACGGGTACGACTGGCACCATCCCCACGCCCCCAACCGGGACGAGTGGGGCGATCCAGTACGGCCGGCCTACGACGAACAGCCCGGCTGTTACGCAGATTCGGGACACGATCTGGACGTCTACCTCGACTACGTCGAATCACAGATCGAGGAACTGCTCACCGGCTACGGTCCGATCGCCGGAATCTGGCTCGATCCGTCGTATCTCCCGCAGCGAGATCCAGCGGCCTTCGCCGACGCCTTCCGGCTTGAAGCGCTCTACGAGGTCATCCGCGACTGTCAACCACAGACTCTGATCAGCTACAAGGAGGGCGTCACCGGTACGGAGGACTTCGTCACGCCCGAACACGAGACCGCCGAGTCCGACGTGCTCGGCGAGGTCTGTACGACGATGATCCCCGGAGAACAGTATCGGGACGAGATGGCGGGGCAGTGGGGCTACGGCGGCGACGGTGACGAGAGCCAGCAGCAGGTCTCTACGTCGTGGGGATACGCGAAAGCGGCCGAGGGGATGCACCGCGACGCCGACGAGGTGTGGCGGAAGCTCGAAGCGACCCTCTCTGACGACTACAACCTCCTCCTCAACGTCGGCCCGCTCCCGGACGGGCGACTGGAGCCGGAGGATGTCGAGACGCTCCGCTCGGTCGGTGACCGGATCGAACGCGAGGGGTTCCCCGCCTGACGAGACGGCGCTCTCACCGGTGCATTCTTGGGAACGCCCGCTGTGGGTCACGGTATGGTCGGCCACACCGCTTACGACTATAGCGGCGAATCGGCAATCGTAACGGGTTCGACGAAAGGGATCGGTCGCGGCATCGCCGAAGGACTCGCCGACGCGGGCGCGAACGTGATCGTCAACTCCCGGACCGAGGAGGACGTGACGGCGGTCGCCGCGGACCTCGACGAGCGCAGCGAGGGCGACGTGATCGGCATCACCGCCGACATGGCCAACCCCGAGGAGATCGATCACCTCGTCGAGTCCGCGATCGACGCGTTCGGCGAGATCGACCTGCTCGTGAACAATGCGGCCGTCTGGCCCCGCGAGGCGTCGCTGGTCGAGTCCTCGATCGAGGACTGGGACTTCGCGATGAACGTGAACGTCCGTGCCCAGTACTACGCCTCGAAACTCGTCGCAGTCCACATGATCGAGGAGGGGATCGAGGGAGCCATCGTCAACCACACGAGCCAGACTGGTGACCGCCGGACCGGTCGACGCGGCCTCTACGGCGTCTCGAAGACGTCGATCAACGGCCTCACCTGGCGGATGGCCCACGAACTCGCCGAACACGGCATCCGGATGAACGCCATCTCGACGGACCTCACCGAGACCTATCAGGTGCGGCGCGAGGCGGAGATGGCCGCAGAGGACGACCCCGACAGGACGGTCGGGGACGTGCTCGACGAGTGGGGTGCGGCCCGCCCGCTCGGTCGAATGGGCCAGCCCGAAGACCTCGCGAACGCAGTCATGTACCTCGCCAGCGACAAGGCGTCCTACGTCGTCGGGACGATACTGCGAGTCAGCGGCGGCGGCAACCTGGAGTGATTCGATGCGATTCGTCGACACGCACACCCACGCGTGGGGCACCGATACCGACGAACTCCCCTGGCAGGCCGAGGTGCTGCCGCCCGGCTGGGACGGGCCGTACACGGCCAGAGACCTGATCGCCGACATGGACGCGGCCGGCGTCGACGAGAGCGTCATCGTGACCACCCCGCTGTACGGGCGGGGCGTGCGCGCCAACGAGTACACGATGCGGGCCATCGAGGCGTTCCCCGACCGGCTGTGGGGCGTCGGCCTGATGGACTTCTTTCGGGACGACCCCGAGCAGGTGCGGACCGACCTCGAGCGCGTCGTCGGCCACGAGCGGATGCTGGGCGTCCGGATGCACGCCTGTCTGGAGTACGCCGAGTATCCGACGGAACTGAACCGGACGGGAGACTGGATCCTCGACGACGAACTCGATCCGGTCTGGGAAGCGGCCGCCGACCTCGACACGAGCGTCTTCGTCTTCCCCAAGGCCGAGCAGCTGTCGATGATCGCCGAGATCGCCGACGCCCACCCCGACGTCCAGCTCGTCGTCGACCACATGGCGTTCCCCGACGAGACGACCGATCCGAACGAGTCCCCCTGGACGGACTTCGAGGCCGTGGCAGAGCGCGACAACGTCGCCGTCAAGGTGAGCTCGCTCCCGCGGTCGGCCGAAACGGCGTGGCCCTACGAGGACCTGCACGGCTACGTCCGGAATCTGATCGAGTGGTTCGGTCCCGAACGGCTCATGCTCGGCTCCGACTACCCCTGGATGGACGACTGGGCGGGCTACGAGGACTGTCTCTCGTGGGTCGAGGAAGCGCCGTTCCTCTCGGCACGCGACCTCTCGTACCTGTCTCACCGGGCGTTCGAACGCGTCCACGAGCCGTAGGCGCGTGGACCGGGGGTGGTTCGATGACCACGGACGCAACCTTCTTTAGCGATTCACCCCTTGCCGTTCGTATGTCACCCGATACCGAGCGAGCGGTGTACGTCCAGCGTATCGATCCCGAGTACAAAGAGGAGTACCTCGAAGCCCACGAAGATGTCCCCGAAGGCGTCTCCGACGCGATGCATCGCGGCGGCGTCACCGAGTTCGAACTATATGTTCGTGACGACCTCGCGGTCTGTATCCTCGAAGCCGAAGACATCGAGGCCTACCTCGATGAGGTCGACGGCGACGAGGCCGTCGAGGAGTGGGAGCGCCACGTCGCCCGGTTCAAGCGCGAGGGCGTCGACGTCGACGACGAGGACGAACCGATCCCGTTCATGGAGCGCATTTGGACGCTCGAAGAGGATGCGGGCGAGTAACGCGTGACAAGATTTATCACCAAAAGTAGCGAGTGATTCCCTATGGGCGACCTCGAGATTCAGAACCTGACGAAGCGGTTCAACGACGGCTCCGAAGGGGAAATCGTCGCTGTCGACGACGTGTCGATCTCCGTCGAAGACGGCGAGTTCCTCGTCCTCGTCGGCCCGTCCGGTTGCGGCAAGTCGACCACCCTCCGCTGTGTCGCCGGTCTCGAATCCGTGACCGAGGGGACGATCACCCTTGACGGGGTGGATATCACCCACCAGCGCTCGCGCAACCGCGACATCGCGATGGTGTTCCAGAACTACGCGCTGTATCCTCACATGACCGCCCGGAAGAACATGGGGTTCGGTCTCAAGATGGGGACAGACATGGACAGCGACGAGATCGAAGAGCGCATCGAACGGACCGCGGAAATGATGGGCATCGAGGAGCTGTTGGACAAGAAACCGGGAGATCTGTCCGGCGGGCAGCAACAGCGCGTCTCACTGGGCCGTGCGATCGTTCGCAACCCTGAGCTATTCCTCATGGACGAGCCGCTGTCGAACCTGGACGCGAAACTGCGCACCCAGATGCGAACCGAATTGCAGAACCTGCAGTCCGACCTCGACGTGACGACGGTCTACGTCACCCACGACCAGACCGAGGCGATGACGATGGGCGACCGGATCGCCGTCCTCAACGACGGGGAACTCCAGCAGATCGGGACGCCGCTGGAGTGCTATCACCTCCCGGCCAATCGCTTCGTCGCGGGCTTCATCGGTTCGCCCTCGATGAACTTCTTCGAGGTCACGCAGGATCGAGACGCCGGGACGCTGGTCCACGAAGAGTTCGAGTACGCACTCGACAGCACGACTGCCGAGGAGATAGCGAGCGGTGCGGACAATCTAACACTGGGGATTCGTCCGGAAGACATTCAGCTGGCTGCCGACGAGGACGAAAACGCTCTTTCGGTCGAGGTCGACGTGGTCGAACCACTCGGTGACCAGTCGTTCGTCTACTTTACAGTCGGCGGCCAGACGTTCACCGCAAGCGTAGACGGTGAAGAGTACATCCGGGAAGGGACGACGATGGACGTCGTTTTCCCCGAGGATCGCATCCACGTCTTCGACGGGGCCTCCGGCGAGGCGATCATGAACCGCGATCCACCCGAAGCAGCCGAGGCCGAAGCCGCCGAGTTCCAGGACTCGACGTCGTTCGCGGCCGGCCAGAGCGACGACTGATCGCGATCACCGCTGCGGCCGTGGAATCGACGGTCGGCGTGACCTGCCCGTCTGCTCCGTAGACGGGGTTCTCCTGCCGGACCGGCAATGGCGCGGCGGAGGGACTCGAAGAACCACTCTGGGCCGTGCGCGTCCGAACAGGACAGCATCGACGTCTGTCGTGAGACGTCGCGCCCGGCGACGAGACACGTCGCCGGCGTAGCGAGCGTCGAAGGGGCGACGCTGCTGTGCTCCGAAAGTGGATCGGCCCCGCCCCCTCACTGTTCGAGTGGGGCGACGCCCGTACCTCGGGCGCGTGGGTCTCCCGTCGTTATCGGGGGTTGTCGACGCCGGTGAGCCGGATCGCGTATCCGTGGTCGTGATCCGGTTCGGCCGGGAGCGACACGGTCAGCATGTCGCCGTCGAGGCTGTTCTCGCAGGCCTGCGCACCCTCGTCGGTCAGTAGCTCGGCGTCGGGTGCCGCGGCGAGTTCGACGTGGGCTGGCACGGACAGTTCGAGCTCGTCGCCGGGCCAGTCGAGGGCGGTGGCGTAGAGGTCGCCGTCGCAGTGCGTGTAGCGGACTTCGACAGCACTGCTCTCATCTTCGGCGACGGCCCACGGTCGCGAGCCGAAGATCGCCTCGCCGTTGACGTCGATCCAGTCGCCGAGCGCCCGGAGTCGGTCTTTCTGTATCTCCGGGATGGTGCCGTCGGCCTTCGGCCCGACGTTGATGAGGAGGTTGCCGTTCTTCGAGACAATGTCGACGAACGAGTGGACCAGTTCCTCGGCCGAGAGGTGGTCGTCCTCGTCCTCAGCGGCGTTGTAGCCGAAGGAGTGACCGATCCCGCGATTCCCTTCCCAGGGCTCTGCGCGAATATCGTCGAAGGTGGCGTACTCCGGCGTGACGAAGTCGCCGTGGTACTCCTCGGTCCCCCGGTTCTCCGGATCGATGGTCGGGCCGATGGCGTCGGTGGAGGCGCGGTCGTTGACGGCGACGTCCTTGCCGCGCTCGTCGGCGCGGTTGTAGTAGTCTGCGATCAACTCCTTGGCGTTCAAGTGATCGCCCTCGGCCTTGGGCACGTCGAACCAGAGCAGGTCGGGGTCGTACTTGCGGATCAGTTCCCTGTGCTTGGCGTTCATGAAGTCGACGTACTCCGGTCCCGGGCCGCCCGCGTCTTCGATTGGTCCGCCCTTCTCGAAGTCGGGGTGGCCGAACTGGCCCTCGAAGCCGGGCTGGTAGTAGTTGTAGTTGGCGTGGTAGGAGGCGGCGAACTTGAGACCGTACTCGCGCACCGCGTCGGCGAGGTCGCCGACGAGGTCGCGTTCGGGTCCCATCTCGGCGGCGTTGTACTTCGCGTAGTGGCTGTCCCACAGCGGGAACCCGTCGTGATGCTCGCCGGTGAGGACGACGTAGCCCGCGCCCACGTCCTCGAAGAAGGACGCCCACTCGTCGGGGTCAAACTCCTCGGCGTCCCACTCGTCGACGAAGTCGGCGTACTCGACGTCCTCGCCGTAGGTCTCCTCGTGGTACTCCCTGGTGGGCGACTCCTCTTCGTACATGTAGTAGGGGTACCACTCGGCGTACGGCGAGGCCGTTTCCCCACCGATGTCGGCGTCGGTCGGTGCCCACGCCGGCACGGAGTAGACGCCCCAGTGGATGAAGATACCTAACTTCGCATCGCGGAACCACTCAGGTAGTGCATGCGAGTCTAGCGACTCCCACGTCGGATCGTATCCCGGCATGTGCGAATCGTCACCACGGTCGATAAAGTAGCTTTTGCCCGGGTGTCGAATCGCTGGCGAGCCCAACGGTCAAGTCACGGGGGACAGAACTCGTGCGCATGTTCGACGTTCACGTGACAAAGTGGGCAGTGTTTCCCGACGAGGATCCCGATACGTTCCCCGAGTTGGTGGCGAAGGCGAACGCTGACGGAATCGGTTATCTCCCCTGGCGCGAGACTGCGGTCGACGAGCTCGTCGCAGCCTGTGACGAGCACGACGTGCAGTGGGTGAGCACCGCGGCGGGGGGTGCCGCCGGCAACACCGGACGCGAGGGACCGGCGATGACCGATCCGGACTGTCGCGAGGCGGCCGTCGACGCGATCACCGAGACCTGCGATCGAGTCGGCGAGTACGTCGACAACGTCGTCGTCACCGTCGGACCGGAGCAGGACTGCGTCGACGAAGCGGTCCAGCAACGCGCGGTCGTCGAGGCGCTGCGCGAGGCCGCGCCAGCGGCGGCCGAGGCAGACGTGACTCTCGTCGTCGAACCGCTGAACGTCCGCGTCGACCACCCGGGGTATTTTCTGACGACGACCGATCGTGGAATCGAGGTCGTCGACGCCGTCGACCACGAGCACGTGCGACTCCTGTACGACGTCTACCACCAGCAGATCACCGAGGGCGACGTGGTCGCTCGCATCCGCGAACATCACGACCGGATCGGGATGTACCACGCGGCAGGCGTCCCGGGGCGGACCGAACTCGGACCCGACGAGCTCGACTGGGCGACGGTCTTCGCAGCCATCGCCGACACTGGCTACGAGGGGACGGTCGGACTGGAGTACGTTCCGCAGGGTGACGCCGTGCAGACCGTGTGCGACGCCGTCGCGATCCGCGATCGCGTGGAGGGGTGACCTACTGTTTTATATCCGCTTCCGCCGAATTCGGAGTCGTGCCCGATACTGACATGGAGTACACGACGCTCGGAGAGACTGGACTGGAAGTATCGAGACTCTGTCTCGGGACGATGAACTTCGGTAGCGGCTGGCGACCGACCTACCAAGACGACTGGACGATCGACGAGGAGGCCAGTCGTACGGTGATCGACCGCGCCATCGAGCACGGAATCAACTTCATCGACACGGCCAACATCTACTCGACGGGTGACAGCGAGCGCATCGTCGGCAACGCTATCGAGGACTACGACCGCGACGAACTCGTCGTCGCGACGAAGGTGTACGGCCAGATGCACACCGGTCCGAACGGACAGGGACTCTCGCGCAAGCACGTCCTCGATCAGGCGCAGGCGAGCCTCGACCGACTCGGGACCGACTACATCGACCTCTACCAGATCCACCGCTGGGACGACCAGACGCCCATCGAGGAGACGCTGTCGGCGCTGGATCACCTCGTCGACGAGGGCGTAGTCCGATACGTCGGCGCGAGTTCGATGGCCGGCTGGCAGTTCATGAAGGCGCTGAAGACGAGTGACGTGGAACACTACGAACGGTTCGTCTCGATGCAGCCGGAGTACAGCCTCGTCCGCCGCCACGAGGAGGAGAACGTCCTGCCAGTCTGTGCCGAGGAGGGAATCGGCGTCGTGCCGTGGTCGCCGCTGTACCGCGGCTTCCTGACGGGGAAGTACGAGCGAGACGACGAACCGCCGGAGGGGTCGCGGATGGCCGAGGAGGACGTCACTCCCGCCGAGGAGTTCGACGAGGACCAGTGGGCGGTGCTAGACGCGGTGCGCGACATCGCCGACGAGCACGACGCCTCACCGGTCCAGATCAGCATCTCGTGGCTGCTCCACAAGGACGTGGTCACCGCGCCCATCGTCGGCCCGAAGACGGTCGACCAGCTCGACGAGAACGTCGGCGCGCTGGACGTCGAACTTTCGGACGACGAGATCGAACGGCTGGAAGCACCGATCGATCCCGCGTGGTCGGCCGACCTGCTGTAGCTACTGCTCGCGCGGATTGTCGACGTCGGCCAGCCGAAGCGTGTAGGCGTGGTCGTGGTCCGGCTCCGCAGACAGCGAGACGGTCAAGGTCCCGCCGTCGAGGGTGCTCTCGCAGACTTGCGCTCCCTCGGCAGTCAGCAGTTCGACGTCGGGAGCCGCGTCGAGGTCGACGTGAGTCGGGACCGACAGTTCGAGCTCGCCGCCGGGCCAGTCGAGGGCGGTGGCGTAGAGATCACCGTCGCGGTGGGTGTATCGCACGTCGACCGCGCTGGCCTCGTCCTCGGCGACGGCCCACGGTCGCGAGCCGAAGATCGCCTCGCCGTTCGTGTCGAGCCACTCGCCCAGCCCGGCGAGCGGCGTCCGCTGGAGGTCCGGGATGGTGCCGTCGGCCTTCGGCCCGACGTTGATGAGGAGGTTGCCGTTCTTCGAGACGATGTCGACGAACGAGTGGACCAGTTCCTCGGCCGAGAGGTGGTCGTCCTCGTCCTCGACGGCGTTGTAGCCGAAGGAGTGACCGATCCCGCGGCAACTCTCCCACTTGCGGTCCTGAATCTCGTCGAAGGAGGTGTACTCCGGCGTGACGAAGTCGCCGTGGTACTCCTCGTTGTCCCGGCGGTTCCCCTCGATGTCGATGGTCGGGCCGATGGCGTCGGTGGAGGCGCGGTCGTTGACGGCGACGTCCTTGCCGCGCTCGTCGGCGCGGTTGTAGTAGTCCGCGATCAGTTCCTGGGCGTGGACGTGATCGCCCTCGGCCTTGGGCACGTCGAACCAGAGCAGGTCGGGGTCGTACTTGCGGATCAGTTCCCTGTGCTTGGCGTTCATGAAGTCGACGTACTCCGATCCCGGGCCGCCCTGCTCCTCGGCCGGTCCGCCCTTCTCGAAGTCGGGGTGGCCGAACTGGCCCTCGAAGCCGGGCTGGTAGTAGTTGTAGTTGGCGTGGTAGGAGGCGGCGAACTTGAGACCGTACTCGCGCACCGCGTCGGCGAGGTCGCCGACGAGGTCGCGTTCGGGTCCCATCTCGGCGGCGTTGTACTTCGCGTAGTGGCTGTCCCACAGCGGGAACCCGTCGTGGTGCTCGCCGGTGAGGACGACGTAGCCCGCACCCACGTCCTCGAAGAAGGACGCCCACTCGTCGGGGTCGAACTCCTCGGCGTCCCACTCGTCGACGAAGTCGGCGTACTCGACGTCCTCGCCGTAGGTCTCCTCGTGGTACTCCCTGGTGGGCGACTCCTCTTCGTACATGTAGTAGGGGTACCACTCGGCGTACGGCGAGGCCGTTTCCCCACCGATGTCGGCGTCGGTCGGTGCCCACGCCGGCACGGAGTAGACGCCCCAGTGGATGAAGATGCCCAGTTTCGCGTCGTGGTACCACTCCGGAACCGGATGCTGGTCTAACGACTCCCACGATGGCTCGTACTCTGCCATGGAGTGGCAGTCACACCCACACCACTAATAACTTGAGTATCCGAGGACACTGGCCGTGAACCGGTCTCCAAGAGAAACAGTAAAGGGTCCCGTTTGCGACTTCCACCTATGCGCATTGGCCGCTTCGAAGCCGAGGACGAAACGCGTATCGGCGTGTTCACGGACGATCAGGTTCGCGACGTGACGAGCGAGTTCGAGGACTTCCAGGACGCGCTGTCGCGACCGCACGACGCCGACGGGGTCGACGGCGAGACGTTCGACCGCGACGAGATCACGTTCAAGCCGCCGACGACCGACCGGAACACCGTCTTCTGCGCGGCGCTCAACTACGAGGCCCACGCCGAGGAGTCGAACATCGACGTTCCGGAACGGCCGCTGGTGTTCATGAAGCTCGCGCGAACGCTCGTCGGTCACGGCGAGCCGATCTCTTATCACACCCGCGTGACCCAGGAGATCGACTACGAGGCCGAACTCGCCGCGGTGATCGGAGAGCCCGCTCGGCACGTCGACCCCGAGGAGGCCCTGGACCACGTCGCCGGGTACACCATCCTCAACGACACCTCGGCGCGCGACCTCCAGCTCTCGCTACAGGTCGGCGACGACGAGATGCTCGACTGGTTCTCGGGCAAGACGATGCAGCGGACGACGCCCGTCGGACCGTCGGTCGTCGTCGACGAGATCGACGATCCACAGGACCTGGCCATCGCCTCTCGGGTCGACGGCGAAACGATGCAGAGCGACAACACGGGCATGATGATCCGGAGCGTCGCCGACCTCGTCTCGTTCGTCTCCTCGCGCGTCCGCCTCGAACCCGGCGACGTCGTGGCGACGGGAACGCCCGAGGGCGTCGGTGCCTTCCAGGACATCAAGCTCGAACCGGGCGAGACTGTCGAGGTCGAAATCGAAGACGTCGGGACGCTCGTCAACACCGTCGAGGAAGCCGACGACTGAGAGGCCACCGCCGGGCGGACCACTGGGGATCTGTCGGGAGGGACTGTTAACCATTATAGTCGTTCCCGACAAACAGGGCGATATGGAGACCCGCCCGCTCGGCGAGACCGGTCACGAAAGCACCGTCATGACGTTCGGCGCGATCGCGCTCAACTGGCTCGAACAGGAGGGCGCGAACCAGATGGTCGAACACGTCCTCGACTACGGCGTCAACCACTTCGACGTCGCGCCGACGTACGGCGACGCCGAACTCAAACTGGGACCGAAGCTCCGCCAGCACCGCGAGGACATCTTCCTCGGATGCAAGACCCAGGAACGGAGCTACGAGGGCGCGTGGCGGAAGCTCGAACGGTCGCTGGACCGGCTCGGCGTCGAGAAGATCGACCTCTATCAGGTCCACGGCCTCGAATACGACGAGGAGCTCGACCAGATCACCAGCGACGACGGCGCACTGGAGGCGTTCCGTGAGGCCAGAGACGAGGGCCTGATCGACCACGTCGGGCTCACCAGCCACGGCGAGCCGGCCCTCATCCTCGACGCGATCGACCGGATCGACGACCTGGAGACGCTGATGTTCCCGCTCAACCCGGTCGTCGCGGGAGCGGACGACGAGCAGAATTACGAGACGGTGCTGCAGCGGGCCGAGGAAGAGGACATCGGTACCCTCGGTATCAAGGCGTTCGCCGACGGCTCGTGGCCCGACACCGACGAACTGCCGGAGGCGGATCGCCCGTTCGCGAACTGGTACCGCCCGGTCTGCTCGCCCGACGAGATCAGCGAACGCTTCGACTTTGCCGCCTCACGGGGCCTGACCAGCGTCGTCAGCGCCGGCGATCCGAAGCTCGTCACGATGATCCTCGAGGCCGCGGCCGGCTACGAGGGAATGGACGAGGCCGCCCAGCGGTCGCTGATCGAACGGTCGCGCCACGAGGACAGCCCGGTCCCCGAACAGCTCCACCACTGATCGGCAGGGGCATGGAGGTCCCGCGAACGGTCACGGCCGCGCTGGAAGACCGCCCGGTCCCCGGTGCCCGCTGCCTCGAGGCCGGTGCGGGCGTCGGGAACACGACCGCCGGGCTGCTCGACGCCGGTGCGAGCGCCGTCTACGCCGTGACGAACGACCGCGAGCACGCTGCCACGACGCGGGAGCGCGTCAGTGCTGACGGACGACGGGAGACCGACGTCGCGGACCGGCTGGCCGCCGTCGAGGCCGACCTCCGTGCGATTCCGCTATCGGACGCGTCCGTCGACCTTATCACCGCTCACGGCCTCTGTAACGTCCTCGATCCGGCAGCGCTGTCGGCAGTCGCCGACGAGTTCCGACGCGTGGCGGCCCCGGGCTGCCACCTCGTGGTCGACGACTACGATCCGCTACCCGAGGATGCCGGCGTTCGGGAGCTGTTCGCGATGGAGAACGCCGCTTCGGAAATGGCGTCCGGCGGTCCGGCGCTGACCTTCTATCCGGCGTCGTTCCTCCGGCGGTTCTTCGCGGGCGACGGGTGGCAGTTCGATCGGGAACGAACGCTTCTCGAGCCCGTACCCTGGACGACCAGTCACCTGTCCGCCCATGCTCAGGAGGTGACGTCGTTCGCCGCGGAGTGTGCGGACGACGTCGGGAGGTCGCTGACGACGAGAGCGGACCAGCTCGCGACCGAAATCGGCACCGAGTCAGCGGGACGGATGTACAGCCTCGCATTCCGATTGCCCGAGTGACCGCGTGTCTGGACCGACAGCTCCCGCGCTCCTCTCGACGACGTAGCCGTTCCGCACTAGCGTCTCGACGCGGTAGCAGGCGGTCGCTTTCGGTCGGCCCGCGAGGCGAGGTCCGTCACGCTGCGCCGACCGTGGCGCTCGGTCTGTTCGAGGTCCGGAGAGCGGTTTCCACGGCGTCGACAGGCACCTTGCACTCGTCCAGCCGTCAGTCCGAGGGCTGATTAGTCCGTCAACCGCGTTCGAACAGATCGCTGTTCATCCGGTCGATTCGGCCCCGGCTCGACACTTGCGCAGTCCGTATCGCCCGCCGTCCGCCGGTGCGGATCCGCTCAGCTCGCTGTTTCCTCGTTTCGACCGGGCTGCTCGCACTCTACAAAATCCAGACCAGTCCAGTTTCTACCACCGCTGAGGAGGCTGATCTCTGACAGAGACCCACGAAATCCGTCCGCCTCCCCCTTCATCCGTACCTGAACGCGACCGCTGTCGCCGGTCGCAGTCGTACACAATGGTCACACGGGCGAGCAGGATTGGGGGAATCAACACTTCATATAGTATTATATATTTCTTTCATATTTCTCTTCTATCGCTGACCCGGACCAGGGATACACCGAGGGCGCCGATGTTCCGAAGCCGGTGATCTAATCGATCGAAATCGATATCTGCCTTCAGTCCGGACGCTGGACGATGGAATCTACGGTATTCTCTGTCGAGAGAGCAATAGAGAACTGGGAGATAGAGTCGCTGCTACGAGGAGTATCAGCACATTCGATCTGAAGCTCGGGGCACCGAGTCGCGATAGATCTCTGCCACCGACATACTTCGATACCTATACTTCTCGTTGTATTAATACACTCTGATACTTACTACCGAGAAACCTACGTTCCGATGCACCGGAACTCGGGGCGGATTCGCGCGGTCGGAGAGCACGTCGTCGGGGACCGCGAACCGAAATCGGTGATCGGTACCGATCCGAAACGGCTGCGTCGACCCTTCGTCGGAATTGCGTCAATCTCCCGCGTACGACAGTTCGCCGTGACGCGGGAGCCAGACGGAGGGCCACCTCGCCTGTGCGACGGGCGCATCGGCGTCGGGAACGTCCCAGTTCTCACCGCCGAGGAACGACTGTTCGAGCTTCTCGATCACGGGGATGATCGGCAGTTCGACGTTGGTCACCCACGCCTGCTCGGTGACGATCTCCTGAATCAGCTCTTCGTCCGTGGTCTGAGAGAGTTCCTCGAGGCGATCGCTCGGATTGACCGTCATCTCGTTACCGTCCATGTCAGGGACGGTCACGTCCGCGTTCTCCCCGCCCTGCGTCGAGTTCGCCGGCGGATAATTGATCGTGAGGCCGTCGACGTTCTCGACGAGCTGGTGGTACAGGGAGAAGTACGCGAACGCCGCCTGCCCGCCGCCGGGCAGCCAGCTGCCGGCGGCCAGAACGAAGTCGCCGTTCGGCCAGACCGAGCCGAGGATCGAGTCGAAGCTCCGGCTGTCCGTTCTGGCCTGGAAACCGAACTCACTGAGCTGGTCTACGGCAGTCTCTGCGGCCGTGACCCAGTCGGTCCAGCCGGTCGGAACGGTGACCGGCAGTTCGACGGCGTTGCCGTTCTCGTCGACCCACGTGTTACCGTCCTGTTCGTAGCCCGCCTCCTCGAGGACCGCGGCGGCCTCGTCGTGCATGGACTCGTCGACGCCGTAGGACTCGAACTCGTCCATCGCGTCGCCGAGCCAGCGTTCCTGATCGTCCGTGGGGATGCCGACCGAAACCGCCGGCGCCGTCTTGAGCGTGTCACCGACGTTGTCCACGATGGCCTGGCGGTTGATGACGTAAGAGATCGCCTGTCGGACCGCGCGGTCGCCGGCGTGTTCGTGGGCGTGATTCGGCGCGAGGCCGAAGCCCCACTTCGCCGCCATCGTGACGTGTTCTATCACGTCGGGGATCTGCTCGACGACTTCCGGCGGCGTGAACATCGAGTACGCGGCGTCGATGTCCAGATTGATCAGCGCTTGGTGGGTCTGCTGGTTGCCGTCGATGTACTGGAAGACGTAGTTGCTGAAGTTGATGTTCTCCGCGTCGGGGTGGTCCTCCCGGCGAGACAGCTGGAACTGCTGCTGACCGGCGCTGTCGAGCGTCCACGGCCCGCTGGCGACGACGTCCTGGTAGGCGAAGTCCTGGAACTGGCGCGTGGCCTCGTCCTCGTCGCCGCTCTCGTAGGCCTCGAGGTGCTCGCCGAAGATGTCCGCCTTCTGGTGGACGAAGCTCTGTTCGAGGACGTCGAACTCGACGATCGTCGGATTCACGCTCTCCGGGATGTTCAGCACGACCGTCCGTTCGTCCGGGGTGTCGATGCTCTCCGTGTACCCCCACATGGACTCGTTCGTGAGCTGGTTGAGCCTGAGCTGGACGGCGATGTCCTCTGACGTGACCGGGTCGCCGTTCTCCCAGGTCAGCCCCTCCCTGATGGTCATCTCGAACGTGTCGCCGGCGTACTCCCAGTCCGTGATCGCGTAGGGGACGAGCTCGCCCTCCGCGTAATTGAACTTCGCGAAGGCGTCGAACAGGTTGTAGTGAGTGATCGACGAGACGCTGTTCGGGTTCTGCAGGTTGAACTGGACGTTCGTGGGAACCTGATTCGTGATATTACGGTACGTCGCGTCGTAGACTTCAGCGGAGCCTCCGTCACCCCCGCCTTCGCCGTCCGACCCGTCGGAACCGTCCGACCCGCTACTGCCGTCACTACCGTCGCTGCTATCCCCGCCGTCTTCGTCACCGCCGCACCCTGCGAGCGCGGCGACGCCTGATACGCCAGTCAACTCGACGAAGCGACGACGACTGAGTACGTCGCCGTAACTGCTGGAATCCTTTGCCATGTTCCAACGAACCACACTAAGTCTTCCATCATAAATCTTTGCAGTTTTTCCAGCTTAATCGGCGCGTACCATAATCTCTCTCCACCTGTGGTGCATATATTTGCAAATATTCTCCCGGTGGCTAGCTACACTCCGTGGAGTCGTGGACCGTATAGTAGAAATTGAAACTACACACATCGAGGGGTACCCCGGGTGCCGCTCGAGTGTGTCATCGCGTTCAATTTCTACTATAGCTATGTGGTCAGACAGACGAATGCATCAGCGCTATCGGACACCCCTCATTGTGGCTTGTTAATGATTATAGTAGCACTATAAGTAATTTGGCACATGTAACCCTAACTACTGTTGTGGGATCGTGGAGATGTTTGGCCCGAATTCGTCTGTGATACCGAATCACCGATCGAGTGAGTCTAGGACGTGAGCGATCGCACGAGTCGAGTGGACCCCCGATCGACGGAACATAAACTTATCATAACACCATCCAATGTGGGGACATGCGAGTCGCTACTGCAACAGTAAGCCACGAAACAAATACGTTTTCGAACACAGCCACGACACTCGACGACTTCGAGATAGCGACGGGCGAGGAACTCCTGTCTTCCTTCGATGGAGCGCGGTCGCTGGCCGGCATCGTGGAAACGCTACGTACCGAGGGCGTCGAGGTAGTGCCGACGGTAGGGGCTGCTACGATCCCGTCTGGAACGATCACGGCAGACGCGTTCGACAGGATCCAGACCGAACTGATCGGCCGACTCGACTCCGACGTAGACGGCGTCTGTCTGGATCTCCACGGGTCGATGTACGTCGACGGCGAACCCGATCCGGAAGGTCAGTTGCTCGCGTCCGTTCGCGAAATAGTGGGGCCCGACGTGCCAGTCGTGGCCGCGCTGGACATGCACGCCACCATCACCCGGCGGATGGTCGACGCGCTCGACGGCGTCGCGGGCTATCGGACCGCTCCCCACACGGACGTCGTCGAGACGGGCGAGCGGGCGGCGGACCTGCTGCTCGCCGCTCTTGACGGAGACGCGACCCTCGTCCTCGGGTGGGAGCGGCTCCCGATGCTTCTGGCCGGCGAGCGATCGGAGACCGAGGCCGAGCCGATGACGACCCTGATCGACCGGCTCCGGACGACCGACGAGCGCGACGGGATCTACGACGCCAACTACTTCCTCGGGTTCCCGTGGGCCGACTCGCCGCACGGCGGCTGCCACGCCCTCGTCACGGGCGACGCCGACGCCGGGGACGCCGTCGACGAGGTGACGACCAACCTCGCCGCGGCCTTCTGGGAGCGACGCGAGGCGTTCGACTTCACGACGGAGGCCCATCGGCCCGAGCAGGCACTGGACGCGGCTGCGGGCGAGTCCGACCGACCGGTCGTGATCGCCGAGACGGGGGACATCCCCGGCGCCGGGGGGAGCGAGGACCTGACCGACTTCCTCTCGCTCGTGCTGGCCCGGGACGACCTCGGCACGCCGGTGCTGGCCGTCGTCGCCGACGCGGACAGTACCGACGCGTGCGTTCGCGCCGGCGAGGGCGAACCGGTCGACCTCTCGCTGGGCCGCCGCTACGATGACGGGGCGCCCCTCGAAGCGTCCGGCACCGTCCGCGCTCTCCACGAGCGCGACGGCACGCACACCGCGCGCGTCGAACTCGACGGCGGCGAGGTGATCGTCGCGGACGAACGGACCAACCTCCACCGCGACCCCTCGTTCTTCGATGCGCTCGGGATCGATCCGCACGACCGCGAGGTGATCGCCCTCAAGAGCGGCTACCTCAGCCCGGCCTGGAAGGAGGTCGCCGCCCGTCGGCTGTTCGCCCTCACCGCCGGCGACACCAACCAGTTGCTGGAGGACCTGCCGTACGAGCGGGTCCCCCGGCCGATCTATCCCGTCGATCAGGACACGGAGTGGTCGGCGTGAACGCCGCGATCTGGGCGCACCCGTGGGACGTCGTCGACGAGGGACCCGAACGGGTTGCGCAGCGACTGACTGACCTGGGGATCGACGAGGTCAACCTCGCGACGGCGATGCACTCCGTCCAGACGCTGAACCCGCACAACCCCGATCGAAAGACGTTCTTCGCCGACGCGAGCGTCTACTTCCAGCCAGAAGAGGGACGCTACGGGGAGATCACGCCAGACGTCAACTCGACGATGGGCGATCGGGACTGGCTGGCCGAAATCGCCGACGGCTTCGACGACACGCCGATCGCGCTCAACTCCTGGTCGGCCACGTTCCACAGCAGTTCGCTCGGTCGGCAGCATCCCGACGCGACGATCGAATCGCCGTTCGGCGACTCGCTGATCTGGGGGCTCTGTCCGTCGAGCCCGGCGGTACAGGAGTACGGCCGCGCGCTGACGGGCGACCTGACCGACCGGGGCGTCTTCGACGCCGTCGAGATGGAACTCGCGGACTACCAGTACGGCACCGGGTACGGCTGGCACCACCAGGAGTGGTTCACCCGGATGGGGCCGCTGGGCGAGTTCCTCTTCGGGCTGTGTTTCTGCGAGCACTGTCGGAGCCGCGCAACTGACGCCGGCGTCGACGTCGAGCGCGCTCGGGAAAGCGCACGCGACGGGCTCACCGACCGCTTCGAGGGCAGGGTCGCCCACGACACTGACGTGGGGGGCTGGCTGAAAGCTCATCCCGCCGTCGACGCTTACGCCGACGTCCGCTGCGACACGCTCGCCGCCCTCTACGACGACCTCTCCGACGTCGTCTCCCCGTCGGACTTCGGCTACTACTTCAAGATGGGCGGGCTGGGCGACGACCGGATGGGCGTCGAGCACTCGTGGAAACACGGGATCGATCTCTCGTCGCTGGGCGACCTGATCGACGAAGCGACGGTGCTGGCCTATCACCGGGATCCCACCGTCGTGCGCGACGACGTCAACGCCACTCGGACGCTCCTGGACGCGCCGGTCCGCGCCGGCATCCTCGCAGGTCACCCGATCGTCCACGACCGCGAGACGCTCCTCGCACAGACCCGGGCGGCCGTCGACGCCGGTGCGGACGCGCTCTCCTTCTACGGCTACGGCGTCGTCCCCGAGCGGAACCTCGACTGGATCGGCGACGCGCTGGCCGCGATCGAGTGACGCGGTGAACCGCCCCGGAGTCAAGCGGTTCGAGAGACCGGATGTCTCTCCTCGTCCCGGACGACCTCGAGGCACTCGGTCCGCTCCGCCCGCGGACTACGACGGGAGCGCGGCCGGCGCCGTCACTCCCCGGAGTACCGGAGTTCGCCGGTCCGCGGGAGCCAGACGGAGGGCCACTTGATCTTGTTGACCTCTGCGTCGGGATCGGGCGTCTCCCAGTTCTCGCCGCCGACGAACGACTGCTCCAGCTTCTCGACGACCGGGATCTGCGGCAGGTCGACGTTGGTGAGCCACGCGAGTTCGGTCACGATCTCCTGGGACCGCTCCACGTCGGTCGACTGCGACAGCTCCTCGAGGAGGGCGTTCGGATTGACCGTCGTCTCCCCGCCGTCCACGTCCGGGACGGTCACGCTCGCGTTCGAACCGCCGGCCCCCTGGCCGGCCGGCGCGTAGTTGAAGCTGATCCCGCTGTTGTGCTGGTTGAGCTGGTGAGAGAGCGAGAAGTAGGCGAAGGCTGCGCGGCCGCCACCGGGGAGCCAGCTCGCCCCGGTCAGCGTGAAGTTCCCGTTCGGCCAGACCGAACTGGCGATCGCGTCGTAGCTCCGGCTGTCGACGGACGCCTCGAAGCCGAACTCGGTGAGCTGGTCGACGATGGTCTCCGCCATGGTGACGAAGTCGCTCCAGCCGGACGGGACGGTGACGGGCAGCTGGACGGCGTTGCCGTCCGAGTCGACCCACGTCCCGCCGTCCTTCGCGTAGCCGGCCGCCTCCAGAACCGCGGCCGCCTCGTCGTGCATCGACTCGTCGACGCCGTAGGTGTTGAAGTCGTCCACAGCGTCGCCGAGCCAGCGCTCCTGGTCGTCGACGGGGATGCCGACCGGGACCGGCGGCACCTTCTTCAGCGCCTCGCCGACGTTCCTGACGACGGCCTTGCGGTCGACGACGTACTGGATGGCCTGCCGGACCGCGCGGTCGCCGGTGTGCTCGTGGTCGTGGTTCGGGATCAGCCCGAAGCCCCACTTGCCCGGGACGGTGACGTGCTCGATGTCGTCGGGCACGTGCTCGATGTCGTCGGGCACCTGCTCGACGACGCTGGGCGGCGTGAAGACGCTCCACGCGGAGTCGAGGTCCTGGTTGATCAGGGCCTGGTGGACCTGCTGATTGCCGTCGATGTTCCGGAAGACGTACTCGCTGAAGTTGACGTTCTCCGCGTCGGGGTGATCCTCGCGTCGCGACATGCGGAACCGTTGCTGGTTGGCCTCCTCCAGCGACCAGGGACCGCTCGCGACGACGTCCTGGTAGGCGAAGTTCTGGTAGTCGCTTGCGGGCTGCTCCTGTGCGTCGTCGTCGAGAAAGCCCTCGAAGACGTCCGCCTTCGTGTGAACGTACGTGTCCTCGAGGACGTCGAACTCGACGATGGTCGGATTGACGTCCCCGGCGAGGTTGACGACCACGGTCCGGTCGTCCGGCGTCTCGACGCTCTCGGCGTAGTCCCACAGCGGCGTGCTGACGATCTCTCCGAGCCGGAGCTGGGTGGCGACGTCCTCGGCCGTGACGGGGTCGCCGTCGTCCCAGGTGAGCCCCTCGTGGACGGCCATCTCGAAGGTGTCGCCCGTGAACTCCCAGTCGGCGATCGCGTAGGGTTCGAGGGTCCCCCGCGCGTAGTTGAACTTCGCGAAGGCGTCGAACAGGTTGTAGTGCGCGACGGACGACCGGTTGGTCGGGTTCCGTCGGTTGAACTGGACGTTCGACGGGACCTGGTCGGTGAAGTTCACGTGGGTCGCGTCGTGGACCTCCATCGGGCCCTCGTCGCCGGCGTCGGTGTCGGTATCGCTCTCGGTGCTCTCGGACCCGCTCTCGGTGTCCGTCGCGTCGGCGTCGCCGCTCCCCTCGCCGCCGTCCTCGCTACAGCCTGCGAGCGCTGCTGCACCCGACGCGCCCGTCAGCTCCACGAACCGACGGCGACTGATTGACATCCTCCCCGCCCTGAAGGGCGAGGATTCCCGCGTGGGGCATCGGGCCGTTCCCAAGCCCCCGAGGGCAACTTCCTCCCACGAAGGGAGTACCGGGTTCGTGCGACTCCACGTCAGGACGGTGAGCGCGTGGTGACACCGACTCGTAGCGAGTCGCCCTGCTTGTGGCGCTCCCCACGCCCAGTCCACGCGGACTGTGCGAACGCGGGGATTCACGTCCCTCGTTTCGAGGGGCGCGACACGGGCCGTGCCATCGACCGTACTCCGCCACGCCGAATCGTGGCGAAGTGCAACCGCGAACGGAGCGTGTTTTGGTTAAGCCGTCACCCCCTCCCGTACACGAGCGTTACCGCCCGATTCCAGCGGGGCTACGGGTTCTGTGAGGACGGCGAACGAGTCTCAACCACGTACTCCCCACCTCGTCGTGAACCGAAGTGGTGGGCGTGGAACCGTCCGTGTCGGCGGGAAGCGACCCCGAGTCTTCCAATTGATACTTTACGCGATTGGCTTGGACTACGGCACGATGCCGGGTTACTTGATAATGTCGGTTGTAGAGGGTTTGTCGGATTCATCCCCGCGCTGAAGCACGGGGCTTTCTCCTTGCACTCCCGTAACTCCCCATATACCTCGGATTTATCTACCATAATCCACCGTAGCGAAGAAGTCCGCCAGGAACACTTAGATATACCGGGAGATTCGCGTCTGGTTACGCGACCCCCGCCGCACGTCGACGCGAGGCGGCCTGACGGCGGTCGCACAGCGTCGACGCACCTGATCGAAAGGAGATCGAAGCGCAGCGGCAGTGACGCAGGAGCAGCGGTAGTCGCGGCGAACGCGTGTCCGCGTCGAGAACGCAGGTTGATCAGGCGGTCTGCTCGGAGGCGTCGAGCAGTTCCTTGTATCGCTTGCGGATGGTGACCTCGGAGATGTCGGTCACCTCGCTGACCTCGGCCTGGGTGACCTCGTCGTTGCACAGCAGCGGGGCCGCGTAGACGGCCGCCGCGGCGAGGCCGACCGGGCTCTTGCCGACGTGGATCTGCTCCGCCTTGCCGGCGCGGAGCAGGTCGCGAGCGCGGCGCTCGGCCTCGTCCGAGAGGTCGAGGTCCGAGGCGAACCGGGCGACGTAGCTCTCGGGGTCGGCCGGCTCGATCTCCAGACCGAGTTCGCGGACCACGTAGCGGTAGGTTCGCTTGAACTCCATCTCGTCGATCCGGCTGACGGTCACGACCTTGTCGATGCTGCGCGGGGTCTCGGCCTGGCGGGCCGCGGCGTAGACCGCCGCCGACGCGACGCCCTCGATCGATCGGCCGGGCAGCAGCCCCTCCTCGAGGGCGCGGCGGTAGATGACCGACGCGGTCTCGCGGACGCTCTCCGAGAGGCCCAGCGCCGATCCCATCCGCTCGATTTCGCCCAGCGCCTGCTTGAGGTTGCGCTCCTGGTGGTCGCGGGTACGGAACCGCTCGTCCCAGGTGCGCAGGCGCTGCATCTTCTTGCGCTGCTGGCTCGACAGCGAGTTGCCGTAGGCGTCCTTGTTCTGCCAGCCGATGTTGGTCGACAGCCCCTTGTCGTGCATCAGGTTGGTCGTCGGCGACCCGACGCGGCTCTTCTCGTCGCGCTCCGAGGAGTCGAACGCGCGCCACTCCGGCCCGCGGTCGATGTCGTCCTCCTCGACGACCAGGCCACACTCCTCGCAGACTGTCTCGCCGTGGGCCTCGTCGGTGGCGAGCGAACCGCCACACTCGGGGCAGACGTCCTGGGACTCGTCGCGCTCCCGCTGCTGGTCCGTCTCGCTTTCCCCCTGCGCCCTCGGGGTGGTTACGCGGGTCTGTTCGTCCGTGGTGTGGATACGTGTTTCTGTCATGGTGATGGTCCTGCGATGGAGGGCAGGTTCGCGAGCGGACCGCCGGCCGAGGGTAACTCGGAAGAAGGCCGGCAGTCACTCTTCCTAACCACACGTAAGGCCGAAAGGCACTTAAACATTTCGTGTGCAGTGATGCCACGAATCGACAGACGGCGTCCGGATTCGGGCGCATCCAGTCGCGATGCCGGCGACTCCGAGGGCCGTTCAGGTACCATCAATCGATCGGTCGCGGCGGGACGACAAACAAACGCTTATCGGACTCAGGGCGGTGAGTCTAATCAAATGAGTCACGCAGAGCTGTCCGAGAGTCAACGCCGGATACTCACCGCCCTCGTGAACGACTTCCAGCAGACCGACGAGCCCGTCAAGGCCCAGCGCATCGCGGAGACGATCGACCGCGACGCCGGTTCGATCCGCAACCAGATGCAGAGCCTGAAGACCCTGCAACTGGTCGAGGGAGTTCCGGGCCCGGCCGGTGGCTACCGCCCCACCGAGAACGCCTTCGCCGTCCTCGACCGCGACCGCCTCGACGACCGCGCGACCGTCACGCTCTCGGGGAGCTACGACCGGATCGACGTCACCGTCGACGAGATCGACTTCACGAACGTTCAGCACCCCGAGACGTGTACCGCTCACGTCCACCTCCAGCAGTCCGCCGAGGGCCTCGAGGTCGGCGACCCGGTCGCGATCGGTCCCACGCCGAACTCGAACCTCGTCATCGCCGGCGAACTCGAAGTGATCAACGAGACCGCCGACGAACTCGTCGTCGACGTCGCCGTCGCGGAAGCGCCCCTCGTCGAGGAGTAGCCGGTCGTCGTCGCCACTCACCTTACGTTCCCAACACTAATTGGTCGGCCCCGTCTCTGACGAGACAGATGTCGAGAAGCGAGACCGTCCTGGAGGCGGCACAGGCGGGCGCCGCCGTCGCGATGGACCACTACCGGTCGGCGCTGACCGTCGAGACGAAGGACTCGAAGACGGACTACGTCTCCGAGGGCGACGTCGAGGCCCAGCGGGAAGTCGTCGAGGTGATCCGCTCGTCGTACCCGGACGCGACGATCGTCGGCGAAGAGGAGGACGAACTGAAGACCGTCCCGGAGGACGGGAACGCCTGGATAATCGACCCGATCGACGGCACGACCAACTTCGTCCACGAGATTCCCCTGTGGACCACCTCCGTCGGACTCGTGCGAGACGGGACCCTCACGGCCGGCGTCTCGGTCGCCCCCGCGCTGGATCACGTCTTCTACGCGGACGAGTCCACCGTCAGGCGGGACGACGAAGCGATCTCGACCAGCGACACGACCGACCTCGAGGCGTTCTCCGTCGCGCCGATCCTCCGGTACGGGCCCGGCCGCGAGGAGGCGTTCGGCTCGCTGCTCACCTCGGTGCTCGTCGAGTTCGGCGACCTCCGGCGGCTGGGCTGCGCCCAGATCACGCTGGCGTTCGTCGCCGCCGGATCGCTCGACGCCGCGGTCTCCGCCCTATCGAACCCGAGCGCGTGGGACACCGTCGCCGGCGTCCACATGATCGAACGGGCCGGCGGTACGGTGACGGACATCCACGGCGATCCCTGGGAGCCCGGCTGCGAGGGCATCGTCGCGACGAACGGCGAAGTCCACGACGAGGTCCTCGACTGCATCGGCCCGGCGCTGGAGGCGTACTGACGCGACCGGAGCGGTGGACCGGGCCGCGATCCGACAGTCAGGCCCGCCCGCGCCGGACGCCGTCGAGGTACGTCATCGCCTCGGCGTCGCTGACCTGGCCGAACTCCCGGTAGAACTGCCCGACGGCCCTGAAGTGCGGCGGCGTCTCGACGGCGATCACCTCCTGGCCCTCTGCCTGGAGTTCCTCGACCGTCGTCGGCGATCCGACCGGCACCGCGAGCACGACGCGCGCCGCGCCGGCCGCGCGGACCTGTCGGAGACACGCTCGCGCCGTCGCGCCCGTGGCGATCCCGTCGTCGACGACGACCACGTGCTGCCCCGCGAGCGCGGGCGGCGCTCGTTCGCCCCGGTAGTGCTGTGCTTTCCCAGCGGCCGCCCGCGTCTCCCGCCGGCGCTGGCGCTCGACGTAGTTCCGAGCGACCCCGAGGCGCTCGATCAGGTCGTGGTTGAGCCAGGCGCTGCCGTCGGCGGCCGCCGCGCCGATGGCCAGTTCCGGGTTCCGCGGCGCACCGATCTTGGACGCGACGACGATGTCCAGCGGCGCGTCGAGCCTGTCCGCGACCGGCCGCGCGACCGGGAGCCCGCCGCGCGGGATTCCGAGGACCACGTCCGCGTGCACGTCCTCCCGGTCGAGCAGCGCCGCGAGTTGCCGGCCCGCGTCCGTTCGGTTGCTAAATGGCATCGTCTCAGTCCGTACGTCCCGGACGTACAACGGCGTAGTTACCAGATTCTCGCGAGATTCCTGAAGGCGGCCGGACCGCTACGTCGGCGGGCGGAGCCGGTAGTATCGGCAGTTGAGAGCGAACACGTGTCCCTCCCGCACGTCCCCAGGCCGGCGTAGGTGATCATCCCGGAGACCAGCGGGAGCAGGAACGTCAGGTCCAGCAGCAGGCTGGTCTCCATCGAGATCTGGGCCCGGTCCGAGGAGATGGCGATGGTGAGGCAGGAGACCACCCCGCCCGTCCCGACGGACGCCCAGAACGGGTTCTCGAACGGCCGTCGCCGCCGTCGTCTCCGGACGGGGTCCGACGGCTCGGCCGTCTTCCCGTCGGGTGACGCGTCCCTTTTCCTCCTCGACAGCGTACGCCCGCCGTGGTAGCGAAGCTGTTCCTCGCGACGGTGACCGGCCTGTTCGCCGGTTCGCTGTTCCGGTTTCTCGAAGTACCCATTCCGGCGCCGCCCAACCTCCCCGGCGTGCTCGGCATCGTCGGCATTTACCTCGGGTACAAGCTCGTCGAGTGGGCCGACGTCAGCGTCAGCCTGCTGGACGCGCTGAACCGGCTCGTGTGATGAGAGCCGCTCTCGCACCAACGACGGGACTGGGAGCAAGAGGTACCTGCGAGGAGTGCGTGCTGATACACACGGACGACTGCGGTCCGGCCCGGACTGCCACCGAGCCGACCCCGATTATTTCCGTTATCGCCATCTGATTTCCAGTTAAGATTATTTAGCGACGGGTGTCCAGCATCATACCATGCGAACGGCCCTAGCAGTCTGCGTCGCTACGATGTTGCTTTTGAGTGGGTGCAGTGGAATTTTCGGTAGCCAGAGCGGTCCGTCCGGAGCGGAAACGCCCACGGCCAGTCCGATAGAAGCCGAGACAGAGACCACCGTGCAGGACGGTGGAACGGCCGAGACTGCAACGGCCACCGCGACCGGGGCAGGAGAAACGCCGGAGCGAGACGTCGCGGCGGTGTTGCTCGATCGGGGCGACATCTCCGCCGGCTACGTCCTCATGGGGGAACTCCACCGGACGGGAGAGAACCGCTCCGATGACGTGGTCGACCGATCCGTGAGTGAGTGGCACCGGCGGACGTTCCAGCAGAACGAGTCAGTGGACGGCCCGCTCCTCGTGACGTCCAGTGCCCGGCGCTACGAGACGGTGGACGATGCGCAGGCGGGGCTGCAGCGGAGGGCTAACCCGTCCGCCGAGCTGAACGCGTCTGTCCGTCGCACGACGCCGTCGTCGGGGACGGAGATTACGGTCGTGACGTTCCGCTCCGACAGCGGCACCTACGGCGTCACCGCGCTGTACCGCACGGACGAGGTGCTGCTGACCGTCCAGACGTTCGGGACGGACCGATACCACGAGGCGATGACCGAGGAGCTGCTGTTGAAGATGATCGGGTACGCGTCCTGAACGGGGGCCCCGCGACGGTCGGCGTCACCCGTTCGAGACGGCGTCGAAGTCCTGCTTGAACTGGTCGCTCGTCCGGTCGAAGGTCTCGACGTCGTAGCCCTTCCGCTGGATGGCTTCGCGGGCCGAGTCGCCCTCGTTGGCCGCGCGCTCGTAGGTCTTCGTCGCCGTCGCATCGGGCACGTACATCGACCCCGTGACGTCGTCGCTCGCTTCGACCGTGAGGTCCGTCCCCTCGGCGAACTCGTCGGTCCGGCCCGTCACGTCGCCCAGCCGCTGGCTGAGCTGGGACGTCTTGGAGACGGCCGTCCCCGGGTTCCCGCCGCTGTAGACCTCGTAGATCCGTTCGACGGTCACGGTGTCGCCCTGCTTGGCGACGACCATCGCGTCGACGTCGCCCGACTGCACGGCGCTGGACTCGAATCCCTGCAGGACGTACGTACCGTCTTCCAGGTCTTCTAACTGGTTGAAGCTCTTCGCGACGCGCGCGTTCTCTGCCTTCGCGAGCCGCTTGCTGGCGGTCACCTCCGCCAGGTCGCCGGCGTTCTCGACGTCGTCCAGCTTTGCGCCGTCGACACGCCGGGAGACGTCGGCGGACTCGTCGGCGTATCTGAGCGACTCCGCCGCGTCCTGGAGGTCCTCGGGGTCGCGCCCGGATTTGACGTACTGGCGGACCGTCTCACGGGAGAGGCCGTATTCGTCGAGCAGGGTCCGCGCCGAGTCCGCGATCCGCCCGACGTTGCGCTCGTTTTTCATGAGCCGCTCGATCGCCTCCGTGCTGAGTCCGAGCGTCTCGTCGAGGTACGTACCCGGCGTCCCGTCGTAGAGCCGGTTGACAGCCCGGACGCGGTTGCCCCGGAACTGGTCGATCCGACCCAGGATCCGCTGCAACTGGAGGCGCTCGCCGAGGCTCCCGGCGCGTCGCAGCTTCGATATCTTGGGCATCGCGGAGCCGACGTCGCCGGCCAGGGGGATGATGCCGAACGCGGCCAGGGCCGCCTCGCCGCCCTGGCCGGTGTCGAGCGCGACGAGGAAGTCGCGGACGTCGCCGGCCGCGACGAATCCGGAGGCGATCCAGCCGGCGGTGTACTCGGACTTGTCGTCGACGCCCTCGGGCCAGCACCCGAGGCCGCAGAGCGCGCCCAGGGCGAACGACGAGGGGTCCTGCACGGGCTCGTCGTTCTCGATCCGGACGTGGTAGCTGTCGACGCCCTCCTCGACGATGATCGGGTAGCGGCCGAGCGTGTCGCCGCTGGCGCGGACGACCGCCGTCGTCGAGCCGGTCGCCAGCTCCTCGTCGAAGGCGAACTCGCCGTCGTCGTCGGTCCGGGCCGTGTGGCCGTCGATCTCGACGGTGACGTCCCGGAGGACCGTCCCGTCGAACAGCGTCACTTTCCCTGAGACGGAGGCGGCGTCACCGACCGTGATCGAGACCTCCTCGGTCGCTGCGGCGTCGTATTCGACGACGCGCGAGACGCGGGCCTCGGTCCCCGGATAGACCGTCACGGAGTAGGTTCCGCTGGAGAGGCCCGCAAACCGCACGGTACCGTCCTGCCCGGCGACCTTCGACCGCCCGCCGTCGGCGTTGATGCCGACGACGGTCCCCGGGACTGGTTCTCCGCTGGCGTCGGTGGCCTCGACGACCAGCGCGTCGCCGGTCTCGACGGTCAGCGCGTCCTCGATGACCGAGCGGGCGTAGAGGTACTTCTCGGTGTCGGCCCCCCGGACAGTGACCCGCAGGTCGTAGCTGCCGGCGTTCAGGTACTCGGGGACGGGCAGGTCACGCTCGACGGTGGTCGTCGCCTCCGCGAGTACGTCCGTGGTCTGCTCGTCCAGGGTCTGCCACCCGTCCTCGGTCCGGACCTCGTAGACGAGCCGCACGTACCGCTTCTCGTCGTCGCGGGAGGTGACCCGCGTCGTCGCCGGGAGGTCGTCGAGGGGTTCGTGGGCCCCGTCCGCGACGTCGAAGTGACGGACGCCGATCTGCTCCTCGGGCTCCCTGACCTCGAAGAGTCCGCTCCGCCGGGCGGTCGCGACGCTCTCCCCGACGTCCGAGTCGACGACCTCGACTGCGACGTCGTACGCGCCCGGCTCGACCGGGTTCGGATCGCGTGCCTCGGTCGTCCAGGAGACCTCGGCCGTGCCGCTCTCGCCCGGTGCCAGCGTGAGTCGATCGCCGCGCGTGACCGTCGTTCCGGGGCCGTCCCCGTGCTCGATCCGGTAGCGTACCTCGTAGGTCTCCTCGGTCGCGCCGCGGTTCTCGACGGTCGCCTCGAGGAGCACCTGGTCACCGGGCTCGTACTCGGGATTCGAACTCGCTACCCCGGTCAGCTCGGCCCCGCCGTCGCCGACGCGGAAGATCGGCTCGGCGCGTTCAGCGTCGAGCGCCCGGTCACTGGTCCGGTTCGCGAAGACGATCGCCTCGTGAGCGTAGGCGCCCACTGGAGCGTCCACGGGCAAGTCGGTCTCGAACCGAAGGACGTCAGTTTCACCCGGGCCGACGGTGACGGTCCGCTCCGTCTCGTCCAGAGGACCGCCGTCCGGTCCGTCGAACGCACTCCGGACGAGGAACGTGTGTTCGATCGGGCCGTCGTTGTCGACCCTGACGTCCACGACTGCGGTATCGCCCGCGGCGTAGGTCTCCGACCGGCTCTCGACGGCGGCGATCCGGGCGTCCACGTCACCGGGACCCAGCACCTCGAAAGCTCCCCGTCGGCGTTCGTCGTCCAACCGCGTCCGGAGGTCGTCGCGATCGCTCTCTTTCCAGACCGCCGCGTACCCGTCGTACTCCCCGCCCGGCGCGTCGTCCTCGACCCGCCACGACAGGGAGACGGTCCGCCGCTCGCCCGGTGCCAGCGTCACTGTCCGACCCGTCGAGGCGTCGCCGTCGTACTCCTCACCGTCCGGTCCGATCGCCGAGTAGCCCACGAAGAAGGTGTGGTGGGACGCCCCGGTGTTCTCGACGACGGCCCTGGCGTCGACCGATTCGCCCGCGGCGAACTCGCCGCGTTCGACATCGAAGTCGACGATCCGGGCGCCCGCGTCGTCGACGACCTCGAACACGTCGCTGCCGCTGACGTCGTCCAGCCGCGTCCGGAGGTCGTCGCGGTCGCTCTCCTGCCACGCGCTCAGCCTGACGCCGTACGATCCCGTCGGCGCGCCGTCCTCGACCGTCAACTCGAGGTCCACAACGCGCTGCTCGCCCGGCGCCAGCGTCACCGTCTTCCCGGTCGTCTCGTCGTTGTCGTACAGCTCGCCGTCCGGCCCGACCACGGAGTAGCCCACGAAGTACGTGTGGTCGACGTTGCCCGTGTTCTCGACCGTCGCCGTCGCGTCGACCGTCTCGCCGGGCGTGAACTCCCCGCCCCCCACGCTCGCGTCGACGATCTCGGCGTCGACCTCCGGCGGCTCCGCGACGCCGAAGGCGTCGGACCGGCGCGCGGCGTCCAGTCGCGTCCGCAAGTTGTCACGGTCGCTCTCCTTCCAGACCGCCGCGTACCCGTCATACTCGCCCGCAGGCGCGTCGCTCTCGACGTCCCACTCAAGCGACACCGTGTGCCGCTCGCCCGGCGCCAGCGTCACGGTCCGACCCGTCGAGGCGTCGTTGTCGTACAGCTCGCCGTCCGGCCCGACCACGGAGTAGCCCACGAAGTACGTGTGGTCGACGTTGCCCGTGTTCTCGACCGTCGCCGTCGCGTCGACCGTCTCGCCGGCTCGATGCTCTCCGGAATCGACGTCGAATCCGACGAGCCGCGCGTCGACCTCCGTCGGCTCCGCGACGCCGAAGGCGTCGGACCGTCGCGCACTGTCGAGGCGCGTCCGGAGGTCGTCGCGGTCGCTCTCCTCCCACACCGCGACGAACCCGTCGTACTCGCCCGCCGGCGCGTCGCTCTCGACAGTCCACGAGAGCGACACCGTGCGCCGCTCGCCCGGCGCCAGCGTCACCGTCTTCCCGGTCGTCTCGTCGTTGTCGTACAGCTCGCCGTCCGGCCCGACCACGGAGTAGCCCACGAAGTACGTGTGGTCGACGTTGCCCGTGTTCTCGACCGTCGCCGTCGCGTCGACCGTCTCGCCGTCGTCGAACTCCCCGGCGTCGACGTCGACTCCGCCGATCTGCGCGTCGATCGTCTCCTCTGCCACGCGGAATCCGTCGGATCGGCGCGCGTCGTCGAGGCGGGTCCGCAGGTCGTCGCGGTCGCTCTCTTTCCACAGCGCCGCGTACCCGTCGTAGTAGCCCGCAGGCGCGTCGCTCTCGACCGCCCACTCCAGCGAAACGGTCGTCCGCTCGCCGGGCGCCAGCGTCACTGTCCGCCCGGTCGTCCCGTCGTTCTCGCGGTAGGTCCCGTCTGGGTCCACGGCCGCGTAGCCGACGAAGAACGTGTGAGTCGTCGTGCCCGTGTTCTCGACCGTCGCCGTCGCCGCGACCGATTCTCCCGCAGTGAACTCGCCCGATTGCTGTCGGAAGTCGACGATGCGCCCGTCGACCGACGCCGCACTGACGCTCGGTGCTGTCCCACCGGTCTGTTCGGCGTCGGCGACCGTCGCTCCACCCGCTACCTGACCCGCCGAAACCGCGCCCGCGACCGGGGCGGTGGCCAGTAACACCGCCATCGCGACCGCGAGGCCGGCCCGAGTAACCTCTCCGTTCATACCCATCTAGACTGTTGCATTTGCAATAGCTCCTGTGATTAAATGGTAAGTATTCGCAAACATAGCTGGGAGTATCAGCCACTCTCCTTTGAGGATGGGATCCTGCGCCGTATCACTGTGGTACGATTCGCACCGGGCGTCGCTACCGGCGCGCGCCGGAAGAGATAGAGCAGCTACCCACGACGGAGCGTCTCGGTCGATGTCCAGTCACTCGACACAACCGGCAGGGATACGTGTCGATCTACCTCCGGTATCCTCCCCACTACTCTGGTGATCCAGTGCCTTGACTACGTGTCAATTCGGTATCTTGCCATGGGAGATGATACCGTAAGCCGTCGTCGGATCCTGCAGTCCAGTGTCGTGGCAGGACTGGCAGGCCTCACTGGCCGTCAGGCGACCCGAACAGCGAGCGCCGCTGCTACACAGGCTGGACAGACGTCGCAGGGAGAGGAGTGCCCTCGTTCCGATTGTATCCACTCGACGCTCGGCTACACCGGCATCTCGACCGGCGAGGCAATCGAGATACCGGACGGCCTGCGGCCGGATCACGAGGTCGAGTTGGTGACGCGACCGCGCGAACGGGGCGGCGGTGAGGCCGCCACTGTCCCCGAGTC
This sequence comes from Halomicrobium urmianum, assembly GCF_020217425.1. Lineage (NCBI taxonomy): Archaea > Methanobacteriati > Methanobacteriota > Halobacteria > Halobacteriales > Haloarculaceae > Halomicrobium > Halomicrobium urmianum. The sequence goes on from NZ_CP084090.1 coordinate 2,645,076, forward strand.
CTTCTTCGAACCGGTCGGGTTGGCAATCGAGTCGGGGGATATCGTGCAGTTCACGCCGACGTCACCCGGCCACACGGTGACGGCGTATCACCCGCAGCGCGGACGACAGCGTCGGATCCCGGAAAACGCATCGCCGTTTTCCTCGTCAGTGCTCGGGACTGATGCGGTCTGGCTGTATCGCTTCGACGAACCGGGCGTGTACGACCTTCGGTGCACGGCGCACGAACTGTTCGGCATGGCGATGCGAATCGTCGTCGGTGGAGGGGAACCGGACCTCGGTGAGACGGGAGACGGCAATCGCCGACCGCCCGCCCTGACCGCTGGGCTGGTGCTGGACGACGACGCGGTCGCTCCCGAACGGATCGTCGAGGAGGGGACGGTCAGCTGGAACGCCCTCGACGACGCGAGCAAACAGCTCCTGGTCGAGTTCCAGCAGCCGGCGGAACCGGACGCGGCCTCCGAGGACGGCGAGAGATCAGCGTCGGGGGCGGACGGTGACGCAGTCGTGGAGATCGTCGACCACGAGCTGGTCGTCGAGGAAGGCGAGTTCGGCGACGAGGTCTACGTCGCGGCGACCGTCGAGAACACGGGCGCCGCACCGTCGGGGACGATCGAGCTCACCGCCGACTGGTACGACGCCAGCGGCGACTACATGGACAACGACAGCGCGTTTCTCCAGTCGCTCGGAGCCGGAGAAGCGTGGGCCGCGCGCGTACCCTACCTCGGCACGAACCCCGGCGACGTCGATAGCTACCAGTTCGACGGCGAGTACGACGCCGAGACGCCGCCGATGAACCCCGACGGACTGACCCTCCGGGGGAGCGAGATGAACGTCGGCGACGGCGAGGTCGTGATACGTGGCGAGGTCGTGAACGAGCGCGGAGCGGACGTGTCGTACATCGAAGCGACCGGCAAGGTTTACGACGCCGACGGCGTCCTTCTCGGGGACGAATACACGAACGTCACTGACGTACCCGCCGGGGAAACGTGGACCTTCGAGACGACGTGGCTCACCGATCGAGCGGGGGAAGCCGTCGACTTCGACGTCTGGGTGACTGATACAGCCGTCTGAGCAGCGGGCCGTCGAGACACTTCACCTCGACATTACTGTTTCTCCGCGGTTACTCGAATCCGTACGGGAACTCACCCCCCGCGTCGATCCCAGGCAGTGCCGCAGAGCACGTGTCGCCGTTCGCAACTGATGGTCCACCTCAGTCGATTACGGCCGACGTAGACGGTATCGTCGGTGATCTATTCGATCCGTTGACTGGTCTGGTTCTCCACCACGCCCGGGTTCTGGACCCCGTGTTCACGCTCTAATCGACGGGGCCCGAGGGGCGTGGGGTGCGAGGTTCACGCGCGGTACTCCAGTGCCTCGTTCGATCGTTCGAGGATCGCTTCCGGATCGAGGTCGCAGTCCCGCCAGGCGGGGAGCCAGTCGTCGTCTCCGGGCCGGCGGACGGACCCGGCGTACTCGTCGACCTGCGCGCGCTCGTCGCCGCGGTCGTAGTCGAGCCCGTTGAAACCGGCGTCGACGGCGTAGCGGTCGATGGCCCGCTCGGCCTCGCGGCGGTAGCGCTCGCCGAGGGCGTCGTAGTCGACGGCGACGTCGCGATCTTCGAGGACGCGGACGAGCGCCTGTCCGACCTCGTCGCACATGTCGCCCAGCCCCGACGGCCCCGCGACGGCGCGGTGGTCGTGCTCGTGGGTGCCGAGGTCGACCTGAGCGCTGCCGTCGAAGCCGACGGCGTCGTACGCGTCGCCGAGCGTGCCGACCTCCAGACCCCACCCCGGCTGGGCGCGCAGGGACCGGACGACGTCGCTCGTCGCCGCGAACTCCCCCGACAGCGCGTAGCGGAAGGCGAGCAGGTAGTCGACCACGGGGTCGTCGACCAGCCCGTCCAGCGCGCGCAGCAGCGGTCGGACGAAGAGTCGGAACAGGCGGCCGTAGAGGCGGTCGTTCTCGACGCGGGCGTAGTAGCCCTTGGCGAACCCGTACCCCTCGGAGAGTGGGTACAGCAGCCGCGGGACGTGGCTGGCCGAGTACGTTGTCGCGTCGGCGTCGTGGACGGCGACGAACTCCCGGCGCGCGGCCAGCCCCAGCGCGAGCCACACGTCCCGGCCCTTGCCGGCCGCGCCGTCCAGCCCGGCCTCCGCGAGGTGGTCCTCCACGGCGGGGGCGTTACACCACAGGAGGGTCGCGTCGACGTCGAAGTCGTCGATCCACGCGGCGACGTCGCCGACGCGGTCCTCGCCGGCCCGCAGCGCCACGTACACGTCAGCCGGGTCGACCGCCGCCAGCGTCGAGAGGACCCGCTCGGCGGCCAGGGTCGCGTGGTCCCGCGCGGTCATCGGGACGACCACCGCCGCGCGATCGGTCGGTGCCGGCGGGTCGGCTCCGCCGTAGTCGTGGAGCGTCGCGATCCGCTCCTGGACGTACTCCATCTGGCTCCGAGTTGGCGTCGACCGGGAAAACGCTGCCGTCTGCGCTCGGCGGCGGTCCGTCGGCAGGTGCCGGTCGCCGTCTCCGGGTCGTCGGTCCGCGGCCGCGAGCTTTTTTCCGTTCGGGCACGGACCACCGTCCATGGAGTCTGTACGCAAGGGGCTACGATCGGGGGACCTGGAGAAGGACAACTACGGCCGACTGACATGCGTCGACTGCGGCGAGGAACTGGCGACCCAGAACGACCCCGACGAGGTGGGGAAGGTCCGGGCCTGTCCGGAGTGCGACAGCGAGTGGCAGGAGATCTAGCTCGCCGCGGTCCCGCAGGCGGCCCGATTATTCGAAGACCGCGTCGAAGGCGCTGGCGCCCAGCGGCTCGTACGTCCCGGCAGCGACGTTTTCCGCGACGTGCTCCGGCGAGCCCATGCCGACGAGCGAGGACGTCACGCCCGGTGCCGACCGCGCGAAGTTGATCGCCCGCTGGGCGCTGGTCTCCCCGTCCAGCCGGGCCGCCACTTCGTCTGGGAGGCCCTCTGCGAGCCGACCCTGGAGCATCGAGGCGCTCGTGAACACGTCCAGTCCGGCCTCGTGGGCGAACCACAGCGCCGACTGCGGACCGTCGGGCCCCTCGTGGGCCTCGACGGTGAAGGCGTCGGCCATCTGCACGTTGAACGGGAGCTGGACGGCCCGGAAGCTCGTAGCCTCCGTGTCGGCCCGATCCGAGGCGGCGCGCGCCCGGCTGACCACCTCGGGCAGCGAGAGGTAGCTGTCGTGGCCCTTCGGTACGCGGAAGGCCTCCCACGTCGCGACGCCGTAGTGGCGCAGGTCGCCCGCCGCCACGCGCTCCTCTAGCCTGACGAACGCGTCCTCCAGCCGGTCGTACACCGCCTCGCGGGAGCGGTCCGCGAGTTGCGTCTCCGGGTTGTGGACGTAGTACAGGTCGATCGCGTCGAGTCCGAGGTTCTCCAGCGACCGGTCGAGTTGGTCGTCGAGGAAGTCCGGCGCGATGCAGTGCTGCCCGCGCGCCAGGTCCTCGCGGTCGACGATTCCGGGTTCGACGTACTCCTCCAGCACGTACTGTCCCGGATCGTCCGGTCGCTCGCCGTCGAAGGGGACGAACCCGCCCTTCGTGGCGACGAGGACGGCCTCGCGGTCCACGTCGGCGGCCTCGACGGCGTCGCCGACGACCCGCTCGGAGCGCTGGTGGCGGTAGTTGATCGCCGTGTCGACGACGTTGCTCCCCGACTCCAGCGCCTCGACGATCGCCTCGTGATATCGGTCGTCCTGTTCGTCGGTCGGGTCGCCGAGGTACGTGCCGACGCCGACGCTGGAGACGACGCAGTCCGCGAACCGCCGGAAGTAGGTGCGGGCGAACTCCTCGTGGTCGTCGCGGTACGCCCACGTCGCCGACTGGGTTGCCATGGGTCCGGCTACGCGGCGCGGGTCAAAAAAGGCGTCAGATCGCGCGTCTCCGTCGTCGGGTCACACGTCGCCCGTCATCGCGTCGAACAGGCGGCGCTTGAACTCCTCGCGCGGGACGCCCTCGCTGGGGCCGATTCCCTCCATGTGTTCGATGGACACCTGCCCGCCGCCCATCCGGGCGTGGCCGCCGGCCGAGGCCATCGGGATGTCCTCGACGGCCGCCTCCAGCGCCTTGCCCATGTGGACACGGTCGTCCCGGGACCGGCCGGAGAGGTGGAGCTGCCCCTCGCGCTCGCCGAGGACGACGACCGCCGTCACGCCCTCCAGGCGCGTCAGCTCGTCGGCGGCCTGCGGGATGGCGTCCGCGTTCGACACCTCGCCGACGTCGCTGACGGCGAACGCGTTGCGGACCTCGCGGCGAGTGATCGCGCGGGCCTTGACGTCTAAGACCTCCTCGTCGACCTGCGGGTTGGCGATCCGGTCGAGCGTGTCCTCGTCGATGCCGTCGTAGAGGTACTCCGCGGCGCGGAACTCCGCGGCCGTGCAGCCCTTGGTGAGCTGTTTGGTGTCCGACTGGATCCCGTACAGCAGTCCGGTGGCGACGCTGGGAGCGACCGATTCGCCCGCTCCCTCGCCGCCGTCCGTCTCGACGTCGGGATCGGCGAACTCCCAGCCCAGCGAGTCGAAGTACTCCGCGAAGATGGTCGCGCAGGCCCCGTAGTCGGTACGGACGTCGGTGAAATCGTCGCCCTCGCCGCTGCCGGGGTGGTGGTCGACGACGGCGACGGGGTCGATTCCCTCCGCGCCGGGGAACCCGCGGGGCTCGTTGTGATCGACGAGCACGACGTCATCGCTCGCGAGTTCCTCCACGGATTCGATCCGGTCGAAGTCCAGATCGAGCACCGTCTGGAAGGCGCGGTTCTCCTGATGGCGGATCTGCCCGGGGTACTGGAGGGTCGCGTCGGTACCGGCCCGCTGGGCCATTTCGCCGACGGCCAGCGCCGACGACATCGCGTCCGGGTCCGGGTTCGGGTGCATCAGCACCGCGACCGCGTCCCTGGACTGCAGCACCTGTTCCAGCCGTCTGGCGGGTGGCGTCCGCAGCCGATCGACCGTCCACCACAGCCCGAGCAGGAGGACGATCGCACCGACGACGACGGCCGCGACGAGCAGCGGGGACTCCTCGAGCACGGCTGTCACCGCGTCGGGGACGCCCTCGACGCCACCCTGGGCCCAAAGCGGCATACGCGGGGCCTTTCACCGCCATCGGATAAGAAGGTTCCCCACGAATCGCGCGGTAACACGCCGATGGAGGGCGAAAAATAACGGTACGCGGGATGAGAACTACGTTCTATCCAGATGCGCCTCGATCGCTTCCAGATAGCCTTCGCGATACGTCGGATAGCGGAACTCGTAGCCCAGTTCGCGCAGGTAGTCGTTCGAGCAGCGCTTGCTCGTCCGTATCCGGCGCTTCGCCGTCTCGGAGAGGTCGTCGTCCGCCAGCCGCTCGGCCGTCGTCCGCTTCGGTGGTGCCGGCTCGCCGCACTGTGCGGCCAGCCAGTCGGCGAAGGCCCACTTGTCGACCGGCTCGTCGTCGACGACGAGGACGGCCTCACCGCGCGCCAGGTCCCCCTCCAGGAGGTGGGCCACGGTCCCGGCCGCGTCGTCGCGGTGGACCATGTTCAGGTAGCCCTCCGTCACCGGCCCGCCGAGGTACCGCTCTAGCCGATATCGGTCCGGGCCGTACAGGCCCGCGAATCGCGCGACCGTCCCGTCGATACCCCGGTCGTCGGCCGTCAGCGCCGTCGCCTCCGCTTCGGCGAGGACGCGCGTCTTCGCCGTCGTGGGATCGAGCGACGTCGACTCGTCGACCCAGTCGCCGCCGTGATCGCCGTAGACGCCCGTACTCGACGTGTAGACGAGCCGGTCCGGTGGCGACTCGCGGCGGGCGAAGTGATCGATTACCGTCTCCAGCCCGTCGACGTACACCCCACGGGCCGCCTCGGCGCCGCGGCCGCCGGAGCTGGCCGCGAACACGAGGGCGTCCGCGTCCGGGACCGCCGACAGCGAGTCCGGTTCGGTCACGTCCGCCTGCACGGCATCGCCGCCGGCGCCCTCGACGGCGGCGAGCCCCTCGTCGGAGCGACGGACGCCGACGACGTCGTGTCCGGTCGCGGTCAGCTGCCGGCACAGCTCCAGGCCGACGTAGCCACAGCCCAGGATGGCGACGCGCATCCTACTTGCGCTCCTCGATGGCCTGGTGGAGCCGCGCGTACTCCGCGAGGGTGATCGGGTGCCGGCCCTCGATCTTCTGCTGGATCGCCTTGGGGTTCATCTCCCCGTCGATGGCCGACCCGAGCGTCTCGACGTCCAGAACGGCGGTCGTCATCCCCATCAGCAGGACGTCGCGCGCCTCCGCCGCGACGGCGTCGGCCGGCGGCCGGTCCTCGTCCAGCGCGAGGACCGCCGCCGCCTCCTCAAGGGTCACCTCCGGCGACTCGCCCGCCGCCAGCGCCTCGACGGTCTCCCGGTCGAGGTCCGTCTCGGCGACGACCGCGTCGACGCCGACGGCCTCGACGGTGGACGACAGCTCCGACTCGTAGGCCTTCCGCAGGGACTCGGGCGTTCGCTCGCCCGCGTCCGGGAACTCGCCTCGTAGCATGGCCGGCCATAGCGGGGCCGGCTATAAGTCTCCGTCTCTCCGTGCCGATTTCGCCGACCGGTTCGACGCCCCGCCGCCCGCGTCCGGCCACCCCGCGGACCGCTCGTCGCGGACGCCGTCGACGTCGCCGACGCCGGTGCGGCCGGGCGGCACCACGACCGCGACGGCCGTCGACGCCTCGAAGCGGACACGAGTCGACCGGCCCAGCCGCTCGCGATCGCCGTCGTCGTCGACGTCCAGACGGACCGAGTCGCCGTCGCGAGCGTAGACCGTGTCGGCACCCGGCGTCGTCGGACGGCCGCGGTCCGCGCGGATCCCGAAGCGCGCGTACTCGCCCCGCACCTGGACGTGCCAGAGGTTCGTCGTCGCCACCCACGGGTACGCGGGCGGAGCGAGGGGCAGGCCCGCCGGGAGCCTGTCCACCGACTCGTTGGCCAGCCGCCCGGTGACGCGGTCGACCGTCTCGTTGGCGACCCGCTCCGCGGCCCCGTCGGCCGCCGACTGGACCGCGCGACGCGTCTCGTTGATCGCTGCCGTCTGCGGTCTGGCCGCGCTCTCGCGGAGCGCCTCGCGGCGCGTCTCCTCCAGCCGCAGGCGGAGTCGGTCGGCCGCGGCGTCGCTCAGCCCGCCCTCGGCGGCGGCCGTCGTAGCTATCGCCGCGGACGCGGACCCGTTCGACAGCGCCAGCGCTCGCGCCGGAAGGGAGTCACACTCGGCCGTCGCGCCGGCGACGATGGCCCGGCGTTCCGCAGGGCCGGCCCCCACTCCGCTGGCGGCCAGTCGACCTCGAAGGCGGCGCTCGACGTGGGCGTTCGCGTCCGCGACCGCCGTCGCCAGATCGGTTCTGGGACCGCCGCCGTTCTCACCGAGCGTCGCGTTCGCCGCTCGCAGCGTCCGCGCCGCGGTCGAGAGCCGCACACCTTCACTCCCGCCGAAGACCGCGTCGACGACCGCTCCCGATGCCTCGCCGTACGGGAGCGCGAAGGCGTTGCGGTTGCGCGCCACCAGCGGATGTCCCTTTCCCTCGATCGCCGACACCTGCTCGTGGTTCAGTTCGGCCAGCGTCAGGTACGACGGCGCCGCGTCCACCCCGAGGCGAACGTCGTCTCCTGGCCCGTCGACGGCAGGCTGGCGCGTCGCGGGCGGCCGCCGCGTCGCCCGCATCCCGGCCGCCAGCGCCCGCGCCGAGACGTCCCGCATCCCGGTGAGCGTCGAGGCGAATCCATCGGCCCGGTCGTCCCGCGCCGCTGCACGTTCTTCGAGGCGCTCCACGACGCGGTCGAGGTAGCGCGCCCGTGCTGCAGCGCGGGCCTTCGCCGCCGCGCTGTCGTAGCGTTCCGGCGCGTCGACGAGCGCCGAACGCCGCTCTCGCACCCGCTCGGCGAGTTCGCGTGCAGGCTCGGCCTCGAACGTCCCCAGGCGACCCCGCTCGACCGTCACCGAGACGTTCCGGATCGCCTCGCGGAGGCCGATCAGGTCCTCGTAGATCCAGTCACTGATCCCCGCGGGTCGCTCGACGTCGATCCGGACGGGCTCCCCGTCGAGCGATCCGCGGGCCGCCCGTCGCGCGACGGCGTCGCGGCCGCCCCGCGTCTGGACGAGCCTGTCGACTGCCCGTCTGCGGACGTCCGCGAGGTTCGGCCCCTCTAGCGGCCCGGCGCCGCGCTCGTGGGCCGTCGTGATCGGTCCCGGCGGCGCGCCGTCCGCGGTCGCGTGCCGGCCGACGACTGCGACCGACACGGTGTGCCGCCCGCTCGCGCTCGTCGCCGTCGTCCGCGTCTCGTTGCCGCGCTGCCAGGTCCGTGTCCGCGTCCGCTCGACCGCCACCGTCCGCCCGAACGCGTCGAGGCGATGCCAGCCGTCTGGCGCCGCGGGCGGGCCGGGGCTCGCGTCGGTGGCCGACCGACTCACTTCCCGGCCAACGTCGACCAGGGTCCAGTTCTCCCCCGGCCGCTGGGGTCGCGCCGGCCGCGGTGCGCTGTCGCCGTCAACCCGGGCGACGAGGCGCGCGTCGGCCGCGTACACCGACGCGACCGCCGATTCGATGCCGCCGCCGTCCAGCAGGTCGAGCGTCGCGCGCTCGGCTGTCGTCCCGACGGTGACCGTTTTCGCCGTCTCCGGTCCCGGCCCGGACGGCGGATCGAGGCCGCTGATCCGCTCTGGCGGCGGTTCGGTGGGCGGGTCGAGCATCGCATCGGTGACCTGCGTACCGGTCCCCGTCGCGGCGAGCGCGTCGCGGGCGCCCGTCCGGGCCACTGCCATCGCCAGCGTCCGCCGACCGTTCGCGTCGCTGGTCCCGATCGTCCGGCGCTGGAGGTCCAGCAGCGCGGCGTTGGTGGCGACCGAGACGTGCCGGTTCGAGACGACGTTCTCCACGTCGAGGCCGCCGTACTGGGCGTACCCGCGCGCCCAGGCGACGGCGTACAGCTGTGCGGTCATCTGCCGTGAGAGGCCCGACTCCGTCACCGGCGCCGCCAGCCGCCGCTGGTAGGCGGCGACCCGATCGTGCAGCGCCAGCGCGGGCGTCGCGACGACCATCTCCGGGGACACGTCTCGCCGGGCGACCGCGCGACCGTGGCGTCTGGCGGTCAGCGTGACGTTCTCGACGCGGACCCGCATCGCCGTCCCGTTCTCGCCGGCCCGCTCGATCTGCACTCGGCGCTTCGCGGCCCGCAGCGCGGAGGCGTTCGGCGTCGCCGGCAGCGACGCGGTCACGCCCACTCCGTCCCGCCGGTAGCCGACCCGCGAGAGCCGCTCGCGCGCCGCGAGGTAGACACGCAGCCTGAGTGCGTCCCGGAACGTTCCGCTCTCGCTGAGCACGCGCCCGGCGGAGGTGTTCGCGGGGTCGATCACCGGATTCCGGGCCGCCGCCTCGCCCGCCGCCAGCGCGCCGGCCCGAACTGCGGTCTGCGTCTCCGCCGCCGCCCGTTCGAGTCCCGTCGCGACGGCGGGTTCGGTGGGCGGTTCCCGCGGGCCCATCGAAGTCGCGAGCGTAGCGCTGGACACGAGCAGGAGGGCCGCCACGAGCGAGAACGGCACCCGCGCCCGCTCGTCGTCGATCACGCTGACCACGTCCTGACGACGATGCGGACCCGCCCCGTCGAGGCGTCCCGGGCGGCCGCCTCCGGTGAATCGTAGCGCGCCCGCAGGTCCCGCTCGAACCGGTCGGTCAGCCCCGCAGCGAGGCGGTCGTTCATCTCCTCGACGCTCCGCTCTCTCACGCCCGGCGGTTCGGCGTCGAGCAGTCGGGCCGTTCGCCGGTAGCGGCGCGCCGTCAGCGCGTCGGCGGGGGCGTCGCCCCGGAGCGCCAGCCGCGTCTCGTCCGGCGAGAAGAGCCCGCTGACGACGGCGTCCGCCACGGCGCGGGCGACGCCGCGGAATCCGTCGGCGTCCGCTGCTCGCCCGTTCCCGGTCTCGACCGACGGCACGCCGCTCGGAGCCGTCAGCGCGGCCGCCGCGACGTCCGCGTCCGCCGGCGGTCGCGGACCGGTCCGGACGGTCCCCGACAGCGGCGCGCCGGGATAGGGCTCCCAGGCGGCTCGGACCGCCGCGCGCGCGTCGCGGTCCCCCGTCCGGTTCCGGACGAGGCCGGTCGCGGCACGCACGTAGCCCCGGCGCGCCGGGAGGAGTCGCTCTCCGTCGACCGTCGCGTTCGCGACGGCGGCCCGCGCGAGCAGCGACGCGAGAGTCCCGCGTGCCGTGCGTCGGAGCGCCGCGTCGTCGACCTCGACGGCCACGCCCTCGGCGGACTGCTCGGGAGTGAGCGCGTAGTCGGCCCCGGCCGTGTTCGTCACGACGACGCGCGCCTGCTCGTCGGCGTGGTTCCTCGGGGATGGCTCCGCGACCGCACCCGTCCCCGCCGTCAGCGTCGCGACGGCGCCGCCGATCAGCAGCAGCGCGACCGTCGCGTCGACGACGGTACTGATCGCCCTCATCGCCACACCGCCACGCGGAGCCGTCCCGGTTCGACCGTCGCCGGCGAGACGCGGACGCCGAGTCGCTCCTCGGTCTCGTCGGCGTCCGGTGGAACGGTCGGCCCGCTCGACCAGCGCCGGCCCCCGACGGCCAGCGTGACGTTCGTCCGATACCCGGCCGGGCCCGCCTCGTGGCTTCCCGGGACTCGTTCCGGGCGCGCCACGCCCGCGGGCGCGATTTCGTGGTCGACCCGTTCGAGGGCCGCGGGCGCCGTCGACCGGTCGCGCTCGCCCGGCAGCGTCGCGTCGAGGACGCCCGCGTATAGGGACAGTCCGACCCCGACGGTCGCCACGGCGACGATCGCAGCCAGCGGCTCCGTCTGCCCCCTACCCGACGAGCGTGACATCGATCTCCCTCCACGAGACCCGTCGGATCGAGACGCGGTCGGGCGCCGGCCGCCAGTCCGGTTCGGCGTCGCGGGCGGTCCGCGTCGCGTCCCCGAAAGCGTCCCGGGATTCGAAGACCGCAGCCGGCCCCTCGCCCGCAAGCACCGCTGCGAGCCGGTCGTCTGAGCGGACGGGAGTGACTGGGCCGTAGGCGAACGCGGCCGCTGCCCGTCCGTCGTCGTCCCGCAGCTGTATCTGCTGGGGACCGACACGTCACTCGCTGGCGTCGGGGAGGGCGCGGACGCCGCTGCTCCCCGGCGGGCCGGCCGCCACTCGATCGATTGCGTCGGCCGCCGCGGCGGCGTCCGGCGGCGTCCCCGACGGCAGCGCAGCGACGGTTCCCAGGGCGGTGACGCTCGCTGCCGCGACGCCGAGCCACACGTACCACGCGTCGACTGGCACGTCGAACATGGCGGACCTGGTCCCGTCATCGCACTTGAATCTCCGGGCGCCGCTGCCTCAGACGGCCAGCCCCGCACCGGCCAGCGCCGTCAGGTACGTCGCCGTAGCGGCGAGCAACGCCAGGCCGGCCCGGTATCCCACCAGCGCGCGGTCGAACCCGAGCGTGAGCCCGGTGGCTAGCGCCGTCAACAGCGCGGCCAGCAGCAGGACGTAGGCGCCGACCGCCAGTCCGAGGCCGGCCGCGTTGGCGTCGGCGACCAGCGACCCGTCGTCCCCCAGCGCGCCGGCGAGGGCCACCGTCGCACCGCCGACCAGCGGTCCGAAGACGGCCGCCGTGTTCGACAGCGTGTCCGTCACCTGCGCGACTTCCCGATGGGCCTCCCGCTCGACCGCGGCGACCTCCTCGAGGTGCTCGCCGGTCGCGACGAGCGCGTCGCCGGCCGGTCGCCCCTCGTCGGCCGCCATCGCGAGCGTGGCCGCCGCTCCCTGAATCCGCCTGCTCGGGAGGTCAGCGACCGCCGCGTCGAGCGCCGCCCGGACGCCGACTCCGAGGCGCCGCTGCCGGGCCGCGGCGTCGGCGAGGACGGTGCCGGTCTCCTCGGGGAGTTCCTCGGCGACGGCGGGAAGCGCCCGCTCGACGGACTCACCGCGCCGGACGCGGCGACCGGTGAGCGCGAGCGCGTCCGCCAGCCCCGCCTCGACGGCGCTGGTCCGCTCCCGGACCGCGACGGTCGGCCGATAGGCCGCGACGAGCGCTAGCCCGGTTCCACAACCGACGGCCGCCAGCGGCGGCGTCCAGGCGGGCAACAGGCGGGCAGCCAGTATCCACGCTGCCGCGGTGCCGCCGATTCCCGCGACGGGGATCGGCCACCGACGCGAGCGGACGTCCGGGTGCGAGCGATCGACCGACGGAGGCGGGAAGGCTACGGGCCGGCGCGCGAGCAGCCACCCGCAGGCGGCCAGCATCCCGGCTGGTAGCAGAACGTCGTACGCGATCACGATGGCGGGAAGCGACGCCGGGAACCCGGCCGCCCGGACGGCGGGCAACAGCGACGCCAGCGCCAGCGGGAGCAAGACGCCGAACGCGTACAGCGCGGTCACCGGCCCGCGGATTCCGGCGGCGAACTCGGACAGGCGCTCCCGGGTCCCCTCCAGGACGGCCGACCGCGCGCGTTCCAGGGACCGCTCGCGGCGCTCGCCCGCGGCCCGGCCGGCACTCTCGACGAGCGAGCAGGCCCGCCGGAGTTCCGGGAACCACGGTTCCCACTCCCGCGCGAACGCGTCGAGCCCCGTCCCCGGTCCGCCCCTCGCCCGGCGGACGTGGCCGCGCAGGTTCCGGGCGAGCGGTCCCGTCGCGGTACCGGCCGCGAAGGCCGCGGCCCGCTCCGGCGAGGGAGTGATCCGCATCCGCAGCGTGGCCCGCGTGACGAGGGCGGGCGCCGCGCCCAGCGCGCGCGAGCGCTTCGCGCCAGCCAGCAGCCGCGGCAGCGCTGGCCCGCCGACGGCGACGAGCACTGCGAGGCCGAGTGAGACCGCTGCGGCGACGGGTGCCCCGAGGACCGGGAGGACAGTGCCGAGTACTGTGCCGGTCGCCGCGACGGCGAGCGAGGCGCCGTAGGCGGCGGACGCGAGGGTCGCGGCGTCGATCGACCAGTCGAGGAAGCCGAGCGACCGGGCCAGGTCCGGGTCGGGGTCGACCGTCGCCGGCCAGAGCCGGGCGGACGACTGGACGAGTCGGGAGCCCGCGTTCGCGTCGGACGTCGGTTCCCTCATCGCTCCGGTGCGGTCGCGACGCTCTGACCGCCACTGGCGCTCGCCCCGGCGCTGGTCCGGAAGCGGTCAGCTCGCACCTCGACGGCGTCGAGGACGTCGGCGTAGCGCTCGCCGCCCTCGCGCAGCGACGCGATCAGCCCGCTGTTGCCGCGCTCGACGCGTCCGGTCGGTGCCAGCCGCTCGTTCTCGCGCCTCAGGAGCGGCGCGAAGCGGACGCCGTCGTCGCCGTCGATCACCTCCTCGACCGCTGCGACGCGCCGGTCGTGGCCGTCGGGCGGGGCCATCGTCACCACGAGGTCGGTGGCCGCGAAGGCCGACTCGGCGACGCCGAGGTCGGCGACGACGCGCTCCCGGACGGCCTCGCCGCCGTCGCCGTGGACGGTCCCGAGGACCGCGCTGGCGTTCGCGCCCACGCGCATCGCCTCGTACAGGACGCTCGCCTCCTCGCCCCGGACCTCGCCGACGACGAGCGCGCCCTCGCCCAACCTGAGTGCGGTCCGGAGCGCCTCCGCCGGATCGAGCCCGGGGCCGTCCCCGCTGGCGGTCAGCATCGACTGGACGTCCCGACCCTCTGCCTGTAGCGCCTCGACGGGTAGCTCCGGGGTGTCCTCGATGACGAGCGTCCGAACCGCTCTGGGAAGTTCTCGCAGGAGCGCGCCCAGGGTGGTCGTCTTGCCGGCGCCGCGGGGCCCGGCAATCAGCGTCGCGGTACCGCGCTCGACGGCGACCGAGAGCAGGGCGGCGCCCCGCGACGTGATCGTCCCGGTCTCGACGAGTCGCCGGAGCGTCCACGCCTCGCGGTCGTGCGCGCGGAAGGCGAAGGTCACGCCGTCGGTGACGGGGTCGGTCGTGCCGGCGACGCGGACGCGCCGGCCGTTCACGGTGATCTCCGCGTCCAGCGTCGGGTCGACCTGCGAGAAAGCGCGACCGCTCTCCAGGCGGAACTGCGAGGCCAGCGCGTCGGCGCCACGCTCGCTCAGCCTGACGTTCGTGGCCGCGAGTTCGCCGTCGACGCGGACCCGCAAGGGCGTCCCGGCGACGGGCGCCGTCGCGAACACGTCGCTGACGCGTTCGTCCGAGAACAGGTCCACCAGAACGCCGTAGTCGGCCGTGTGCTTCTCCAGCACGGCGCCGAGGCGGTCGACGGGGTCGTCCTCGCCGGCGACTGCACGGACCGCTCTCCGCGCCGCGCCGGTCCCGCTCTCGGTCCCGTCGGCCAGTCGCTCCCGCGCGCGTTCGAGCGCCCCGAGCGCCTCGTCTGACAGCGTCGAGACGGAGGGTTCGACGTGGTAGACCGGGAGGTCGTCGGGGCGTTCGTAGCGGCGAACGGTGCCATCGGTCGAGAGGGTACTCCGATCGACGAGGCGTCCGTCAGGCGGCGGATCGACGGCGACGCGCGCGTGGCCGACGGTCGCTCCGACGTACGGCCGCAGGTCGGCGACGCTATCGAACCGCTCGACGGACAGCGCCAGCCCGCTCTCGGCCGCCGCGTCGGCGACGGGGCCGGCCCGTCCGACGGCCTCCCGCGCCGCGGTGACCGGTTCGTGACGCGCCCGCTCGGCGAGTCGCTCGTCCAGCGGCGCGACGCGCTCGACGAACCGACCGGCGGCGGCGAGCAGACCGGCGTCGCCGTCGAGGTACGTCCGCTCCGCGCCGCCGCGACGCACGAGGACCCGCTCGACGTCGGCGTCGGCCGCGTCGATCACCGTCGCCCGGCAGTCCGCGGCCTCGGCCAGGCGCCCCTCGCCGGGGCAGCCGTCGGCGTCGACGACGAGTCCGCTTCCCTCGCGGCGCAGCGAACAGCGACAGTCCGGATCGGCGCGGTCGGATCGGAACCAGTCTCGCATGCGCGAGGATGGCCTCGTCTTCACTGGTAAAGGCCGGGACGTGCACGGACCGGGGCGGACCGCTCGCCCAGCGGTCGCGGCCGGGCTGGTTCGCCCTCGCCGCCGGTGCGGCTCACGGTCACGACGGGGTCCGCCGGCGTCCCGTCGAGTCGGAGGACGACCTCGTGGCGCCCGGGTCCGAACGTCAGCGGGGCGTCGGCGGTGGGCCGCAGCGGGCCGGCGAGCGTCCGCCGCCGCGTCCCGTCCGGGCGGTCCCAGGTGGCGACGGTTCCCCGGTTCGGCCGCCACTGGAGGGTCAGTCGCCGGACGCCGGCGTCGGACCAGGTGCTTCGGGGAACCGTGATCGAGACGACGCGACGAGCGCCGGCGCCCGCGATCGGGTCGTCCGCGGCCGCGAGCCGGTCGGCCGCGGCCTCGACGGTCGACAGCTGGTCCGCGACAGTGGCGTCGGTCGCCGCCCTCCGGGCGTGATCGATCGCCGGCGACGCCGCACCGACGAGCGCAGCGGCGAGGACGACGGCCAGCACCGCCCGGTACATCAGACGTAGTCCCGGATGCGCGCGAGGAGGCCGCCGCTTGCCGCGTCGTCCGCGTCGGTGTCCGAACCCATCCTGTCGCCGGACACGGGATCGTCGCCGGCCTCGAACCGGCCGCCGTCGACGGCGACGGCGGTTCGCTCACCGCTGCAGGCGCTGTCGAATCCGTCCCCGTCCACGGGCCAGTCCTGCGTCGCGTCCGCTCCGGAGCGCCGTGGCGACCGTGGGTTCCGCTCGCAATTGGCGGACGGCCCGTCGGTCCGATGTTCCCGTCCGCCGGACCCGCGCCCGCCCGCGTCTGCCTGCTCGATCCGATCCTCCAGGTCCTCGACGGCGGCCAGTGCGGCGTCGGCCCGCTCGGCCACGTCGTCGTTGACGGCCCGGACGTTGCCGACGTAGCCGCGTAGCGCCTGCGTGGCCGCCTCCAGTTCGGCGATACGGTCGTTCGAGTCGGCGAGGTCGCCTTCCAGTTCTGTGATCCGCTGCTGCCGGTCGCCGGCCGCCCGGAGCGCGTCGAGGTCGTGTTCGCCATCGGCGAGCGTCCGTTCGACCGCGCTGAGCCGCCGATCGAGTGCGTCGAGGTCGGGCATACGCCGGAGTGGTCCCCTCACTTTATTTGAATCCCCGGCCGGGGGAAACGCTGATTACCCGTCCTCTATAGCCAACTGGTATGAAAGTCGTCCTGATCGGGGTCGGCCAGGCCGGGGGGAAGATTACCCAGGCCCTCGCCGAGTTCGATTACGACATGGGATTCGAGGCGGTGCAGGGCGCGCTGGCGGTCAACACCGCCCAGGCGGACCTCCGGGAGCTCGACATCGACACGCAACTCATCGGTCAGGACCGCGTGAAGGGCCACGGGGTCGGCGGCGACAACGAGCTCGCCGCCCAGATCATGGAGGAGAACGCCACCGAGGTGATGAACGAACTGGACGGGCGCATCTCGACCGGCGCCGAGGCCATCGTCGTCACGGCCGGGCTCGGCGGCGGCACCGGATCGGGCGGCGCACCGATGCTCGCCCGCGAGCTCAAGCGGATCTACGACGTTCCCGTCTACGTGCTGGGCGTCCTCCCCGGACGCGACGAGGGCGGCATCTACCAGGCCAACGCGGGCCGCTCGCTGAAGACCTGCGTCCGCGAGGCCGATTCCCTGCTGCTGGTCGACAACGACGCCTGGAAGGCCAGCGAGGACAGCCTGTCGGCCGGCTTCGATCGCATCAACGACGCCATCGCCCAGCGGTTCGGCCTCCTCTTCGCCTCCGGCGAGGCGGTCGACGGCGTCGGCGAGAGCGTCGTCGACTCCTCGGAGATTATCAACACCCTCCGCTCCGGCGGCATCGCCTCCATCGGCTACGCCTCTGCCCCGGCCGCCGAAGACCCCGGCGAGAACGTCAACGTGATCACCAGCGTCACCCGTAACGCCCTCCTCACCAGCATGAGCCTCCCGGACGCCATCGACGCCGACTCTGGCCTGCTCGTCGTCGCCGGTCGGCCCGACCGTATCTCCCGCAAAGGTGTCGAGCGCGCCCGCAAGTGGCTCGAGGAGGAGACCGGCAGCCTCGAGGTCCGCGGCGGTGACTTCCCCATCGACAGCGGCAAGGTCGCCTCGCTGGTCCTGCTGGGCGGCGTCGAGCGCTCGAACCGCGTCGACGAGTTCATGGAGCGGGCCACCGCTGCCAGGGAGGGGATGGCCGAGACGACCGACCCCCTCGAGGGCTTCGAGTCCGACGATCTCGACGACCTGATGTGACCGCCGGGCCGGCACGCGAGTTCGCTGCCGGTCTCCCGCTCACAGCCGCGAACTGAGCCCGGTCGCCGCCCGGTTCGTTGCGCTCCGCTCGCTGGTTCTATCGTCACCTGTCGCCCCAGCCGTCGCTGTCGTTCCACTCGTCGTCGCCCCAGCCTCCGTCGTCCCAGTCCTCCCCGTCGCTGTCGTCGCCAGCGCCTGTCCCCCCGTCGTCGCTCCCGTCGGTCCAGCCGTCGCCATCGCCCCACTCGTCGTCGCCCGCGTCGCTTTCGCTCCGGTCGTCGCTGTTCTCGTCGTCGCCCCCAGTCGTCGCTGCTCGATTCCTCGTCGCCGTCCCAGCCGTCGCCCCAGTCCGGACCGTCTGATTCGTCGGTCGCGCCGTCGGCGGCTTCGGTCGCAGTCGCGGTGTCCGCCTCGGCCGTCGACTGATCGGCGCCCTCCGTCGCGACTGACTCGTCGCCGGACTCGGTTCCCCCGTCCGTTCCGTTCGCGTCCGTCTTCCCGTCGTCCGTCGGGCTGGCGGGAGTGACGGTAGCGGTCTCCTGATCGTCCGCCGGGGTGGGCGTCGCGTTGGCGTCGTTCGGTTCGGTGGCTCCGCCGTCCGTCCCCTCGCCGTCGGTTCCGTAGCCGTCGCTCCACTCGTCGCCCCACTCGCCGGTCTGGTCGTCCCCGTTGCCCCCGTTTCGGCTGTCCTCGTCCCAGCCGTCGTCGCCCCAGCCGTCCTCGTCGAACCCGTCGCCGCCTTCGTCGGCCGTCTCGTCGGTCGCGTCCCCGTCGGGTTCGGTCGCTCTCTGGTCGGACTCGGTCGCGTTCTCGGCAGAGTCGCCCCCGGATTCGGTCGCAGTCGGGACCCAGGCGTCGCCTCCGCTGCCGTCGTCGCTCCCGCCGTCCGCATCGCCGCCGCCCCACTCGTCGGCGTCACCCCACTCCTCGCCGTCGCCGTCTGCGTCGCCTCCCCAGTCCCAGTCACTGCCGTCGTCCTCACTCTCGATCTCCTCCGAGTCGTTTCAGCTCCAGTCCTCGTCGGTCTCCTTGGAGTCGTTCCAACTCCAGTCGCTCTCAGAGTCGTCAGACTCGTTCCAGTCGGACTCCCAGTCGCTGTCGGACTCGTTCCACTCGGTGTCGTCACCGGCGTCCCAGTCCTGGGCGCTCGCGACGCCCGCGCCCATGGAGAGGGACACGACCACGGCGAGGATCGCTGTCAGGCGAACTGTGCGACGCGTTGCGGATGCCACAGTTGATTTCGCGGACATTGCACCCGGACAAATCGGCGGAGGTGTGATATAAACCGAATACGCTGGGGGTGAGTCCGCGTCGATTGCCGCCGTTTTCGCCGATTTGATCACCGCCACTGCCCGTGAACGGCCCCCTGTCTTTATTACTCCGTAGTTAGTTGGAATAAAATTCTGATCAGCCTGCCGTCGGGCGGATGTTCGATTCGGTGGTCCGTAGCCTCGGCGAATAGCTTCGAAGAGAGGGCCTGGTCCTGGACTGACCCGGCAGGACGCCGACGTCGATAGCGTCTCCGGGTCAGTTCGACGCGTCGCCGGTCAGACGAGGCTGCTGCCGTCGAACTCGGCGCGCTCGTAGTCGACGTCCATCAGGTCGAGAATCGTCGGCGCGATGTCGTAGAGGTCGACGTCGTCGATGCGAGCGCCGGGTTCGTCGACGAGCAGCGTGGCGTTGTCGAAGCTGTGCATGCCGTTGCGCGGCCCCATCCCGAAGACGTCCTCGGAATCCTTGAAGCCGGCCTTGAGGTCGAACCCGTGGTTCGGGACGACGACCAGGTCGGGCGCGATGTCGTCGTGGTCGCCGCGGAAGGCGTCCTCCTTGGTGACGACGCGGTCGGCCACCTTGTTGCCGTTCGGACCCTCCAGGGCCTCCAGTTCGGCCTTGAGCTCGTCACGGACCTGCTCGTACTCGTCCTGGGGGACGCTGCCGCGGGGCTCGCGGCCCTCGAGGTTGATGTAGAAGCGACCGGGGATCAGCGAGTAGGCGCGGGTGTCCTCAGCGATGTCGCCGAGGTTCTCGTGGTCGTCGTCCTCGTAGGAGAGCCACCCCTCCTGCTCGAGCCACTCGTTGAAGTGGACCTCGTATTCGAGCGTGGTGAAGCCGTGGTCGGAGGCGACCATCATCGTGACGTCGTCCGGCAGCATTTCACGGAGTCGGCCGAGGTAGTCGTCGACCTTCTCGTAGAACTCCAGGAACGCCTCCCTGTTTTCCCCGTCTTGCTCGTAGTCCCTGAACAGGAAGTGGTTCACCCGGTCGGTGGTCATGAAGACGCCGAAGAAGAGGTCCCAGTCGTCCTCCTGGACGTACTTCTGGAACGCCTCGAACCGCTTGTCGATCGTCTCGTGGGCGTCCTCGATGAACTCCGACTTGTCGTCCTGGTGGCCGAGTTTGGCGTTGACGTCGATGCGGTAGTCGATGCCGTCAAGGTAGTCGGCGAGCTCGTCGGGATAGGCGGCGTCGTCGACGCCAGGCGAGAGGAACCCGGAGACCATCCGCTGGACGTTGCGCTGCGGCGGGAAGGTGACGGGGACGTTCAGCACGGTGGCGTCGCGCCCGTCGTCGACGACGCGGTCCCAGACGCGGGTCGCCTGGACGTCGCGACCCATCGGGACGTAGGTGTCGTAGGAGCCGACCTCCCGGTCCTGGAAGCCGTAGACGCCCGTCTCGCCGGGGTTGACGCCCGTCGTGAGCGACGGCCAGCAGGCGGACGACTCCGGGGGCACGATGCTGTCGATCGGTCCGGCGCTGCCCTCGTCAGCCAGCGCGGTCAGGTTCGGGAACCGATCCGGATTGTCCTCGATCAGACTGTACGGTACCCCGTCGATGCCGAAGAAGGCGACGCGGGGACCCTCGTCGCCGCGAAGACGGTCGAACAGACCCATACGTTCACTTCAGCGTTCTGGGACAAGAAGCTTCTTTTCGCGGACGACCGCGGTGTTCGTCTGAGAAGCCGGCAATTATAGCGGCCCCGCTATCGCACAGCCGACAGGACGACGCGTATCAGCCGTCGTCAGTCTCGGTTCTGTCCGCGTCCCCGTCGTCTCCCTCGAAGTTCGCCGGAACGACCGTCAGGTGGTCCACGCCGAGGGGCTGTCGTCTCGTAGCCATCACGGGTGCACCTAGCCACTGCACAGTAAAGTAATTACCCATGCTCATAACTAATCGGAAATACTGGCCGCGATTACCAGGAGGTATAGGCACCGCTGTCGGCGAGAGCGACGTGAAAAAGTACTGCTCGTCGGGGGCCGTTCCGAGCAAGTAGTCGCTACTCGAACTCCTGCTCGTAGAGGTCCATCGCGTGCTCGATGGCGTCCTTGGCGGACTGCTTGTCCTCCCAGCCCTGCGTCTCGACTTCCTTGCCCTCCTCGAGGTTCTTGTAGGTCGCGAAGAACTCGTCGATCTCGTCGAGTTGCTGCTGGGGGATGTCCTCGAGGTCCTCGATGTGATCGTATCGGGGATCCTCGGTGGGGACGGCGATGACCTTGTCGTCCTGCTCGCCGTCGTCGTCCATCTTCATGAGCGCGACCGGGCGCGCCTCGATGATGCAACCGGGGAACGTCTGGTCCTCGACGAGAACGAGCACGTCGAAGGGGTCCTCGTCGTCGTAGTAGGACTGCGGGATGAACCCGTAGTCGCTGGGGTAGTGGACGTTGCTGTGGAGGACCCGGTCGAGGACGACGCCGGGCACGTCCTTGTCGTACTCGTACTTGTTGCGCTCGCCCTTCAGGCACTCGACGACCGCGTAGATCTCTTCGGGCGAGTTCGGACCGGTTTCGAGGTCTTCCCAGAGGTTCGTCATCAACGGCGAGTGGACGGGGCGGCCAAAAAGTACTTTCGTAATCACACCTGTAATCAGAATCGATTACGTACCGATTAACCCGGGCTGTAGTGGCGGAATAATTATTGACAACACCAGTGATTCCGAATTTTTCCGATATCACGAATCTCGGGCCGTCGCCGTCCCGTCTAGCGGATATTCGGCGACGTGCGTCGCAGTTAACAAGTGTTAAATAGCTTGGTGACATTCAACTAACCATGTCAGAGGCGCAAGCCATCACAAGCAGTCCGGGCATCGCACGAGAACTCACGGCCTTCCAGCAGAACATCCTCGTTATCCTCTCCGAGGAACCCCGTTACGGTCTGGCTATCAAGCGCGAGCTCGAGGAGTACTACGACGACGAGGTCAACCACGGCCGGCTCTACCCCAACCTCGACGACCTCGTCGAGCTGGGCCTCGTCGAGAAGAGCGAGCTCGACAAGCGGACCAACCAGTACGCGCTGACGGAGGAGGGCAAGCAGGCGGTCCTCGATCAGCTCTCGTGGGTCTTCGGCAAGTTCGTCACCGACGAGAGCCGCGCCGAGGAGCTGCGCGACCTCGTCGCCGCGCACGAGTAAGGGACGGTTACTCCAGCGGACACGCGGTTTCACTTTTCTCGAAGGCCAGCCGGATAGAGTCGTCAACGCGCTCGCGCTGGCGGTCGGTCGGCCAGGCGTTCCGGACGAAGTACTCGTCGAGAAACTCCTCGAGTTCGTCGCGCGTCAGGTCGGGAATCGGCTTCGCGTAGTGGTTGTCCGCGAAGTCCGCGAGCGCGCGCACGTTCGCCTCGTGGACCGGCCCCTCTCGGGCCGCGGCGGCGACGATCTCGTCGTTGTGCTCCGCGACGGCCTCGTAGTCGCCCTCGCCCGGACCGGAGAGCGGCCGCTCGACGCCGCGGTCGACGTCGTCGATCCGCTCCGGCCGGACGGTGTCGCCCTCGACCCAGTCGTCGGGATAACAGACGAGCACCGCGCCGTCGTCGTCCTCGCGCTCGCGAGTCACGTAGTCGTACTCGGCTACCATCTCGTCGCGTTTCTCGCGGTAAGCCGTACTTTCGTCCTCGTCGACGGCGTCGCGGGCCAGTCGAGTCAGTCGCTCTACCTCGTCGATCACGTCCTCCGGGAGATCAGTCATGGTCCAGCGCCTCGTTCGCGAGTTCGTCGGCGCGGTCGTTTATCTCGCGCGGAACGTGCTCGATGGACCACTCGTCGAACTCGGTCAGCAGCTCCCGGACCCGGACGCGGCGCTCGCGCAGGTCGGGGTCGTTGGCGTTCCACTCGCCACGGACCTGCTTGACGATCAGCTCCGAGTCGCCGCGGAGTCGGACCTCGTCGAACCCGTAGTCGCTGGCCACCTCCAGGACCGTCACCAGCGCCTCGTACTCGGCGCGGTTGTTCGTCGCTCGCCCGATGCGTTCCCCGCCCTCGGCGACGATGCCCTCGTCCGTGACGAGGACGTATCCGACGGCGGCCGGCCCGGGATTTCCGCGGGACGCGCCGTCGAAGTAGGCGTGGACGCGACCGCCCCCCTCCCGCAGCAGCGCCTCCATGCGGCCGGTGTCGCCGCCCTGTACGACCACCTTGTCCTCGTAGGCCACGGCCGTGGCGCCGTCGTAGGACGCGCGCCACTGCTCGTGGTCGGTGTTGCCCGGCTCCACGTCGACGCCGGCGGCCGCCAGTCGCTCGCGGGCCCGCTCGGGGTCGCACTCGATGACCGGCATGAGTGCCTCTCGCCGACCTGATACCAAAGGCGTTCCGGTCGAGCCGGCGACCGCGAACCGGCGATAGAGACGCCACACCGGGCAGTTTTTCCGTCTGACGTGGATAGCTCCAAGCCACAAGGCTTTTCACCGAGGATTTAAGTGTCATCGAGCTACTACTATAAAAGTGCGATGACACGGTCCACCCGCCAGCAGGAGCGCGAGCGAGCAGCTGCGAACGAGCAATCCGAGTCGGAGGGGGTGCAGAACTGTCCCGAGTGCGAGTCCGAGAACCTGGTCAAGGACGCCGACCGCGGCGAACTGGTCTGTGAGGACTGCGGCCTCGTCGTCGAGGAGGACAACATCGATCCCGGTCCGGAGTGGCGCGCGTTCAATCACCAGGAACGCCAGGAGAAATCGCGGGTGGGGGCCCCGACGACGCAGACGATGCACGACAAGGGGCTGACGACGACGATCGACTGGAAGGACAAGGACGCGTACGGCCGCTCTATCTCCTCGAAGAAGCGCTCCCAGATGCACCGCCTGCGCAAGTGGCAGGAGCGCATCCGCACCAAGGACGCCGGCGAGCGCAACCTCCAGTTCGCCCTCTCCGAGATCGACCGCATGGCCTCCGCGATGGGCGTCCCTCGGTCGGTACGCGAGGTCGCCTCGGTCATCTACCGCCGCGCGCTCGACGAGGACCTCATCCGCGGCCGCTCCATCGAGGGCGTCTCCACGTCCGCGCTGTACGCCGCCTGCCGCAAGGAGGGCATCCCGCGCAGCCTCGAGGAGATTTCGGAGGTCTCCCGCGTCGACCGCAAGGAGATCGGTCGCACGTATCGCTACATCTCCCAGGAACTCGGCCTGGAGATGGAGCCCGTCGATCCCAAGAAGTACGTCCCCCGCTTCTGTTCCGAACTCGACCTCTCCGAGGAGGTCCAGTCCAAGGCCAACGAGATCATCGAGACCACCGCCGACGAGGGCCTGCTCTCCGGGAAGTCGCCGACGGGCTACGCCGCCGCCGCCATCTACGCCGCCTCGCTGCTGTGCAACGAGAAGAAGACCCAGCGCGAGGTCGCCGACGTCGCCCAGGTGACCGAAGTCACCATCCGGAACCGCTACCAGGAACAGATCGAAGCCATGGGCATCCACAGCTAGCCCCTTCCAGCCGTTTCGCCCGTCTCGATCGCTCTCCGGCGTTGTCCGGCCGTTTCTCCCCGACGGTCGCACGCGAACGTGGTCGACCTCGGCGGCGAGCGCCGACGGTCAGGCGTCCACGCGAGCGGAGCGAGTGTGGGTTCGGAGGACGAACGGAGTGAGTCCTCAGGCGGGCTCGGGCGATTCGGCGGCTTCCTCGCGCTCAGTCGACAGTCCACCCAGGTTCCGACCCTCGTCCCAGGTGACGGTCGCGACGGCCGCGAGCACTCCGGCCACGGCGACGAGCGCGCCGCCGACCATTGTGATCGTCGTGAAGACCGCGACGAGACCGAAGAGCACCGGAGAGACGGCGAGGATGGCGCCGCAGACGACGCTCGCGACGGCCGACCGGAGCGCTGGGCGCTTCCCGTACGCGACGCGATAAGCGCAGTGACCGATAGCCATCGCTGCGAACTGGCCGACGAGCACGTTCGTGAGCGCCTGCGGGTGGCTCACCGGATACAGCGCAGGGACGAACACCAGCACGGTGGCGACCAGCGTGGCCGCGACCGTCACCGCCTTCGTGACGCGAGCCATAGGTATAACACCTGTAGTTACCACCTACTCCCACGTAACTGTTTGGCATCCTCGCCCGCGAGTCCGCGCGGGACTCGATCCGTCTATCTGTCGGCTGGCTGTCGGTTCCGGTCGGCACCGGTGGGTCACAGTTATACCCTCCAGTCCCCTACGGCCCGTGAATGCGCCTCGACGAGTTCGTGGAGGGGTTCGAGCGGGACGAGGCCGCCGAGCGGCGGCGCCTGGCCGAGGAGAAGTCCTACGAGATCACGAACTACCTGGACGACGTCGAGCGGCAGTTTCAGGAGACCGTCCAGGGCGACTCCCTGTTCGGATCCACCGCGCCGGAGATCTTCGTCGGCCGGTCTGGCTACCCCGACGTCTCGACGGGCGTCCTCTCGCCGATGGCCGAGGACGCCGACGCCGAGGCCTACGCCACCAGCGGCGACTGGTACCACCAGGGGCTGGGCGTCGGCGACGTCCTCCAGCGCCGGACGGGCCTGCTCAACTCCACCCGCTCCGCGAAGGTCGACGTCAACGACGTCTGGGACGGCTTCGTCGGCACCCAGCGCGAGGTCGCCATCGCCGACCACCCCGTCGACGTCGAGGTCGGCCTGGACGACGCCCCCGAGATCGACCTGACGCTGGACGACATCGGGACGCCGACCGGGCCGCGTGCCCGTGCCACCGAAGCGGACCTCGCCGAGAACCCCCACGTCCCCCGCTCCGTCGAGAAGACGCTGGAGGACGACGACTGGCGCGCGGAGGGCGCGATGACCTACCTCTACCGCCGCGGGTTCGACGTCTACGAGGTCAACACCATCCTCTCGGCGGGCGCGCTCGGGCAGAACCGCGAGCGCAAGCTCGTCCCGACGCGCTGGTCGATCACCGCCGTCGACGACACCGTCGGCCAGTACCTCCGCGGCGGCCTCCTGAACCGCAACACCATCGACCAGACCGAGGTCTGGTACAACGAGTACATGGGCAACCGGTACTGGGTCATCCTCTCGCCCGGCCAGTGGGAGTTCGAGCTGGTCGAGATGAAAGCGCCCGAGAGCGTCTGGAACCCCGAGGGCAGCGACTACTACCTCGCCAGCGCCAGCGAGGGCTACGAGGGCCGCACCGGCTACGTCGAGGAGACTGCCGGCGCCTACTACGCCTCGCGGCTGGGCGTCCTCGAGCACCTCCGCGAGCGTGACCGGCAGGCCAAGTGCCTCGTGCTGCGGGAGGTCACCGACGAGTACTGGGCCCCCGTCGGCGTCTGGCAGGTCCGCGAGGGCGTCCGCAACGCCTTCGACGACGACGTGCGCACGGACACGCCGACCGTCCCGGACGGCCAGCCAGCCGTGGCGGAGACGTTCCGGGACGCCGTCAACGGCGTCGTCGGGCAGCTACCCGTCCCGATGAACCTGCTCCGCCGGAAGTCCGACATGGTCGCCGGGATCCAGTCTCAGATCACGGACTTCTGACCGAGACGCGCTCGTTGTGATTCCTGTCAGTCACCCGCCGTCGGAATCTATTCTTGCTTCCGCAACTTACGATCCCGTATGCAAATCGGACTCCCCGGTACGCCGGAGCTGATCATCGTACTGTTCGTCCTCTTTATCTGGGTAGTGATCATCGCTGCGGGCGTCCTCGTCGCCCTCCGTATCAAGCGGTGGTTCTCCGACTCCGACGACCAGTCGGAGCGAATCGAGCAACTCGAAGGCGAGGTCGAAGAACTCCGCGAGGAACTGGACGCCCGCGGGTCCGGCGACGACCGCTAGAGGTTCGCGAACGCCTCGTCGACCATCTCGCCGGTCTCGGCGACGATGTCCGCCCACTCGTCGTCGTCCGGCGCGAGGTTGACCAGGCGGGCGATGCGCATGATCGAGACATGGTAGACGGTCTGGACGCCCGGTTCCTCCTCCCAGACGATGACGTTACACGGGAACAGCGCGCCGATGCGTTTCTCGCTGGCGTCCAGCGCCCGGTCGGCCATCCGCGGGTTGCACGCGCCCAGGACGTAGTAAGGGTCGCGGTCCGCGTCGACCTTCTCGTTGAGCAGTTCCGAGGGCGAGAACTCGACGGGGACGCCGAAGCCAGCGTCGGTGAACACCTCGCGGACGTGCTCGACCGCCTCCTCGTGGTCCATCTCCAGGGTCGCGCGCTTCTCGCCGACGTCGCTGCCGCCGATCTGCGTGGGGTCGATTGGGAGCGCCATGGCTGACGGTAGCACCCTGCGGAACAAAAGGTACCCGAGTGGGCCTGTAGTAGAAATCGAACGCGATCACACACTCGAAGGCACGTGGGGTGCCCTTCGATGCGTGAAGAGTTTCAATTTCTACTAGCTCTCGGTCGGGACCGGACCGTCGCCGATGACGTCGCGGACGGCGCCCGTGAACTCCTGGCGCGACTGGAAGTAGGTCAGGTCGACGTCCGCGAGGACGTCCGCCAGTTCGCGGGGGCCGTCGGGGGTGCGGATCTCGACGTCGCCCTCGCGGTCGACGACGGTGTTCTTCTCGATGCCCCAGGTGAGCCGCGAGGCCACGCGGGCGACGGGGGCGCCCGCGACGGGGTCGCCCTCGCCGAGTTCGACGGCGGGTTCCTCCTCTTCCTCGCTGTCCTCGTCGTCGCTCATGCCCGAGCGTTCCCCGCGGCGGTGATTAGTGCTTTCGGAACGCCGCGGTCGTCGCGCCCGCACGGAGCCGTCTTGCGCGCGTCTGACGGGTAGTTTTGAGCGGTGCCGCGCTACGTGCGACCATGACGAGCCTCACGGACGTCTACGAGGGTCGCGTCGGTCGCGTCGCCAGCCGGCGCCAGCAGCTCCTCGGCGGCGGGCTCTTTCTGGTCGGCACGGGGGCGCTCGTCGCCGCCATCGCCGTGGCGACGACGGGGTTCGGCGTCGAGACCATGGGCAGGTACGGGGGGCGCGAGATCGCGGGCATCCTCGCGGGCCTGGGGTTGCCCGCGGTGTTGCTGGGCGTGTTCGCGGTCCTGCCTGCCGGACGGACCGTCAGCGCCGGCGCCGTCATCGGGGCCGGCGTCGCCGTCCTCGGGGTGGCCCTGTTCCAGCACGCGTATCCCTACCAGTGGGTCCAGGCCGAGCCGCTGTTCGCGCTGGCGACGGCGGTCGTCTACTTCCTCGGCGTCGTCGCCATCTTCTGGAGCCTGTTCGTCGCGCTGGCCACGTTCAAGACGCGCAACGATCCCGGCGGGACGGCCCGGATGGAGATCACCCGCGAGGGCCGGATCCGGCTGGTCGAAGAGGCCCGCTCGCTGGGCCGCTTCGGCGGCGTCGGTCTCTTCGGCTCCGAGCCCGACGGCACCGTCGAGACCCAGACCAACCGCGAGGTGGGCGCCGACGCGGCCGGTCGCCGAGAGCCGAACGCCGACGGCGCAACGGCGGCCGGGGCGGAGTCGGCGGGGGGCGCGCCCGCGGCGACCGACGGCGCGACGGCCGGCACCGGTACCGGATCGACGGGACGTACCGGGCGGGACGACGCTGCGGAGCCGGCCGACGACAGCTGGTCCACGTCGGGCCAGTTCGACGGGGACGACCAGTCCGGTTCCGGTTGGTCCGCGTCGGACCGGGCCGGATCGGCCGGCCGGGAACGACGGGGGCGCGCGGCGACGGCCGACGGCGGCTCAGCTGCCACGAACGGCATCGTCGAGCCGAACGCCGGGCCTTCGACCGGGGACGGGACGGCCGACGCCTCCGCTGAGAGCGGGACGCCGGACGTCTACTGCGGGAACTGCCGGCACTTCGAGTACGTGATGGCCGACGGCGAGCCCGCGCCCTACTGCAGGCTTCACGAGCGCCGGATGGACGACATGGAGGCCTGCTCGGGCTGGGTGAAGCAGTCGCCCGGCGACGCCGTCGACGTGGACTGACAGCGGGCGAAGCGGGCGTCCGACGCCCGCCGCGAGCGCCCGGCGGAATCCAGTGATTTAAATTGCGGGGACGGCTTACGGGGAACAACGATGGAGTTCTGCGACGAATGCGGCTCGATGATGAAAACGGAAGATGGGACCTGGGTCTGCGGGAGCTGCGGCTACGAGAAGGCCCGCGACGACGAGGCGGAGGCCGCGATGGTCACGACCCAGGGCCAGCAGGAGAGCGAGATCGTGGACACCTCCGAGGTCGACGCCGAGGACATGGGCCCGACGACGGAGGCCATCTGTCCCGAGTGCGGCAACGACCGCGCCTTCTGGGAGATGAAGCAGATCCGCTCCGCCGACGAGTCCGAGACGCGCTTCTACACCTGCACCGAGTGCGAGCACAAGTGGCGCGAAGACGACCACTAGCGGCGACCCGGGAGCCTCGCTTCGCAACCGCCAGCTGACGGCGATTCTCCAGCTCACTCGGTATCGCCGAGACGCCCGTACGGCGGTTTGTGTGGCCCGATTTCGGGATGCCATACCTATTTGGCGCGACACTTACCCCCGTGACGCTCGTAACGGCTCCGTGGGCCTTCTGCACACACTCCGGAAATGGTACGCGCTCCGCCTGGGCAGCGGCAGGGAGATGCGCGAGAACGGTGCGACGCTACACCCGTGTCCCCACTGCGAGCGGGAGACGCCGGTCTTCGAGACCGAGTACGATCGCGACGGTCGACCGGTCTCCTTCACCGTCTGCCTCTGGTGTCGGGGACTGATCGAGTACGGCGAACTCTCGGCGGAGCCACACGAGCCGTTTCTCTCGGCGGGCGAGGCACAGACGCACTGACTGCGGCGGGCCGGACGTCCGTCGTCGGACGGACCGGCACACCTCGACGTGGCGGACGTGAACGGGTTTAACACGTCAGGAACCCAACGTTTCTGGCATGGACGCCCGGCCCAACGTGGTCCTCTTGCACTGTCACGACCTCGGCCAGTACCTGGGCTGCTACGGGGTCGACGTCGAGACGCCGAACGTCGACCGTCTGGCGGCGGAGGGCGCCCGGTTCGCGAACCACTTCACTGCCGCGCCGCAGTGCTCGCCGAGCCGCGGGAGCCTCCACACCGGGCTCTACCCCCACCAGCACGGGCTCGTGGGGCTCGCACACACGGACTGGGAACTGGACGTCCGGCGGACGCTCCCGTATCGCCTGTCGAAACTGGGCTACGAGACCCACCAGTTCGGCCTCCAGCACGTCTCAGAGGAACCGGAGCGGCTCGGGTACGACGAGATCCACACCGCTGGGACGCTCTCCCCGGGGGTCTCGCCCGCCGTCCACTCCGCGAACCGGGCCCGCGACGTCGCGGAGACGGTGGCGACCTACCTCACGAACGGGCTCGGGTCGCCCTTCTTTGCCTCCATCGGGTTCTTCGAGGCCCACCGCGTCCTCGAGGACGACGGCGGGGACGACCCGCTGTACGGCTTCGGCGACCGCTACGACTTGCCGGACCCGGAAGCCGTCGAGGTGCCGGGGTACCTGCCCGACGATCCGGGGGTTCGCGAGGATCTGGCGGCGCTGCAGGGCATGGTCCGCGCCCTCGACGATGGCGTGGGGACGGTCCTCGACGCGCTCGCTGCCGCCGGCATCGACGACGAGACGCTCGTCGTCTTCACGACCGAGCACGGCGTCGCGTTCCCGCGGGCGAAGGGCACCTGCTACGATCCCGGCATCGAGGGCGTCCTCCTTGCGCGGTACCCGCCGCTGATCGATCCCGGGACGGTCTACGAGGGCCTGGTGAGCAACGTCGACATCCTGCCGACGATAATCGACGCCGTCGCCGACGAGATCCCGGACTACGTCGAGGGGCGGAGCCTCGTCCCCCTGTTCGACGATCGGCCGTTCGCCGAGCGCGACGCGGCGTTCGCGGAGCTGACCTGGCACGGCACGTACAGCCCGGTCCGGGCGATCAGGACGGACCGGTACAAGTACGTGCGCCACTTCTGGCACGGCTCCCGCGTGTTCATGCCCGACGACGTGTTCGCGAGCCGGGCCGGGAGAGCGGTTCGGGGCCGCTACGGCCTGACATCGGACGTGTCCGAGGAGCTGTACGACCTCGAAGCGGATCCCTGGGAGCAGGAGAACGTCGCCGCGGACGAGGCGTACGACCAGGTCCGCGAGGAACTCGCCAAGCGGCTCGGGGGCTGGCTCCGCGAGACGAGCGACCCGATCCTCGACGGACCGATCCCGCCCGCGGACTACGACGAGCTGTTCGCGGGTCTGGAGTAATCGAGGACGGGCGTTCGCCGCGGCTGCGGCCGTCGCAACCGATCTACGGCCGGCGCGCGAAGGTGAGGTAGCCGGTGTGGCCGACGCCCCGTGTCGAGGGGCGGGTGCCGCGGTCGCCGACGTCGAGTTCGCGCTGGATGGTCTCCAGGGACTCGACGTCTTCGAGGCCGACCTCGCGGGCCGCCTCGACGGCCTCGCGGGACTGCTCGACGAACGGCGAGTAGACGGCGACGAAGCCGCCGGGCACCAGCAGGTCCGGTGCCCGCTCGACGACGGCGGCCGCGTCGCCCGTGTCGAGCGTGATAGCGTCGAACTGCTGGCCCAAGTCGTCGAGTTCGTCGGTCACGTCACCGGTCCGGACCTCGACGGCGTCCGCGACGCCGGCGTCGGCCATGTTCTGGCGGGCGACCTCGGCGAACTCGGGGTCGCGCTCGTAGGTGACCACGGAGGCGCCGATGCGGCCGAGGTAGGCCGCCAGCACGCCCGTTCCGGTGCCCGCGTCGAGGACCCGGTCGCCGGACTGGAGGCCGGTCCGGCCAACCACGAGTCCGACGTCCCGGGGCATCATCGGCGCTCCGGTCCGCTCGAGGTGCTCGAACAGGTCCGGGCCGCGCAGGCCGCGGACCGTGAAGGCCTCGCCGAGGTGCGTCTCGACGACGTCGCCGGGTTCGACATCGTCGGGGACCTCCATGATGCCGAGGTCCGACTCGAGGGTGTCGCCGGGCGACAGCAGGTGCTCGCGGTCCCGTTCTCGATGAACGAAAAGATAGCTCATGGTGACAGTCGAATCGTAGACGGGACGACCGTCACACTCACTCCAGTCGCTCGACGGCCGCCGCGAGGTCGCCGTCGGTCTCGGCCAGCGCCTCCCGGGCGGTGTCCTCGTCGACGTCGGCGCGCATCGCGACGAGTTCGACGTCGTCGTCCGGGATGCCCTCGTCGCCGCTCTCCTCGCCCTCGGCTCCGGCGTCGGCTCCGCCGGAGTCGCCGGCGCCGCGCTCGCGGGATTCGGGATTCCCGACGACCTGGTAGGTCTTCTGGCCCTGGGCCTCCATGAGCTGGACCTCGGCGTCGTCGAAGTACAGCTCCTCGTCGGAGGTCCGGATGATCACTTCCTCGGCATCGATGTCCTCCATGTCGATGCCCATCTGTTCCATCATCTGCTTCATCTTCCGCGGATTCAGACCGCCGCCGCCTCCTCCGAACATACCCGGGACTGCGAGGCCCTGGGCAAAAAGAACACCGACCCGCGGCGCTCGCGGCAGTCGGACCGACTGCCCCCTCTCGTCGCGCTACTCGGCTTCGATCCCGTGGCGGACCTTCACCGCCATC
Organism: Halomicrobium urmianum; assembly: GCF_020217425.1. Lineage (NCBI taxonomy): Archaea > Methanobacteriati > Methanobacteriota > Halobacteria > Halobacteriales > Haloarculaceae > Halomicrobium > Halomicrobium urmianum. The sequence continues at coordinate 2,676,985 of NZ_CP084090.1, forward strand.
CCCGTCTCGAAGTCGAGCATGGCCTCGCCGGGTAGCTCGGCGCGGCCCACGCCCAGCAGATCGCCGTCCTCGTGGACGACCAGCGCCTCGTCGCCCGGCCGGATGCCGGGGTCGGCCGCCCGCACGAACTTTGCGAATGTATTGCGCCCCTCGCGGACGTAGGGCTCGCTCTCCGATCCCACGACGACGCGGTGGCGCGGCGGCTCGTGGGCCGCCTGCAGGCGTCGCCCGCCAGCGGCGCCGAGCACGAAGCGGCCGTCCGTCGCGTAGGTCGCCAGCCGCCCCTCAGGGGCCGTCACCTGTCGCGGGCGACCCGAACTCGTGTGGCTCACGCTCAGGTCCTCGCCGTCGCCGAACAGCGCCGCCCCGGCGCCGGCGCCGAACTGGTAGTCGGCCGCGCGTCGGAGCAGGCCCAGATCGCGGTCGGTCATCGGCTCGTCGGAGGCGCCCCCCGGCCAAAAGGCCACGCATCCGCGACGCCCTCCGACACTGTTATGCTATGACGTGCCTCTCTCGGTCGATTCCGAGGAATTTTATATTCTCCGGAAATCTACGTTTGTTCGACAATGGCAACGGATTCGCGGAAAGTGATGGTCGGCTCCCTCCTGCTTCTGGTCAGTACGGCGCTCATCATGGGCACCGCACCGCTCGTCGACGCCCTGCCCGTGGTGGTGGCGTCGTTCGCGGCCCTCGGGCTCGCGGCCGGCGCGCTGCTGGTCGGGACCTCCGAGGACGCCCGGCCGGTCTAATACGGACGGCCGTCGCTGTATCCGGGCGGCCGCCCGCAGTCGGCCCGGTCGTGAGGGTAGTGAACGACGAGAGCTCGTACGGCCGCCTTCTCGTTTCGACGTGAACCGACGCGGAGCTACAGCAGGAATCGGTCCGACTCCTCGCTGAGGTCGCGGAAGTCGTCGGCGGCCTCGATCAGCTCCTCGGCGGTCGACTCTGCGAAGCCCATCGTCTCGACGCGGACGCCCTCGTGGCGCAGGTAGCGACACAGGCGGGCGAAGTCGCCGTCGCCGGTACAGAGGACGACGGTGTCGACGTGGGGCGCCAGCGAGACGGCGTCGAGGCTCATCCCGACGTCCCAGTCGGCCTTCTTCGAGCCGTCGCCGAACGTCTTGATGTCCTTGATGCGCGTCTCGAATCCGATGTCGACCAGCGCCTCGAAGAAGGTCTCCTCGTCGTCGGCGTCGGCCCGGATGACGTAGGCGATGGCGCGGGTCAGGTCGCGGTCGTCGACGGCCTCCTCCAGCAGCGCCGAGTAGTCGATGTTGCGCGTGTAGAGGCTCCGGGCGGAGTGATACAGGTTCTGCGCGTCGGCCAGGACGCCCACGCGCTGGCCCGGATGTGTCACGGTCATACGCGAGTCGTGCGCGCGATGCGGCAAAGTCCTTCGGGCTCAGCGGCGACGACCGGCCGACGAGGCTCCGGCCCGGTGGCTTTTTCGTGTCGTGGTGGCAATCACCACCGACATGGAGGAGATCACCACCGACGACGCGCCGGAGAGCATCGGACCGTACTCGCAGGGAATCCGCGACGGCGACCGGATCTACGTCTCCGGGCAGGGGCCGATCGACCCCGACAGCGGCGACGTGGTCAGCCAGGACGTCGGCGAGCAGACCGCGAAGACGCTGGAGAACGTCGCGGCCATCCTGGAGGCCGGCGGCGCCTCGCTGGACGACGTGCTCAAGACGACCGTCTTCGTCTCGGACATGCGGTACTACGACGACGTCAACGAGGTGTACGGCGAGCACATGAGCGACCCCTATCCCGCCCGCAGCGCCGTCGAGGTCGTCAAGCTCCCCGTCGACATCAAGGTCGAGATTGAGGCCATCGCGACGGTCTGATACGGGCCGTCGCAGCCGGCTCCGGTTCGGGCACGCCGTCCGTCGGGAACGCAACGCCTAAGTCCAACCGTCATGATTCCACACGTATGCGACGTGACGCACCGGCTCGCGCCAGCGAGGCCGCGAGCGGTGCGTCCGCGCCGGTGAAACCGAAACGCGCGTTCTGAGACTCGTGGCGGGCGTGGCGCCCCCGTCCCGGGTCGGACCACTTTTGCCGACGCGCACCGGACCGTCGACCAGTAACCGCGACACCCACACCAATGACGGACATCGACTTCACCGGCGTGTACCCCGCGATGTGCACGCCGTTCCACGACGACGCGGACCGCAGCATCGACTTCGAGACGCTCAGAGAGGACGCCCAGCGACTGGAGGCGGCCGGCGTCGACGGCCTCGTGCCCGTGGGCTCGACCGGCGAGTCCGCGACCATGACCCACGACGAGCACGTCGAGGTCGTCGAAGCAGTCGTCGACGCCGTCGACGACGTGCCAGTCGTCGCCGGCACGGGCTCGAACAACACCCGCGAGGCGCTCTCCCTCTCGCGGCGCGCGGTCGAGGCCGGCGCGGACGCGCTCCTGCTGATCTCCCCCTACTACAACAAGCCCGAGCAGCGCGGCCTCGTCGACCACTACGAGACCATCGCCGACGAGGTCGACTGCCCCCAGATCGTCTACAACGTCCCCTCCCGGACGGGCCAGAACATCGAGCCCGACACCGCGGTCGAACTGGCCGCACATCAGAACATCCTGGGGTACAAGGCCGCCAGCGGCGACATGAACCAGATCTCTGAAATCGTCGAGCGCACGCGCGAGGAGGAGTTCGCGGTGCTCTCCGGCGATGACGGAATGACGCTGCCGATGCTCTCGATCGGTGCGGACGGGTGCATCAGCGTCGCGGCCAACGTCGAACCCGAGCGCACCTGCGCGATGGTCGGCGCGGCGCTTTCCGGCGACTTCCAGCGCGCCCGCGAGATTCACCACGAACTTGGCCCACTCTTTCGCGCGCTGTTCGTCGAGACCAACCCCATTCCGGTCAAGGAGGCCATGCGGATCCGCGGCTACGGCCCGGCGCACCTCCGCCAGCCTCTCTCGAGACTCTCCGAGGAGCACGTCGACCACCTCGAGGACGTCCTCGCCGACCTGGCGGACGAGGACCTCGAGGACGAGTACGCGGAGGTGGAGCGATGACCCGCGTCGCGGTCAACGGCGCGACGGGCCGCACTGGCGGCGCCGCCGTCGACGGCGGTCTGGAGCGCGAAGACGTGGACGTGGTCGTCGGCTTCGCCAGCGAGGCCGGCGAACGGAGCGGCGTCCCGATCCGTCCCGCCGGCGAGGCCGGCGAGGCGCTCGCGGAGTTCGACGTCGGCGTCGTGGTCGACTTCGCCGCGCCAGCGGCCACGTTGGCCGTCGCCGAGGACGCCGCAGAGGCCGGCCTCCCCCTCGTCGTCGGCACGACCGGCTTCGACGACGGCGAACTCGACCGCCTGCGCGAGATCAGCCAGACGGTCCCCGTCCTCAAGGCGACCAACTTCTCCCGGGGCATCCAGGCCCTCCTCGGTGCGGTCGAGGCGGCCGTCGCCGCGCTCCCGGAGTACGACCTCGAACTGCTGGAGACCCACCACAACGGCAAGGTCGACGCACCGTCCGGGACCGCCGGAACCATCCTGGAGACGATCCAGCGCCAGCGCGACGTCGAGCCCGTCTACGGCCGCGAGGGCCACGCCCCGCGCGAGGACGACGAGATCGGCGTCTTCGCCCGCCGCGCCGGCGACGTCCGCGGCGAGCACGAGCTCGTCCTGGCCGGCAACGACGAGGTGCTGTCGCTGACCCACCGCGCCGAGGACCGCGGCGTGTTCGCCGCCGGCGCGCTCGACTCGGCGACCTGGATCGAGGGGCGCGACCCCGGCTGGTACGACTTCACCGGCGTCGTCGCCGGGGAGTGACCGGACTCGCGCCGACGGGACGGATCGACCGCCACGCCCGACTTCGGGGACGTTTTGACCTAGCGGGCGCTCGCCTTCCCCATGAGTCTGCAATCCGACGTGGAGGACCTCTGGCAGCGCAAGCAGGACGGGCTGACCGCCGAGGACGCCACCGGCGACCACCTGGCGACGCTCGACGAGTTCCTCGCCGCGCTCGAGGCGGGCGAGGTCCGCGCCGCCGAGAAGTCCGGGGGAGAGTGGGAGGCCAACGAGTGGGTCAAGCAGGGCATCCTGCTGAACTTCGGCCTGCGCGAGACGGAGGCCCGCACCCACGGCGGCGTCGACTACCACGACGTCCTGCCGCTGCGGGAGACGGGCGACCTCGCCGAGCGCGGCACGCGCAACACGCCCGACGGCACCGTGATCCGCCGCGGCGCCTACCTCGGCGAGGACTGCATCATGATGTCGCCGAGCTTCGTCAACGTCGGGGCCCACGTCGGCGACAGCACGCTCGTCGACTCCTGCGACACGGTCGGCTCCTGCGCCCAGATCGGCGAGAACGTCAAGCTGGGCGCCAACACGCTGATCGGCGGCGTGCTGGAACCGGTCGAGGACGCCCCGGTCATCGTCGAGGACGACGTCTCGCTGGGCGCGGGCTGTCGGGTCACCTCCGGCTTCGTCGTCGGCGAGGGCTCGATCGTCGGGGAGAACACGCTGCTGACGCCCCGGATTCCGATCTACGACCTCGTGGAGGAGGAAGTGATCTACGGCCACCTGCCGCCGGAGCGCCGCGCGTTCACCCGCTTCGTGGAGTCCAGCGTCAGCGACCACGACCTCTTCGAGGGCGGCGCGTACAAGCCCGCCGTGGTCGCCACGGACGTCGAAGCGGAGACCCTGGAAGCGACGGAGCGAGAGGACGCGCTTCGGGAGTAGGGAGGTCGCGACTGAAAGGAGCGACCTCGTTACGGGCGAACGGCGATCACATGGAGCCGCAAGCCAGCGAGGTTCCGGCCGCAGGGAGGAACCTCGGATAGCGACCGGGAGCCGAGCGGAGCGAGGCGATACGCGAGCGGCGTCGGTGTGTCGTCGTTTCGCTTACGGCGTCTTTTCTCGCCCCTTCGGGCCGGATAGAGCGCTGATGAGGGCCACTCGATGGACGGTCGATAGCCCATCGCTACCGCTTGGATTTCGATAGTGGCGGCGCTTTTCGTAGTCCGCTGCGTCCCCTGCTACTCGTTGCCACCATGCACGCACCGATCGATGACGAGGCGCGCGGCGCGGGCGGAGGGAGAACATGAATCGGGACGACAGTGGGGCCCTCTCTCGGCGCGACGTACTCCGGGCAGCGGGCGGGACTGTCACGCTCGCCGGTCTCGGTGCGGGGTCGGCGGCGGCCGACGAGGATCACACGCCGACGCCGCACGGGGACTGTCCGGAAGGCACCGTCGAGCCGTCGATGGTCCACTACGACGACTCCATCGAGACCGTCTGCGACGACGACCACCCGAAGACGCAGACGCTCCAGCAGTCCGTCACGGAGGCGTTGCACGAGCAGTACCCGACGGTGGGGTCGCTGATCGACGACGGGTTCGTCCCGTACTTCGACTTCCTCACCGCCGACTACGCGACGGGGTGGTCGCACTGGCTCAGCCCGGAGTACGTGGGGGACGACACCGTCCTCGACCCGGAACGGCCCGAGTCGGTCCTCGTCGACCACCAGTCGTGGCGACCGATCGGGGTGATGTACGTCGCCACCCGCGACGGCGAGCCGGTCGAGCCGCCGCCGACGGTCTACGAGGACGACGGCGCCTGCGTCCCCTGGCACGCCCACGTGGGATTCCCGGGACGGCTCTCGTGGTGGAAGTTCCGTCTCTTCGCCGCGGAGCAGACGGGCGAGGGGCCCGTGTCCGAGTTCCCCTGTCAGACGCCGTGGATGCTGCACGTGTGGGTCCACTCCCACCCGGAGAGCGTCTACGCGCACGACGCGCCGCCGCCGGAGAACCGCGACGTCGAGCCGGCCAACCCCGAGTTCGAGACGGACGCCGACCCCGGCGAGGACGAGTTCGGCCCGGAGCTGTTGCCCGGGGGCTTCCGGGCGGGATACGACCACCTGCCGTGAGAGGGTCCCGCACCGGGTGACCTCGGCGTCCCAGAGCGGAACCCTTGTTAGCCGCGCGCGCCCTCTACGAGGCAATGAGCCACGATTCGCCGCCGGTCCGGCGCGTCTCGGACTGGGACTACGATCGCCTGGCCGCGCTGGCCGAGGAGCACGGGACGCCGCTGTACGTGCTGGACCTCGACCGCGTGCGCGAGAACTACGAGCGGTTCGACGCCGCCGTCGACGCCGAGGTCATGTACGCGGCCAAGGCCCACACCGGCCACGCCGTTCTGGAGACGCTGCTCGACGCGGGCGCCAACATCGAGTGCGCCGCGAAGGGCGAACTGCAGCGAGCGGTCGACGCCGGCGCCGACCCGAGCACGCTCCAGTACACCGCCGTCAACCCGCCGGACAGGGACCTCGACTACGCCGTCGAACTCGCCCAGAACAACCCCGGACTCACCATCACTGCGGGCGCGCAGGACACCTTCGACCGCCTGGAGGAGCGGGGCTACGAGGGCCGCGTCGCCATCCGCATCAATCCCGGCATCGGCACGGGCCACCACGAGAAGGTGGCGACGGGCAAGGACGCGAAGTTCGGCATCCCTTACGAACAGGTGCCCGAGGTCGCCGCGGACGTCCGCGAGCGCTTCGACCTGGTCGGCCTGCACTCCCACGCCGGCAGCGGCGTCCTGCACGACGACCTCGACGACCACTGCCGCGCCATCGGGAAGGTCGCCGACATGGCCCGCGAGGTGGGCGACGAGGACCTGGAGTTCGTCGACTTCGGCGGCGGCTTCGGCGTTCCCTACCGCGAGGACGAGGAGCCGCTCGATATGGACGTCGTCGCCGAGAAGGTCGAGGCCGCCGTCGGCGACCTCGACGCGCGCCCGAAGTTCGAGCCCGGCCGCTACGTCGTCGCCGACGCCGAGGTCATCCTGACGGAGGTCAACACGATCAAGGAGGCGCCCGCGGCGACCGTCGTCGGCGTCGACGCCTCGCTGGCGACGCTGATCCGCCCGGCGATGTTCGGCTCCTACCACCCCATCGACAACGTCACCGCGCCGGAGCGCGACCCCGAGCCCGTCTCCGTCGGCGGACCCTGCTGCACCAGCGCGGACGTGTTCTGCACGAACCGGCCGATCGCCCG